>DIYF01000082.1 GCA_002427745.1 Roseivirga sp. UBA6061 | reverse complement strand
ACTTCAGAGGAAGCACAAGACACATTTTATATGGCTCGACAAGCCGGTTTTGAAAATATAAGCCTGGACCTGATCTATGCTCTGCCCCATGATTCTCATGAGCTGTGGCTGGCCGACCTGAAAAGGATCATCAGATTACACCCTGAACATATATCTTCTTACTGCCTTACAATAGAGCCTAAAACAGCCTTCGGCAAATGGGTGGAACAGGAAAAAATGCCTGATGTAGATGAAGACTATGCGGCAGAACAATTTGAGATTCTGCTACAGGTAATGAACCGGCATGGTTATGACCAGTACGAAATATCGAATTTCGCTCAACCGGGCTATGAATCTCTTCACAACAGTAATTACTGGAAGCAGGAGAAATACCTGGGCGTGGGTCCTGCAGCACATTCCTTTAACGGTACCCATAAGCAGGCCAACGCCCGTAACAATGCCAAATACCTCAGGTCAATAAAAGAAGGAGTGATCCCTTTTGAGCTGATGCCTATGACCAGAGAAGATCAACTCAATGAGTACATTCTCACCAGCTTGAGAACCAAGTGGGGTTGTGATCTGGAACTGGTAAAATCCAAATATGACCTCGACCTGCTGCAACATCACGAGGTTTATCTGAGAAATCTTTTCAATCAGGGAATGATTGATGTGGAAGATGACTTTGTCACACTCACCAATAATGGCAAGTTACTGGCTGACAAAATAGCGGCTGACCTTTTCGTTTACAGAGAGGACTAACCTCTAGTCATAGTCGTAACCCCTCGCCAGTTCGCGCATTTCCGCATCAATCAGTTCTACAGGCATCTCCGCGAAGCTTTCGATAAAAAGCTCTCTCAGGAAGACAGTGTCCCCTTCTACACTGGGAAAAAACTCTTTCAGAAGATCAATCGCTATCTTATGCTGCTGATCGATACTCAGCTGTTCATTGATCATCTCAACAATTTCAGAGGCTCTCTCTGCTACCTCATCCAGATTCCCCACCCTGTCAGAAGCGGCTGAAATAAACTTCTTGAAGTGAAAGAAATTCCGGGTAGTCAGCACTTTATAAGTTTCAGAGTTCTTTGACAAATCATCAGGAATGAGGTTGTACTGACCTGATCTGTTGGTCATAATCCTTTCTGCGTGCTCCAGCTGCTTTATTTGCCTGTATAGCTCTGACAAGGCTTCGTAGAGTTCGAATTCGATGATTTCTGTCCCCTGTAGATTCATGGCATACTCAATGACCTGAAAGTTATACTGAGGCTCCAGAAATCTCCAGTTGTCAAAAGGCACAACTTCTCCCTTTTGATATGCCTCTCTCCATACAGCAAGCCTGTTCCGCTGCCCTCCTGCATTTAAAGGAGCACTGATCCTGAATTTCTCTACCTCCTTCTTCAGGCTCACCAACACTTTTTGACGCTCATTATTGTTTTTACGGTGCTCCGTATAGCTTTGAAAAAGAAAGGCCAGGTACACCCCGATAAAAACTACCAGGAGCTCCAGGGCAAGCCATCTGACCTTGTTACCGACCTTGAACAACTTTCTTAAAAACATGGGATAATAGTAATCAAATTTCAGGCTGATTAAGAAACCATACCTACAGTATTATTTTTCGGATTTCTGGAGATAGAGTTTCTCAACTTCTTCACGTGTAAAATCAGGGAAATACTTTTTTACACTCTCTACGGCCTCTTCCAGTGTATCAAACAAACGAATCTGGGTTTTGACAAGCCCCGTTTCAATATTATGTCTTACCTCAGGGTCCATCCTTTCATTAATGATTTCAAGACACTTTATCGCTTTGTCAGCCACGTCTTGCTGATCTCCCCCTCTGTCTCTCATAAACAGGATCAGCCTCACAAAGTTCTTATAGTTATTGGCATGCTTCAGAGCTACTTCAGGGATCGATCGAGATAACTTTTCAGGAACGGGCTCATATCGTTGTGCCATTTCCATCATCATCCGCTCCGCATGCTCCAGTCTTTTTATGGAAGAGTAGAGGTCTCTGAGCTTATCGAACAGCTCGAAGTCAATAATATCTCCTCCTTCGAGGTTAATGGCATATTCAATCACCTGGTAATCATACTGTGGTTCCAGAAAACGCCAGTCCGAAAAGTCTGTATACTCTCCTTTTCGCTCAATCTTCTTCAATTCAGCCCATCTGCCCAGAGTATAACCCGATCGGCCGGGCATACGTACCCTGAAGAATTCCAATTCGGATTTGAGCGAGGAAAAAACCTTTTCCCGCTCCTTGTCCACCTTTGTGTTTTCGTTATAGCTCTGAAATATAAAGGCCAAATATACACCCACAAACACCACAAGCAACTCCAGGGTGAGCCACCTGGCTTTGTCTCCTATTTTAAACAGCTTTCTGAGGAACATATAACCCCGGTTTTTGAACAAATATTAATTAACTTATAAATACTGTCAAACAGAACGGAGTGAATCAGTACTTTTACACCCCAAAAGCAAGAAGCCAGTGACGTACTACAGAAATCAAACGGGTAGAAAATCTGAGCCTGCCACTATAGGTGACTCATTGAAAGATATGCTGCAAGCTTTCAGAATCGAGGAGAAGTTTGACGAAACCAACCTGGTCAATCACTGGGAAAAAGTAATGGGAGGCCCCATAGCCAAGCGCACCAGCAAAATCTACATATCCAATAAAAAACTATACGTACACCTCTCTTCAGCCCCACTCAAGCACGAGCTCAATATGTCGCGGGATAAGATTCTGGTGATGCTAACCAAGGAGTTTGGTAAGCCCATTGTAAACGAAGTGATTATCCGCTGAGTCTTATCTGAGTTGGAGAGCCCTGCTCCTGATTTTTTTAACGTCCAATAAAAAAGGGCCGCCTTTCGGCAAGCCCTCTGTTAAACTTGAGTCAGTAATTAATTCTTCTTGATCTCCTGGTTCAGATCTCCCTTTTTATACTCTTCAGGAAGCTTAACCACCTTGATCATATTTTCTTTTGTCAGGTACTTGTTCGCAACCGCCACGATATTCTCTTTCGTAATCGCCTTGTTACGCTCGTTAACTTTCAGTATTTCCTCAAGATCGAGGTCTGACTTAAGGTAACTGCCAATCATACGCTCCCAGTAACCATTGTTTTTGATCTGCTCATCAAAGTTGTTTACTCGTGCAGAAATCACTTTCTCCAGATCTTCATCGGTAAATTCACCGGCTTTTACCTTTTCAAGCTCTGCCATGGCCGCTTCTACCAAAGCATCTACATTATCTGGGTCGCAAGGGAAGGAAATACTGAAACGGAAGCTTTCCCAGGGCTCTTTCAAGGTAGAAGCTCTCGCCCCTGCGCCATAAACTCCGCCCATTTCTTCTCTCAGAGTTTCAATCATTTTATTGGTCAGAATGCTCGCGGCAGCACTCATGTTGGCGTTGTCCTGCAGATCATAACTGTAATCACCACTGAGTGTGATACTCACATTACTTTTCTTATCAACACCTGCATAGATATTCTCGTTGATTTGGCCTTTAGGAGGTCTGATCTTGAGATCCTTCGCCTGCTCATTAGAGTTGAGTCCAGGTAAACTTGCCAGGTAGGTCTCCACCATGGGTTTGAAAGTAGCCATATCAATATTGCCCACAAACACGAAAGTAAAGTCACCTGCATCCGCAAAACGCTCTTTGTAGATTTCGAGAGAGCGATCCAGTTTCAAATTATCCAGATCTTCAGACGATGGAAAACCAATGCCCCTTGGGTGATTATCCGTCAGAATTTTCTGTAGCTCTATCTGGTAGCTCAAGTCAGGACTAGACAGGAAGTTGGCCAGCTGATTCTTGGTTCTGCTTCTCCAGCTTTCAAAAGCTTCCTCATCCCTTCTTACATCGGTAAAATTCTTGTAAACCAACTGGAAAAAGGTCTCCATATCCTTAAGGCTTGAGAAGCCAGACATCCCTTCTTCATAGGCTCCGATATAAGTACGTACATTCGCAGTCTTTCCGGTCATGAATTTGCGCATATCAATGGCCGACATATCACCCAACCCACTTGCACCTACTATCTGCGTAGAATAAGAGGCAGCATAAAAGTCTTCATCCTCATAAAGGGAATGTCCACCCTCGCTAAACGCTGACATTCTCAACTCGTCATTTTTAAAATCGGTTGACTTGGCATAGACACTGGCTCCATTGGAGAGCGTCATCTTCGTGATACCGGTTGCAGCATTTGTCTCTTCAGATACGATTTTACCTTTTTTAGGTGTATTGGCGAGAAGAGATGAAGCAATGGCTTTTTCCTCGTAAGGCTTGATGGAAGCGTCATTCCTCACATCTTTCAAAATTGCCTTCATGGCGTCCTCCGAAGGAATGTCGTCTTTATTCTCTTCTTTGGCATTAACCATAATGTACTGGCCTTCGTCACCCATCCAGCCTTTGATCAACTCATTGATCTCTTCTACTTTGATAGTCGGGATCATCTCAGTGGCCAGGTCCAAACGTTGCTGAGGGCTCATAATAGAAGATTTTCTAAGGAAATGGCCCACATAAGAGTTTACAATTCTCCAGGACTCGCGTTTATCGGCCTCTTTGGCCGCACGATCATAGCTATTCAGGTAGGCTGCTTTTACTCTCTCCAGTTCTCCGGCAGTAAAGCCATAACGCCTTACTCGCTCATTTTCTACTACAGCCGCTTTCAACCCCTCGGCAAATTCACCGTCCTTAACACTCACATAAATGGTGTACTCATTTTTATTCCGGGGTAATGAACTCCCGTACAGGCTATAACTGAAAAGGTATGGAGGATTCTGAGCTTGTCTCTTTTCATCCAGTCGTTGATTGATCATCTGAGAGTAAAGCCCTCTTACCAGACCTTTTCTGAAGGATTCCAGATCGCTTTTTGGCTCCTGCATGCCAGGCGTCATAAAACCTACGTTAATAGAATTACCTGTAGCTTCAGGGTCAGTAGCAATGGCTACCCGGGTTTCTTTAAAATCCGGAAACTTTGTGTATACTCTTTCCCGCGGCTTCTTGGGCATTTTCCAGTCACTGAAATATTCCTTGATCTTAGATTCCATTTCCTGGGCATCAAAATCACCTACCGCTACCAGGGCCATCAGGTCTGGTCGATACCAGTCTTTATAAAAGCGCTTAATCGACTTTGGTTTAAAGGTTTCGAGGTTTTTCTCCGTACCGATTGGCAGACGCTCCGCATACAAAGAACCTTTGAATATAATAGGCCAGGTGGCTTCGCGCATACGCTGGCCGGCTCCACGACCAAGGCGCCACTCCTCAAGTACTACGCCTCTTTCTTTATTGATCTCCTCATCGTCCATAGTAGCCTTGTGTGACCAGTCGCTGAGCACTCGCAAAGCTTTATCCAGATTTTCAGGGTCTTCCAGAGGAATCGGTAAAATGTATACCGTCTCATCAAAGCTCGTATAAGCATTGAGGTCTCCACCGAATTCCAGACCCATTTTCTGAAGGAAATCTATCAGGTCATTCTTCTTGAAGTTTTCTGTTCCGTTAAACAGCATATGCTCAGTAAAGTGAGCAAGGCCCAGTTGGTCTTCATCTTCTAAAATTGACCCGGCATTTACAGCCAGGCGAAACTCCACACGATTCTCAGGTTTTGGATTGGCGTGGATGTAATAAGTAAATCCATTGTCTAATTTGCCGATTTTCACATCAGGGTTAACAGGTAACTCCTGACTCTGAAAAGCCAGCGTTCGGACAGGTGCCAGTACAAGCACTGCCAGAAGCACAGGTAGTAACAGTTTGAGCTTTTTCATATAGGTTTGTAACTAATCGAATAGTTAAACTACTGAATTATCCCTAATTGAAAGCCGGCATTTTGGTTTTTTTTATTAAAAAATGTTAAGGTGATTACCTTTCTGTCCAATACGGAACTAATTATTTTTATACTTCCGGTATCGAACTTTCTTCGAAAGAGAACTATTCGTACCTGAGTGTGTCTGAAGGGTTTCTCCGGGCAGTTTTCCATACATGACCTCCTACAATCAGGAAGGTCAGCATAACGGAAACTAAAATAGCCAGCACCAGCATAATTACATTAAAACCCGTCTGATAGGCAAAATTACTGCTCCACCTGTCGATCACCAGATAGGTAAGCGGTGCTGCAATAACTGCGGCTAAAATAACCAGCCTCAGAGTTCCCGAAAACACGAGGGTTACAATCTGCCCCGACATAGCTCCCAACACCTTGCGCACACCAATCTCTTTACTACGCTGGCTCACATTAAAAGCAGACAGACCTGAAAGTCCGATCAGGGAAATGATGATACATAGTACCGTCATAGCCGTGATCAGCTGATTCTGATTCTGATCGGCCTCATATTGATCTCTCAAAGTCTGATTGAGAAAGCTGTAATCTAAGGGGTAGTTGGGTAGAACTTCTTCCCAGACTGCCTTGACATGATTTAACACCTCAGCTTCAGCTTTTGCTGCAAACCGTACGATAATCCTGTTTCCGGGGTTTGGGTTAAACACGAAAACGAGGGGTTCTATAGGGTTATGAAGAGAATAAAAGTTGAAGTCTCTTACCACGCCTATAATCTTACCCGGGTTCTCCTGACTGAAAAAACTCATACGTGTGCCTACAGGTTCTTCCCAGCCCATCATTCTGGCAGCCGTTTCATTCACTACAAAGTAAGCGTTGCCTCTGGTTTCGTCAGGCTTGAAAAATTCTCCTTCCTTCAGAGGAATCCGGAGAGTTTCCAGGTAATCAGCCCCGCAGTGAATAAACTTAAACTCCCGATTCTCCATTTTTCCATCGAGATCAGCTTTGAAAACCATCTGGCCGATATCCACTCCGGGCACAAAGTTAGATGAAGTAGCCCCTTCTATATAGGGGTTTTGCTCCAGCTTGTTTTGCAGCGTCTTGCTCCTTGCCTGAGAAGTGCTATCCAGGGTATTCAGTACAATAAGCTGGTCTTTCGCATAGCCCAGATCACGCTGTTGCATAAAGCTTATCTGGTCGCGCATCAATAAAGTCGCTGATAACACACCAATGGAAATCACAAACTGAAACAGAACCAGTGCCTGTCTGAGCCCATTCCCCCCACGGGAAGCTTTCCAGCTTCCTTTAATCGCACTGACAGTATTCATTCCGGAGAGATAGAAGGCAGGATAGGCCCCGGAGATTAATCCGGTGAAGAGCACAAGCAACAGAAGTCCGGCCAATAAATCCGGCTGACTGAACAGATTAAACTCAAAACTGGCACCCAGCCATGACTGAAAGGGAGTCTTTTCTATAATAAGCCATACAAAACCCACAGCCAAAATCAGAGAGGCAAAAACCTGTACCTGAGACTCCAGCAAAATGGACAATTTAAGAGTGGAAGCGTTTGAGCCCAATACTTTTCGGATACCTATCTCCTTTGCACGTAAACCGGCACGGGCGGTAGCCAGATTGACATAATTAATGCAGGCTAGAAGTAGTATGGCCAGACCAATGGCTGTAAACACCATCAAATTCGCTTTGTTTCCTTTGGGCAGGTCGTCATCCATACGCTCGCTGTCATAGTGGATGTTTGCCAGCCTCTGCATACGGAAATGATGGTCACCATTCACTGTTTTGCCAAAGGGCATGTAATACTTTTCGTTGAAGGACTCAAACTTTTGGAGAAAAGCAGCCTTATCAAAGTTCTCGGGCACCAGTATATAGCAGTAACCATTACTGTTCCATAGGGCTTCCGAGTTAAACTCTCCGTTTATAAAAGCCTGAGGCCTTTTCTGCACTTCCGATAAAAGCACCTTGTATTCAAAATGGGAGTTTCGGGGAGCATCCTCAATGATCCCTGTAATTTTAAAATCATGACCATCCACCTCAACAATCTCATTGAGCCCGAAACGATCTCCGAAGAGTTTTTGGTTAATGGAGGAGGTGATAACGGCAGACCGTGCTTCTGTCAAAGCAGTAGCCGGATTACCCGCTAAGAACTCATGGGAAAAAATATTGAACACATCCTGGTCTGCATAGAATATGTCACGCTCAGCAAACAGGGTATTTCCGTAGGAAATCTCCCTGACCTCCGCCCCCACAAAGCGGGCGTAGCTCAGCACCTCCGGAAACTCCTCCTGCAGCATAGGTGGCAGTTCACTGGCAGAAGATGCAGTGTTAAATTCAACACCCGGAGCACTGAACTTGTGACTCAATCGATAGATTCTCTCATGGTTCACATGATGTCGATCGTAGGTCAGCTCATTTTTCAGATAAAGTGCTAACCAGATAGAGGCTGCCAGACCAAAAGTAAGTCCGAATACATTAAGGAAAGTAAAAAGCCGGTTCTTCCAGAGAACGCGCAAAGTAAAAGTGAGTAAAGACAACCTCATAACTAATGTTTTCGTTAAAGCTAAGAGAAATTGGCCAACGCACCAAGAAACAACTATATTAATAGTTGTTTAGGGACAGGCCCATTTGTGATACTCTTGTTAACAAAAAGTTACACATTGATTATCAACTTGTTGAAAGCTGTTAATTAACGTTAAAAACTTCAGCGCGATGAAACTTTTTGGTCGAAAAAAGCATCTGTATAGTAGACTTGGAGATGTAAAAGTCGAGTGATAAAAAATCACAGCTATTTCTCGTTTTGGTATAGTTATTGAGAAGTAGAAAACAGGAATTTTCGGATTACGTCAGTAATCCTCTTCATATAGTTAATAGTTTATTTGTTAAGTGTCCGGGGAGTAGTTAACCCCGGACTTTTTTATTTAATAGCTACCCGATGTTTTACCAGGGTCTCGTAAAAGTGATGGATCCGAAACATCTGCTCGGCCCCTACTTTCTGCCCGCTCTGGGCCACCAGGTAAAGAACCAGCGCCACCAATGCGAGAACAGGCACCGCCCATAATATGGGTGCAGGTTTATCTAACAGTGCCTGAGACATTCCTATTACACCTATAAAAAGGATCAAAATACCAATAGCTGCATATGACATGAAGAAAGCGGCCCATACACTGGGCTTAGGTCCATATAGCCCACGAACTCTCAGGTGGGTTTCGTTGTCTTCCTCCTCCTCCAGAGTAAGAGTAAGTTGTGGAGACCAATAATGTCTTTCTGCCATAGGAATTTTTAGAACGCAGTAGGTCTCTGACACAGAACCGATCACACCATCTTCTTTATTGAGAGCTTCCTCAATATTGCTTCTGAACTCTTCCTGACTTACGGAAAGGGTCTCATTAAAACGTGGCCTTATTCTGAAGCTCGACATAGCTACAATTTAACCCGGATTATTCTTTAGGAATAATGGATTGACTAAAAATCACCAAATAGGCTCTTGTCTGGCATCTGTAAGTTACTCATTTTCAAATCGTCTGATCATGTAATAGAAACCTGTTGCATGATTCCGGTTTAAGCTTTTTCCATTTCTTTTTGAAAAGATAATACCCCAACCAAAACCCCGGGAGACAGGTGGTTCGTTAATTCAGATTACAAACATCAATTTTTATAACTATGAGCGTATTAGCATTAGAACAGGAACTACAGGGCATGATGGGCCAGGGACAAATGATGGAGGCCTTTGAGAAATTTTATGCCGAAAATGTGGTAATGATAGAAGCCACAGGCGAAGTAAGAGAAGGCAAAGATCACAATCGTACTTTCGAAGAGCAGTGGATGAGTTCAATTAAAGAAATCCATGCAGGAGGCGTAGGCGCCATGACTTCGAATGAAGAGACCGGACACACCTGTACCGAATCATGGGTGGATGTTACTTTTCAGGATGGCAATCGCATGAAAATGGAAGAGGTATCCGTGAAGAAATGGGAGAACGGCCAGGTGGTTCACGAGCGCTTCTATTACAATGTACCAGGCCAGTAAATTACCTTGACGCAAATCACCATGGCAGGCTTAAAACTGTGCTTTCCATGGTGATTTGTTCAATCGATTGCACAAATTATTAGAACCCCTCCCCCCTGAACTTCTGGTTTAAAGACTTATTTTTGATTGTTTGACCGTACCATTAATGAGTTCACAAATCAAAAGAATAGGCGTTTTGACATCCGGAGGAGATGCTCCTGGAATGAACGCAGCCGTCCGTGCCGTAGTGAGGGCCTGTATCTATTATGATATCGAGGTCTTCGGTATCTACAAAGGCTATGACGGACTTATTTCCGGCAATATAGAACAGCTTTTTGTACGATCTGTATCGAATATCCTTAGTCGCGGGGGCACCTTTCTGCTGTCGGCAAGAAGTGATGAATTCCGTACGACTGAAGGCCGCCAAAAGGCCTATGAAAATTTTAAGAAACACGAGCTTGACGCGCTGGTTGTGATCGGTGGAGATGGGTCCTTTACCGGGGCCGACATCTTCAGCCGTGAGTTTGATGTGCCGGTAATAGGTATTCCCGGTACGATCGACAACGACCTGGCCGGAACAGATTTTACTATCGGTTTCGATACAGCCTGTAATACGGCAGCAGAGGCTATCGATAAGATTCGTGATACCGCTTCATCTCATGAACGACTTTTCTTTATAGAAGTGATGGGGCGTGATGCAGGGTTTATTGCCGTAAATGCTGCCATCGGTGGTGGTGCCGTGGCTATGATTGTGCCCGAGCACAACTACCCTATAGAAAAACTGATCAAACGTCTTCAAAAAGGTGCGGCTAATCAGAAAGCTTCTAACATTGTAATCATCGCAGAGGGCTGTCAGTTGGGAAATGCCTATGATATTGCTGATCAGGTAAAGGCCCAGCTCGACTACTTTGATATTCGTGTAACCGTTCTGGGCCACCTACAACGTGGTGGATCCCCTACCACTATGGACCGGGTGTTGGCCAGCCGACTGGGTGTAGCTGCTGTGGAAGGCCTACGCGATGAAAAATCAAAGGTGATGGTGGGTATTATCAATAACCAGATTGTCTACACGCCTATCAATGAGGCCATCAAAATAGAGAAGCGCCTTGACGATGAAGAATTCAGAGTAGCCAAGATTTTATCGATTTAAAGAAGGCGTACCCTTCATTACTTCTCAAAGCTGAATCCCATTCGAAAGACCCATGGTTGGTTATTGGGGCTGTTCTGTCGATTATAAAAGAAATCGTAGAAAGCCGTAACGTTCATTCGTACACCTCTGGTCATATCGAACTCTTTGCCGACCCCGGTCAAAGCATTCTTTACCCATCTATAGCTCGTTTTTTCATTGGTTTGGCTGAGGTTACCCATTCGGCTCACCTCATAATTGGCCTGAAAGAAAAAAGTCTTCCAAAACCGATAACGGGCGAAACTTCTGAGACTGAGATTCTCTTCTCTCGCCTTTTGTGAATCAGATTTCTGCAGAAAAACTCTGGTCGCTCCGGCCACCCCAACACTCGCTTTAAGACTGACCGGATACACCAGGCTGAGTGCTGCATCTACTGAAGCGGGATTGAGCCTGTTAACCTGAAAATCTCCTCCCGGTTTAAGCCTTTTGAAAAAAGCCTGGCCTTTATAAGGATTGTAGTTTTTCGGTGCTTCCTCCACACTTTCCAGATTGGGAAATTTCTGCTTGGCTTCTGTCATTTTTATCTGTGCCTGATCAAATCTGGTTTGCAGACTTTCTACCCCTGACTTTTTCAGCTCTTCTATTTTTTCTTCGAGTTTTTTCTTCACAAAGCCGTTGGTCTGCAGCCCATCCATTTTACTGCGATACCCCTCCGGCAAAGGCTGATAGGTCTTCATTTTGTCAATCTGCTCCTTGGCCAGCCGAACCGCCTCCAGGCTGCTTACCTCAGATAGCAATTTTTCTTCCCAGCCCTCAAAGAGTTGCTTATACCCGGCCAAAGCTGCACTGAGTACAGATGCTTCCTTATCCAGCTTTTTCAGTTCTCCGGTACCCAATACTCGTCCGATATCACCAGATTTCCCCAGAACTACCTGCATTTCCCTGAGCTTTTGAAGCTGTTTGATACTCTCTCTTAACTCTCCGGCCAGCGGCAGATTCATAGGTGTAGCCTCTAAATCCACCAAAACCGTTTTCATCAGATCGGAGAAATAAGCTGAAACGGAGTCCTTCGACTCTTTTTCCCTCATCAATGCGCTGGCGGTCAGGCTGGCCTGTATAAGCGAATCAACACCTACCTCAGATAGTTGTGGGTGTGTTTTGCCAAGAGCTCTGGTTAGTCTCTCTTCCAGCTTACTCAGACGTTTTTGCACCTTCCGGTTGGCCTTGCTTACAGCCTCTGTGGAGGCTTCAAGTGTATTACTTTTTTCTGACTCCTGAGCCAGCACGGAAACCGACACCAGTAATGCTAAAATCACCCAGAGCTTTTTCATCGTTATGGAGTTTGATTCAAAAAATTCGCTCGCCTGAAGAAGCGTGGGCTACTTCTTTTCCAGTTGTTCGACCTTCGCTTCCAGGGCTTCCAGCCGTTTTAGTGCCGACTTCAAAGCATCCATTTCTATTTTCTGCTCTGCCAGTTGCTCCTTCTGCCTATCGAGTAGTTTTTGTTGCTCAATGGTGTGTAATGTTAGTTCTTCCAGCTGCTGCAGGAGTTTAGCGTCCATTTCTGCCAACATAAACCCATCAGCCTCCACCTCGGCAGCCGAGGGCATATGCATTAAATGACCATTGTTTTTAATAAATGATTCTACTTCATACAGAGAGCTAAGCTGATAATCAGGGTAGAACACAAAGTCAGGCCAACTGCTTTGCATAGATACCTTTACCTCTTCCGTTATGATCTTTCCGCCAACAGCCAGTTTATATCCAGTAGGTATACTACCGGTACCTACCAGCACCGAACCTCCATCATGGTCAGTACCTCTTAACTTCAAAATGTTATCACCACCAAAAAAGCTGAATTCTACACTTTTGTCGAAATACATACCAGTTCCGAAGGCACCTGCTATAAGATATAAAGGCTTGATACTTCCTCCTGAAAGTCCTCCAATCGCCAGCAAGCCCCCCTCTGTATTTCTCAGCTCAAGATTGGACGTTATGCCTCCATAATTACCTTGTACAGTATTAGTCCCTACGGTTAGCACGTTGTTTGAGTGTGAATACAAAACTCCCTGACTGTCATAATTGTGCTGAGCCTTAACTGCCACTGCACTGAATAGCATGGCCAGTACGTAAATCATCTTTTTCATAGTTTTTGCTTTTCTGACCCTTTATTCCGCGGCTATAAAGAAGGTCATCAGAAAAAGAAGGATTAATAGTGGCTGACCAGGCTATTACTCTATAACACCCAATTATTCCATAAATCTCGCACACGCGAAATATCTCGCAGGTGGTGTAAATGTTTCCGTGTCATTGAGCTTTATCACCTGTGATGATGTATTTCGGTACGTTTTGGTTTAAGACCTCCGCGTTGCAAACGCGGAGGAGGGAGAGAAAAAAGCCAGCTCTATTTTTCAGAACTGGCTTTTCATATTCAATAGGTCTTTGCAATAAAGCTGCGAGACCTGTTCACTTCTTCAATCTCTCAGACATAAACGAAGCAGTCTGCACAATTACATTTAGGTCTCAATGACTTATCGTTGTTCATCATGAGATTTTTCTATCTCAAGGTTAATCCTGTAATCATTAATCAAATTCTTGAATCTTTGAGTAGTGCCACGCCAGGTTGAATGCTTCATTTGCACCCTTATAGCATCCAATTCCCTATCCACAACTTTGTCATTCGGGTTATCATTAAAATGATGTGACTCGTGCACCATCACATTTTTAATGTTACTTACTGTTCCTAGGGAATTGTGAACCTTTCCTTCAATAACATTGATGTTCATTGTTCTTTTAGTCCATGCTCTCCAACCCAGTATCTCTTTGCTTTGCTTTGTATTTGCACTCATAACATTACTCTCTTTGTCCTCCTTGGTCGTGAATGTAAATTCTTCAGAGCTTTTACTTTCAGCATCCAGCTCATTATAATACATCTTGAATATTTTCTTTATTGAACTTTCCTCAAGTTCAGTTTCTGTCAAAACTGTTGATAACTCCTTACCGACATCGTTTGTCATCAGAGCTGTTCCATCCTTTCTCTTAATAGAAACCGCACCCCAAATTTGCTTATCCATAATTCTTACTACATCTGTTGAAGCATCATCGGTACCTAAATAGTTGCCGTCCTTATCGAAGTAATCATCAAGCGTACCAACTGGATCAACTCTTAACAATGGATTGTTTTGAACATAATTATATGGGTTTATCCAAGTCCTCTCATCTGCCATCGGGTCAACATTCATAAATCTTCCCAATGCCTGATCATAAAACCTGGCATTAAAATCATAAACACTAAAGTCAAAATCAGTCTGTTCCTCGTTACCTGATAACTTATATCTATTTGGCTTGCTTAAGGCAACTGTACCGGATAGCCCACTAATGTTCATTCCAAACGGATAGTAATGATCCTCCTGTAGCACTTTGCCCTTGGTATGGGTAATGCGCAGATCATCGAAGTATACATCCTGGCTGTTATTACTCTCATTGGATACATATACATAGAGATAGCCCCCCTGATTGATGCCTAAAGCCGGTAAGGTCAGTCTTTCATGGCCGTCTTTGGCCGCATTGGTCACCTGATCAAAGCCGGCATCCACATAATTGAAGTCCTGGTCAAAAAGGATATAGTTCAGATAGGCACGGGGTTGTGTATTGTTACCATCATTTCCTACAAATACCGTAGCACTATTGCCATTGATGGCTCCTGAAATAGCCGAAGTCTCGGCTCCCGCAGGGGCAGCTCCGGTTACCGCACTGATAATTGAGCTGATAAAGGCCCCGGAATTGATACTACCATTGTCGGTATAATTGCCCGTATAGTAGGCATAAGCCTCCAGGTTCACCACATCTCCTCTTGATACCTGCATCAGCTTAGCCGGACCGGTTTGCCTCAGCAGATCATTACCCCTCAGACGAGCCGTCTCATTATTTGTGATACCCGCTTCTGCTGTATGATTGGCAATGGCAGGGGAATTGACCCGGGTGGCAGGCATATTCAAAAAGAGACTCTCTTCGTAGGCTCCATAGTCCAGCTGACCGGCCACATCCGTCTCCATCGTGGCCAGATAGATTACCTGCTCATTTTCAGTGGTAAAGGTGATACGGGTGTTGCCCAGGTGGTCTTTCAGATAGTAATCATAGACAAAGCTACCGCTGTCCTTCTTCCTTACACGGCCCTCAGCATGAGCCAGTTGCTGTAGCACATTGTTCTCATAAATAAAGCCCCCTACGTAGTCCGTGGTTTTAATGCTACCGTTGTCGTTAACGCTCTTAGTCAATTTTATGCCGGCCGCATCATAGGTATAAGTGATACTGCGACTACCGGTAAAAGTCACTGTTTCGGGCAGGTTGAGATGATTGTAGCTGATACTGGTGATGTCTTTATTGGCATCACTGATCATATTGCCGTTATCATCGTAGGCAAAATCATCCCCCACAGTGTTCCCATCTTTAAAGCCTTTGGAAACATCTCCTGCATCTGACACCGCCAGCAATTGATTACCGGTGTAGCTATAAGACAGGTCGTCCATGGCTGTACCGGCCCCGTGATTACGTGTGAGACTCAGAATATTACCATTCAGGTCATAGCTGATGCCCGGTACATCAAAATCTGTCTTGTTTATCCAACTCGTACCAGGCACCTTTTGACGGTACTCGGCAGCAGTCAGTCGATTCATGCGATCGTAACTATAGTTGTAGGCATCTCTCTGATGATTACCCCCCTGGTAATTACTCCATTTGGCGCCACTGATATTACCGTTAAAAGTGGGGGTGTTGCCAGCATCTGTGGCCTCCTCATATGATAGCTTCATACCGAAATAGTCACCCTCTCCATCATTCAACGTCACATCATTGATATTGGTCAGCCAGCCTCTGATATTGTAGAGATAGTCTACAGACTGTTCAAAGGAAGCGCCACTGTTGGTCGAATGCAGCTTCTTGTCTATCAGCTCACCCAGCTCGTTGTACTCGTTTTGCACCAGCAATACAGCAGGATCATTATTTACCTGGTGCGTAGCTTGTAGCAAGCGACTGGCATGGTCATAGGTAAATACCTCTTTAACATCAGTATCTGCCTGAGCTGTGGCATGGTGCCTCTTGGTTTCGATAACCCTTCCGGCAAAGTCATACCGGGTTGTAGTACGGTCGGCATCACTCAACTGATGATCGGTGATAGTTTGGAGCACCCTGTAGCGGTTATCATAGTAGACCACACTCTTTAACAAGGTACTTGTTCCCAGCACCTTGGTCTTGGTACCCACTACCTGTCCTTTGACATTCAGGTTATTGATACCATTCCCCAGCTCCTGTACATAACTAAAGTTTGAAAACTCCGAAGGAAGATTAGCATAATCATCATAATAGGTGACAGTAAGTACCTGACCAGCGTTCGCTTTAGGGAATGCATAATCGGTATAACCATGAAGCATGGTACCCAGTACTTCATAAGGCTCTCTGTTAAGAGAAGTGTAGAAGGTATCTACCGCTACCTGCAACCCCTTTTGGTCGGTATCGGAGGTATAGAAACCAGTGACCACAGGCCTGGAATGAACATCATACTTTGTATAAACCCACTGATGGTCATCGCGCTGATTAGCATCCTGAGTAGCAACCAATCTGTTCAGCTCATCATATACCATATATACCCAACCTGAGCCCGGCACACGCTTTTCACTCATGCGTTGACGACTATCGTACTTGTACTGAAAGGCCCATTTGTCCAGAAAATCATTCTGAATGCCATACTTGATCACTTCTGCTCCCGGGCTAAGGGTGACAGCCGGATCAACGGTTACAGACACTCCCTCAACATACATATAGGAACCTCCTGTATAGTTCGCTGGCGTTACAACCAGATCACTGGTTACCAGCGTGTAGCCGGCAGGAATATTGGTAAGACTATTATCTGTGACTTCATCACTTGCCTCAGGAGGAAGAACAACACGCAGATTTCCAAAATCATCATATACATATTGGGTTCTGGCCTGAGGGTTTCCTGCATCACCAGTATATATGAGTTTCAGAATAACGCGGCCAAACTTGTCCGTATATTGCGTAACCTCGCTGCCATTCTCATCTACGGTCACAACACTGATCAATTCGCCCGCTTCATAATATCCTTCTGATACCGGCACATCTCCCACCATTTTGTAGTGGAGTACTTCATTGGCCACATTTTGCTCATATACCGTGTGAACCACATGATCAGTGTAAGAGCCGGGCACAGGCTGCCAGACAGATCCGGCTGCGCCTTGCTTGAGCACTCTGCCAGAAGGTGCACTTTCCAGTACAGTTTCAGCATAAGGTGCCGTGTCATGTGCCACATCCACGGCATTCTGATAAAACTGATATTGCGGACTCGAAGTATAATCTCCGGTTCCGGTTCCTATCGGGTTAGTCTGATAGGTACTGCTTGTGGCCGGTGTCGTATAAGGCAGGTATGCCTTTGTCTGTCTTCCGAAAACATCATAATCAATGGCTTGTACCACATGTTGCTTTGTAGGAGAAGCCTCTACACCTATAGTCTGAACAGGCCTGCCCAAACCATCGGCATAGCCGATACTGACACTACGTTCATCAGAAGTCAGGTTGTTCACCTGGTTTTCACTGGTGATGCCTGAAGTCAGCATGGTTGTGGATATCACATAATTGTGATCTCCCGGGTTAATATCTGCGCTTCCTGTAACCACAACAGCCGTACTTACACCTGAGCCGGAAACACCGGACTTAGTAACGGTGAGGGTATAACTACCTGCTTCACGAGCGTCATAAGTACTACCTGTACCTACGGCAACCCCGTCTTTTTTCCAGGTATACGTAGCATAAACACCCCCGGTACTCAGGGAAGTTTTATCTCCCAGGCCAGCCAGATTGGTGTCTCCTGTAACTATGATCTGAGGATTCAATTCCACCGTGGCGGCAACGGCTATACCGGGTCCCCAGCAGCCACTACTGCTTCTGCCTCTCAGGTAATATGTACCCGGGGTAGTCACTGTGTAATTGAGAGAAGTATTGGTAGTAGCCGTACCAGAAGCATTGGTCCCCTGCCAATACCAGGTGACTCCTGAAGGAGGGTTGGATCGGCTCAGAGTCGTAGTCCCGAAGTTTTTAGTCACTACCGGTGCTGACGGTATAGCAGGAACAGATTTATAGCCATAAGTCACCGAACTGGCTCCACCCCAGCAGTGTGTGGTATTATTGCGGGCCCTCAGGTAATAGGTACCGCCAGAGCTCTGATTAAAGGAGCTTGAGGAATTGCCGGTGCTTGTTCCTGAAGCTGTGGTTTGCCAGTAGTAGGTAAAACCTGAAGGAGGATTAGATCTTGTAAGCACCGTATTCCCACAGTTCTCCACGGCTGTAGGTGCAGGTGGTGTAGCCGGTAATGCATTGAAGCCATAAGATATCGCCCTGGCAGGTCCCCAGCACAGCGTACTGTTATTACGCGCTCTCAGGTAGTAAGTACCCGCACTGGAACGATTAACCGTACCGGCCGAACTGGAAGTACTGGTACCTGATAATGAGCTCTGCCAGTAGTAAGTAGTGCCAGATGGTGGGTTCGCACGTGTAAGCACTGTATTATTACAGTTCTCTGCTACAGTGGGTGCAGGCGGTACGGCAGGCAGCGCTTTGAAGCCATAGGAAACGGCTACGGCAGGCCCCCAGCATTGTGTGCTGTTATTGCGCGCTCTCAGGTAGTAAGTACCCGCACTTGAACGGTTGACCGTACTGGCTGAACTGGCAGTACTGGTACCTGTATTGGAGCTCTGCCAATAATAAGTAATACCAGATGGTGGGTTGGCGCGTGTGAGCACCGTATTATCACAGTTCTCAGCTACCGTTGGTGTTGGTGGTGTAGCAGGCAGGGCTTTGAAGCCATAAGTCACCGCAGTAGCAGTGCCCCAGCATTGCGTGGTATTGTTGCGTGCTCTCAGGTAGTAGGTGCCTGCACTGGAGCGATTGACCGTGCCAGCCGAATTGGAAGTACTGGTACCAGAGAGTGTACTCTGCCAGTAGTAGGTTATTCCGGAAGGAGGGTTAGCACGTGTGAGCACCGTATTATTACAATTCTCCGCAACAGTGGGTACAGGAGGTGCTGATGGTGGAGTTTTGAAACCATAACTCACCGCCACGGCTGTACCCCAGCATTGGGTGGAGTTATTTCGGGCTCTCAGATAGTAGGTACCTGCACTAAACAGATTAATGCTACTAAATGAATTCGCTGTACTGGTGCCGGAGCCTGTGCTCTGCCAATAGTAGGTAAATCCTGAGGGAGGATTTGACCTGGTCAGTACAGTTACACCACAGTTTTCAGAAACAGAAGGAACTGCGGGCGTAGCAGGCAATGCATTAAAACCATAGCTCACCGATCGAATCACGCTCCAACAACCTGTGCTGTTGTTACGGGCCCGAAGGTAGTAAGTACCTGCACTCGAACGATTGACTGTACTGGCTGAGTTAGAGGTACTGGTACCCGAAGCAGAACTTTGCCAATAGTAGGTAAATCCTGAAGGAGGATTTGACCTGGTCAGTACCGTATTACCGCAATTCTCTGCCACAGCAGGTGTGGGAGGAGTAGCGGGTAAAGATTTAAACCCATAAGTAACCGCAACAGCAGTACCCCAGCAATGAGTCGAATTATTGCGTGCCCGGAGGTAATAGGTACCGGCACTGGAACGATTCACCGAACCTGCCGAATTGGAAGTACTGGTGCCTGAACCCGAGTTTTGCCAATAGTAGGTAAAACCTGAGGGAGGGTTGGCCCTGGTTAAAACAGTGTTATTACAATTTTCACTTACTGAAGGTACCGGAGGAGTAGCTGGCAAACTGTTAATGCTGTAACTGATGGTTCTTGCAGGACTCCAGCAGTGGGTGCTGTTGTTTCTTGCCCTCAGATAATAAACACTGCCACTGGTACGGTTGAGCGTGGTAGCCGAATTGGAAGTACTGGTGCCGGAAGAAGAACTCTGCCAGTAATAGGTAATACCGGAAGGAGGGTTTGATCTGATCAAATCGGTATTGCCGCAATTGTTCCCGATAATGACTTCCGGTGGTGTAGCCGGAGCTGTATTAATGCTGTAGCTAATGGTACGGGCAGTGCTCCAGCACCCGCTGGTTGTATTGTAAGCTCTTAAATAGTAAGTACTGCCACTGGTTCTCGTTACAGAGCTGGCAGAGTTGGAGGTACTCGTTCCGGAGGCAGAGCTTTGCCAGTAATAAGTCGTCTCAGGCCCCGGGTTCGACCTTGTCAATACCGTATTGCCACAATTATTTGTAACCGTTGGGGCCGGAGGCGTAGAGGGTACCGTCTTTAGCGTATAACTCACCGATCTGATACTACTCCAGCATCCTGTACTATTATTTCTGGATCTCAGATAATAGACGCTTCCACTGGTTCTGGTTACAGTACTTGCCGAATTCGAAGTACTCGTCCCTGAAGATGAACTCTGCCAGTAGTAGGTAAATCCTGAAGGAGGATTGGCTCTCGTTAATACTGTATTGCCACAGTTATTGGATACTGAAGGAGTGGGAGGGGTAGCCGGAACAGTATTGATACTGTAGCTCACCGATCTGATACTACTCCAGCAACCTGTACTGTTATTTCTTGATCTCAGATAATAGACACTTCCACTGGTTCTGGTCACTGTACTTGCCGAATTTGAAGTACTCGTCCCTGAAGATGAACTCTGCCAGTAGTAGGTAAATCCTGAAGGAGGGTTAGCCCGGGTCAGTACGGTGTTACCACAGTTATTGGAAACCGAAGGTGTTGGAGGCGTGGAGGGCACGGTATTGACGCTATAGTTCACTGTTCTCACAGTACTCCAGCAAGCGCTGCTGTTGTTTCTGGCTCTCAGATAATAAACGCTGCCGCTTGTACGGGTTATGGTACTGGCTGAATTGGAGGTACTGGTGCCTGAAGAGGAACTTTGCCAGTAATAGGTGGTTCCACTAGGAGGGTTTGGCCGTGTTAAAACGGTATTGCCGCAATTGTTACTGACCGTAACAGTTCCCGGTGTCCCGGGTACCTGATCAATTGTTACAGTAATTCCCCTTGAAGTAGTACTCCAAACCCCGGAGCTGTTTCGCGCCCGCAGATAATAGGTACCCGCAGTTGTGACTGCATAAGAAGCTGACAAGTTGGAGGTACTGGTGCCATTAGAGCTGGTTCCCTGCCAGTACCAGGTAATACCACTGGGCGGGTTGGAACGTGAAATTGTAGTAACCCCACAATTGTTAAGGGCACTTACGCTCGCGGCAGGCGGCACTGGTGGTGCCGGATTGGTTATGGTTACAAAAACGCCATCTACGGGATCAGTCTGGTTACTGGTATTCGTGACCAGGGCATAAATGTTACCCGTACCGGTCTGGTTCCAGGTAACAGTCGCTGAACTGTTATTGGAAGAGGTAATGGTACCCTTACTCACTATCCAGTTGACACTGGAAATGCCCGAACCCGAAATAGTGTAAGTTTTTGACTCATTCAGATTGGCACTTGTTGGGCCCGTAATGGTAAACGAGCCTCCCGGACCACCGGGGCCTCCTCCCTCTTCAAGTTGAGCTGAAGCAGTATGCCATACGCCACCGAGCAAAAGCAGTAGCATGCAAAGGCGGATTAAATTCTTATTGACTGTTTTCATATCCATCAGGTTGAGAAGCGAGAATCTGTCGGTTGAAGTATGCTGAGAAGACATGGGTCCGGCAGGACCACTGAGCTCAGAGGTCTTTTTGTGTGTTGTGTTCCGGTACATCTTACTGGCCTTTATAGTGGTATTGATAGGTATTGATGATGTTGCCATCGGGGTCACGAACCAGCTTGAGTCGGCCAAAAGCATCATACTCAAAAGTGGTATTAAGCCCATTCGGGTCAGTCTGGAGAATCATTCCCTTTCCAAGCTGGTAAGCCATTGTGGAAACCAGGGTATTCGGGAGGTTTCTAAGGGCTGTTTCCTGGGTTGGAAGTAGCCCTCCAATACCCAGATTTGCATTGACCAGGGCCTGGCTCACCGTGCTGTAATCGGCATTCTGAATCTGAGCTACCGGATACTGATTATCATAGCCCCAGACATAACTCATAGGTTGACCATTTTCCAGAGCCTGCTCCACGAGGTTACCATTCTGGTATTTAAACCTGATACGTTCCTCATAATTGGCATCCATGGTCGACCCGGTACCGGTATAGGAAGTACTTTTAAGAAATCCGCTCTCAAACAGAGTTGTACTTCCTCCCGCTTTCAATGCGAAAATCTCATGAGGTTGTAAAGCAGTGGCATCGTACTTTGTGAGCTTCCCTCCTATGATTTGCCGGTCATTTCCGTTGCCCCTGAACATGAGCTCTTCAATGACCGCACCGTGCATGTTATTGGCAACAAGTCCGTTGGCAAATGGATGAATGCTCGTTTCGGACACTTCATCATAGTAATCCAGCGGGTAGCTGTATTCTGTGGTATTCTTAATACCATCACTGCCTGTAACAGATTGACTCACCACCTGTAAGTGACCGTCAACACCACCATATGAGATATCAGTAACTGTGGTCACACCAGCACCCCAGGAAGAATACGCTGTTTGTTCAGTTTTAATAAGTTGATCCCAGATGGGGGTGACACCATAGTTGATGATCATATAGGCCAGATTGCCTATGAGGTCGATCGTACTCGTTCCGTCATGAATATTCACTGATGCTACCGCCAGACCACGGATGACTTCTCCCCGGGCAAAACTCCAGGTGTTTTTGGTATGAGTCAGTTTTTTGTAGTCAACTCCTGTTTCCCCAACATTCTTCCTCCTGTAAACTGTAGATTCCAATAACTGCCCCAGATCCCAGGTAGCATAAAAAGAGGGGGCAAAAGGATGCTCATCAGCTGCATACTGTTCGATGTAATCTGGCCCTACAAAATCAAGAATGGACTGAGGATTGGTATTATACAAATCCACCACTTTTCCGTTCTCTCCATTTTCACCAAAGATTTCTGTTACTCTGCTATAACCAATAGGACTCTGGAAATGCTGAAAACGGCTCGTAGAACTTTGCAGTAACAGAGGTCTGTAAAATTCCCAACCGTTATCTACCATTATACTATGTTTCCTGTATGAAAACATGAGTTCACTGTACAGCAAACCACTGCTGGCCCCGCTCTCATCAGTATATTCATACTCTCTGATATTGACCTGAGGGGTGGAAGGGTCTTCGCGCTGTGAGATTCTTTTAACTCTGAGACCAGGTCCGTATAAGTCAGTGATGCCAGTCGGGACATACCAACTGGCTTTGAGCTTAGCCTTATCAGTATCAAGACCATATTCATCCGCTGCGTAAGTAGTCATGCGATATGTACCTACTGCCAAATCTTCAATTCTGGTAGAAGAAGAAGCTCCGGCAACATTAAAAATCAAGTCCCAGTTAGCTCCGTTCTGCCGCTCCAGCTTCACATAAGGGAGTGTCGTAGTATAGTTCTGTCCATAGGCTTCTATATCAATATCAAATACGATTCTTTGAGCATCTACCACCTGGAAGTTCTGGGTCTGAACATGAAATATCGGGTCACCACCACCCTCTGACTGTACCAGCTCACTATCAGTATTCAGAATCTGATTCCCAAACCTGTTAACCAGATAGTCATAGTCATTCACAAAATCACAGCGAACATTGGCAAGCGCACAGCTGAAATCAGCCTGGAAATGAATAGGTAATAAGTCACTGACCTTGTTTGAATAACGATGACTCTCCATCTCAAACTCAGTGCTGCCACCGGTAGGATAAGTGATAGATTGAAGCAGCCCCCTTTTCAGAAAACTCTCCACCGGCTGACGATCAGCACCACCAATTCTGTAGAAGTGCTCCTGCGCAGGGGCAGTGGCGTAAGTTTCATATACATCTACCCACTGGATCGGTAACAGGTCCAGATTGCTGTCCTTACCATTGTAGTAACCCCAATAATCCTGTCCCGTAGAGTTATAGTCCGGAAGGCTGGAACCCTCATAGGCAAATACATGAGGTGGATAAGCCGTTTGATTGTCGCCAAATTCCTGCAAACTATCCAGCCTTAGCTTGTTTTCACCACTGTAGTAGCCATAGCTGAGAGCATACTCTTTGACTACTGTACCGAGATTGTCCTTCACCACAACCTTGTCCAGATGATTATCTCCGGCCAGGTCCAGTCTTTCAGTATTGGCGATAAACTCAACAGAACCGGTGCCCCACTGGATACCCGTAAGACGCTTGGTCTCATAACTGCCAAAGCGCGTGGATATAACCGTATGTTGATTTGCAGGAAAGTAACCTCCTCCATGATAATACCTGGTAGCACTGTAGCTCTTGAGCTTTACCATATTGGCAATCAGTGGCAGGTCTACATAACTAAAGGTGATGTACTTACCCGGATAGATCGCGTTTTCCATTTTACTCAGATACCAGGAAGAAACATAAGAATCTCCGCTCAGATTACCCGAAGAGCTCACCTGCGTATATTCCACCGCATCAAATGTATAAGTGGTACCACTGGTAGTCGTAATCTTAAAACCACCGTCTACGGTGGTCCCGGTCAAAAACTCGATTTTCAGTTTTTGATGAGGGAAAACATGGATCTTCTTATTTTGATCAATCATAAACTTTCCGGAGCCACCGGGAAAACTGAAATTGTACAGATCAGGATCTCCATCACGTTCACCTCTGTCATATCTTCTGAATTCATCTACCTTGGTGAGTCCTCCGGATTCGAAAGCCGGCCTTGTTGTAAAGTACCCTTCTGAGACTCTGTCATCTGCCAGTCCCCTCACGGAGCGCGTAATCACACCTCCGGCACTCATTGACCAGTTGGTTCCGACCCAGCCGGGCACATCGTCCACCTTAATTCCCCTGGCATCATAGCTGAGCGAAATAGGCACTGCCATGTTATGATAGGCCACTGTATACAGAGGGATGCTGATATTAGGCGTGCCTGTAAACTTGTTAGCGTTGATTTCTCCTGCCTTGATGATCGATGCAGCCGTTGGAGAAGGCGGCATCATATCCTGCAGGTCCTGTGAAAAAGCGCCCAGCGCCATCACAAGGAGCATGATCGACAGATTGATTTTTCTCATGGTTCTATTTGTATTGAGGTTTAGTTGTTAATTCTTGACTCCAGCTTTTCAATTCTTTTGAGCAGCAAGCCCAACTGCGTTTCGAGTGCCTGATTCCTGTCTTTCAGAAGATTGTTTTCCTTGTCGACATCAATCACATGGAGGGTGAGCTCTTCGATTTTCTCCAGGAGTTTGAACTGAAGGACACCCAGGTTCTGACCGGTTTTCTCCACCTCACTGGCTGATGGAATATTGGGCAGGTGTGAATTCGCCTTGATATAGGCTTCAAGTTCGGGTAGCGATATCAGCTCGTAGTCGGGCTGAAAGACATAATCAGGCACAGAGCCAGGCGTAGCCGATACTTTGACCTGTTGTGTTTCGAGGTTACCGAGAACAATGGCATCTCCGTTGACCGTGGCTTTATTGCCCACAAACAGGTCTCCGTTATCATAAAAGCGGGACATAATCTGCCCGTCTGTCTCATTGTAGAAATAGATAGAGGAGGCATCTTTTTCCAGAGAGGTAGGCTTACCTCCACTCCTCACAAACCTGGCCTTCTTATCGTAGCTGGCATTTTCAAACTGAGCCACGCCATCAACGGCCAGGTTCCCCGTAAATCTTGAAGTCCCTGCAACCTGAAACTTCTCACCGGTATCGTTGATTTTACCCAACAGAAGGTTTCCGTTACCCGCTGAAAACCGGGCCCTTTCAACCGAACCCTCAAAGAATTCAAGGCTGGTATTGTTGGGCCTCACGATTTGGTTTCGTGTAGTACTTCGCAATGTCAGGCTTGCCGTAGGTGCCGCATTTGCACCAACGCTTACACTCCCTCCAAACTCGCTGGAATAAGGAACATCCACCTGGTGGGTGCCGGAAAACGCTTCATCAACAGCAGTCCAGCCGGAAAACCAGGATGCCGTTTCTGACATGCCCTTCGCATAAACATCTACAGTAAATCTTTGGTAGTAAATCTTTTCATCAAGAAAAATGACCACCTTCCCGTTCTCTTGCGCCATTCTGATCTTGGGAGCAAAACCTCCGGCAGAGGACGCTGACGGGAAATAGAAATTTCCTGCGTAGACGTACCAGATAAGTGTCACATCTATTGGTTTCCTGGGACCGTAAGCATACCCTTTGATGCTCACCGTTGGCATTTGAGATCCATCGGTAAAAGGGATATTTGTTCTGATCTTTACCCCGTGAGTCGGGGTTCCGTTAAGGTTATAGTTCAGTACATGATTGTAATTCTGTGAGAAAGCTCCAGAGCTGAGCAGAATCAGTACTAAAATCAGTGAGGGTCTTGTAAGGTAGTTTACTCCAGGCTTGGCCATTTTAAAAAGTTTAGTGACTGTACATAGCCGTGATGTATAAATCATCAGGCCTTTTGCGTACTGTATTCCACAGCGCAGCGGGAGGTCATCAAACTTTTTTTAAAAAAATACCAGAACCTTCTTCGAAGAGCACAAAACAAAAAAAGGCCATCCCTTTCGGGATGGCCTTTCTATGAAAAGTATAATTTCTTGTTTAGTTCCTGTTCAGACAGTTCAGATCAGCAAAAGCCTGCTCCAATCTGGCCACAATGCTCTCTTCTCCTTTTCTTAACCAAACCCTTGGGTCATAGTTTTTCTTATTAGGAGCATCCTCTCCATCAGGGTTACCAATCTGAGCCTGGAGGTAATCTTTTTTCACATTGTAATACTGGTGGATGCCATCCCAGAATGCCCACTGAATATCAGTGTCAATGTTCATTTTAATAGATCCGTAAGAAGTAGCCTGCTGAATCTTCTCTGGTTCTGATCCTGAACCACCGTGAAATACAAAGAATACAGGCTTGTCTTCTGTACCAAATTTCTCTTTAATATACTCCTGAGAGTTCTTCAGTATTTCAGGTCTGAGCTCCACATTACCCGGCTTGTACACACCGTGAACATTACCAAAAGAAGCTGCTACCGTAAAGATCTTACCTACTTTTCTCAAAGCATCCCAGGCCTGAGCTACTTCTTCTGGTTGTGTGTAGAGTCTTGCCGAATCCACATCAGTGTTGTCAACTCCGTCTTCTTCACCACCGGTAATACCCAGCTCAATTTCGATGCCCATTTCAATAGCGTTCATCCTCTTGAAGTACTCACAGCTGATAGCAATATTGTCCTCCAGTGTTTCTTCAGAAAGGTCCAGCATATGTGTGCTGTATAAGGGACGCCCGTTCTTTTCGTAGAACTTCTCTCCCGCATCCAAAAGACCATCGATCCATGGCAGTAGTTTTTTGGCAGCATGATCAGTATGCATAATTACCGGCACACCATAGTGCTCAGCCATCAGGTGCACATGATGCGCTCCTGCAATAGCTCCCTGAATAGAGGCGTTGTATCCGTCATTGCTCAAAGATTTGCCTGCGTAAAAAGCCGCTCCACTCACAGAAAACTGAATAATTACAGGTGAGTTTACTTTGCTGGCTACTTCCAAAACAGAGTTGATGGTATTGGTACCCGTCACATTGACTGCCGGAAGGGCAAATTCGTTTTCCTTAGCGTAGTTGAGGCAATCGATCACCTCCTGGCCATAAAGGACACCGCTTCTAAATTTTGACATGATTAAATTTTATTTTGTAAGCCTTAAAATGCGTGGCAAATATGCGAAAATTTGACACTGCATACCACTAAATCAGATTTGATTTCCCCCCTCCCCTAAAAGCACTTAAAGCGCTACAAAGAGCGCTTTAAGTAAAGTAAACTATAATAGAAATGGAGGAAATTACTGTCAATACTTTGATGCTTTATTTCAGCTATAAAAGCCTTTGACAACGTTAAAGTAGGGATTATCGCTATAAGATTCAATTCTTCAATCGGTTCAGCCCCAACCACTTAAGTTCTGCAAACGTTTGAAACCGCTCAGATTCTCCTAATTCCCAATAAAATATTTTTTGAAAAAATTTTGCGCTTCCTCATTGAATCGAAACATAACCATGTAAATTAGGGCTTACCCCAAAGAAAAATCCGGAAAACCTAACTGATGAGAAGCGGGCAAGTAACCATAAAAGATATAGCCAAAGAGCTGAATATCTCCTGTTCTACCGTGTCACGGGCACTTAAGGACTTTCCCGGAATAAGCCCGGCTACCAAGAAGTCTGTGGTTGATTTGGCAAACAAATACAACTATCGGCCCAATGCTATTGCCCTCAGTCTGCGTAATCAAAAGACCAACACCATAGGGGTGGTGATTCCGGAAACTGTCCACTTCTTCTTTTCTACAGTAATCAGTGGCATCGAAGATGAAGCAATGAGTGAAGGCTATAATGTAATGATCTGCCAGTCGCGGGAATCATATGAACGTGAAGCGGATTGCATTGACACACTCATGGGAGCCAGGGTAGACGGACTTCTTGTATCTATTTCCCGGGAAACTTCAGATCTGGCACATCTGCAAAAAGTGGTCAATGAAGGCAAACCACTGGTATTTTTCGATAGACTGGTAGAAGGCATGAATGCCTCCAGCGTGATCGTAGATGACTACCAGGGAGCTTATGATGCCACCGTCCATTTGATAGAACAGGGCTGTAGGCATATTGCACACCTGGAAGGCCCCCATAATCTGATCACCATCAGAAAACGAAAAGAAGGCTATATCTCCGCACTGGAAGATCACGAAATACCAATTGATGAAAGCCTCATCATAGAATGTCGCGATGGCAGTGAGGCAGAAGCCGCTAAAAATTTCCGTCACCTGCTGGAATCAGGAGCCGCGGTAGATGGTGTTTTTGCCAGTAATGACATGGCAGCCCTGGGCGCTATGCAGGCCTCTAAAGCCAGCGGTCTTAAAATCCCGGAAGATATTGCCATCATTGGTTTCAGCAACTGGCAGTTCTCGTCACTTATTGACTTATCCAGTGTTGAGCAACATGGCTATGAAATGGGCCGCGAAGCAGTGAAACTGATTTTCAGCGAGATTGCCAACGAAGACGAATCTGCCAAGAGCAAAATCCAGATTCTGGATGCAGAGCTGGTAACCCGCGCCTCATCATCAAGAACAGCCTAAAAAAAGCTTACTTTTTTTCGCAAGGCTTGCAAACGTTTGAAAAAAACGCATTAGCGGTTTTAAGCTAAAACCTGCCTAAATCAGGCTGTAAGAGGGAACATGGCCTTTCCTAAGCTCATATATTTTACCTAATATTATCTGGTTTCGGGCTGTTTATGCCCGATATAGAATAAATAAGAATCCATGAATTTCAGAAATGAAAGTGTAGGTAAGATAGAGCAGTACTCCACCCAGGGCGGAGTTGTATCAGGGACCACCAGCAAACACCGGTTCCGGCTCACTCCCTACAACGAACATATTATCAGGGTACAAATGTCAAAGTATGATACTTTTGATGAGTACCCCTATGCCGTGATTATGGAGCCCGAATCCGGTACCTCAAACGTGACGGATAAAGGTGACTCTTTGACGCTGGACACAGGAGCTATCAGGTGTCATGTTTCCAAATCAGCTTTAAGACTGAACTTTGAAAACAATAAGGGAGACCTGTTAAATGCCGATGACCCGAGCTTTGGCGTGAGCTGGCTGGGAGAAACTGTTACGAATTACAAGCAGTTAGCAGACGATGAAATATTTCTTGGACTCGGTGAGAAAGGTGGTGGTGTAAACCGCAGAGGGTCTTCTTATGACAACTGGAATACCGATTCTTTCGGTTTTGATAATGAAACCGACCCGCTTTATGTGTCTACTCCCTTTTTCATAGGTATCCGGGAAGGTAAGCCTTACGGTATCTTCTTCGACAATACCTATAAGACGCATTTCAATTTTGGCACTTCTAACAACAACCGCTTCAGCTACTTCAGTGCTGATGGTGGAGATATGAACTACTACTTCATTCAGGGAGATACGGTAGCAGATGTTATCAAACAGTATGCAAAGCTCACCGGAACCATTGAGATGCCCCCCTTGTGGAGTCTTGGCTTTCAGCAGTGTCGCTATAGCTACTACCCCGATTTTGAAGTTGAAACGGTGGCCAAAACCTTCAGAGACAAGAAAATTCCGGCAGATGTTATCTACCTGGATATACATTATATGGAGGCCTATAAAGCCTTCACCTTTGACAATAAAACTTTCCCCAACCCCAAAGCGCTGATAGAAAAGCTGGAAAGTATGGGCTTCAAGGTAGTGGTGATTCTGGACCCGGGCATTAAGACAGAGGAAGGATACGGCACCTATGAACGGGGTGTGGCAGAGGATATATTTGTGAAATACCCTGATGGTACCAGATATGAAGCCAGTGTGTGGCCGGGGAATAGTCACTTCACTGATTTTACTCTGGAAAAAGGCAGAGACTGGTGGGGTAAGGAGTTGAAGTTCTATACCGACATGGGCCTTGAAGGCTTCTGGAATGATATGAACGAACCCGCCTGCTGGGGTCAGGATATGCCCGACATGATCGAATTCGACTACGAAGGACAACAGGTGAGCCACCTCAAAGCGCGCAATGTCTATGGTTACCAGATGGTAAGAAGCACGTTTGAAGGTGCCCGTAAGATCATGGGCAATAAGAGGCCTTTTACACTCACCCGGTCGGGCTTCAGTGGTGTGCAGCGCTACTCAGCTGTGTGGACAGGAGATAATGTAGCAGGTGATGACTACATGCTGCTGGGACAAAGAATCGTGAACAGTCTTGGCCTGACGGGAATTCCGTTTGCCGGTTATGACGTGGGAGGATTTGTAGAAGAAAGCAGCCCGGCTCTTTTTTCAAGGTGGCTGGCACTTGCTTCCTTCGCTCCGTTCTTCAGGGTTCATTCTATGGTAAACAGTCGTGATTCTGAACCCTGGGCATACGGAGAGGAGGTTGAAGAAATCTCAAGAAACTATATCAACCTGCGCTATAAACTGCTCCCCTACTTTTACACACTTTTCTTTGAGGCGCATAAAACGGGAATGCCCGTTAACAGGTCTCTGGCTATTAACTACCACCAGGAAGGTGCTATTTACGGAGGCAATGCTCAAAACGAGTTTACTTTAGGAGAATGGCTGCTGGTCTGCCCTACTACCAGCACTCAGGATTTTGCAAAGATTTATCTGCCTGCCGGCAACTGGTACAACTTCTTTACTGATGAGCACTATCAGGGTTCACAGCACCTGATTGTTGAGACCAGCATGGAAGATTTACCCGTTTTTGCCAAAGAAGGAAGTATAATTCCAATGCAAAACGAAACGCAAAATACCCATGAGGCACATGATGGCATATTGAGACTCCATATCTACCAGGGTGCCGTGCAAACCAGCCAGGAACTGTATGAAGACGATGGCAGCACCTATGATTTTCAGCAGGGAGCCTACTATATGAGAATGGTGAATTTTGATGGAAATAAGAAGGAGCTGACCATTTCACCTAAGTCAGGTGAGTTGGATTCAAAGTTCTCTACGATAAAAATCTACCTACATGGTTTCGAAGCCGGCAGCTATCGGATTAATGGAGAAGCGGCCGTTGTACAGCAGGAAGACTTAACACTGCTTGACCCCATCACAGAATTTGACCCACTACCCCAGAGAGATAAGAAACATATGGTGGTAAAGGACATACAGTATCTGAAAACTGCCTATATCAACGATGAGATTACAGTGACATGGTAATGGAAATATCAAAATAAGGTTCAACCAAAAAGAAAGCTATGGCTACTAAACCACGCTTAAATTTCTTCCAGATATGGAACATGAGTTTCGGGTTTCTGGGAATTCAAATGGGATTTGCCCTGCAAAATGCCAATACCAGCAGGATTTTTGAAACCCTGGGAGCCGACACAAAAAGCCTGGCCATCTATTGGCTGGCAGCTCCGGTAACCGGCCTGATCATGCAACCCATCATCGGTTATTATAGTGACAGGACCTGGCATAAGAAATGGGGCCGAAGGCGCCCTTACTTCGCCATTGGTGCCATCTCCGCTACCATAGCCCTGATACTCATGCCCAATTCGGCATCTCTGTGGATGGCGGTGGGCGTACTCTGGATTATGGACGCCTCCATTAACATAACCATGGAGCCTTTCAGGGCCTTTGTGGGAGATCTTTTGCCTGATGAGCAGCGAACTGCCGGCTTTGCCACCCAGAGCTTCTTTATAGGAGTAGGTGCCCTGGTAGCTTCTTTTATGCCATGGATATTTGCCAACTGGCTCAATGTTCCTAATACAGCACCCGAGGGTGAAATTCCACCCTCAGTAAAGTATGCCTTTTATATAGGGGCCATCATGTATTTCATTACCGTACTCTGGACGGTGTTTACCACCAAAGAATACCCACCGGAAGAGGATGAAAACCATGATGTTCCTGCGATGGAGAAAGGCCAGGAGTCATTTTACAAAACAAAATTCTCTAAAATCGGCATTATTCTGACAGTAATCGGAGCTGTGTTTTCCACCATAGTAGCCCTGACCGGTATCGATCCTCAGTTACATGTGATGGGGGGTGGCCTGATATTTTTCGGAGTTACTCACTTTATCGGCTCTATGCTGGTAGGCCAGGGAAAAACGAAGACAGCGCTCGTTCATATTGTAAAGGACTTCAATACCATGCCCAAAACGATGATTCAATTGGCTGTGGTTCAGTTCTTCTCCTGGTTTGCTCTGTTTTCTATGTGGATTTATACGACTTCAGCTGTTACTTCACACATATATGGAACGGAAGACACTACCTCTTCGGCTTACAACGAAGGTGCCGATCTGGTAGGTAACCTCTTTGGTGGGTATAATGGTATTGCCGCACTGGCGGCTATACTTATCCCCTTTATTGCCAAAAGAACAAGCCGTAAAGTCACGCACATGCTGGCACTTTTTTGCGGGGGTCTCGGGCTAATATCCATGTATTTCATTCAAAACCCCGATATGCTCTGGTTGAGTATGGTGGGAGTGGGAATAGCCTGGGCCAGTATTCTTTCAGTTCCTTATGCGATCCTGTCAGGCTCACTGCCTTCTGATAAAATGGGATATTATATGGGCGTATTTAACTTCTTCATCGTGATTCCCCAGATAGTGGCCGCATCCCTGTTAGGCTTTATTCTGACCACATTCTTCGGAGGAGAGACCATCATGATTCTCGTAACCGGTGGTGTTTCTATGATCATCTCAGGAATACTCACCATGAGAGTTAATGATACGCAGTAAAACCTCATTCATCTAAAACCAAAAAGCCCGTTTCAGGTATTTCTGAAACGGGCTTTTTCTATCAACAGAGTCTGGTTTAGCTAAACCGGCTACTTTCTGACCATCACCTTCTTTCTGATCAGTTGTCGGTCACTGTATACCTGTATGACATACATTCCATTTGTATAAGCAGAAACATCGAGTTTCAGCGTTTTTTCCCTGAAGGATTGTCTGCTAAAGACCGGTCTGCCATTAGCATCGTACAAATAGATATCCGCTTCTTTAGAACTTAGTTCTGACAGGTCTATGGTCAGAATCTTACTTGCCGGATTGGGGTACAGACTGATTTCCTCTCTTTTCGTGAGGTCGGTCAGATTGGTAAAGCTATCCCGTAAAGCATCCGAAGGTAAATTCAATGTCAGTTGATTGGAAACTGTATTGCCATTACCGGCCAGATCCTCCACTGAATTGGCATTTATACTAACATCTGCCGTGCTGCCCGATAAGCTGACAACAAATGAATAACTCATAGCATCATGGCGGATCACATCACTTGCCGTTCCACCTGTTACCAAAATTCCGTCAGCAGTCAAACCATTCACAGCTTCATCAAACAAAGCCATGATGGTAAAACCATCGGCTGAGGTTTTTTGTATGTCAATGGTGACTCCGGGTGAGGTAAAATCAGGAGTCAGTACAAATACCTCACTTCTCCGACTGCCGTTACCGGCCAGATCAACAGCTTCTGCCGTAAGGTTTATCACTAACTCAATGAGAGAGATATCCGTGATATCCAGCAACCAGTCTCCATTAACATCAGCCTGAGTACTTCTCAGAGGACCGTACTGAGTAAAGATATCTACCCTGGCATTCGGCTCAGACGTGCCGCTGATGGTGATGTGCTTATCATTGGTGATACCATCGCCATCACTACTACCGGTATCCTCACTGATTCCCGTGATTACCGGCCTAACGGGTGGAGTAAAGTCAGGCGTCAGCATAAACTCGTCACTTCGCTCACTGCGATTACCTGCTATATCCACCGCTATTGCTGTAAGACTTACCTTCAGTTCGATGAGCGTGATACCGCTAATATCCAATAGCCAGTTCCCGTTTGCATCAGCCCGTGTACCACTGATCGGACCATATTGTGTAAATACTTCAATTCCCACATTTGGCTCAGCCGTACCGCTGATGGTAATGTTCTTATCTTTCGTAACTCCATCAGTATCACTGGCTCCGGTATCATCGCTGATTCCGGTAATGACGGGTTTCACCGGAGCTGTAAAATCAGGAGTCAGTACAAACACATCACTCTTCTCACTGCGGTTACCTGCCAAATCAACAGCCTCTGCAGTCAGGTTCACCTTGATCTCGAACAGATTGATATCCCTGATGTCAAGCAGCCAATCTCCATTCGCATCTGACTGAGTACTTCTGACAGGACCATACTGCGTGAAGACCTCAACCTTCGCCTTGGGCTCGGCTGTTCCACTGATGATAATGTTCCTGTCGTTGGTAACTCCATCCGTGTTACTGATACCCGTATCATCACTGATTCCGGTAATGACAGGCTTATCAGGAGCTGTAAAATCAGGAGTGAGTACGAATGCATCGCTCCTTTCACTACGGTTACCGGCCAGGTCCACCGCTTCGGCAGTCAGGTTTACTTTTATCTCAAACAGATCAATATCGGTAATATCCAGCACCCAATCTCCATTCACATCTGCCTGAGTGCTCCTGACAGGGCCATATTGGGTGAAGACTTCAACCTTTGCCTCGGGCTCAGCCGTTCCACTGATTTTGATATTCTTATCATTGGTAATACCATCACTGTTACTAGCACCTGTGTCATCAGAGATATTTGTAATAACCGGCTTTAGGGGAGCTGTAAAATCCGGAGTCAGCACAAACACATCACTCTTCTCACTTCGGGTACCTGAAGCGTCAATCGCTTCTGCCGTCAGATCTACCTTGATCTCAAACAGGTCGATATCGGTTATGTCAAGGAGCCAGTCTCCGTTATTATCAGCCTGAGTACTTCTGATAGGGCCATACTGACTTGAAACTGCCACAGTAATATTCGGCTCAGCCGTGCCGCTGATGGTAATATTCCTGTCGTTGGTAACTCCATCGCTATCGCTCGCTCCGGTGTCCTGACTGATTCCGGTAATGACTGGTTTGGCAGGAGGTTCGAGACCCGTCACGGTAATAGTAAAGGTCTGCTCAGCCAGCCCTCCGAATTCATCGTAAAACTTTAGTGTGACATTATGATCACCTATATGATTGGCAGGGTTACCCTGAAGCATTAGCTCTCCACCAGAAATCTTCCTGATTCTGTGCCCCCATCTCTCTGTCACATACAAGTTACCCTTGTTATCACCGATAATACCGATTGGAACACCAAAAGAAGCGTATAAGGCCTCTTGTCCGTAACCTACTGAACTCCGTCCAAAGCCTCCTGCAATAGTGCTGACCAGTCCTTCAGGAGTGATTTGACGGATAAGGGCGTTCTCACTATCCGTCACTATAAGATTACCACTCTTATCCAAATAGAGACCAACCGGATTCTGGAAGCTTGCACTTTCACCATAACCATCAGAAAAACCGGTACCCCCGGTACCTGCAAAGGTTGAAACTACACCTTCCGGAGTAATCTTCCTGATCTTGTGACCATACTCTTCCGCCACAAAAAGATTACCATCACCATCCATGGCAAGCCCTCTGGGTGATGCAAACGAAGCCTGAGTGCCCGTACCATTTTCAGACCTGGAAAACCCTGAGCCCGCCAATGTAGAAACCATACCTGTATTATCAATTTTGCGAATAAGGTGATTACTAAGATCTGATACATAAATATTGCCATCAGAGGCTACTAAAACAGCCGATGGAAAATTGAACCCTGCCAGGGTTCCCTGCCCATTGGCACTTCCGCTACTACCAGAGCCGGCAATAGTACTGACCACTCCATCGGGGGTAATTTTACGAATGGCATGGTTACCTGCATCTGCGACAATCAGATTGCCAGACTGATCGAAGGCCAACCCACTTGGATACCCGAATGAGGCATTTGTACCAATTCCATCTTCTAAGGTTCTGGCACCTGAACCTGCAAAAGTGCTCACCAAGCCATCTGGCGTGACTTTTCTAATGACATTATTGGCCGCGTCCGCAACAAAAAGATTACCCTCGTCATCAATCGCCATCTCAATGATCGTATTAAAGAGAGCTTCATCACTTGACCCATTGACAAAACCAGCAGTACCCGTACCTGCATAACTCGTAACATAACCAGGTTTGTCTCCGCTGAGTGATAACCAGTCAGGTATGACATGATCACCATCAGATATGCGATCGAGTTCCATGTCTTCGATTTTCACCGGGTAGCTATACAACTCATCCTCCCGAACTTCGGTAACAGGTGAAGATGATACCTGGGGAGGCGTATTCTCGTTAATAAAACCTTCCTCTGTCCCTGAAGGCAGTAAACCAACCAAAGGAGTATTCAACAGGTCGGTGATGTTATGAGACGCTGCAAGGTCGAGATTAACGGAGCCAGGCCCCAGCCTTGACACATACACATCATAAACATGTGAGCTTACTTCACTTACCCAATTGATCTCCGCATAATCACTGGCATACAGTTCAAAATCACTCTTATCTACATTCTTTACGGCCTTATTAAATATGAGCCTGAAAGTAGCAGAATGGCTGTGAATTCTCTCGCTTGAATGACTCTGCCTGAGGATTTGCAGTAACTCAGGAGAAGAGGTTTCGATATTGACAGTAAACTCCTGCATTGCAGAACCAAATTCATCGCTGGCCAATAGCTCCACTTCATAGTCTCCGGTGTAGCCTGCCGGTTTTCCAGAAATTACGGTACCCCCGGCTGAGATTTTTCTGACCTTGCTATTTCCATTCTCAGCAATAAATATGTTTCCGTATTTGTCGAAAGTAATGCCGTTTACGTATGAAAAGGAGGCCTCATTTAAGGCTCCATCGGTATCTCCTGTTCCATCGCCCCCGGTGAATGTTGATACGACCCCGGTTGTACTGATCTTACGGACCTTGTGCTGATCAAGGAGGTACAGATAACCATCGGGGCCCATAGCCATATCTCTCATGGTGTGGAATGTTGCCAGCGTGCCCGAACCGTCCAATGCCGGATAACTGGCAAATCGTCTACCTGCCACTGTGGTCACAAAGCCGTTTTTATCGAGCTTGCGAAGCAATCTGTTCCCATTGTCGGCAATATATATATTGCCCTCATTGTCCAGAGCGATTCCTCTAAGCAATGAAAAAGTAGCCAGGCTACCCGGGCCATTTACCGATCCAAACTGACCATTTCCGGCTACGGTAGATACCACGCCATCTGGTGAAACCTTTCGGACAGCAGCATTACCGGCATCTGTGAAGTACAGGTTACCAGAAGCATCAAAGACGATATTAGATGGGTAGTTCAACTGAGCCTCCTGAGCCGTTCCATCTTTCAGACCTCTGATACCTGAACCAGCGTAAGTGCTCACAATTCCCTCAGGGGTGATCTTACGGATGCGGTGATTTTCATAATCGGCTACATAGAGGTTGTCCTCAGCGTCAACTGCCAGGTCGCGGGGCCAGTTAAAATGAGCGGACAAGCCAACACCATCCTGAAAGCCGCGCTTACCAGAGCCTGCGAAAGTGCTTACGATACCATCAGGGCTGATCACCCTGATATTGTCCCCCTGGTCCTGGGCGACATAAACATAACCCCGACTATCCACCGCAACACCTGCCACATGGGCAAACTGAGCCGTGGCTACCGGACCGTTAGCTCCCCCAAAGCGTGTTCCTGCATAGGTGGTTACCTGCCCCTGAACCTCGGTAGTAAGCTTCATCCACTCAGGTAGTTTAGTCGCCTGAATATCTATGGCACTTTGATCAGGGTCGTTGAGCGTGACCTGATAGCTATAGTATTCTGTGTCTTTTATAGAGGTAATGGGTAACGAGGTAAATTCAAGGTCGATGTCGCGTGCATCCGTTACAGATATTGTGACGGTAAAGTCAGATTCATTGATACCATCTGTAGCCACAACCGTGATGAGATAATCATTGTCTGTATTGGCATCTAAAGGGGTTTCAAAATCGGGGCTCACCAAAAAGGAAACCTCTCCGCTGGACGAGTCAATGCTAAAAAAGGACTCATCGAGCTCTGACCCCAACCTATACGAAACCGGACTGAGATCAGTGGCGACTGCGGTATAAGCGACTCCGGTGGTCATTTCACGGAAAGAAACCTTACCGGGTGATGTAAACACAGGGGCCGTAAGGTCTTTGGTAACTATGGTGAAAGACTGGGACGCCTCTCCTCCACTCTCAGTTATAGCCTTCAGCTCAACATCATAGGTCCCGGGAGTATCTCCGGGATTACCCAAAAGTACAGCATTGGGAAAAGTGAGTTTTCTGACGCTCTGGTTTCTGTTATCGCTAATGAACACCTCGCCAGAAACGCCAATAGCAATTCCGGAGGGATTTTGGAAACTTGCCAGATTGCCCGGGCCATCAGTGAATGCCGGACTACCTGTTCCCGCTACCGTACTTACCATACCTCCCGGTGTGACCATTCTTATCATATGGTTGTATAGGTCTGAGACAAAAACATTGCCCTTATCATCAACCTCCAAACCATTAATACCAGCAAATTTTGCATTCGTACCCTGCCCGTCTGCAAAACCGTATTGACCTCCTGCAAAGGTGGATACGATGCCCTGATTGGATATCTTTCGAATAGTACTGGAACCCGAAACAAAGATGTTATCATCATTGTCAATGGCCAGATGTCTGATTCCATAAAACCGGGCTTCGCTCAGTGGTCCATCCTGTGTACCTCCTGTAATAGATTTATAAAATGTGCTTACGACACCTTCAGGAGTAATTTTGCGGATAATGGATTGATTGATATGTGTTACGTAAAGATTGTCCTGACTATCAATATCGATATCGCCTACCCAACCAAATGAGGCTTCCGTTCCCGTACCATCAGCAGACCCAAATAATCCGTTTCCAGCCAGTGTAGTTACTTGTCCATCCGGGGTTATTTTTCTGATCACATAGTTTTGACCATCTGTAACATAGAGATTACCTTGAGAATCCAGGGTAATATCCATAGGGTCATTAAATCTGGCGTCAGTTCCCTGTCCATCAACATAATCTCCATCGCCAAACTGACTGCCCGCGCCCGCCAGGGTCTCACTCAACCCTTCCGGACTCACCTTAATGATCTTCTGACTACCTGTACTTACGATAAAGAGGTTGCCTTCCTTATCAACCACGACTCCATTAGGGCTCGCGAGGCTCTGTCTCTGATTATGATAATCTGCTTGCGCCAGCACCACACTACCTCTTGTCCCCACGTAGGTCTGAACGAGAGCGCTATGAGCGTAGTCCAGCTCTAGCCAGGAGGGCAACTCTACAGCCTCAACACTTACGGCCTCTCCCGATTCGCTGGCCACTCTTACCTCATATCGGTATTCCTGACCAAGGGCCGCCTCCAGCACAGGATCGGAAAGAAACAGAGGATTTCCAGTGTCGACCACATTAATGTTGAATGCCTGATGAGATTCTCCTCCTTCACCATCAAAAGCTGTGAGTACAACGGCATGCTCTCCTGTTTTGCCCGTAGCGTCACCTTTAAGCACATAACCTTCGCCTGAGATCTTTCTGATACGATTGTTTCCAACATCAGCGACAAATAAATCACCGTGATTATCCACCTGAAGTCCTGCCAGATAGCCAAATAACGCATTTAAACGTTCTCCGTTCCGGAAACCATCAGTGTCTGTACCTGCATAAGTTGAGACGTCTCCTTCAGAAGTGATTTTCCTAACCATAGATCGGTCAGCGACATATACATTATGTTGTTTGTCAACCGTTACTCCAAGCACATCTATGAACGTGGCATTTACTGCGGGTCCATTTTGAGTCCCATACCCTCCTGAACCCGCCAGAGTGTTTACCTCTCCATCAGGACTAATCTTTCGTATTTTTCTGTTAAGTCTGTCTGCTACATATAAGTAACCCGAGTTGTCGATGGCGATATCTACCGGGAGATTGAATGATGCAGCTGTTCCGCTACCATCTGCAAAAGAACCCTGCCCTGAACCTGCTAAAGTAGTAACCCCGGCCTCCGGGGTAATCTTTCTGATCACGTGATTGTATACATCTGCAAAATACAGGTTACCGGACTCATCACGGGCAAGTGAACCCGTCAAACCAAAAGCAGCTTCTGTTCCGGTACCATTAGCATCTCCTTCAGTCCCGGTACCGGCAAAGTCACTTACAACGCCTTCAGGGGTTATTTTCTTTATACTGTAATCGGCAACAACAAATACATTCTGGTCATCATCTACGGTGAGGCCTCCGAGATATTGAAAGTTTACTATATCACCCGGACCCGTCTTATCATTACCGGTACCACCACCTGCAAGGTTTGTAACCACCCCGGATGGCGATATTTTGCGTACAAAACCACTCGTGATATCTGAGACGTATAAATTGTCCTCCTTATCTACAGCGATACCACTCAATTGCCCAAAACCTGCTTCGGTACCTGTTCCCAGGGCGGGAACGGCTATGCCTGAGCCTGCAAAAGTCGTGACAACTCCACCTGAACTTCTTTCCAGGCTTAACCAGGAAGGAAGGGTGGCAGCTGTGACAGAGACGATATCTCCGTCTCTATCTGATACCATGATGGGATAGTGATACGTTTTACCATCGAATACTCTCGTGACTGGTTTTGAAACAAAGTCAGGAGCAATATTATCAGTGGCATTAACCACCTGGATGCTCACCAGGATACTTGCCTGCTTCTCACCATCATCTGCGATAATTCTGACCTGGTAAACATTATCTGTATTCTCGTCAATTGGATTTTGAAAATCAGGCGGAGATACAAAAGAAAGACTACCAGTGATGGCGTTCAATGAAAAAAGTGTCTCATCATGATCAGTACCCAGAGAGAATGTAACCGGACTGGGATCACTCACTTCAGCCTTGTAAGCGGGGCCCGTATTTCCTGACAGGAATTTGACCTCAGTGGCCGAAGTGAATAAGGGAGCCGTGGCATCAACTACACTGATTGTAAACGCCTGCTCAGCCAGTGCTCCGAAGTCGTCTTTGAACTGCAATCTTACCTGGTGGTCACCAACCTTTCCCGAAGGATCCCCTGTCAGCAAAAGCTCACCGACAGATATCTTGCGAATCCTTCTGCCATATTTTTCAGCTACAAAAAGATTACCCCTGGCATCACCGGTAATTCCCGTGGGTACGTGAAAGCTTGCATAACGTGCATCTTGCCCATACCATGACGAACTTGCGGTACCGTCACCTGCATAGGTAGAAACCTGCCCCTGATTATCTACTTTTCTGATGAGATGATTCTCACTATCAGCCACGAACAAATCCCCGTTTGAACTGACATGAATACCATCCGGATAATGGAAGGTGGCTTCCGTTCCCTGGCCATCGGCAAATCCCGGAGTACCATTTCCTGCCACGGTGGTTACTACGCCATCAGAAGTAACTTTTCTTATAGTATGACTACCGGCACTGGCTACAAAGAGGTTCCCCTCATTATCCACTGTCAATCCGTTTACCCCACCAAACGAAGCATTCAAACCTGTGCCGTCTTCCACGGCATTTTGGCCGGACCCGACAAATGTTGTAACCACCCCATCAGGCGTCACTTCTCTGATACGATTACCGGAACCAACATAGAGATTTCCGTTTGGAGACAGCACAATGGCTCTCGGGCTTTGGAAAGAAGCTCCCGTACCTGTACCATCTATGGAAGCACTGTTACCCGAACCGGCAAAAGTACTTACCACACCATCGGGAGTCACTAACCGGAGAACATGGTTATCAACATCTGCTACGATAATATTGCCATCTTCTGTCAAGGCCAGACCTCTCGGCCTCGCAAACGAGGCAGCAGTTCCCACACCATCTGTAAAACCATAATTGCCAGATCCGGCAATCGTAGTTACCACACCGTCAGGTGTTATTTTCTTTATTACATTGTAGAATTCGTCAGACAGATAAAGGTTTCCCAAATCATCCATTATAAGAGAACCCGGGCCAAGGAAGCTGGCATCAGTGCCTGTTCCATCCAGATGTGCATAGTTACCTGAACCTGCTACTACCGTAACATACCCGGGTCGGTCTCCCTCTATAGACAACCAATCGGGCAAGATAGATTCACCTGTCAGCACCGGATCTGTGTCAGGATCAGAAACCTCAATAGCATATTGATAAACCTCAGTTTCTCTGACCTCCAAAACAGGATCGGACGTGATGGCGGGAGACTGATTGCGATTAGTATATGTCTCTTCAACATCAGTCGGAACAAGGCTTGACAAAGGCAAGCCTGATAAATCAACAATATCGTTCTGAGCCTTCAGGTCAAGATCGATCAGACCTGTGGAAAGGCTGGAAAGATTGACCTCGTATGTTCTGGCATCAAGCTTACTCATCCAAAGGACATTTCCACTACCTCCCGAGCTATTAAGCTCAAAATCCCTCTCACCTACATTTACCACTTCCTTGTTAAAAGTGACTTCAAATGTGGCATTTCTGGTATGAATGTCTTCCGACACCGGACTCTTTCTGAGAAAGCTGATTACCTCCGGACTCACACTCTGAACGCTGATCGTAAAAGTTTGCTCAGCAGAACCAAATTCGTCCACACCAGTGAGCCGAACACTGTGCTCACCAACATTGGCTCCTGGTTTTCCGGTGAGTCGGCTGCCACCTGCAGAAATTCTCCGGATGTGATAAGCATTAAAATCGGCTATGAACATATTACCAAAGCGATCAAAAGCCAGTTCCCCGGGAGACTTGAATGATACCGTACTTAAATCTCCTTCTACTACTTCAGAAGTTCCTGTACCTGCGAATGTGGTAACCCTTCCTGACAAGGTGACCAATCTGATTTTGTAACCATAGTAGTCACTTACATACAAGTTGTTGTCAGGCCCCAGAATAATATCGCGCGGAGCTTTGAAGGACGCGAAAGTACCCTGACCATCAATCGAATCGTACCTGCCGGAACCTGCCAGCGTACTCACCACGCCTTCAGTATCAATCTTTCGAATCAACTGGTTACTATAGTCAGCTACATATATGTTGCCCTCATTGTCAACCTCCAGCCCATAAGGCGAATTAAAAGAGGCGTTGGTACCCGTACCATCTGCAGAACCTTGCCCACCGGTACCGGCAATGGTAGTAACCACACCATCATCAGATATTTTACGAATAGCATGATTCCCCCGATCACTTACATACAGGTTTCCACTATTATCAAAAGCCAACCCTTGAGGAGAAAAGAATGAAGCTTCACCGCTGTTACCATCAGTAAATCCTCGTTGTCCGGAGCCGGCATAAGTTGTCACGCGACCTTCAGGAGTGATTTTTCGGATGCGATTATTTCCTATATCCGTTACATAGACATTTCCATCAGGCCCCATGGCCATAGCGGATGGTGCATTAAAATGTGCTGATTTTCCAAGGCCATCACCAAAGCCTTCACGACCGGAGCCGGCCAGGGTCGTCACAATACCATCATGCGAGACCTTTCTGACTCTGTGAAAACGTGGTTCAGAAACATAAATATTGCCCTTGCTATCAACGGCTATTCCTCCCGGATTGGTAAATCTGGCTGTACCCAAATCCCCATCCCGGTATCCAAAAACTGAACCGGCATATGTAGTTACACGACCAGATTCTTCCGTAGACAAATTCAACCAATCCGGAAGTGTTGGAGCATCAATGGTGATAGCACTTTGGTCCGGGTCATTTGTAGTAATGTCATAGACATAGGTCTCATTATCCCTGACGGTTGTTACAGGTGTGGAGGTGAAAGAGAGTTCACCTTCCCTTCCATCGGTTACTGAAATGGTCACCAACAGCTCAGACTCATTATCACCATCAGTGGCAATTACCTTCACGAGGTAGTCATTATCTGAATTTGCATCTGCCGGACTCTCGAAGTCAGGGCTTACTAAAAAGGAGATTTCTCCAGAGGCCGGGTCAATAGAAAAAAGAGCCTCATCACCTGCAGTACCCAAACCATAAGAGATTTCACGTACATCCGTGGCATTGGCCTGATAGGCGACTCCTTCTGTACTCTCTCTGAAACTGGCGCGGGCCGAAGAAAGGAATTCCGGTGGGGTGAGATCCTGAACCGTGATGGTGAATGACTGTGTTGCTTCTCCCCCTCCTGAAGCAGTCGCCTTTAGTTCAACATCGTATATACTAAGCGAGCCGCCCGGGTTGCCAAAAAGGACCGGATAAGGAAATGAAATCTTTCTTACCCTATCACTTTGAGAGTCGCTAATGTATAAGGTTCCATCAGGTCCAGCGGCAATACCATAAGGACGATTGAAGGAAGCATTTGTGCCTTTACCATCCAGCCAATCTGATATACCGTTGCCAGCCACTGTTTTCACAATACCTTCCGGGGTAATCACACGAACCCTGTAATTTGACAGATCCGTCACGAATATGTTACCATTCTGGTCGACAGCGAGATCTGAAGGCTGACCAAACTGAGCGCTGGTTGCCTCACCGTCCTGAAAACCAAAAGAACTTCCGGCTATCGTACTTACGATGCCTGTTGCAGATATCTTCCGGATTCTTGTACTGGACAAGCCGGATACATAAAGGTTATCATCCTTATCTGAGGTGATAAGCCCTAATAAGGTGAATTTGGCTTCTTCCAGAGACCCATCCTGATAACCATGACCTGCCATTCCTGTCAAAGTACTCACAACACCTTCTGGGGTTATTTTTCGAATTCTGCTGTTACTTCGATCAGTCACATACAGGTTGTTTTCACTATCTATGGCGATGCCCACCGGAGTGTTGAAAGCAGCTTCTGTACCTGTACCTTCCTGAAAACCAGCCTCTCCTGAGCCTGCCAAAGTTGTCACCACTCCTTGCTGCGTGATTTTTCTGATAGCATGGTTACCACTATCAGTAACGTAGAGATTGCCTGAACTGTCCACTACTACATCCACAGGAATATTGAAGCGCGCATCAGAGCCTGTGCCATCTGCATAGGCACCATCAGAATAAGTCGTGCCAAACCCTGCTAAGTCTGAAATAATTCCCTCGGGAGAGACTTTCCTGATTCTATGATTTTGAGCATCTACAATGTAGAGATTATTGCTTTCGTCAACAGTCAGTCCAAGAGGAGAATTAAGAGAAACAGACTGCGTATTATCAGAAGATACCACCGAACCTCCATACCCTACATAAGTATCAACCATCGCACTTGGCAGATAGTCCAGGGACAACCAGTCTGGCTTCTTTACTAATGTAATACCCGTGTTCTCTTCGCTGGGGCTCTGCGTTTTGATTTCATAACTGTAGTCAAGATTCTGACCTGCGAGCAGTTCCGGGCTTGAAGTAAAAATCGGATCAGAAGCTTCAATAATATTCAGGGTAAAACTTTGATCAACTGCCCCCCCTTTACCATCAAGGGCGGTTAAAGTTACCTCATGCGCACCAACCTGCCCGACAGGAGATCCAGTAAGGTTATAGCTTTCTCCTCTTATTTTCCGAATACGTGAATTTCCACCATCAGCAACAAAGAGATTACCGGCCCGATCAAACTGAACACCTACTATATAGCTAAACCGAGCCTCAAGACGTTCTCCATCTATATATCCGGGTTCCTGATTACCGGCATAAGTGGTTACCACACCTTGAGAAGTGATTTTCCTTAACGTGTTTTCATCCGACACATACAGGTTATTATCCTTATCGATAGTAATGGCTTCAACCGTACGAAAACTTGCTTCTGTTCCGGTTCCATCCTTATAAGTATAAGCGCCAGAACCAGCTACCGTACTCACTTCTTGCTGGGGGCTCACCCTACGGATTCTGCGATTTATCTTATCTGCAATGAAAAGATTTCCCTCTCCATCTATAGTAATTCCTGAAGGCCAGTAAAAGGATGCCGCTTCACCAACCCCATCCGCATGAGTAGCGTCCCCGGAACCGGCAAAGGTGGTTACGACCCTGTCGGGTGTTATCTTTCTGACCACATTGTTATAGGTATCGGTCAGGTATAGATTCCCGAATTTATCAAAGACCAGATAGCCGATAGAGCTAAAAGCAGCCTCAGTGCCCGTGCCATTTGAATTACCTTCTACACCCGAGCCCACAAAGTTGCTGACAATACCTTCAGGAGTAATTTTTTTAACACTATAATCTGCAGCCAGGTAGATATTCTGGTGTTTATCTACAACCATTCCTCCCAGGGACTCGAATTCCACTTCTGTACCTGTGCCAACTCCCTGACCTGAAGATCCTCCTCCTACAAGTGTTGTGACGACTCCTTCAGGGGTGATCTTTCTCAGGCCGCTGTTATTGTCTATAATATAGATGTTGTTATAGACATCAATGGCCATAGAGCGAAGATTTCCAAAGCCCGCATCCGTTCCTGTTCCATCCTTGCTGGTAAACTGACCTGAACCAGCCACCGTGGATACCTCTCCCCCTGCATCTATTGTCAGTGAAAGCCAGGACGGGATAGTGGTAGCGGTTACTGAAACATCATCCCCATCTTTATCAGAAAAGGCAGGGAAATAGCTATAGGTTCGATTCTCCCAAACCTGGGTAACTGGCTGAGAAGTAAAGAAAGGAGCCATATTCGTGGTTTCGGCCAGTACCTGAATATCAATGAGCTGACTTGTTTGGTTAGGGCCATCACTGGCAATTACTTCTGCTGTATAGACATTATCCAGATTCTTGTCGGTCGGATTTAAATGATCAGGAGGGGACACAAAGGAAAGTCTGCCCGATGAGGCATCGATCACAAAAGAAGCTTCATCATTATTTGTGCCCAGTAAGAAGCTAACAGGATTACGGTCCGTAGCTTCGGCCAGATAAGCAGGTCCGAAATTTCCGGAGACAAAATCGACATTCAGACCAGAAATAAACTCCGGAGGGGTCACATCCACCACAGAAATTGTAAAAGACTGATCTACGGGTTCCAGGTCGTTACCTGAGGCCCTCAACGTGACATTATGTTCGCCCAGTTTACCTAACGGATCACCTGAAAGCCCGGTTAAAGGAAAGCTGACCTTACGAATATAGCTTCTAAAAGAATCATTTACATACAAATTACCAGCGGCATCCATCACGATGCCTAATGGCGAATAGAATGATGCTTCTGTTCCGGTACCATCACCACTCGTGCTCTGTCCGGAACCGGCTATTGTTGAAACCATTCCGTCAGGAGAGATTTTTCGAATCCTGTTATTGAAGCGATCCGTGACAAAAATATTGCCCTCATGATCTACCGCCAGTTCTGCCGGGTGACTGAAACTTGCCTCCATGGCCGTACCATCCTGATAACCCTGCTCTCCCGACCCGGCCAGGGTAGTAACTACATGGTCAGTACTGATCTTTCGAATCAGGTTATCAGATATGTCGGTAAAATAGAGATTTCCATAAGCATCTATAGTCAGCCCATGTGGCCTGTTTAAAAGAGCGTCAGTACCGGTACCGTCTCTGGTTAATGCATACTCATCTCCCACGATGGTACTCACTATTCCATCAGGTGTCACTTTTCTGATACGCTGATTGCTGGAATCTGCGATATAGAGATTACCCTCTGAATCAATGGCAATACCCCGCGGCCAGTTAAAGGCAGCGTTTGTCCCCGTGCCTTCTGCAAAACCAGAGGTACCCGTACCAGCCAGTGTGGTGACCACACCTTCAGGAGTAATTTTCCTTATCACATGGTTTTCAGTATCGGTAACATAGAGGTTTCCGGAAGCGTCAACAGTAATCCCTCTTGGATTATCAAACATGGCATTGGCACCTGTACCATCCTGGTAACCTGATGATGCCGAGCCGGCCAGAGTTGTAACAACACCTTCAGGGTTTATCTTCCTGATACGATGTCCATACCTCTCAACAACATAGAGGTTTTCGCTGGCATCAATGGTGATGCCATAAGGAATACTAAAACCTGCATTTCTTCCGGTACCATCCTGGCCACTCCAATATCCAAGCCCCGCAATGGTCGTGACCACACCTTCACAATGCTTTTCCAGATTAAGCCACTCAGGCAAAACTGGAGCAGAATAAGAAATAGCACCGGAACCGTTTGCCTCAGCATCTGGCAGATACAGATACGCTTCCTCCTCATCGATCGTCAATAGTGGAGATGAAGTAAAGCGAGGCTGACCAGTTGGGTTGATCAGAATCTCAAACGACTGCTCAGCTGTTCCTCCATTCCCATCGTTTGCCAGAAGCTGAACACTATGTGAACCTGATTGACCTGTAGCGTCTCCTGTGACTATATTACCAGGGCCTGAAATCTTCCTGATCACATGGTTTTCAATATCCGTGAGAAAAACATTACCAGCCGATCCGATAACAAGACCACCTGGGTTGTCAAAAGAAGCGGAAGTACCTCTGCCATTAACGAACCCTTTCGTGCCATTACCCGCCAAAGTTGTCACGACAGACTCGTTGTCTACCTTCCTTATTGCATGTCCGCCACTTGATATATATAAGTAGCCCTTCTCAAAAGTAATGTAACCGGGCTTATTGAAGCTTGCCGAAGTGCCTGTGCCATCACTATCTGCTTCATTGCCGGATCCAAGTATGGTAGTAACAACTCCCTCGGGGGTTATGCTACGAATCCGGTGATTGTAAGTATCAGCAACGATTATATTATCGTCATCGTCAATAGTTAAGTCCAATGCAATTCTGAAGGAGGCGTTTGTTCCTGTACCATCGGCAAAAGACTGTGTACCAGAACCGGCCAAAGTGGTCACAACTCCTTCCGGGTTTATTTTTCTGATCCGGTTACCTCCATCTATCACATAGATGTTATCCTGTGAATCAATGGCAAGTCCATAAAGATTGGAAAAACGGGCCTCAGTTCCAGTTCCATCACTGTAACCTGCAGTGTTTAAGGCACCGGCAAATGTGGTTACTTCTCCCTCAGGTGAAATCATCCGAACGGCCGAAACATCTCCTACGAAGAGATTACCTTTGCTGTCAAAATCCAGGCCTGATATTCCCCAGAAATCCGACTGAAAGGCATTTCCATCACGAGAATAGCCCTCTCCCTTTCCGGCAAAGTGACTTACAACTCCTTCCGGAGATATTTTTCGAATTCTTCGATTACCTCCATCAGATACATAAATGTTTCCGTCAGAATCCATTGCCAGATACCTGGGTCTTCTGAAACCGGCATTCGTGCCAACTCCATCAGCATAAAAATCGTTTCCAGAACCTGCAAAAGTGCTTACCAATCCTCCAGGGTCTTCCTGAAGCGACAACCAGGCAGGGAGTATCGGGGCTGTTACTGAGACAGCATCACCATCATTATCAAAAACAGAAACAACATACTCATAAGATTCACCCTCCCAGACCCTGGTTGGAGGAACTGATGAAAATACAGGATTCTGATTGGAGTCAATTTGATAAGACTCCTCCTCTTCCGGAATTAAACTGAGTAGTGTTTTACCGGCAGCATCTGCAATATTATTCTGTTCAGTTAAGTCAAGATCCAGGATGCCTGAGCCCGAAATATCTGTGACTTGAACATCATAGGCAGTCGTGGCAGTAACCCAGGAAACTGAAGCTATAGTCCCCTGACTGCCCCCGGCCTTTATTTCAAAATCCGCAAAATTCACTCCGGAAACAGCCTCGCTAAAAGTTATTCTGAAAGTTGCTTCTGTAATATTGGCGGTTTCAGTAGCCGGGTTTTGCCTCTTGATGCTTAAAACCTCTGGTGGCCTATCCAGAACAAGTCTTCTGATGACATGATTCGCTTTGTCACCGATGAGAAAATCTCCTTCCGGGGTTCTTGTGATTCCCTTAGGGAAATGTAGTCTTGCAGTAAGCGGATCTCCATTGGCCACACCCTGAACCATATTTCCCGCCAGCAAGGTCAGGGAATTATCTGTATTCACTCTCGAAACGGAATGCAAACTGACCAGATAAATGGTCTCGTCTTTATCGATCAACAGACCATTTCCTCTTCCCAGCCCTGCATCTGTGAATACATCGCCCGTACCATCTCCTACAATGGTACTGATGGTTTCCTGGGAGAAATCGAGTTTTCTCAATGCATAAGTCGCTATGACCAACAGATTTCCATCGGCATCCAGCTCAATTTCCTGCGGGATGTCCATGCTTCCCACCGAAAAATCTCCATCCTGATATCCCTGGCTGCCGGTGCCTGTCACCGTGGTAACATTTCCTTCAGGGTCTATTTTTCTGATGCTATAATTCAGGCCATCTGCTACGTAAATATTGCCGTTATCATCGATTGCAACGTCCACAGGCTTGTAAAACTGTGCCTCAGTACCAGAACCATTTTTGAAGCCCTGACTGCTCCCCGCAATGGTAGTAACCACGCCAGCAGGGGTGATTTTTCGAATCTTATGATTGTCTTTATCTGCAACTATCAGATTGCCCTCATGATCAAAGGCAATTCCTCTTGGGTCATTAAACCGTGCTGAAGTACCTGTCCCGTCAGCAAAGCCCCTGGTCCCGGGTAGTCCTGCAAAAGTGGTAACCTGACCATTCGTATCTATTTTTCTGATAGCACAACCGTCCTCTTCTACAATAAACAGATTGCCTGCGTCATCATAGACTAAATCAATGGGGTCACTAAACCTGGCAGAAAGGCGTGTGCCATTGGCAAAACCGCTGCTGGACATAGTGCCTGCATAAGTTTCTACACTGATAACAGATGGCAGAGTACTCTGCGCCTGTAATATATTTTGAGGAAAAATGACCAAAGTCAGAACGACTATAGTCAAGAGATTTCTAAAGAAAGAACACATACACTTTGTCCAATTACACACTCTATTGGTAATAAATCCTTCCTTCGCAGGCGAAGATAATCAATTCAGGCTTTCGTCATCTGACTTTTATTCAAAAAAATGTCAATAAATGATAAAAGGCGAGGCATGGTCATTGCCACTGACACCATCCATAAATGTTAAGACCACCAGAGTCATCTTTTAGCCTATATTTGGTTTTTGACTTGAATACACTATGAAACTCTCTCTTACATTTTTACTTTTTTGTGGATTTATTACCCTGTATAGCTGTAGTACTCCAAAAGAATCCCAGGTAAGCATTTTCAATCGAATAAATGAAGAGGTGCTGGCCAATTCAAAGGCTTACGCCACCCTGGGGGAAGCCACATCCACCATAGGCCATCGACTTACCGGTTCTGAGAACGGAGCCAAAGCCGAGGACTATGCCTTTAACCTGCTCAAATCATACGGTTTTGAAGATGTCAAATACTTTCCTTTTGAAGTAGAAACCTGGATGCGTGGTGATGTGGAAGTGAGCATTGGAGACCTCTCTAAACGCAACTATGAAACTTATTCTGCAGTGAGCCTGGCACACTCCCCGGTTTCTGCTGACATAGATCTGGAAATCATAGATATGGGCAACGGCCTGGAAGCTGACTATGCAGCCAAACCGGGAGCAGTAAAAGGTAAAATCGCCCTGGTGTATATCGGTATATTACCCGGGAGCCCCCAGGGCACTAAAAACCTGCACCGCTCAGAAAAAACTTCGCTGGCTACTGAAAATGGTGCAGCCGGCATTATTATCATCAATCAGGTAGACGGAGGTGTACTACTCACCGGTACTGCTTCAGTGGACGGCAAGCTGATCGCTATCCCCGCGGTTTGTATCGGTAAAGAAGACGGCATGGCACTCAAAGAGACCCTGAAATCGAGAAAGAAAAGGGCTCATATTACCATGAGTAATACCTCCAATGAGATCAAAGCGAGAGATGTAATCGCCACGATCAAAGGTTCTGAGTTCCCTGATGAAAAAATACTCGTGGGAGGACACCTGGATTCATGGGACCTGGCAACGGGGGCTATTGACAATGGTATTGGTTCTTTTGCTGTACTGGACATGGCACGGACTTTTAAGGCCCTGGACCTGAAACCCAAACGCACTGTTGAATTCATCATGTTTATGGGTGAAGAACAAGGCCTGCTGGGTTCGAGGGCCTATGTAAATGATGCGGTAGCGAATGGCACGATAGACAATATCAAATATGTGATGAATCAGGATATGTCCGGTAACCCTGTGGGCTTTAATGCCGGTGGCAGACCAGAGGCTGAGGCTTTCTTTAAGCAGGTGGGTGCTGATATCATGGCGGTGGATTCTACCACCTTTAAAAACCGCAACAGCAATGGTGCCGGGCTCCATAGTGACCATCAGCCATTTATGCTTCAGGGTATTCCATACATATCTGCCAATTCAAATCTGGACCGCTCAATTTATGGTTGCTATCACTCAGACTGTGACGATTTCAACCTTGTCAATGAAGAACATATCCGCAATAACGTACGCTTCAGTTCTATGATGTTATACGCCCTGGCAGATGCCGACACCCTACCTGCTCAAAAGCTGAGCGATCAGGCTACCAGGCAATTTCTGGAAGGGAATGGGCTAAAGCTTAAATTGCGTATAGGCGGAGACTGGCGCTGGGAAGACTAAGAGCCATGAAACGACTAAGCTGCCTCATACCATTACTTCTCTGCTGGGCTTGTAATCACCAGACCTCTTCTTTCGACAAGCTTCTTTCAGAAGGTGACTCCTTTGATATCGCCATCATGCACGGTAGTGTTCTGGATGGCTCAGGAAGTGAAACATTCAAGGCTGATCTACTCGTGCGAGATGGGAAAATTGTCTTTATCGGAGAGGTTGATCCCAACCGTATCAAGGCGGAAAAGGTAATTGAGGCAGAAGGCAAAGTCGTGACTCCCGGGTTTATTGATGTACATGCCCATGGCAACCCGCTGTCAGAAGTCTCTTTCCGGAGTTTTCTGGCTGATGGCACCACGACCATCCTATTGGGGCAGGATGGGTACCACCCTTCCATTGCTGCCAGTCAGTTCAGCATTCTGCCCTGGATGGAAGCTGCCGGGGAGTCCAGTCTCGAATTGAATGTAGCCCTCTTTGCAGGGCATGGGTCACTCAGAAGGCAGGCACAAATACCTGATGAGAGCGCTCCGAATGAGTCGCAGCTCGACATGATGGTCAGTCACCTGCGGGGGGCTCTTGAAAATGGTTGTTATGGAATGAGTACCGGGCTGGAATATGTACCCGGTATATATGCACAAAAACCAGAGCTGGAAGCACTGGCTGAAGTGCTGGGAGAATACGATGCGGTAATGTCCAGCCATATGCGCAATGAAGATGATGATGCTATTGAGGCTTCTATCGGAGAACTACTTGACCTGGGCAAATTCTGTCGGATACACGCCTCGCACCTGAAAGTAGTATATGGTAAAGGAACTGCCCGGGGAAAAGAAATCCTCGCTCTCCTGGATTCGGCAGGGCAAAGCGGCATGAAAGTCTCAGCAGATGTATACCCCTACATCGCCAGCTATACGGGCATCGGCATTCTTTTTCCCAAATGGGCCAAGACACAGACACAATTTGAAAAAGCACTGAAAACCAGAAAGAAAGAACTGGAAACCTACCTCCACAACAGAGTAATTAAAAGAAACGGACCTGAAGCCACTCTTTTCGGTTCGGGGAAGTACGCTGGCAAAACCCTGGCTGAGGCCGCTCAACAGGAAGGTATTTCTTATGTGGAGTTATTGCTTTCGATAGGCCCGCAAGGTGCTTCGGGTGCCTATTTTATCATGGATCGTGAGCTCCAGGACACCTTCATTACCCATCCTGAGTTGATGATTGCCTCAGATGGCTCTCCTACTATGCTACACCCCAGGGGGCACGGAACCATGGCCCGGATCATAGAACGGTATGTGGTTAAAGAAAAATCTCTCACACTGGCTTCTGCTGTTTATAAAATGTCAGGCTTACCCGCCAGCACCATGGGCATCAAAGACCGCGGCCTACTGCAAAAGGGAATGGTCGCAGACATACTGGTATTCAGGCCTGAATCCATTAAAGAGAAGGCTACTTTTTCAGACCCTTATCAGCTTTCTGAAGGTTTTGATCAGGTAATTGTCAATGGCAGGCTGGCATGGGATAATCAGGAATTGACGGATGCGAAGGCAGGTCGTTTGCTCAGGAGAAAATAGCATAGCTCAAACTTCCAAACCAATAAAAAAGCACCCCGGTTTCCCGGAGTGCTTTTGATATTATCAGGACAATCTTAGCGATTGTCTTTGTTTACTTAATTATTGATTGGCACTGGCAGCCGCTTTCGCACTGGCCTTCGCTCTTGCTGCATCACGCTCTTTGTCAGCTGCTGCTCCCAGAGTTTTCTTGGTAAGGTCTACTACAATAGGAGTAGCCACAAACACAGAAGAGTAGGTACCGATCAGAATACCAATCAGGAAGGCAAAAGAGAAACCTCTCAATACCTCTCCACCAAACAGGAACAGAATTACCACCACAATCAGCGTGGTCATCGAAGTAATCAGGGTACGGCTGATGGTACTGTTGATAGATGTATTGAAAGTTCCTACCAGGTCGCGTGAGCCTTTCAGCTGAAGGTTCTCACGAATCCTGTCAAATACTACCACGGTATCGTTTATCGAGTAACCCATAATCGTCAGCAGGGCTCCTATAAATACCTGATCTATCTCAAAACTGATGCCCAGCAAGCCCGCAATAGCAAAGGCAGAAAGTACAATAAGAGCATCATGCACAAGGGCGACAATCGCACCAAGTGAGAACTGCCATCTTCTAAACCTGATCAGGATATAGAAGAAGATCGCAACGATTGAAAGACCGAAGGATTTCAAAGAAGAATTCTTGATATCATCCGCGATGGTCGCTCCTACTTTGGCCGAACCGTTAATGGTAAACTGACCTGCCTGCAGATCGGTAGTTCCATCAATAAAGTCCTTGCCGGTAGCCGTAGCCAATCCATCCGTCAACGCCTTCTTCACAACTTCATCAGCTTCCTGAGACTCATCTTCTACCATATAAGAAGTAGTAATCTTCAGCACATTGTTAGAGTTATAGGTTTTCACCTCAACACCAGCCTCGCTGAATACACCATTCGAGAGACTCGTCTTTATATCAGAAGCTACCATGGTTTCATCAAACTGAACGATGTAAGAGCGACCTCCTTTGAAATCAACACCCAGTTTCAATCCGTTAGTAGCCATTACTGCAATACCCACGGCAATGATGATACCGGATGTCAGATAAGCCATTCTTCTCTTACCAAGGAAATCGATATTCAGATTTGTCAACCAACCCTTAGTAAATGGAGTCTCGAAAGAAATTTTACTGTCATTACCTTTTTTGCTCATCCAGGTAACAATCACCCGTGTGATGAATACTGCTGAGAAGAAAGAACAGATAATACCGATCATCAGGGTCACAGCAAATCCTTTCACAGGTCCCTGACCTAAGAGGTACAGAATCACACCGGTAAGGAAGGTGGTCACATTGGCATCTATAATTGAGCTGTACGCCTTTTTATAACCTGAAGAGATTGCCTGCAACAGCGGCACATCATTTCTGAGTTCTTCCCTGATTCTTTCAAAGATCAGTACGTTGGCATCAATCGACATACCGATGGTAAGCACAATACCGGCAATACCAGGCAGCGTTAATGCTGCGCCCAGGTTGGCCAGGATACCAAGAATGAAGAATACGTTGAAAAGCAAGGCAACATTTGCCACCAAACCACCTTTGGAGTAGTAGAATACCATGAAAATAACCACAATGGCCAGACCAATCAGGATAGACTTAATACCCTGAGCCTGTGCTTCAGTACCCAAAGTAGGGCCTACTACGGCTTCTTCTACAATTCTGGTAGGAGCAGGCAAAGAACCCGCCTTCAGGATATTGGAAAGATCTATCGCCTCTTCATTGGTGAAGTTACCGCTGATCTGCGTGTTTCCGTTCGCAATCTCTACTTGTACAGTAGGAGCTGTATAAACATAGTTGTCAAGTGTTGCCGCCAGTCTTCTACCAACATTATCACCAGTCATTTTCTTCCACTGCTTGGCACCAATAGCCGACATCTGCATGCTTACCGCAGGCTTGCCTCTTTCATCAATGGAAAGCCTGGCATCTGTAATTACTTCTCCGGTCAGAGACGACTCACCACTTCTTGGGATTTTAACCGCATATAGTGCCAGGTCTTCCGTTTCAGCAACAGACTTCACATCCCACAGGAATCTCGTATCTCTTGGAATTACCTGCTGAATCTCTGTACTCTTTAATACTCGGTTGATTTTACCGGTGTCTCTCAGAGCAAACAGCATATTGCCATAAGCATCCTGCTTCATCAGGCTGAAGAAAGTAGAGGTATTGGCAGTCACATCAAGTGAATCTGCTGTAGAAGTAGTATCTCCTGCGGCAATCTGATTTGCCAAGTCATTGGCCTCATTAGTAGAGGCATTCAGTTCAGTACTCAGGCTGGTAGTAGACTTTTCAGCTGCCGCTTTTTCAATGGCCAGCAATTTGCTGTTCATGGCGATCAGTGTAGGCTGAATTTCATTGATATTCCATACTTCCCAGAACTCAAGCTTAGCCACACCCTGCAGCAGCTTTCTTACACGCTGAGGGTTATCTACACCCGGCAGCTCAATCTGAATACGACCGCTTGACCCCAGTCTTTGAATGTTTGGCTGTGAAGTACCGAAACGGTCAACACGCGTTCTCAGAATCTGGAAAGCTCTGTCAATGGCATTATCTACTTCCGTTTCGATAATATCCATCACATCGCTGTTAGAAGACTCAAAGCTGATACGACCTTTATTGGCTGCATTCGCAAAGATTCTGCTCAGCTTTCCGGTAGGGCTGATTTCGTTGTAAGCAGACTCAAACAGTCTGGCAAATGATTCCTGGCTGTCTTTCTGAAGCTCATCAGCTCTGTCAAGGGCTGCCAGGAAATCAGGGTCCTGACTCTGAGAAGAAAGTCCCTTAATGATTTCAACCGGAGAAACTTCCAGTGTTACGTGCATTCCACCTTGCAGGTCAAGTCCGAGATTCAACTCTGTCTTTTTTATTTCCTCATAGGTAAATGAAGCCCCGAGGATTTCGAGTACAGGCTCTTTCCAGATAGAATCCAGATAAGCCTGCTTTTTAGGCTGATCTACGATGCCCGCATCGTCAGTGGCAAAGTCCAGGGCATCTTGCTGTATCCCCCTACTAAAGAAAGTAATGGAGAGATAGTACAGACACAGGACGGTAATGACCAGTGTCAGAAATACTATGGTATTCTTGTTTTTCATCGCTTGGTATAAATTTTCAATGATATGCAGGCTACCGGGGCAGCCTGAAAACCTTGTCAAACCCGTGAAAACACATTTTAAGTGCTCATCACGCAAACATGGCTTTGATTAAATTTTCGTTTGAATTAAGTACTATGGTTGCTCAGCAGAATGCGCTGAGACTTTTAGATCGGCAATTAAAATGACCGCTAGGGTGCGTTCGGTGATATAATCTGCCGGAATAGAGTCTTATAATGCCGGGTATCATGGAGGGGAACATCTTCAGTTGAAAAGTTCGGCTCTTCCGACTCCCTAATTACTTCGCGAATAAAAACGGGTGTGAAGGGCTTGAGTAAATCAGTACCTGCAGGTAACATCACATCGCAGGTGAACTCATGTACCACTTCATTTGGCTCATCGTCAGCCTCATCTGACTGCTCAACAGAGAGCGCCAGCTTAGTGCAGTGATATTGCAGTACCTCCTGAGATACCACAAATGCTGCCACCAACAAACCCAAAACAAAGAAGAGGGTCTTTCTGAAGGTTGATATGTCTGAGCTAAATTTCATTGAAACGGCCACAAATGTAGGCATTCCCTGTAAAAATCACAGCGATCAGGAGGCTAATTTCGACTTAATGAATGCTTTTACCACATCAACAGCACCCGCAAAGTCCGTATTATTTGGTACTACGAGGTCGGAGTGATCCTTGTGTGGAGCTATATACTTCTGATAAGAGGGCATGATATGATTCTCGTATTTATAGAGCACATCATCGGCATCATAGCCCCGCTCTTCCCTGTCACGCTTCAATCTGCGCTGCAGCTTGATATAGTCCATAGCATCTACAAAAATGCGAAGATCGAGCAGGTTAATAATTTTCGGATAGTGGAAAATAAAAATCCCCTCAACCAAAATCACCGGAGCCGGCTTGCGGATGATAATCGAGGGCTCCACATCAGGATTATTGAAAGTATATTCCTGTTTTTCTACTTCTTTACCCTGACTTAACTGCAGCAGGTCACTGGCAAAGTGCTCATAATCTATCGATTCAGGTCGGTCAAAGTTGAACTCTCCGTTCTCATCTACCAGTTGATACTCACGCGGATGGTAGTAGTCATCTTGTGAGATACAAGTCACCTCATCTCCACTAAAGCCTTCGAGTAAGGTCTCCAAAAACCGTGTCTTACCAGACCCGCTACCTCCTGTAATACCGATGATGTATGGTTTATCCATCCTGCAAAACTAATATAGAATGTGCTTAGTTGTGTCTGCTTTTGAGAAATTCCACAAGCTTTGATAAAGAGCGAACTCTATGGCTGATCTGGTTCTTTTCTGAAGTCGGTAATTCTCCGAAAGTCTGATCATAGCCATCTGGAATAAAGATGGGGTCATAACCAAAACCACCCTCGCCACGCCTTTCTGATATTATCCGGCCTTTTACAATTCCTTCAAACTGAAAAGTACCGCTTTCATCGATGTAGGTCATAATGGTTCTGAATTGTGCCGACCGGTCAGCCGCACCTTCAAGCTCTGCCAGTACTTTGGTCATATTACGCTCAGCACTGCGCTCAGGACCGCCATAACGGGCCGAATAAACTCCGGGAGCTCCGTCCAAAGCTACAATCTCAAGACCGGTATCATCTGCAAAAACCGGTATTTGGTAGCGGGTGTAGATGTACTCTGCTTTTTCGGCAGAGTTTTCTTCCAGTGATTCGTGGGGTTCGGCTATATCATCAAAACAGCCAATATCTTTCAGAGACAAAATCTCAAAAGAGTCTCCGAGAATCTGCTGAATTTCTTCGAGCTTATTCCGGTTGTTTGTGGCAAAGCAAATTTTCATCGGAAGATGGTATGGTATAAAAAAAGTGCCGCAACCATCCGGCCGGGCACTTTCTGTTATTTAAAGCTTTCTTAGCGAATATCGATCACTGTGACATCGAAAATCAACACGGAGTTGGGAGGCAGATCGCCTGCTGGCCCTCTTGAGTTGCCATAGGCCAGACCTGACGGAATCAGGAAAGTAGCCTGAGCACCTACATTCAGTTTCTGAAAACCTACGTCCCAGCCCTGAATTACATCTCCTCTACCCAGTACAAAGGTAAAAGGCCCTCTGCCTACACTGGTATCGAATTCTGTACCATCCAGCAGATACCCTCTGTAGTGTACCTCCACTGAGTTACCAAAACCTGCATTGTCTCCGGTTCCCTGCTGGGTAATGATATACCTGAGTTGTGAATCTTCATCTACCTGAGCCGTCAGAAAGTTATCAGCCAGGTATTGATCAATCAGCCTGATATCAATCTCCAGTTGCTCATCTGCATTGAATACCTCATCTCCGTCACATCCTGTCATGGCAAATACGGTGGCCAGTGCCAGGAATAATGAAACTATCTTTTTCATACGCTCTCTTCTATTACTTTATATCAACAACTTCAACATCAAAAACCAGTACTGCATTGCCCGGAATGCCTGGTTTACCTCTAGGGCCATAGCCCAGGTGGGAAGGAATCAGCAATTTAGACTTACCTCCTTTTCTTACAAGAGGAATGCCCAGGTGCCATCCGTCAATCACGGCATCATTCCCTACCGTAAAGGTATAGGGTCTGTAAGGTACTCTACGCTGGTCAAAAGCACCAGCCTCTCTGGCAACTTCCTCGTAGTTAGTGTCTATCAGCTTACCATCTAAAAGGCGCAATACGTAGCTGACTGAAGCCCTCTGACCACGTTCGGGCCGGGGTCCGCTGCCCTCCTCATTTACAACCTGATAGATACCATCAGCCGATGCTACAGCTTCAAGGTTATTGGCGGCAAGGTACTTTTCAATGGCCTGCTTGTCCAGTGCCATTTGTTCTTCCTTTACCCTGGCTATGACCGTGGTTTCATTTTCTATCTCGGCAATGCGCATCTGCATCATGACGGTCTTGGTGGTATCAAGCCCTCTTACGGGTACGGCCCTGGTCAGGGCGGCATACTTGTTCCATGACATTCTTACAATGATACTATCGCCCTCATCGCACAGGTCAAGCACCTCTTTAAACTCGCCAAGTGTGGGAGCAAAGGGGTTGATAAAAAAACCATCGGCCACCGTGCGCTCTACCATCAGTGAGTCTTCGCCAAAAACACTCTTCAGGTTGATCAGCATGATATCCCCTCTGACTGCTTTCTTTCCTTCTTTGTCATCTACCAGCTTGTAGGAATAGCCAGACTCCAGTTCCGTAAAACCAGCTCCGGAATCACAACTCGCCAAAACAACCATTAAGGCCATCAAAAGACTTAACAAGGCTCTTTTCATATTTTCAGACTTTCCTGATCCAACAATTCTTTATACTCGGGAACGATAGCCGTGAATTTGGCCACCGTCTCTTCAAGTGTTTCTTCTGACTTACCACCTGCTGCATTTCTGTGCCCGCCCCCATTGAAGAACTTAGCTGCAATTTCATTGGCAGGAAACTCACCCACAGACCTGAAAGACATCTTGACTGCCTGCTTACGATCTGTGAACATGGCAGCAAAAACAATTCCCTTGACTGACAGGGCATAATTGACGAGCCCTTCTGTGTCTCCTGTCTGCGAATCAAAACGCTCCAGTTCTTCTGCCGTGATGGCAAAGTAGGCCGTGTGATATTCCGGGATTACTGTAAGCTTTTCACTCAGTGCATAGCCCATAAACCTCAATCGGTTCAACGAGTTTCCGTCATAAATCTTGCGAGCCACTTTCGTATTGTCTGCCCCCAGCTGAATCAGCTCGGCAATTACCTCATGTACATTCTGGGTGGTATTACCATGACGGAAGTTCCCGGTGTCGGTCATGATACCGGCATACAGGCAGTCCGCAATATCCGGATCAATCAGCGCTTTATCTCCCAGTGCTTCAATCAGCTCAAAACAAAGCTCACAGGTAGCCGCAGCTTTAGTGTTCCACAATGTGAAATCGGCAAAGTTTTCAGGCTCCAGATGGTGATCTATGTTGACCTTATAAGCAGGTGACTCTCTCACCATCTCCCCCATGTCATCAATACGGCTGAGGGTAGAGAAGTCGAGTGTAATCACCATATCCGCCTTGTTGATCAGGCCTCTGATCTCCTCTGCAGCTTCTTCGGTATATACCATGACATCCTCGTTGCCTTTCATCCAAAAGAGAAAAGATGGATAATCACTGGGGGTGATCACCTGAACCTGATGTCCTTTCTTGATAAGGTAGTTGGCCATTCCCAAAGAAGAGCCCAGCGCATCGGCATCTGGCTTAAAATGGGTGGTTATGACTATATTTTTAGAGCTGCGGAGGGCAGCTTTCAGCGATTCTAAATCTTGCATTTATATCTCTGCCGGACGAACCGGCTTCAAACCAAGCGCCAAAATTGTTAAGAAATCGTGCAAAAACCAATGTTTTTAACTTCCCTTTCCATCTCTATGGAAAGTTAACATAACCTTTATCTGCCTGCATTATAGCATTTTAGCCCTCTAATGAGTCATAATTCAGCCGAACAACCAGCCAGACCCTTATAATCCGTACGCCTTCCATCACCACGTAGGCAGATTAAAAATTATCTTCTATTTTTGCGCTCGAAATTTCAAGAGCAACTACTTATAATTAAGAAATATGGCTACAAACAGAACCTTTACCATGATTAAGCCTGACGCTGTAGCAGCAGGTAACATTGGTGGTATTACAAAAATGATCGAAGACGCTGGCTTCAAGATCGTGGCAATGAAGTATACAAGACTTACTGCTGAGCTGGCCGGTAAGTTCTACGAGGTACATGCCGAAAGACCATTCTACGGAGAGTTGGTAGAATACATGTCTTCAGGCCCAATCGTAGCGGCTATTCTGGAAAAAGACAATGCTGTTGCTGATTTCAGAACCCTGATTGGTGCTACTAACCCTGCTGAGGCAGCAGAAGGCACCATCCGTAAAATCTATGCTACCTCTATTGCAGCTAATGCAGTACACGGTTCGGATTCTGATGAAAATGCAGCAATCGAAGGAAACTTCTACTTCTCTCAACTGGAGAGATTCTAAGAAGCATTCCTTTTAGGAAAACAAAGGCGACAGTCTCAAGAGTTTTTCGTCATTGCGAACAAAGCGAAGTAATCTCTAATCAAACTTTAAGATTACTTCATTGCATTCATGATGACGGTTTCATTGACTTTTGAGACTGTCGCTTTTTTATTTAGACTGTGCCTCCAGCAACTGCTTTTTTGCTATCTCATCATTCACTTCATTGAGCCACTCAAACAGCAGTGCATACTTGTAAGCGAGTAAACTTATGCCTGCCATACGGCCCGAGCCGGCACCATGGCCCGCATTCATCCCGGTATTGAGCAGCAGTATATTGTCATCCGTCTTCATGGCCCTTAGCTTAGCCACCATTTTGGCAGGCTCCCAATAGCCGACATTCTTATCATTGATACCCGCGTAAAAAGCCATACGGGGATAGTCCTGTGCTTTCACATTCTCATAAGGAGAGTACTGCAGCATATACTTGAACTCCTTTTTGTTTTGAGGATTTCCCCACTCCTGGTACTCTCCGGCTGTCAGTGGCAGGGATTCATCTCCCATGGTATTGATTACATCCACAAAAGGCACATCCAGAAAAACTCCCTGGAAAAGATCAGGGCGCTGGTTTACCACTGCTCCCATGAGCAGACCTCCGGCACTGCCTCCGGTACCAAAGAACTTATCGCGATGCCCCAGTCCATTGTTCTTCATGTACTCTACAGCATCTATCAGGTCAGTGAAGGTATTCATCTTGTTCATCATCTTACCATCCTGATACCATTTGTCGCCCAGGTCTCCACCGCCTCTTACATGCACATAGGCATAGATAACACCGCGGCTCAGGAGTGGTAATGAACTGTTGTCATAGCCCAGGTTGCCCCCGGCACCATAAGCTCCGTAAGCATCTACCATTACAGCTCTGTTGGTCAGAAACTTTTCTTTTCTGCCCAGGTATACCAGCGTGATGGGAATTTTAGTACCATCACGGGCATCAGCCCAGATGCGCCTGGTCTTATACAGGCCTACAAAGAAGCCCCGGCTTTTGTCTACCTGCTTTATCTTTCTGCCACGGTTGCCCATATGATAGCTGACCTTCCTGGTTTTGTAATTCGGAGCACTCACATAATAGTGGAGCGTATCGGAATCAAACTCATTTCTACCCAGTGACATCGTATTGTAGCGATCGTCAGTAAGCCCGTTTAGTTGCCATCTTTCTGCCGAATTCAGGTTAAGCAACTCTATACGCTCTTTCATGTTCTCCATTTTATGTACTACGAGGTAATTTTTGAAAACCCGATAGCCCATAAATACCACGTCATCCGTACTGCCGGTTACCTCTTTCCAGTGCTCATAACCCAGCTTGGCTGTATCGGTAACCATGAGCCTGCCATTGGCAGCACCCAGATTAGTTCCTATGTAGAACTGACCCCTGACATGATTCAATGAGTAACTCTTATCAGGTTCGGCCTTTCTTACCAGCTTAAAATTGTATGGAAAGGCATTTCTTGACAGATAGATCTCATTGGAGTTATTGGACGATACAGACAAAAACAGAAACTCCTTACTCCTCGACTTGCCGATTCCCAGATTGGTGGCCGTATTCTGCGACTCCATATAAGTGCTGTCCTGCTCAAAAGAATCTCCGAGTTTATGGAAAAGAATAGCATAACTGCGGTTTCTTTTCTTGTCTATTTTAGAATGGAAAAAGCCCTTACTGTCTTCTGCCCAGAGAAAGCCCCCGGCATCTTTGATTGAATCGGCCAGAAACTCACCTGTTTCCAGGTTTTTGATGTAGGTCATATAGGACTGCCTGCCTACGGTATCGATAGAATAGGCGATGAACTGATTATCAGGACTAACCGAATAGAAACCCATACTGAAATAGTCAAGGCTGTCGGCAATGGCCGGTAAATCAAACAGCACCTCTTCTTCGGCTCCCTCTTCATCTTTTTTACGATAAATGGTGCGGTAGTCATCATCGCTGTGCTTGTACTTTGACCAGTACCAGTAGCCATAGCTCTTCACGGGTTCTGACTTGCTCACAGGATCCATCTGACCAAAAAGCTCATTGGTCAGTTGACGCTGGCTTTTTCTAAGCGGGATAAAATAGTTTTCAGCATACTTGTTTTCTGCTGTCAGATAGTCCATCACCCGCTGGTTTTTCTTGGGTGCTCTGGAGTCTTTCAACCACTGGTAATGATCTGTCAGCTCAGTATTGTGCCATTTGGTCACCACAGATTCCTTCTCCGCTACCGGTGGCAGCATGGACTCATCTCGTAAATGTTTGACGGCAAACTGCTTTTCAAGTGTTTGGGTTTCCTCCATATCCTCTCTGAGCTGAGCACTCAACACAGCCAGGGGCACCTTCTTTTCATATTCATCCCAGAATGCTTTGTTATACTCCAGAGGGTAGTCGTATAGAAAATTGCCATCCGTATTGATAAAGCTCTCACGGCTGGGTATGGAAGTCAGCTCAGATCTGTCATTAATAGAAAAAAGCTCGGTAACGGTAGAGTATGGGGTGGTTTGCTCTTTGATGGTGTCTTTGAAAATGAACTCGTCAATTCGCTTAATCTGATCGAGCTGCCACTTCTTGCCTGTTTTCTTATACCTGGCATCTACTTCATATCCATAGTGTTTGATGTTCATCTCCTGCAGGTTGCAGATATGCCTGCGGTAGTTCTGATCTACCGAATAGGTCAATCGCTTTATCGCATAGCTGTCCTGATCTATGTGTATGGCCCCTGAAAGAATGTCCGTTCTGCTGATTCGCCTGCCCCTTTTCTGATCTGCCTGAATTTTTTCAAGAGTTGCCGGAGCCCTCCTGGGCTTAAATCTTACCACATAGTCCCAGTTGCCTTCTTCATCCGGAGATTCAAACAGCTCAAACTTGTACTTCTTAAACTCCTTCTTGTTCATGAAGTGCGAGATATATCGCACCAAATCCTTACTCAGTGTACTCAGCGGGCCTCCCTCTATGTTGGCCTCCATATTCTCTTTGGTGAGATTGAGACTTGCCCGGGAGTCATGAATTTTCACCCGGTCTTCCCCGGTCGTTCTGTGGCCGAAGTGGTCGTGAAGCCTTTCTCCCCAATCACCCAGGCCAAACAGACCACTGGTAAGCAGTCCGGTACCTGCCCCTGTTCTGAAGTTGATGACAACACTGTTACCCAGACCTTGCCTGAAACGCTTGCCCGTATAGCCACTCTGTTGAAAGGTTGTGGCGGCATCTGCAAACTTAATGGTAGCACCATTCTCCACAATCTGCTCGCGGTAATAAGCATCATAAGTAAAGGGCTTTCGGGGATAATTAGACTTGATCTTGCGAATGGCCTTTTTCAAAACTTTTACAGGATCTCTTTCTCTGCCCCGTACCACAGTGACCTCATCAAGCTCTTCAATGTAGATTTCCAGAACAATTTCGTTCTCAAAATCTTCTTTCAGCGAAGACATAAGCACCTCTTTCTTCTGATAACCGACACTGGAGAAAATCAGGGTGTCATTGGCATACTGTAGCGGTATTTTTACGGCAAAACGACCATCTTCTTCCGTAATAGTACCCAGTGCAACACCCTTGATCTGCACCGTAACGAAAGGGATAAGTGCATTACTTCCCTGCTCTACCACACGACCTTTTAGGCGCAGGAAGTCCTGGGAAAAAACAGATTGGGCAAAAAGAAAAGTAAGAAGAATAAAAAATGCTGACCTTTTGAGTAGACGCATAAGTGATATTTGAGTTTTAGTTATTTACCCCTCATCCAACTCCTCTTTTTAGTTCGTGTATTGGCAAAAACGTCATCAAAAATATTGCCATTAAGTACACAAAACGGAGCTTTGGTTATACGTATTGCAAGAAAAGAACAAAAAGCCACAAGCCACTACCAACTAATGATGTGACTGGTTTGACCATGCTTTTTTAAGGTTCATTTCCCGGATACGCTGATCTTTCATACCAAACTGCTCCTCCAACCGATGGGTAGATTCCATTTCTCTCCGGATGGTTGCGTCTATCCTGGCAAAGTTTACATCTGACTCATACTGTCTCCAGAATCCACGATCATATACCTGCTCGTATTCATACAAACTATTAGACCAGACCGCCACAAAACTCTCACTGATTTCTATGTTTTGAATGTCGGACTCCGGATTTACCATTCTAAGCTCGGTAATAACTGAGTAAGGTGTTGTCAGATTTTGGGTGGTATCATGGTAGATGAATTCATCTTTTCTCAGGATACGACCTGGTTGCCAATACCCTGAGTTTTGCTGGTATGTAATCTTCACCTCGTAGCCGAAATGCCGGAGCGCCTGATGGGTGAAACTACAAATAAGCTTTCTGTAATCCCGGCTAACGCGGTATTCAACGGCTTTAATCGCAAGGGTTTTCCGATCGATTCTTATTGAACCTGAAAGTATATCGTGACGGGTAAAATTCTGCCTTGCACGCTGCCTGCTCCTCTTAGACATAAGTGTACCCGCTGGTAATACAGGTCTGAACCTCACCAGATAATCCCGGCCACCATCTGCCAGCGGTTCCTCCGAGAGGGTATACTCATACTGCCTGAACTTCAGCATAAACAAATCGCGATACCTGACAAGATCTTTACCCAAAGTACGCAGGGGACCTCCCTCCACTTCGGCATACATACCCCTTTGGGTGTGGTTTATACTTCTTCTCGAATGATGGATTTTCACCCTGTCACCGGCACCCAAAGGATGCGAAAAATGATCGTGAAAACGGTAGTCGGGAAACACGGTATTCCAGTAATCATCAGGTTCCCCGCTAAAAATTCCTTTTTCATTGCTTCCCAGTGGCTCCAGGAACCTAAACCTGCTTTTACCCTTGCCTGCCTTGCCATTGTAGCCACCCTGCCGGATAGTAATAGCTGCATCTGCCAGTTTTATATGTACTCCGTTTTCAGTTACCGTTTCGCGGTAGTAAGCATCAAAGGTAAAGTCCTGCCCAGGGTAATTCACGGGTATTCTGGCAATGGCTGCCTTCAGAATTTTGACTGCCTTAAGCCTTTTATTCTGAGTCACAGTTACCTCTCCCAAATCCTTTATGTCTTCTTCCAGTCTAAGCAGATTATCTCCCCCCTCTTTCAACTCGCCAAATGGCAGCTTTTTCGGCTTATATCCCAGACAGGTAATAAGGAGTGTCTGGTCAGCACTTATAGCAGGAACTTTGAGTGAAAAGCTCCCGTCCTCATCCGCGACAGTTCCGAGCGTGGTGCCTTCAATACGCAACAGTGCAAAAGGGACAAAGTCTCCGGAATGCTCCTCTACTACCCTCCCTGTAACAGTTATGGAGTTTTGAGAAAAGGAGTAATGAAACAAACAAAGGCCGAGCATAAAAATCAGTGCTCTCTTTACTTTCCCGTACATACCTGATGAATTTAGAAGCAGGATCAAGACTTACAATTTGGCTCCTGAGAAGCTGATTCTTACAGCCTTTCTTATAAGCCAATTCCCCGTAAGCTTAAAAATACCTAGCTCTGGCCGGCTTTCAGGGCAATGCGCTTACTCCATTTGGGCAGAAGCAGAGCCCCCACAATAAGATAGGGGTAGAAAGTGAGCATTCGCCAGATAAGACTGGCTACGAAAGTGTAATCACCCAGCAACTGACCATAGAAAGCCGAAAAGATAACCTCTGCTGAGCCCGCATTTCCGGGCGAAGGAGATACCAGCATCACTACCCACATCGTCAGGTGCCGGCCAATAGCCAGCAAATGATCTTCAAGGTCCATGGGCACAAAACCGGCCATCACGGCATTCACAATACTGTACTTCAGCAACCAGACCAGGTAAGTAAAGCCCACAAGCCTGAGCCAGTAAAAAAATGGTTTACCCTTCAAAACACGCGAGGCCAGTTCCAGCTCCTGGCTTTGCCGGGTCACAGCCGGCTTCCACTTTTTAAACCACCTGAGCGACATCAGACTTTCCAGCAGTCTCCTGATCGTTTTGGGCAGAAACAGGATTGCCGAGCTCATAAAGGCAGTAAAAAAAGTAATAGAGCCATAGCTGAGGTAAAAGAGGTATTCCAGGCTACCCCCCAAAACCGAATCGGCCACTGTGCTGTCGGGAATTACCCTGCCACCGGATAACCAAAGTGCTATGGGAGATGCGGTCAGGAAAAAGAGGTTATCCATAATAGCTGCCAGCATAGTATAGGCCAGCGCCTTTCCGAAAGACAACCCTTCCCTGAGCATGATAAATACCAGTACTGCCGTGGCTCCTATGACCGGGGGCGTTACCGCAATGGCAAATTCCCACAGCAATACCACATAAAAAACATTGGACAGACCAAACTCTCCACCACTGAGAAAGCCGATCCTGAGCATGTTGAAAAAATCTTTAAGCAGCAGAAGCAGGAGGGTTACCAATAAAGCTCCCGGTGCAATTTCTGTAATTCTGGTAAGTGAGTTCCAGGTAAAGTTCTCATCACGGGCCAGGGTGATACCAATAATGACAAAACCTATGATAACAGGCAGCCAGACACTCCGTGGATTCAAAGTCCTGGCAGCCTTCTCATTCTGGTCAGTGCTCATTGATCCACCAATTCATCCTCAACTTTTTCGATCCAGAAGTTATTGAACCCTTCTCCCAGATGCATCGTGATTTTGCGCATTTGCAGAAGGTCCAGAATGGATAAAAAGTTAAAGATTACCGCAATTTTATTGGGTTCGAATTCTATGATCTGAGCAAAGGAGAGCCTGGGAGAATGATCCAACTGAGCCATGAGATAGGAGCGTTGCTTGGCGATAGTGTAAGGATACTGCACCACCTCATGTGTTGGTTTGTTCTTTTCCAGTTCGTAACGGGAGAGCACCTTCTGATACACCTTGAGGAGCTTATACAAATCCAGGTTTTGCATCTCACTCTCCACATTGGTGCCCTCTGAAAGCTTTTTGAGCTCGCGTACCACATTGCCCCGGGACTCAAGCTGCTGTCGGTCTACCTCCATTTTACTCAGGCTTTCAACTACCGACTTGTATTTCTTGTATTCCAGCAGGTGACGAATCAGTTCCTCCCTTGGGTCAAGCTCATTGCCCTCTTCGTCCAGAACAGGCCTGGGCAGCAGCATTTTTGCTTTGATGCGCATGAGGGTAGCTGCCACTAAAATGAATTCACTGGCCACCTCCACGTTCATTTCTTCTAGCCGATGGAGGTAATCCAGAAAATCTTTGGTTACCTTATGAATCGGGATGTCATGAATGTCCAGCTCATCCCTTTGGATGAAGAAAAGCAGGAGGTCAAAAGGACCTGTGAAAAGCGGAAGCTGTATTTCGAAACTCAAAGCTCGGGACTTAGACCAGATCAAATATAGAAGGAATGGCCATATGTGGTCTCTGAACCGGAAATAATTTTTAATTTTGTGCCGCAACAAAATCCAAGTCAAACATTTGACTCGTATTCCTGTTATTTAGGCATTACTTTTAGTGCATACTGTAAATGTTAATTGAACCAGGCTCTCTTCTTAAGCACATTGACTCTCCGGAGGATTTAAAAAAACTGGACCAGGCGCAACTCGTTCAGGTTTGCGATGAACTCAGACAATACATTGTAGATATCGTCTCTGTATACGGAGGACACTTCGGTGCTTCGCTGGGCGTGGTAGAATTGACAGTAGCGCTACACTATGTCTTCAATACCCCGAAAGATCAACTCGTTTGGGATGTGGGACACCAGGCCTACGGACACAAAATCCTGACAGGCAGAAGAGACAACTTTCACAGCAACAGGATTTACAAAGGGCTTTCAGGTTTTCCGAAAAGAAAAGAAAGCGAATACGATACTTTTGGTGTTGGACACTCTTCCACTTCAATTTCTGCAGCCCTCGGTATGGCTATGGCCAACCAGTACAAAGAGGACGACAGACAGCACATAGCAGTGATTGGCGATGGTGCCATGACAGGCGGGCTGGCTTTTGAAGGCATGAACCATGCAGGTGTTTCCAACAGCAACCTGTTGATCATATTGAATGACAACTGCATGTCGATAGACCCGAATGTGGGAGCACTGAAGGACTATCTGACAGATGTTACTACCTCAGGCACCTATAACAAGGCCAAGGACGAGGTTTGGAAGATGCTCAGCAAATTCTCCAAATTCGGCAGAAGTACCCAGGAGATCATTTCGAAAGTAGAGCACTCCATGAAGTCTTTGCTGTTGAAGCAAAGCAACCTCTTTGAAGCACTCAACCTCAGGTATTTTGGTCCCGTTGACGGTCATGATGTGCACCACCTGACGCATGTTATGAATGACCTGAAGAAGATTCCGGGTCCTAAAATTCTCCACTGTGTTACCGTGAAGGGTAAGGGTTATAAACCTGCCGAAGATGGCAACGCCACCAAATGGCATGCTCCGGGTAAGTTCGATAAGGTAACAGGAGAAGTATTTAAGAAAGTAAACGATACACCTCAGCCTCCTAAATATCAGGATGTCTTCGGTCATACCCTGGTAGAGCTGGCAGAGGAAAACGATAAGATCATGGGCATTACCCCGGCTATGCCATCGGGTTCTTCCATGAATATTATGATGAAGGCCATGCCCGATCGTGCATTCGATGTAGGCATTGCCGAGCAACATGCCGTAACCTTTTCGGCTGGTCTGGCTACACAGGGGCTTGTGCCATTTTGCAACATCTACAGCACCTTCATGCAGCGTGCCTTCGACCAGGTAGTGCACGATGTTTGTATTCAGAATCTACCTGTAAACTTCTGTCTTGACAGAGCGGGCTTTGCCGGTGCAGACGGACCTACCCATCACGGAGCTTATGATATCGCCTACATGCGTATCATTCCCAATATGATTGTGGCCGCTCCTATGAATGAATCTGAGCTTCGCAATATGATGTTTACAGCACAGCTACCCAGAGAGGGTGATGCCTTCACCATTCGCTATCCGCGGGGCCAGGGAGTAATGCCTGAGTGGCGTACAGAAATGCAGAAAGTAGCCATTGGTACCGGACGTAAGATTTCAGAAGGTGAGGAAGTAGCCATTCTTACCATTGGCCATATCGGTAACTACGCCATTGAAGCCAAAGAGGCCCTGGCTAAGGAAAAAATCAATCCGGCACACTATGACATGCGATTTGTCAAGCCATTGGATGAGGAGTTACTACACGATATCTTCCGCAACTTCAAGAAAGTAGTAACGGTAGAAGATGGTTGTCTCACAGGTGGTTTTGGCAGTGCCATTCTCGAGTTTATGGCTGAAAACGGCTATGCTGCACAGGTTACCCGCCTGGGTATTCCGGATCGTATTGTAGAGCATGGTACTCAGGAGCAACTGCATGCAGAGTGTAATTTTGATCCTGCCGGTATTGCTGAGGCCGTAAGAACTTTAGTAGGGGTCAAAAAGATCGCTACCGACTATGCCAGCAATTAAGTCTGCACTCCTGGGCAAGGGCTTTCCGGTAATTTTCATTCATGGTTTTTGTGAAACAAAGGAGATGTGGTTTCCTTTTGTTGAGCCCCTGGCTGAACAATACAAAGTTATTTGTGTAGATCTTCCCGGCTATGGGGAATCTCCTTTGGAGCAAACCCAACTGAGCCTGGAAGAGGTTGCTGATCAGCTGGCTGATTCGTTTGAATCAGAAGGCATTGAAAAAGCGGTGGTTATAGGGCACTCTTTGGGTGGCTACGTGGCACTTGCCCTGGCAGAGCGGCACCCAGGGCTAATTCAGGGGCTTGGCCTCTTTCACTCCATGGCCCTCGCAGATGATGAAGAAAGCAAGCACAAAAGAGATAAGGCTTTGCTGTTTCTGGAGAAGCATCCGGTTTCTAAATTCATCGAGCCCTTTATTCCCTCACTTTTCTATGATAAGCGAAAATCAGAGCTTCAGGATGAAATCCGAAAGTCTACCGAAATTGGTCTTCAGACACCATTGAATACCATCATTGCTTATACCCTGGCCATGCGTGAGAGAAAAGATCGATTCGAGGTCTGGAAAAACCTGCCCGGCCCATCATTGTTTATCGGAGGAGTCAACGATACGCGTATACCGGTATCGGTTTGCGAACAGCACATTGAAGAAAGAGACTTGGTAGACGGCTATATCATTCCCGAAACTGCCCATATGGGCATGTTTGAAAGGCCTTCTGAAACGCTGCAAATGATTTTAGATTTTTTAATAAAAACCACTTAGATAGAAAATAAAACTCTGGTTAGTACACCGGGTTCTCTTTATTTTCTAAATCTAAAGTGAGACATTTACCGGGTCAATAACTCCTGGTTTCAGTCTTGCATGAAAGAACTCAACTATCAGCATCTTATCTCAACTGATCGGGCTGAATCAAAGGCTTGTCTGAGGGCACTTTATCATGAGACTTTTCCAAAGGCAAAGAAGTATATTCTGAAAAACAGCGGTTCAGTGCATGACGCTGAAGATATATTTCAGGAAGCCATTGTTATACTTTACCAAAGAGTAAAAACGGATAAGTTCAAAGAAAGTGATTCACTCCCGGCTTATTGCCTGGGTATTTGCAAAAACCTCTGGCTTATGAAATTACGAAAAGAGAAAACCCATCAGCTTTCTCCACAGGAACTCGATATCAGAAACGAACCGGAAGTTGAACTCGATAGTAGCTTAGTGAAGCGTGTGCTTGCTGAATTGAGCCAGGAGTGTGAAAGTCTTTTAATTGGTTTTTATTATTATAAAAAAAGCTTCGCGGAACTCCAGCTCCAGTTTGGAGTGGGAAGTATCCAGGCTATTAAAAATAAGAAAGGGAGATGCCTCAAATACCTGATGACCCTGCTTAAAGATTATGGTATTGGTAAAGACAGTTTTGTAAAATGAACCCTCAGGAAAGAGAAACATATTTCGATTCTTACCTGTCAGGTAAACTCTCTTTTGAAGAAGAGCAGAAGTTTACGGAGCAGCTCGAAAATGATCACGAGTTGGCAGCTTATTTTGAAGAGTTCAGGCAGGCTATTGATTTTGTTTCTGCATTGGGTGCCGGGAGCGATATGAAGGAGATCATCCTGGAAGAAAAAGCTAAAAAGGTCTCCATCAGAAAATGGGTTGGCTATTCAGTTGCCGCAACAGTAATTGCCATACTGACCTTTACCTTTGTCGGTCAGCAGAACGAGATTGACCTCATGGATGAGTACTTCCAGCCTTATAGAGATGTGATATCTAGAAGAGGCACCCAGGCCCCGACAGGCCAGGCCATGTTCTCCTACAACCGTTCAGACTATGAAAAAGCGATCGAACAGTTTTCGAATTTAGAACAGAAAACCGATACAGTTCGCCTATACAGAGGCATCAGTCTTTTGGCTCAAAAACAATACGACAGCGCACTTGAAGATTTCCGGAACATTGGGCCAACCAGTGAGTTCTACCTTCAGAAGCTATGGTATCAGGGCCTGACTTTTGCAGTTCTTACCAAAAATGATTCAGCCCGACACTACCTCCAGCGCATAGAGGAAAGAGAATATAATTATGATCAGGCACATGCTCTCCTCAGACAACTTGAAGACTAAAAGACCAATTTGAAACAGATTATCACCTCAGATTAAAAAAACTTCAACTGCTGATTACTCTCCGGGCAAACCCGCAATAGCATCATAAATGATCAATAAACTAAAATCTATTTATGATGAACACAAGATTAATTCTATTCACATTTCTAATGGCCCTTGTGGTTATGGCATGTACCAATTCGGAGGACACGCAACCCATAGACATCGATGATTCCAGAGGCACATGGCCTGTACTGGACCTGGATCCCTGTCTTATCGGAAACTGTGATGAACCGGATACAGTACCTCCTGCTTTCAATCTGAGTCTGGCCTTTGAACACTATCAAACCAATGGAAACGGTATGGAAACGGGAACAATCAGCATTGGAATCAATCGTACCCTGGCACATGATTTAAAAGTACAGGTAAATTATTACGCGAGAATTCCTTCTTCTCTGACTATTAACCCTCCTTACATCCCTTTCAATCCGATAATACCTGTGAATCCGGAGTTTACGATTCCTGCAGGCAGCACCATTTCTGAGTTCATAGACATAACTCCGGAAATGTACAGCCTGTGCAAAACCAAAGTAGAATACAAACTAAAAATGACGGCTGTTCAGTATGGTGATTGGGTTGTGGATCCTTCGGTCTATACATTCATATCAGATCCTAACGGGGAAGCTAAAAGAGTTCTGAAAAACCCATTGGCCTCAAACAATTGCCAGGATGGTGATCCCGGATTGATCGATGATATCAGTTGTATGATTGCCGGCAGACCTTGTCTTCCAGGTGATTTCTAGAAATAAATAATAATTAAACAGAACCAGGATAAACATGGTGGCAGCTTGTCAAAAAGCTGCTGCCAGTTTGTTGGACAGATCCCTTCCGGTTATCATACCGGCCTGTTGCCATACGATATTGCCTTCTTTGAAAAGAATCAGCGTGGGGATACTTCGGACTCCGAACCTTTGAGCAATAGATTGATTCTTGTCTACGTCAATTTTGATGATCTTCACCTTTCCCTCATAGTTCTGAGCCACTTCTTTCAGCACGGGAGCCATCGCCTGACAAGGCCCGCACCAGTCGGCATAAAAGTCCACTAAAACCGGAGTTTCCTGGCTGACCAGTGTGTCGAATTTACCTTTTGCTTTCATCTTATTTGTCCTCTGTCTGGTTAACCAGAAGAGCCCCTGAATGGTTCCGATAGTGTCTGTTGGTCTTTCCTGCTCCATTAAATTTTCATAATGTCCGGATGTTCCGAAACTAGTTGGCTCACTATGGGTTAATGATCTATGCATCAATACGATTTTACAGAACCCATCACTTTTCTTGCCCTGACGGGCCTGATGTTTCTGACGGTCGTATTTCGGTATAGCCTGGTAGCAGGTATTTTCCACGTTGTTTTCTATGTAATTGACCCGAAAGGTTTCCGCTCACGAAAAATCCACAAAACTGCACGAGACCCAAAACAGTATCGCAAGGAGATCTTCTGGTCAACATTTACCTCCTTGCTGTTTGCCGTGGCCGGTGCACTCATGGTGGTCATGTGGCAGAAGGGCTACACACGAATTTATGAAGACATTGATACATATGGCTGGTGGTACTTACCTGTTAGCTTTCTTATCGCTGCCCTGCTTCATGAAACCTACTACTATTGGCTGCATCGCTGGATGCACAAGCCCAAAGTCTATCGCCTGATCCATAAGGTTCACCACGATAGTCATATCACCTCGCCCTGGACTTCTTTCTCATTTCATCCTGGTGAGGGACTTTTACAGAGCCTGGTCATCCCGGTGATCATCCTGTTTTTACCAATGCACTACTGGACGGTGGTGACGCTGCTTACCTTTATGACGCTAACCAGTGCTATCAATCACTCTAATGTAGAAGTTTATCCTCAGGGCTTTCATCAACACTGGCTGGGCAGGTGGTTTATAGGTGCTACCCATCATAGCCTCCACCATACGCAGTATCGCTTCAATTTTGGTCTCTATTTCACCTTCTGGGACAAATGGATGAAAACCGAGAGCGAGAAGTATCCCGGGGATTTTGAAAAGAACACACAAGGTGTTGAGACTTTAGAGAACAGGCATTAGACACAAGATCGAGGGCTTCCGACTTTTTAGAAACCGCTACTGATCTCTTTTTTGAGTTTGTAGAATTACAATCATCCACTGCCTTTCGCTAATCAGCGAAAGGTAAGTCCATTTACTACACAATGAGAATCTACTGGCTAGACAAACATATAAATTACAAACTAGGTATGATGGCACGTCCAAAAGGCGCTGACTGGCTGGAAAGTGACATCAGGAGGCTCCGCCTACAGGATGTAGATATTGTAGTTTCCTTATTGGAAACATCTGAGATAAAAGAATTGGGGCTACTAAATGAAGGCCCTCTTTGCCAAATTCATAACATTCAATTCATCCACCATCCAATCTCTGACAGAGGAGTACCTGAGAGCTACAGTAAATTCAACTCACTCATTTTTGACCTGAATGAAAAACTCAGACAGGGTAGAAAGGTAGTGGTCCACTGCCGCATGGGAATAGGCCGGACCTCACTCATCTGTGCTGCCTTGCTCCTTGAGAATGGCATCCATATCGAAAGAGTATTTGAGTTATTAAGCGATACAAGAACTCTTAAGGTACCCGATACAACGGACCAGGTATCCTGGATTCGTGATTGCTACTCTCGATAACCCCGCCCACTCGGTTGCCTGGCTCGTTTCAGTCAGCTTGAATCCCGATCCGGTAATCTTGTTGGCTCCAGGCAGAAAAAATATTTCATTCCTAAAAAGAGAATATATATTTTAGCAATGAAATCCATATGCTGATAGCAACACGTATTTCTGCTAAATGCATCCATAAGGATCAGAATTCAAAAAAAACAACGCTATGAAAATTGTAAAGATTATTTCTCTCAGCCTTCTCATAGGCTCTTTTACTTATTTGAACGACCCTGAAGCATCGAGCCACGGAAAGAGTATCCGAACAGCAGATGGCGGTGAGATAACCCTGCTCACAACCAAATATTATGACAACAGGGCTACCGATATATTGTTAACCAAAAACAAGTCTAACGGCAATGAGGAATGGTACAAATTTTATGGTGGGCGCGCTTATGATATTGCCGGTGATTTTATCCAGACAGAAGACGGAGGCTATGCTATCATTGGCTCTACCAGCTCTTATGGTAATGGCAATTACAATGTCTACCTGATCAAAGTGGACAAAAAAGGCAAAGAAGAATGGAGTGAAGCCTATGGTGGTTTTCCAAACGAATACGGTATTGGTATTTCGGAACGTGCTGACGGTGGTTATCGCCTGGTGGCCAGTCATCAGCTCTATCAGGAGAATCTGACCAGCGAAGAGTATGATCAACAGAAATGGGTTATACTAACTGACAAAAGAGGAAAAGCTGTGAGAAGCACCACCTATCACAGGGATTAAACCTGAATACCTTCTCAGAGGGATGGATACCTTCCCGATATGCTCTTACATACAGAGAAGGTATCCACACATTTAAGAATTGAGCTATTCATACCTCAATGATTCCACAGGATTGGCTCTGGCTGCCCTGGAAGTCTGAAAGCTCACTGTAGCCAGGGCAATTGCAAAAACCGCTACCGCAGGTAATGCAAAGATGTACCAGTACAGATCAATACGGAAAGCAAAGGTGCTTAACCACTGGTCCATACCATAATAAGCCAATGGAATGGCCAATAGAACCGCTATGATGATCAGCTTGAGGAAGTCCGTGGATAGCAGCCTGAGAATGCCCGGCACGGATGCCCCCAGTACCTTCCTGATACCGATCTCCTTGGTGCGTTTCGCTGCCATAAATGCTGCCAGCCCGAAAAGCCCGAGGCAGGCTACAAAAATGGCCAGTACTGAAAATACGGTGAATACCGTTCCGAACTGCTGATCGGCCTTGTATTGCTCATTATAGTGATCGTCCAGAAAGAAGTACTCAAAAGGATTTCCGGCAAAAAACTGTCCCCATTTTTCTTCGGCCAGCTTGATTACAGCTTTGGTATTGTTGCCCTGATACTTGATGGAGTAGAACCCACTGTTTTCAGGGATAAACCTGAATATCAACTGATCGTAGTTTTCACGCAGTGAGTTCTGGTGATAATCTTCTGTAACCCCTATGATGGTATAGACATTTCCCCAAAAACTAATGCGGGTTCCGATAGCTTCCTCAGGTTGTGAAAAACCAAAAAGCCTGGTAGCGGCCCTGGAGAATACCACATTTTCCTCCTCGGTACCAAAATCTCTCGAGAAGAGTCGGCCCGCTAGCACCTCCATATCATAGGTTTGCATAAAGTCATGTCCCACGGAAATGATCCTGTACTGATTGCTCTCACTCATGGGTGCTCCTTCCTTTCGGATACCACCAGCATTCCACCCGACTCTGTTGCCCGGAATGGAAGAAGATATTACCACCTTCTCGATGTTCGCGTCTGCTTCCAGCAGATTGACGAAGGCATCCATTTTATCACGATAGGTAGAGTCAGTAACTCCCGGACCGTTCAGGATAAGCATCTTGTTGATATCAACGCCCAAATCCTGATCCCGCATAAAGGATATCTGTGTGTAGACGGTATAGGTGCCGATCATAAGACCTACAGAAGCCATAAACTGAAATACCACCAGGCCTTTTCTAAGCATCGATCCGCCTGAAGAACCGGCCATATTACCTTTCAGGGTTTGTATAGGCCTGAAACCGGACAGCACAAAGGCAGGATACATTCCGGACAGAAAAGTACCGATCAGGAAAAGCCCTGCCAGCCCTATCCAGAAACCTTGTTCGGCAAACAAGGCAAAGGTCATATTCTGACCAGACAGCTGAGAGAAATAGGGCATGGCCAGAATCACCAGGACAAAGCCCAGGACCACTGCCAGTATGTTAATGAGAAACGACTCGGTAAGAAACTGTCTGATCAGCTGCCCCCTGAGCGATCCCAACACCTTTCTCAGGCCTACTTCCCTGGCCCTTTCCATAGATTTGGCTGTGGCCAGATTGATATAATTCACCCAGGCAATGATGATAATGAAGAAAGAGATAACCAGCAGCGCGTAAACCGTATCACCATCACCGTTGACCTCCATTTCAATCATGAAATTCGAATAGAGATGAATGTCTTTTATCGGTTGCAGCTCGAAGCTCATCCAGAAGTCATTGCTCCGGAATTCCTCTCCCTGGTTCTCTTCAAAATACCGGGCCATTTTAGCCTCAAAGTCTTCCTTGCCGGTACCTTCGGTCAACATCACATAATTGTAGAAGCCATCCCAGTTCCAGGCCGTGTTGAATTGATTTTGCTGCTCGGTACTGAAGGTATTCCATGAAACCAGAATATCGTATTTGAAATGAGTATTAGGAGGTAGATCCTCAAACACACCATTGATCTTCGCCTGCGTTTCCCGATTGTACTCCAGCACTTCCCCTATCACATCAGTACGACCAAAGTACTTCTTCGCTGTGCTTTCCGAAACCACAATCGAAAGGCCATCCAGTAAAGCCGTTTCCGGATCTCCATAGATGAACTTAGTATCAAACATCTTAAACACATTCTCCGTAGCCAGATAGGCCCTCTCCTCACTGAATTCAATATCTCCAAAAGAGAAAATACCTCCCGCACCACGCATCCTCACCAACTCTTCTACCTCAGGATAAGCCTCTTTCATGGCATAACCCACACCAGCGGCTCCGGCTGCCCATTCTGTCGTCAGTACCCCCTTTGTGTAGCGGTTTGTTTTGATCCTGTAACTTCGCTCTGCATTTTCATGGTAGTTGTCATAGCTCAGCTCGAAGCTTACGTACTGGAATATCAAAAGACTGGCCGCGATACCAATGGCCAGGCCCGTAATGTTGATCAGAGAGAATATTTTGTTTTTGAGAATAGACCGAAAGGCCACTTTGAGGTAATTACGGATCATAGTTGTTGTGTTTGACGTTGTTAACCTTAAAAAACAGAGTCGGTTACATAGCAGGGCCATAACTCTGTATAAAGACGATCTTTCAGGCTTCTTATTACCCCAAGGATAGTCTTCACTCTCAATAAGTTGCATAAAAAAACCGGCATATAGCCGGTTCCGATTATTTATCTCCTTTTTTCAGCACAACCTCATCTGGCCTTAACCTCTTTTTCATAAGAAAATTAACCTCCTGTAAGACTGCTGTCTGATCGGCAATATTGTCCCTTCCATCACCAATGGGCAACGTATAGGCAAATACAAATTGCCAACCCTGGGCACTCATATAGTTCAGTGCGTCTACGGCCGAATTAAACTTCTTTACTTTTCCTGAACTCTGGTCTCTGATACGTGTGTCGCCTCCCCAGAAATTCCTCTCCTGACCATAATCCAGCCTGATGGATACCTTGTTGGAGAGAAACCGGGGCCTTACCCTGATTTGTGCATACACCTCCTGCTGCACTGCAGCGGTATCCTTTACTTCGTATTCATACACTTTTTGAGCCATTCCCTGCTGCCCGATAAGGAGCAGCGCCACCATGGCGGTTGACATTATCCATTTGTTCATTCCTAAAAAATTTTGTCCTGGTAATCCGTTTGAAAAAACAGTGCCAAAAAAGTATGGGCCAAAAAAAAGAGTCACTCCCGTTGGAGCGACTCCCTTTCACCTAAACACCTGGGTAACTAACTACTCATAGCGAACCTTTCGGTTACTATACCCAGACTTATCTTTAATCTGCCGGGTGGCAAATGTTTTTTCAATTCTTAGAGTCGCCCGTACTGGCTCCTCCTGAGTATTCAAAGTTAATAGGATTTTTTGATAATTAAAATTTCACAAATCGATAATCTCAAAAAGACCACCATTTTTTTTCTAAATCTTCTTTTCTGTCGTTCAAATATCACTTTGTGCCAGATGTACCGACATTATAGCTTTATACATACATTTTTCTTCTCCGTAAAAAAGTGCAATGCATCCCAGCCTCCCTCGCGGCCGACTCCACTTTGCTTCACCCCACCGAAAGGCGTTCTAAGGTCTCTCACCAGCCAGCAGTTGACCCACACTATACCCGATTTTAATGCAGAAGACATGCGTTGGGTTCGGTTTAAGTTCTCGGTCCAAAGTGTCGCAGAGAGGCCGTAAGGCGTGCTATTGGCCATTTTAAGCACCTCTTCTTCTGTATCAAACGGAGTGAGTGTCACCACCGGCCCAAAGATTTCTTCCTGGTTGGTGCGACAGGTGTAATCGAGCCCTTCGATCACAGTGGGACTCAGATAATAGCCATTTGCCAGCTCGCCTGAGGTAATAATTTGTTGACCTCCCGTCAACACAGTGCCTCCTTCTTCTTTTGCCAGCTCAATATAGCTCAGTACTTTCTCCATATGCGGTCTGGACACCACAGCTCCGAGATGCGAGCTCTCATCGAAAGGGTCACCAACTCTCAGCTTTCTGACCTTCTCAACAAAGGCATCACGAAATCTCTCATACAGAGGACGCTCGATAAAAATTCTGGATCCACAAAGGCAGATCTGACCCTGGTTGGCAAAGCTTGACTGTACTGAAGTACTCAGCGCTTTGTCAAAATCACAGTCAGCAAAAATGATATTGGGGTTCTTACCACCCAGCTCCAGCGATAGCTTCTTGAACATGGGAGCAGCCGTAGCGGCTATCTGTTTTCCGGTAGAGGTACCTCCTGTAAATGAAATGAGCGGTACATCCGGATGCTCCGAAATGGCCTGCCCTACTTTGGGCCCGAGTCCGTGTACAATATTCAGCACACCTTTGGGGAAGCCTGCCTCGATGCAAAGTTTAGAAAGCAGAAAAGCCGTCATGGGGGTGATCTCTGAGGGCTTTGCCACCACGGTATTGCCGGCCGCCAGGGCAGGGGCAATTTTCCAGGTAAACAGATACAAGGGCAGGTTCCAGGGAGAAATACAGCCGGCCACACCAACAGGAGTACGCTCTGTGTAGTTCATAGCCACATCATCCATGCGATGGGCTTCAGATGATTCGTGTAATATGGCCGTAGCAAAAAACCTGAAGTTCGCTGATGCCCTTGGAATATCCACCCTTCTGGCCAGCTTCAGAGGCTTGCCATTATCTTTCGACTCTGCCTGAGCCAGCATTTCATGATTGGCATCAATCAGCTCAGCTACCTTCAGCATCAGCCCGGACCTTTCTTCCCGAGGGGTCTTTGACCAGGCAGGGAAAGCTTCTTTAGCGGCAGCCACAGCTTTCTCAATATCTCTGGCGTCCGAATCCGGAATATGAGAATAGACCGTTCCCCTGGAAGGGTCATAATTGTCCAGATAGTTATCGGATGCAGGAGCAACCAGTTCGCCATTCACGTAATTGAGTATTCTCTCCATTGGTCAGGTCCAGTTTTCGGCAATGAATCGTTCTACATTTTTATGAGCCAGGGCGCTAAGTTGCCCCTCACTCAAGTCTCCCTTTAAGCTGTCCATAAGTGCATGATACTTTGTGGCATCCTCATGCTCAGGGAAGTAATAAGGGTCACGGGCCGGATCAGGAAAATCTCCCACATAGAAAAAGTCAGCACCAAAGCACATAGCATTATCTCCACCCGGCAAATCAAAACCATAGCGAATATGATCCAGCAAAGCAGTCGGCTGATCATTATTCAGAAAGGCCCGCAGAAAGTTCATCCCAATCAGCCCACCACGGTTGATAACCTCGATAGCATTTTCGCGAGTCAGGTTTCTGGGATGATCCCAGATATCTCTGAAATTCGAATGGCTCGCAATAACCGGTACCTTCAACCCCTTACGATAGGTATAATCCAGAATGTCATGTGCCAGTGCATCTGAGGTATGGGATAGGTCAATGGCGATTTCTCTTCCATCCATATAATCGAGCAGAGCCTCTCCGTCAGGCTTCAGTCCCGCCTTTGCGTAATTACCTCCACCAAATCGATTTTCAGTATGGTGGGTAAAGCTGATATAAAAGAGTCGGCCAACATTGGAAATGATGGTTTCCAGATTCCTGAAAGCATTGTCCAATGGCTCCGTTTCATTGCAAATGCCGGAAGCGCTTTCCAAAGCCGCAATCACCCCGATTCTCTTATCAGTGTCTGAGGTAAACCCCGCCTCTGCCTGAAAAACCTGCTTTGAGTAGTCTTCCTGCATTTGTTTGTAAATCGCAGATTGCGCGACACCTTTTTTGGAGCTTTCCTCCTCGACAGCCGTAAAAATGGCCATTACCTGTAGGTTTACATTTCCATCTCGTAGAAAAGGAAAGCTTGCTCCAAAGGCCCCGTCATCCGGAGTAGCATCCGGGTTCATCAGCAGGTATGCCAGCAAATCACAATGCAGGTCTATGACAGATCTTTTTTCCATAAATTATAAAGAAGGGGTTCGGCCTCCGTCTACCGGTACATTGATGCCATTGATATAACTGGCAGAAGGCGTGGCCAGAAAAGCTGCCGCTGCCGCTACTTCGCTGGCATCAGCAAAGCGTCTGGCGGGAATGGCTGCTTTCATGTCGTTTTCAGTTGCTTCAATACTTTTACCGGTCTTCTTAGCCTTATTTTCAATAATAGAACTCAGGCGTTGTGTCGCGGTAGCCCCGGGTAAGACATTGTTCACCGTAATCCCGAATTGCCCCAACTCATTCGCCAGTGTCTTAGACCAGTTGGCCACGGCACCACGAATAGTATTGGATACCCCCAGCCCATTCAATGGTGCTTTTACGGAAGTACTGATGATGTTAATGATTCGTCCATAGGCCGCTTTCTTCATGCCCGGGGTTAATGCCTGGGCCAGCAACTGGTTACATATCAAATGCTGATTGAAAGCGATTCGGAATTCATCGATCCCCGCATCAATGGCCTGACCACCGGGAGGACCTCCGGTATTATTGATGAGAATATGATACTCATTGCCGGCAGCAATATGCATATCCAGGATAGATTTGAGCTGATCGGGTTTGCCGAAATCAGCCATTAACATTTCGTGGTTTTGTGTGGCCGACTTGAACAGGGAAGCCTTTGCTTCTTCCAATGTTGTGGCATTTCTGGCCATTAAGGTGACACTTGCGCCCAGGTTAGCCAGTTCTTCAGCAATGGCTTTGCCTATGCCCTGAGTACTACCGCATACCAGTGCCCTTTTCCCTTTTAAGTTTAGATCCATAGAATTTCCGTATTGAGTAAAGTTATGAAAATTGGATTTAGGCCTATCCTGAATTTCTGTAATTTAGCCTTGAACTAAATGGAACTGGAATGGGAATCAAAAGACCGTTTAATCTGCAAAAATGGATTGAGGAAAATCGCGATTTACTCAAGCCTCCCGTAAGTAACAAAAACCTGTACACCGAAAGTGGCGACTACATTGTCATGGTGGTTGGCGGACCCAACGCGCGTAAGGATTATCATTACAACGAAACCGAGGAGCTCTTCTACCAGCTGGAAGGCACCATCACCGTACGTATTCAGGAAGAGGGGAAAGCGGTAGACATACAGATCGGTCCGGGTGATATGTACCTGCACCCTCCTAAAGTACCGCACTCACCCATTCGTCCTGAGAACTCGGTAGGCCTGGTGATTGAACGGAAAAGAAAACCAGAACATACTGATGGTCTGATGTGGTTTTGCGACAACTGCAATCACAAGCTTCACGAGACTTATTTCCCATTAAAGAACGTAGAAAAAGACTTCCAGCCCCGATTCAGAGAGTTTTATGCCTCTAAGAAATTACTTACCTGCGACAACTGCGGCCATGTGATGGAAACGGATCCGAGGTTTGTTGATTAGTAAAGCGGTCATTGGATAATTGGTCATTAGTGGGTTGTGATTAAAATTGACAACAATGAAACTGGAAGAACTTAGAATTTATAATCAGGCAGATGAATTGAGTGATGAGATTTGGGAACTAGTAGACAACTGGACCCATTTTCAGAAAGAAACGATAGGTAAGCAACTCGTAAAAAGCGCTGATTCCATTAGTGCCAATATTGCTGAAGGCTATGGCAGATACTTCTACAAGGAAAACCGAAATTTCTGTTATTACTCCAGAGGATCCTTGTTAGAAACAAAAAACTGGTTAGCTAAAAGTGTCAGGAGAAAATTAATATCAGCTGAACAGCATGCTGCTTTAGATTCAAAGTTGGAAGAACTCCATAAATCTCTAAATGCTTATATAAATGCCATTAACAAGCAGTCCTCATGAGCTTAACTGCGCCCTTCTCCACCAATGACCATTGACTAATCATCCAATGACCAAACTAAAAATAGACATGCATACCCATATCATCCCGGAGCATCTGCCCAAATGGACGGAGAAGTTCGGATATGGGGATTTTATACACCTGCATCATCACAAGGAAAATGCAGCTATGATGATGAAAGGCAATAAGTTCTTCCGTGAGATTCAGTCGAACTGTTGGGGGCCGGAAATCCGTATTGAAGAGTATGCCACACACGGTACCCAGGTGCAGGTGATCAGCACCATTCCGGTAATGTTCTCATACAACGCCAAACCTCATGATGCCCTGGAAGTTTCTCAGTATCTGAACGACCATATTGCGCAAATCTGCCAGAAGTACCCTAAGAACTACATAGGCCTCGCCACCATTCCCATGCAGGACGAGGACCTTGCCATACAGGAGCTGGAACGCTGCAAAAATGAGCTGAACCTGCCGGGTATACAGATTGGCTCGAATATCAACGATAAGAACCTGAGTAGTAATCGCTTCTTTCCCATTTTTCAGGCCTGTCAGGACCTGGGCATGGCGGTGATGATACACCCCTGGAATATGATGGGCTTTCACAGCATGGAACGCTACTGGCTGCCATGGCTTGTGGGTATGCCTGCTGAAACTTCCCGGGCAGCCTGCTCCCTGATTTTTGGAGGGGTGTTAGAAAGACTTCCCGGGCTCAGGGTGAACTTCTCACATGCCGGAGGTTCCTTCTTGCCTACCCTGGGCAGAGTGGAGCATGGCTTCAACTGTCGCCCTGACCTCGTTGCGATTGACAATCCGATCAATCCGCGGGAATATGTAGGCAAGTTCTGGGTAGATTCTATCACCCATGATCCTTTACTGATGAACTACATTCTGGAGATGCAGGGATCAAAACGTATTACACTAGGGTCAGATTACCCCTTCCCCCTGGGAGACCTTGAAATCGGGGCTTATATAGAAAAAATGGAGTTGTCGGACGAAGTAGTGGAAGATATCTTCTGCAATGCCACACTGGAGTGGCTCGACCTGGAAAAAAGTAAGTTTGAATGAGAAATACCGCCATTACCTATATGGATTCGCCCATGGGTAAGATTAAGATTGTGGGAGATGCCGATGCTATCAAAATGGTCGGCTTTGTGGATAAAGAAGGAGAATCGACAGACGATATTCTGCCGCTGGTGGTCCGCAACTGTAAAAAGCAGCTGAACGAGTACTTCAAGGGTAAACGCAAAGAGTTTAACCTGCGCCTGGCACCGGAAGGTACCGATTTCCAAAAGGAGGTATGGGAAGCCCTGCTGGATATTCCTTATGGCACCACAACCACCTATGCCAAGCAATCCGTGAAACTAGGTGATATCAAAAAGATCAGGGCCGTGGGCTCAGCCAACGGCAAAAACCCCATCGCCATCATCATTCCCTGCCACCGCGTTATCGGATCAGACGGCAGCCTTACCGGCTATGCCAGCGGCTTGCAGAATAAAGAATGGCTGCTTCGTCATGAGAAATGCATGCCGGGCCAGAATCAAACCAGCCTCTTCTGATGAATTACGAAAACAGCCTTTCATTTGCACAGCAGCTTGACGCGGCCGATCCTTTAAAAGCATATCGCGACAGGTTTTATATCCCCCGGGTAAACGGTAAAGACAGCTATTACTTTACCGGCAATTCACTGGGCCTCCAACCCAAATCAGTGAGAGATTTTGTGGAGATAGAGCTTAAAGGCTGGGAAACCCTGGGAGTTGAAGGTCACTTTGAAGGACATTCCAAACCCTGGGCCTATTATCATAAATTCAGTAAGGAGGCATTGGGCAGACTCGTAGGAGCCAGGCCTTTGGAGGTGGTGTCCATGAATAACCTCACCGTCAACCTTCACCTGTTGATGGTCTCCTTTTTCAGGCCGGATGGCAGGCGGAACAAGATTATCTGTGAGGCAGGTGCTTTTCCGTCAGACCAGTACATGTTTGAAAGCCAGCTGAAGTTTCACGGGCTGGACCCTGATGAAGCGCTGATAGAATTAGCACCACGAGCAGGTGAGCAAACACTGAGAACAGAAGACATTGTGAAAGCCATAGAGGACTGTGGTGATGAGTTGGCCCTTGTACTTATGGGAGGGGTTCAATATTACACCGGGCAGTTCTTTGATCTGGAGACGATCACAGCAGCAGGCCACGGTGTTGGCGCTTTGGTAGGCTTCGACCTGGCCCATGCCTTTGGCAATGTACCCCTTCAGCTCCACGACTGGGGTGTGGATTTTGCTACCTGGTGCTCGTACAAGTATCTGAATTCAGGGCCAGGAAACGTGTCCGGTATCTTTGTCCATGAGCGTTTTGCAGAAGACGATTCCCTCAATCGCTTTGCCGGCTGGTGGGGCTATACGGAAGACAAACGCTTTCTTATGCAAAAGGGCTTTGAGGCGATGCCCGGAGCGGATGGCTGGCAGCTCAGCAATGTCAATGTCATCTCTACCGCAGTGCACCTGGCCTCACTGCAGATCTTTGATGAAGTGGGTATGGAGGCCCTCAGAACAAAAAGCCTGAAGCTTACCGGCTACATGGAGTTTTTGATCAGAGAGCTGAGTGGAGATGAAGATACTTTTGAGATCATTACTCCGACTAACCCTGAAGAACGAGGTTGTCAGCTTTCTATTTTCTGCCATAAAAACGGCAGAGCCCTCTTTGATACGCTTACCCGGGAAGGAGTAATTGCCGACTGGCGGGAACCCAATGTAATCCGTGTGGCTCCCGTACCCTTGTACAATACCTTTGAAGACGTCTACCATTTTGCCAGAATTCTAAGCGAGGCATTGAGTCAATAAGTACGGAATGCCAATATGGACACCATTCTGTCATTTTTTCGTAAACCTCATCCTTTCAATTATAAGGGCAACTCTTCTGTTGCTTCCGGATTGATCATAACCTTCCTGCTTTTTACGCTTCAGCCTTTTGGCTTCAGTGAACTGGATTTCTTTCCCCGTTTATGGAAGTCTGTCATCATGGGACTGACTACGACAGTCACTTTGCTTGTGAGCTATACACTCTGTGCAAAAGCATTGCCGCAGACCTTTAAAAACAAGCAATGGCTGGTATGGAAAGACCTGACATTTTCAGCCTTTAATGTGCTATTGATTGGTATTGCCAATAGCCTCGTAATTTACTGGCTAAAACTATCTTCGGCTGAGCTGTCGCCACTGATTATCAATGTGGTATCACACACGATACTCATTGGCATAGTGGCTTCATTTCTTTTGCTCTTTATTGAGCAAAGCTTTCATTTACGGAGTGAACTGGCCAGCCTGCAAAAGCTAAATGACCAGCTGGAGGTAAGGAAAGTGGAAAATCCCTACAGCCAGATGGTCACCTTCCTTTCGGAGAAGGGAAAACCTGAATTCAGGCTGGACCCCAACGAGATCATCTTCCTGAAATCTGAAGGCAATTATGTGGAAGTGTTCCTCGAGGGTGACGGAAAAGAGCTATTGCGCAACCGGCTGAAAGTAGTGGCATCATTACTGCCAGAGGGTCAGTTTTTCCAGTGTCATCGCAGCTATCTGGTCAATACCCATCGCATCTCCAGAATAAACCGGGCCAGTCGCGACTATGAAGTCATGCTCAAAGGAAGTGACAAGAGCATTCCTGTTTCCAGAGCAAAAGCCGACCCTTTAATTGAGCTTCTCAAGGCATAAAAAAGCCCCGGTTTCCAGTTCATACCGCTATTTGCCAATTCGTAACACAGCCACATCCTGCCATTGAACAAGCCGTATTCTTGCCTGACATTCACACCCCCCGAAACGCAGGAATTCGAAATGAAAATTCAAAATCAAGAAAGCTTAAACTCACCCTCAGGGCGCTTTGCCTCGCTTGACGTTATTCGCGGCATCGCTATACTGGGCATCCTCCTGATGAACATTCAGAGCTTCTCGATGATCGGGCAGGCCTATCTCAATCCCATGGCTTATGGAGATATGACAGGACTGAATAAATGGGTCTGGATTCTTAGCCACATTTTTGCTGACCAGAAGTTTCTCAGCATTTTCTGTATACTCTTCGGGGCTTCCATTGTGATGATCGCGGAGAAGGCTGAAGCCAGAAGTCGCAGCTCCTTCAGGACACATTACAGCCGAAATTTCTGGCTCCTGGTCATCGGGCTGGTGCATGGTTATCTTTTCTGGTATGGCGACATTCTGGCTCCCTATGCTGCCTGTTCCCTTATCATATACTTTTTCCGTAAGCTACCGATTAAGGCTCTGATCGGTCTGGGCATTGCCACCTTCTCAGTAAGCAGCTTTATCCATATTGCTGAGGGTATAGCTGTATTCGATCTGCCGGCACACATCCATGAGCAAATGAGTAACGGCTGGGCACCCGATCAAAAGGTCATTGACAAAAATACAAGCGCATGGCTGGGGTCTTTTTCGGAGCAGCTCTCACAACGAACCAGGACACTTAAAATGATGCAAACCGAGCTTTTCCCCGCTTTTTATGTCTGGAGAATCTCGGGACTGATGCTAGTCGGCATGGCACTTTTTAAATCAGGATTTCTATTGGGTCAATCAAGCACAAAGCTTTACAAAAGGGTCTTCCTGGTTGCAGGCATTATTGGGCTAACGCTGGTTATCTCCGGGCTCATCTTTAATTTCCACTATAACTGGCAGCTTAAGTATTCTATGTTTTTTGGTGCGGAGTTTAACTACTGGGGTAGTCTCTGTATCGCATTCGCTTATATCAGTGGCATTGTACTCTGGATCAAGAGCGATAAGAGTGGCTGGTTCAGAGAACGCTTCGCCTCTGTGGGAAGGATGGCACTGAGTAATTACCTACTCCAGACGCTCATTGGCACCAGCATCTTCTATGGCCTTGGCCTGGGGCTTTTTGGCCAGGTATCCAGGGTAGGACAGTTCCTGATTGTACTGCTCATCTGGAGCTTTCAAATAATCATCTCACACATTTGGCTCGGTCACTTTCAGTTTGGGCCTGTGGAATGGCTCTGGAGAAGCCTGACGAAAATGAAGGTACAGCCGCTGCTCAAACCTTAAACTCCCATCCAAATCGGATTTAGATGCTTCGTTCTCCGGCATGGGACATATTGTTTGGAGTAAGTGCCCGGAGTTGTAAGATCAATCACTTGATTAAACCATTAAAGACCTTTCCTCACGGGAGAGGCTGTATAAAAAGTATCCCGTCATTGCGAACAAAGTGAAGCCTGCCTTTGCCGCATGCAGGCAATCCCCTTTTTGAAACTCTAAACAGAAAGTAGAGATCACTTCATTGCTCCTACGCTGAAGCTTTCACCGGAGGCCAAAGCCTTTGGCGAAGGACTCAGCGCAAGCGTTTCATTCGTGATGACGGTTCTTTGTTTTTTATACGTCCTCTCATGCCAGAGAATGACCTAGCCCTAAAAACTCAAACCATCTCACTAACACCCTAGTTAGAAAAGTCATAAATTGGATGGTGATGGAGGACAAACAAATAACCATACTCGGAGCCGGACTTGTAGGCTCCCTACTTTCTATATTTCTGGCCAAAAAGGGATATCAGGTCACCATTTACGAGCGCAGGCCTGATATGCGCAAAGCAGGAGCCATCGGTGGCCGATCCATTAACCTGGCCCTGAGTCATAGAGGCCTTAAAGCTCTGGATGCTGTGGGAATCAAAGAAAAGGTTCAGGAAAGTTGTATCCCCATGCCAGGTCGAATGATCCATGACCTGGAAGGCAACCTGGATTTTCAACCCTATGGCAAAGAAGGACAGTTTATTAACTCGGTATCCCGGGGTGGTCTGAATGAGCTGCTCGTAAATGAAGCTGAAGCGAATGGTGTCAAAGTGGAATTCGAACACCGGTGTACTGATGTGGACCTTGCCAATGCTTCTGCCTCCTTTGATAACGGTACTACTGTGACGGCTGATTTTCTTTTCGGAGCTGATGGTGCCTTCTCTGCGTTGCGATCAGCCATGCAGAAAACAGACAGATTCAACTACAGCCAGGAATATATTACGGCCGGTTATAAAGAGCTCACCATGCCTCCCACTGCCAATGGAGATTTTGCCCTCGATCCCGGAGCCTTGCATATCTGGCCACGCGGGGAATATATGCTGATCGCGCTACCCAACCTGGATAAGAGCTTTACCTGTACCCTGTTCTTCCCTTTTGAAGGACCTATCAGTTTTGAGGCCCTGAAAACAGAAGCGGATGTCACCGCCTTCTTCAACGAAAAGTTCAAAGATGCCGTACCTCATCTGTACAACCTGGAAAAGGAGTTCTTTGAGAACCCTACGTCCAGTCTCATAACTGTCAGATGCTCCCCCTGGGTAAAAGGAAACACAGCACTGATTGGCGATGCTGCTCATGCCATTGTTCCTTTTTACGGTCAGGGTATGAACTCCGGTTTTGAAGACTGCTATGTGTTCAATCAACTGCTCGAAAAGCATGGTGATATCAACGAAGCTCTGCTGTCAGAATATCAATCGCTACGCATCCCTGATGGTAATGCCATAGCCGATCTGGCCTTATACAACTTCATTGAGATGAGGGATAAAGTGGCAGATGAGGGATTCATATTGCAAAAGAAGATTGAAAAGAAACTCAATCAGCAATACCCCGATAAATGGGTACCTCTGTACTCCATGACCACCTTCAGTGACTTCCGCTATTCAGAAGCCCATGCCCTGGGCCGAAAACAGCAGGCCATTATGGATAAGGTGCTTGAAAAACCGGAGATAGCTCAGGACTGGGAGAACCTCGATCTGGAAGAGATTGTGAACCTCCTGTAAAGGTGTGCTTCGGCCCCTGATTTTTAGCACATTTGAACCAATCAATTGTGCTTAACTAATTGTCAAAGTCATTAAACTAAATAACGCTGCTATGTTAGCTCAACGAATATGCTGTGCCCTGATTCTTGTATTGCTATCCACTCATCTCCATTCTCAGGAGTCAGACTCTGTCAGGTATGATACAGCCCTGGAGGAAATCAGTAAGCTTGTCAACAGGCGACAGTTCGAAGTGGCCTACCACAAATTAGACAGCCTGATAGACCTTTTCGACAAGGACAAATACTTCGAGTTTTACCTGCAAGCTATCGCTACTAAAACAAGCTCATTTATTCGCACCAGGCGCTTCGAAGAAGCAGAAGCATTCATAAAAGAAGCAGAGGAACAAATGGCATCCAGGCTCACCCGGCCCAATCCCTATTTCGGCTGGATGGCCATGCTCAAGGGAGAGATTCACTATTACAAACAGGAATTTGACAAGGCCATACCCGTATTCGAGAAGGCACTTACAGAATATGCTCCCTTGGAAACCGACAGGTCCTATAGAGACCAGGGCAGAGTCAATACCATACTTGGTGCCATTTATGGTAGAATGTCGTACTGGGACCTGGCTTCAAAGCATAATACACAGGCTTTAGCAGCTTATACAAAAGGCGGAGCCGGAAACAGACGTCTGTTTAGTATCCAAAACAATACCGGCAGCATTTACCTGAAACTGGGTAAATATGATAAAGCCCGTGAGGCATACGAAAATGCCATAGAATTGCTGAATGATGAACCAGCAGATCAGTTAGGATTACTAACTTATCCGTATAGTAATCTTGCCTTACTCTACAACAGCCTAAGAAAGTATAATCTTGCACTGGAGTATCAGCTACAGGCTTTTCGCATAGGTGAGAAATACGATGGTTATGACCCGGAAAGGGCACAAACCAGACATTCTCTACTGGCTACAGCCTATATAAATGCCGGTAAAGATTCACTGGCGGCTTACCATTTGAAACAGGCCAGAAGCTATCTGGACAAGCTACCCGAGAAAATCTACTCAGAAGAGGGCAGGCTTGCTTCACGCTGGGCTTTTCTCTATGAAAAGACGGGAGAGTATGCGAAGTCTGTGGATTTTTATAAATCCGCCATTCAGCATTATGAAAGAGCCTATGGCCCGGATGATTACAATCAGGCAGATCAACGAATAAGCCTCGCTAACATCTATTTTGCTATGAAGGACTACGCTCTTGCCAAAGAGGAAACCCGTGTGGTCATAGACCTTTATACTGCCCTGGTTGGAAGTAAGCATCAGTCCCTCTCAAAGGCCTATCTACTCATGTCAGACATTTTTACTGAGCAGAAAGAGTTAGACTCTGCGCTGGTCTATGTAAACAAATCGCTCCTGGCTACAGAAGGCTACGATACCGAAAAAGAAGCAAATTTTGAAAGTGTTCTGGATAGAACTCAGCTCCTCTTTACCCTTATGTTCAAGGCTTCAATACACAAAAAGCTGTTTGAGAGACAAGTTGATATGCAAAATTTCAACAAAGCACTGCTATACTATAGCTATTGCGACCTACTGGTCGATGATTTGCAATCCAACTCAGTGTATGAAGATAACTTCGTCCTGCTGGAAGATCTGGAACAGGTTTATGGTGAAGCAGTCTCTCTCCTCTACGATCAATACTCGCAAACGGGTGAGTCTGAGTTTTTCGAAAGGGCCTTTTACTATTCTGACCGAGGTAAAAATGTACTTTTAAGACAGCAATTGAATCAGTCAGATCAAAAGAAGTACGGCAGTATTCCCCAAGACCTCATTGACCTGGAGCAATCTTTAAAAGAGGACATATCATACCTTCAAAGCACCTTGTATGAAATGGGTTTACCTCAAGCTGATACTACCGGATTGAGTTTCTTCAACAATGATCTGTTTGAGAAAAAGAGATCCCTCGATAGCCTCAGGGAAGAATTTCAGGAGAACTTCCCAGGTTATTTCAGTACGAGGTATGGCCTGAACAACCTCTCAGTAGAAACTCTGAGAGCAGCACTGTCTTCCCGCAGCCAGCTCATTCAGTATGTTGTGGCCGATGAAGCGATCTACGCTATTTCTGTTTCTCCAACTGCTTCTGATTTTGTAAGGATAGAGAGAGGTGAGGAATTTGATCAAAAGCTCAACGACTATCTCGGTCTGTTACACAATCCTCTATCAAAAATGAGTGCTTTAACAGGTCAGGGGAAGGAACTCTCGGAGCTTTTGCTGGACCCCTTCAAAAAACTGGAAAACCATCTCGTTATTGTACCAGATGGTATCCTGAATCTGCTGCCTTTCGAGACACTCCCTATATCAGATTCTGAATCAACCAAATTTCTGATTGAAAAACATCATGTGAGCTATGCCACTGCTTCTTCATTGATGACAGACTCCAAAAAGAGAGAGCTCTCCAGGAATATCGAACTGATGGCTTTTGCCTCCTCTTTTTCTGGCGCGAAGAGATCAGGCTCAGACGAACTCCGTGAAGGCTTAGACCCTCTTGCCTACACAGTGGATGAGGTAAAAAGTCTTATGCAAATCTATAATGGTGAGTCTTATATAGAGACTGCTGCGACAGAAAGAAACTTCAGAGAGCATGCTGCCGGAAAAGATGTGATCCATATCGCTTCACATGGCCTGGTAGATTATGAAAAACCACTGTTTTCGCGATTGATGCTTGAAAAGGACCCTGAGGATTCAGTCTACGATGGCAATCTCTTTGTTCATGAACTGTACAATATGTCACTGGATGCTCATATGGCCGTGTTAAGTGCCTGCAATACCGCAAGTGGCCAGTTGATGAATGGCGAAGGACTTTTGAACCTTGGCCGGGGCTTTTTCTATGCCGGTGTACCAAGTGTTGTTGTCAGCCATTGGCAGGTGAATGACCAGTCCACCAACACCCTTATGAAGAGTTTTTATCAGCACCTCTCTGAAGGCCAGCGTAAGAGCGAAGCCCTGAGATCCGCAAAACTCGAGTTTATTCACAATACTCGTTCGGATACCAAACACCCCTTCTATTGGGGCGCTTTTGTTACCATGGGAGATGACTCGCCCATAGTCAGAAAGGGGCTATCATCTAATACCATACTGATTGGTCTGGTCATATTACTGGCCTTGCTGGCGATAGGTTTCAGTAGAAAAAGATCAGGCGCATCAGAAAAGTCGGGACTTTGATGTAAGAGATCGTAAACCTCCTGTGAAAGCAGGCTTTTGTTACAATGTAAACCACCTCACCCTCAAAATCTGAGATTCACGGTCAGGCTATACAAAGTTCCCAGTTGACTGAAATGATAACCATCATAGGTCATTTGGGAGTAGCGCTGATTAAAAGTGATCAGGTTTGATTGCTCAAGGACAAGGGCCGGGTCATTTAGCAAGGCCTCTCCCTCCGAGTTAAGCGCCACAAAATTCCACTCCGGCAACACATCCAGTACATTGTTGATGTTGAGGGTAAAGGTCAGCTTATCTGAGGCTTCAAATTCAGCCGACAGATCGGTCACTATTTTAGGAGTGAATTCGGTCTTCAACCCGGTATTCATTCCCTGCTGCCTGAATTCCGTTTTGCCGAAATAGGTGTTATTCAACGAAAACTCAAATCTTTGCAGATCATACATCGCCCCGAGAATCCACTTGGTACGTGGCCTTGAGGTAAAAAACAAAGCCTCTTGTGTATGGTCGACCACCGATTGACCGGCCTGCTCTACCAGGACAGGATTATTGACAAGTCCATCCCGCTCATTGGCTATGGTGTAGTTGCCCAAAAGGTTCAGGTTCAGCACACCATTGCCCATGGCTATATTTCTCTTGTTAATAACGAGGTCAATACCCGAAGTTCTGGTGTCGATGGCATTGGCAAAAAAGCTGACATCGCTCAGGTTATTGGCTTGCAATATCTGATCCAGAGGCGTGTTACCAGCCGCAGTTGCTCCGATTTCATTACTCAGTACAATCCTGTCTTTAACAGCAATAGAATAATAATCTAGGGTCACATCCAGGCCGTAATCGGTACTGGCGCCAAAGCCAAGGGTCAGGTTATTTGATCGTTCGGCTTTGAGTTGAGGAATGCCCAAAAACTGCGCCTGAGGAGAAACATTATTGATCAACCCACCTACCTGGATGCCTTGACCGGGAATAAAGCTGTATTGCGCCTTTTGAGTGTAGATCTGATGCAATGTAGGGGCTCTGAAACCTGTGGATACAGAACCTCTGAAAATCATTTGATCATTTAAGAACTTGTACCTGGAGCTGATTTTCCAAACCGTAGCATTGCCAAAATCGCTGTAGTCTTCCATACGCAGGGTTCCGCTGACAAGCAGTTGCGGACTGATATCCCAGCTCAACTCTACGTAGCCTCCCAGGTTATAGCGATTAAAGCTGCCACTGTTCTCAGGACGATTACCGGCAAAGGAATCGGCTCCTCCACCATCATAGGAGGCCAGTTCACCTTCAATGATATCAAACTCTTCTATTCTGAATTCTGCACCAAAAGCCAGATACAAATCATCTGATAAAGGCTTGGCAACGTCAATATTGCCTACATTATGACTGAACCGCGTGCCTCCGGGATCAAAAGAGATAGGACTGTTTTCACGGTAAAGGCTTGTTCCCGGAGTCAGCTCACCGGGATCTACCAGTCCATTGCCATTGTTATCCAGCCAGGTGGAAGGGGCATAGACAAAATTGCGGTTGTGAGAATTTCTGATGCGATAAGTTTGCTCATTTCCTCCCACCGTAAAACTAACGTCATACCGCCATTTGTCAATTTCTGAGCTAAAACCCAGCGTGCCGTGATAGTCATTCAATATGCCATCGAAGGTGGGAATATATCCATCATAATTGTTTGGGGTACCCGGTGCAGGAAAAAAGTCTGACAGATAGGGATAATCCTGGACGGTTCTCCAATAGGGAGTTCTGTAGTTAGCGAAACTGTTTACGTTTTTATAAACATAGGCGGCATTGAAATATACCTGGGTATGATCATTCACATCAATTCCTCCGTTGACCAGAAACTTAGCAGCAGTGGTTTCAGGAGCACCGTTGATATTTCCTGCATGCGGTCTGCGCGATAAAAACTCTTCCACCACAGCAATATCAGCACCGAAATCAGAAGCCTCACCTATTGCATTCACTATCCCGGGTCGGTTGGCGAGATTAACTTTAGACATTTCAAGTGTATAATTCAAAAAACCCTTTTCATTAAGGGAAAGACCATTATTCAGGGTAAAACCAATCGATTCACCATCACCCTTGCCTGTGATACCGGTACGTAGCATGGCAGAAGGTCCGTCTGTTTCATCTTTCAAAATGATGTTCATTACCCCGGCAATGGCATCCGAGCCATAATGGGCAGAGGCGCCATCTCTTAAA
>DIYF01000077.1:6021-23362 GCA_002427745.1 Roseivirga sp. UBA6061 | reverse complement strand
AACCCAGTTTTTCGGCCTCTTCTTTCAGGCGGTCACGACAGAAAATGGAATTGATTTCTGAAGGATTGTAAAGCGTACCGAGTCTTTTGGCGTTCGGCATCAGCTCGCGTATGCTGGCTACCATTTCACCAAAAGGAGAAAGGTCTGAAATACCGGTGATATTGGCCTGATGCTGTTCGTCTGTCTCACCGATACCCGCAGCCACAGCATCGGTCACGGCCGTAAACACAATGGGTATGTCCTTGATTTTAAGCGACAGCGCCTGAACCGTGGGTGTGCAGGCTGTGAAGATAAGGTCGTAGCCTTCACTTTTCAGCGAGCCCACCATGGTGTTTAAGGTAGAAACATCTCCCTGCGCATTATAGGCATCAATGGTGAACTCCTCATCACGGGTCCAACCGTTCTTCCTGAAACCATCGTAAATGCCTTCCTCCACCCTTTCGAGCGTAGGAGCATTCACAAAACTGACATAAGCAAATTTGCGCTTTCCGGAGTTTTTCCCGGAGGTGCTCCCCACCCTCTTATCGAGATCAGCCACCAGCAGAATACCTGCTGCCAGCAGCAACACGATTATGGGCTTGATCAGGTTGAATATGAGCTTCATTTCGGCCTTGGTTTATCTTTTTGTTTGTCTCATCAGAGCTGGCTTTTAACAACCCTGCTGGTTCTTAAATTTTTATTTTGCTAAACCAATGCCTCGGACGGGTCATGGCCAAAATAGACTTGTTGATTTCCTGACCGATCAAATCCATTTTCGCAATCATCTCGATGCGTTCGAAATGACTGGTGATCTCATCTTCACTCAATACCATATCCAGAGTTCCGCTATAGAAAAGAACACTTACAATAGAAAGGTCTCTGATATCGGGAAGCTCATCACTGAAAATGAGGTCCCGGATACGTGCCTTTACCTCAGTCACCTGGTGGTTGTTCATCAAGGGGTATCTGCGCGATGAAAAAACCCAGAGCACCTGCTTATTTTCAATCTTGAGAATCCCCTGCTGAATCAGGGAATTCAACAACATATCATTGAGCACATCATTTTTTCGGATCAGGTACTGAATCCAATACTTGACCGGTTTCTTTTCTCCTTCTTTGATAATTTCGATGAGGGCCAGATCCATGTCGTTTTTCATGGTCAGCTCACCAGTACCCAGGAAAATGCCTTCGAGATCAGTATCGATTCGCTCCTTGATAGCCAGGTTGATTAAAACCGCACCGGCCAGCGCCACCTTGAAAGAAACATCATTGGTGTGTGATATATTTCCACTTGTTTCGCCTATCGCCAGGGAGTAAATCTCTTCTGCTAAAGTCATAGGGTTATACTCTTCTTCTAAAGTCAAATGCTTATTCATAGTCAAAAGCGTTTTCGTCATGGAGCTTCACATCCACTCCTCTCATTCTTGTAAGGTGATCAACTTTCCCTCCTTTGGTCAGTGCTGCACTGATGAAATAGACCACCAGCGTACCCACCGTTGAAAAGAGAATGGTTACCCCAAGGCTCTTCAACTGGGGCCAGATCTGACCGGGATTGCCATAAAAGACCCCGGCAGCTTCATTGATGACAGGACTTGCGAAAAGGCCTGTTGCAATGGTACCCCAAATGCCTACCAGGCCATGAATACCAAAAGCATCCAGTGAATCGTCATAGCCCAGAAGCGGTTTAAGGGCATTAACCCCGGAATATCCGATAAGGCCCGAGGTAAAGCCGATAATCAGAGCGCCATAAATGTCCACATAACCTGAAGCAGGTGTAATACCTACCAGGGCTGCGACTACCCCTGAAATAAGTCCGAGAATAGAGAGCTTTTTCTGTTTGATCCACTCTATCAGCATCCACCCGAGGCCTCCCATACAGGCGGCTACATTGGTAACCATAAAGGCATTCACCGTAATGCGATCTACCGCCAACTCACTACCGGCATTGAAGCCAAACCAGCCAAACCAGAGCAAGGCAGCTCCTAAAACGGTCAGCTTAATTGAAGAGGCTTTATTGGTGTTTTTGGCCAGACTTCTTCTTCCCAGAACCAGTGAGAGCACCAGCCCGGCTACTCCCGCATTCACATGAATGACGGTACCTCCGGCAAAATCAAGCTCTCCCGAATTACTCAAAAAGCCACTACCCCAAATCCAGTAGACCAGGGGGCTGTAGACCAAAATGATCCAGAGAAATGAAAAGATGATCCAGGTGCTGAACTTGATGCGCTCGATGATAGAGCCACTGATAATCGCTACAGCAATAGCAGCAAATACTCCCTGAAAGAGCACAAACAACATTTTAGGAATGGTGCCGGTATTTTCTTCAAACCCTACATTGGACAGGAAGAATTTAAACTGACCCACTATGGCTGATCCGCTGTCCTCAAAAGCGAGACTATAGCCCAGGAAAACCCAGGCCAGTGTCGCCACACACATAGACACATAACTCATGCCTACCGTATTGAGCACGCTGCGTCTGGAGGCCAGCCCTCCATAAAAGAAGGACAGACCGGCCGGAGTCATCAGGAAGACCATGGCACTGGCCATGATCACCCATACGGTATCTGCTGCATTAAATTCCATAGATATTCTTATTTAATGGAGAGTTTACTTTACAAACAGGAGCTCACGATACTTCGGCAAAGGCCAGAGTTCATCGTCAACCGTTTGCTCAAGCTTGTCTACATGCTTTCTTATCTTGTCGAAGTAGGGTTTTACTTCTTCACAATAGGCAATGGCCTTCTCTCTGGCATGCTCAACCTTGTTGGCTTTTTTCCTGGCGCTGAGCATCTCTTCAGAGAGACTGATAGCCGCATTGATATGTCCTGCCACTTCGCCCAGCATTTCTACCTGCTTTTTAGCAGTCTGCTCGAATGCATCAGCCGAGAGTACCTGCTTGAGTGAGTTCAGACTTTCAGACAATTGCTGCTGGTATTTCACTGCTGCCGGCACAATGTGATTGACAGTAAGGTCTCCCAATACCCTTGACTCAATCTGAATGCGCATAAAATACTTCTCCAGCTGAATCTCGTGACGCGCCTCCAGCTCAACACGTGACATGATGTTATTCTCAGCAAAAAGCTTCTTGGCCGTTTCCGTTACATAGAAGTCCAGAGCCTGCGGTGTGGTCTTCACATTATTAAGTCCTCTGTCTTCAGCTAGTTTTACCCAATCTTCACTATAGCCATCTCCTTCAAAGCGTACATTCTTAGAAGACTTAATATACTCTTTCAGTACACTGAAAATGGCGTCTTCTTTATTCACACCAAATTCAATAGACAAATCTACCGCCTCCTTGAAGTCTTTTAGCTGCTGTGCCATGATGGTATTCAGTACCGTCATAGGTTCTGCACAGTTGGCCGCAGACCCTACTGCTCTCAGCTCAAATTTGTTTCCTGTAAAAGCAAAAGGCGATGTTCTGTTTCTGTCTGTGTTATCGAGTTTGATCTCGGGTATTTTATTAACCACATTCAGCTTCTGATCGTCTCTTTCTCCTTTTTCTTTAAGGCTCGTCATGAAGTCTGTATTCTCCAGCTGATTCAGCACGGCAGACAACTGAGAACCAATGAAGGTAGATACGATAGCCGGAGGTGCCTCATTGGCCCCCAGTCTGTGGTCGTTACCGGCAGAGGCAATGGATGCTCTGACCAGATCACCATAGGTATCTATAGCCTTGATCGTATTAATAAAGAATGTAAGAAACTGCAGGTTACTCTCAGGAGTTTTACCCGGGCTCAACAGGTTTTTGCCTGTATCAGTACCCAATGACCAGTTATTGTGCTTACCCGAGCCATTCACCTGTGCAAAAGGCTTTTCGTGAAGCAGCACTCTGAAATCGTGTCTGATCGCCACCTTGTCCATCACGTCCATTAAGAGAGAGTTGTGATCGACAGAGGTATTAGCTTCCTCATAAATCGGAGCCAGTTCGTACTGTCCCGGAGCCACCTCATTGTGTCGGGTCTTTACCGGAATCCCCAGCAGGTGGCACTCGTACTCCAGCTCCTGCATAAAGTTGAGCACACGCTCAGGAATAGAACCGAAATAGTGATCATCCAGCTGCTGTCCTTTGGCCGGTGCATGTCCGATCAGTGTTCTGCCGGTCAGTACAAGGTCCGGACGAGAATTGTATAGTGCACTGTCTACCAGAAAGTACTCCTGCTCCCAGCCCAGGCTGGCATTTACTTTCGTCACATTCTCATCGAAGTATTTACAAACACTTACAGCCGCTTCGTCAATGGCCTGCAGTGCTCTCAGAAGAGGTGTTTTATTATCAAGGGCTTCACCTGTATAAGACACAAAAATGGTAGGAATACAAAGAGTGGTACCTATGATAAATGCGGGTGAAGAAGGGTCCCAGGCGGTATACCCCCGGGCCTCAAAGGTCTGGCGAATCCCTCCGTTCGGGAAACTGGAAGCATCTGGTTCCTGCTGAATGAGCAATGAGCCTTCAAACTTTTCAATAGAGCCTCCCTGATGATCAGGCTCGAAAAAGGCATCATGCTTCTCTGCCGTTCCTCCGGTAAGTGGCTGAAACCAATGCGTATAGTGGGTCACACCTCGTGCGCTGGCCCATGCTTTCATAGCTGAAGCCACCTGATCTGCGAGTTGCTCATCAATTTTCTCACCTTTCAGGGTAGCATTTTTAATAGCTGTATAGGCTTCCGGAGTAAGATCCTTTTTCATTACCGCGTCACCGAATACATGCGATCCATAGTAATTAGATACTGGTTCTGTGCTTTTAGCTACTTGCAGTTTACTTCTGTTCAGCGCTGTGGAAAGCGCTGTGAATCTTATTGACATGATCTATTTAATTGAGGTTAATATTTATCGTTGATTCTCTGTGGCCATTCACAAAAGTGCCTGTTCTGTTTTCACTTTCTCGAGTGCCATTTCTATTTCCAGCTTTAGTCTCTGGCCGATACTCTGACCGAGCATATCCATTTTGGCTATCGCCTCTATTCTCTCTTCATAGTGTTTGCTCTCGCGCTTGCCCATCACCAGATGAAACAAGCCACTGTAGTGAAGCAAACTCACGATCACCATATCATGAAGCTCAGGAAGCTCATCACTCATAATGAGCTCTTTGATCCTTGATTTCACATCTTTGACCTCTTCCTTATTCACCAATGGGTATTTGAGGGTTTCAAACACCCAAAGCACCTTCTTATTCTCAATTTTGAGAATCTTCTTTCGGATGAGTGAGTTAAGCAAGACATCTACAAAAGACTGGTGCTGCTCGTTTAACCTGGTAATCCAGTAGTTGGCATTACTGTCTCCTGTTTCAAGACGCATCATATTAAGCGCCATATCCAGTTCTTCTGACTGTGTCGATTCGGTATCGGCAATAATCAGCCGTTCCATATCTGTATCAATCTTCTCTCTGAGAGAAAGCTCCATCAGAATGGCACCTGAAAGGGCCAATTGAAAAGCTATGGTATTCATGTTCGCTGTTGTTCCGTAGGCATTGTTGATGCTCAGCAGGAATAACTCTTCCGGGATGTTGAGATAATCATTCATCTTCACACGTTCTTTAGCTTCTCAACACCTTATTGAATCATGACCGAACCGGCCATGGCCATCGCTAAATCAAGCTCTTGCTTCAGTCGCTCACCGACATGCTGGCCCAACAGGTCCATTTTGGCAATCATCTCAACGCGATTGCGTTTTGAATCCATTTCGCTTTGAGAAAAGATGAAATAACTAAGCCCGCTATAGTAAAGAAGGCTTACAACTGCCATATCGTGGAGTTCAGGCAGCTCATCACTGAAAATGAGCTCTCTTACCCTGACCTTCACATCTTTTACCTCTTCTTTTCCAACAATAGGATACATGAGTTTGCTAAAAACCCAGAGCACCTTCTGATGCTCGATTTTCAGCATATTCTTGCGAATCAGGCCATTGAGTAGCGCATATACGAAGGTTTCGTAGCGCTCATTGAGTTTGTTGAGCCAGTAGTTCATATTCTGAACTCCGGCATGCAGTTGCATTTCATTTAATGCCATATCCAATACTTCCGAACCGATAGGTTCTGTATCGACAATGATGAGCCCGTCAGTATCGGTATCGATTTTACCGAGCAGGGCAAGTTCCATCAGAATGGAGCTGGACAGGGCAAACTGAAAAGCCTTCGTTTGCATTTTGGTGACATTGCCACCAGTGTGGTCTATACTCAGAAGGAATAATTCTTCTGGTATAATCAAGTGGTTATTCATGGTTAGCAGGTTGTGGTTAGACACTTGGTTGTTGATCTAACATCGTTAAATCACCTGCTAGTTATCAAAAGATTGATTGTCAGTCAGTAAGAGCGAGATGACAAACCGTGGACATGGGCGAATGACACCCGGAATTAAAACAATACGCAAACAGGCCATAGAATGGAATACAGACGGGGAAAGCCAAAATTGACGGATATTATCAATCATTAATCCCACTTGCATTTCCACCCAATGTGTGGACATCATCGCGTGCATCGCGGGCTCTTTTTTCGTTCACTCCCTCCGGGGAACTGTCCGAAAACTATCGCAGGCCTTATAGGCTCAAACCCTCTATGAACACCCGCCTCTGTCAGGATAGAATCCCGAAAACATATAAAGGATTGCTGGCGCGATCCTCGCTCATCACTCCTGAAAATAGAAAAAGCCCGTACTACGTACCGGCTCCTTTTTTCGTACGCCTTGAATGGCAACCCAAAAGACTATAGCAGTCCCTCCAGTCCGTCCCCTCTATAAACACCCGACTCTGCCAGGAACTCAGCCTTTAAAGAATCCTGAAAGCACGCAAAGGATTGCTTACGCGATCCTGACTCATCACCCCTGAAAATAGAAAAAGCCCGTACTACGTACCGGCTCCTTTTTTCGTACGCCTGAATCCGGAATAAATTCCGATTCAGGCGTACGAAAAAAGCCTTGTCTTTCGACAAGGCTTTTTCTGCTTTAAGTGACCTCGACAGGATTCAAACCTGTAACCTCCTGAGCCGTAATCAGGTGCACTATTCAGTTATGCTACGAGGCCCAATACTATGCGATTGTTAAATCGCGTTAAAATTGCGACTGCAAAGGTAAGTAATTATCCATATTCGCAAAAGGTCGCTATTAATACTTTTAAAAAATACTATCTTTGCCACGCTCAAAAGCAGAATTAACTATGACGCGGAAATTAGGACTAGCTCTTGTTGGAATCTTCTTTATTGGATCTTTTGCTATGGCACAAAGACCTGATCTACCTGGTAGCCTGGTGATCGACCTGGGCCTGAACAGCTGGAGCGATACACCCACCAGTGCTGAAATGAACACCTGGAAGTCTAAGACCGTGAACCTTATATATTATTATGACCTTCCTCTGGGAGATAACGGCTGGACGATTACACCAGGATTTGGTCTCGGGCTGGAGCGTTATGCTTTTGATAATAACACGACCCTCACTTCTGTAGTAAACAATCAGAATGAGAGAATTGTATCAGTGACTGAACTCACCAATCTGTTGCCAACAGCCAACTCTTTTGACAAGTCAAAACTTGGCCTGAACTACTTCGATATTCCTGTCGAGCTCAGATACTATACAAGTAAAGACAATTTCAGCAGAGGCTTCCGGGCCGCCCTTGGCGTGAAAGGGGGTATTCTCTACTCTTCATTTACAAAGATCAAATACGAAGATGCCGCGACAGACAACCGTCTGACAAGAGACCGTCAGCAGTTAGGCATTGACCGTTTTCGCTACGGCATCAATGCCAGAGTAGGCTTCGGAGGATTCAGTTTCTTTGGCTACTACGAATTGTCAGATAAGTTCGAAAGAGCTCCTGATGGCGCAGCTGATACCCGTACCCTGACCTTCGGTATTTCTTTAACAGGATTTTAACAGGGAGATTTACTCTCCCTTAAAGGAAGGCTTTCTTTTCTCCAGGAAGGCTGTAGTTCCCTCTTTATAATCATAAGTAGCTCCGGCAATGTCCTGGCAGTAGGCTTCGTAATCGAGCATTTCTTCCAGTGAAGCTCCCTGAGATTTATTCAGCATCTTTTTCATAAGACCAATGGCGCGGGTTGGCGCCTGAGCATAATAATCGGTATAAGCTTTCACTGCATCATCCAGCTCAGCCAGAGGTACAGCCTTAGTCGCCAATCCAAGTTCAACTGCCTGGCTGCCCGAAATTCTTGTACCCATAGTAGCCAGCTCAAAAGCTTTGGAAGAGCCGACCAGTCTTGGCAGGAAGTAAGATGATCCGGAATCAAGCACCAGCCCGATATTCACAAAAACCTCGATCAGCTTTGCTTCTTCAGCCGTCACAATCATATCACAGGCAAGGGCAAAAGAGCACCCAGCACCTGCCGCCACTCCGTTTAACCGACAGATTACCGGTTTTGGCAGGTTTCTGATCGCCTTAATAATAGGGTTGTAACGCTTATGTATCGAGTCAGAAAAAGACCGGTTTGGTGTAGCGGCAGCAGCTTTCAGGTCCTGACCGGAACAGAAAGCCTTTCCTTCTCCCGTCAGTACGACTACACGTGCCTCAGCGTCCTTTTTTACAGCCTTCAGAGCCGCCTGAAGTTCGAAGGTAATTTCGTCATTCAGTGCGTTATATACTTCCGGTCGGTTAAGGGCAATGGTAGCTACACCTGCCTCTTTCGTGTATTTAATAAACTCGTACATGATTTAAAGAAAGAAATAAATTGAACCGTAACAAATGAGAAAGCCCATAAGCGAACCTCCCACAATTTCAACGGGCTTGTGTGCATCGAGATAGAGCCTCGCCCACAGCACTATGCCAGATAATAATATGGCGCCAACAAGTGGCATTAATAGGGTATGATTCCCCTGGTTAGTCGCTGCAAAAACCACGATAAAGCCCAACCACCCGACAACACCAGCGGCATGAGCACTGATTTTCCAGAAAAAGGTAATGAGATTGGTCAGAACCACCACCACTGTTATGGCAATCAAAGAAGTGGATAGCAGAGGATTCAGAGGCAACTGCCTGTGAAAAAGATAGGTGGTGATGACGTAGAATATCGAAATGAAAATGAATGGAAAGAAACGGTCTTTCCGGTCAGTCATTTGTAAATCCTTGATCACTTTGGTAAACCTGAACATCAAAATCACCAACACCGGAATAAGACAGGTGGTAAGAAAGATCAGGGATAATACCGTGCTCCTCCCCTCCTCGGTCAGGTTGGTGCTATTATCGATATGATACAGAATGGTATAGAAAACCAGCGTAGGCATCAACAACGGCTGGAAAATCGCAGAAATAATATGTGCCAGTAACCTCAAATCAGAGTTCTTTTCTCAGCCTTGCTACCGGAATATTTAATTGTTCACGGTATTTAGCCACCGTTCTGCGGGCAATGTTATACCCCTTGGCTTTGAGCATCTTCTCCAGCTTGTCATCAGAAAGTGGCCTTTTCTTATCTTCTTCACTGATAAACCGGGCCAATACGTTTTTCACCTCCCTGCTACTTACATCCTCTCCTGAGGAAGTAGAAATACCTTCTGAGAAAAAGTATTTAAGCGGGAAGATGCCAAAATCAGTCTGGATGGATTTGGAATTAGCCACACGGGAAACCGTAGAAATATCCATGCCTATTTCATTGGCAATATCTTTCAGGATCATGGGGCGCAGCTTTGTTTCATCACCTTCCATAAAGAAATCGTACTGAAACCTGATAATGCTGTCCATGGTACGAAGCAAGGTGTTTTGACGCTGCTTGATCGCATCAATAAACCATTTGGCCGCATCCAGCTTCTGCTTCACGAAGCTCACCGTTTCCTTTAGCTTTTTATCCTTTTTGTCACTCTTGTCATAGGCGCTGAACATATCAGTATAAGACTGACTTACCCGAAGCTCAGGTGCATTCCGCGAACTCAGGGTCAAATCCAGCTTACCATTATTATTCGTCAGCAGAAAGTCTGGAATCAGGTACTGGGTTTTTACAAGACCACCGGAAACACCTCCTGGTTTGGGGTTCAGCTTGGTAATGGCTGTAACAGCATCTTTCAAAAGCAATTCATCGTCCAGATTCAGCTTTCGGATAATCTTGTCGTAATGCTTCTTGGTAAACTCGTCAAAGCAAAGTCTGATGATATCAATAGCCGTGGCTATTACCTCATCCTCATCATCATTTTCACGCTTACGCTCCAGTTGAATCAGCAGACATTCCTGAAGGTTACGGGCACCTATACCAGGCGGATCAAATAACTGGATGTTTTTGAGCATCTCATCCAGTTCCTCCACATCTGTTTCTATATTCTGAGAAAACGCCAGGTCATTGACAATGGCATCAAGCTCTCTTCTTATGTATCCATCCGTTTCTATACTGCCAATCAGTTGCCTGGCAATGGTCAGTGAGCGATCATCCAGTCCCAGATAGCCCAGTTGCATTTCAAGCTGATCATTGAGTGACGCCTGCATGGCCACCGGCATCTCCCGATCTTCATCTTCAGAGTAGTTACCGTCACCCTGCATTTTATATCCGGAGAAATCTTCATCACCCAGATAATCCTGGACATTAAGATCTTCAGTAGCGGTAACCTCATCGCCAAAATCATCGATTTCACTCTCTACCTGAGGTTCAGGCTCCTCCCTCCCTTCTTCCAGGGCCGGGTTGATTTCCAACTCCTCCTCCACCCGCGCATCGAGCTCAGCTGTTGGCACTTGCAACAACTTGATGAACTGAATCTGCTGAGGAGACAGCTTTTGACTTAACGACTGACTGAGACTGAGTTTTTGCATCTAGCTTAAAAAACTGTTTTGACCTAAGCCAAATTTAAAAGAAACAATTGATCAATTGACTAGTAAAGCCAACTTTTTAACAAAAACCATGCAAAAAAATAAAATCGGCTCATACATATATTTACCGGCCTTTTTAACAGCTTTTCACTACTTAGCTCCCCCGGGATTTAACTCTGTGATTTTCAGAACACATAGTTGTGTATGAAAGCAAAAAATAGTTGCTTTGCGTTCATTTTTAATTTGAAGTAATAAGAACAAAATGTCATGAAAAGCAGAACTAAAATTGACGCATTGCTTCGCAGTACCGAAACCGGTATAGAAGTAACGGTAAAAGGATGGGTAAGAACAAAACGCGGAAATAAAAATGTCAATTTTATAGCTCTTAATGACGGTAGTACTATTAATAGCCTTCAAATTGTCGCAGACCCCACAATTATTGCTGAGGACGTACTGAAACAGGTAACTACCGGTGCGAGTATTGCCGCCAGCGGTAAACTGGTAGAATCGCAGGGTGCCGGCCAGACTGTTGAAATTCATGCCAGCACTATTGAGGTTCTGGGAGCTGCAGACCCTGAAAAATACCCATTACAGCCTAAAAAGCACTCTTTCGAGTTTCTAAGAGAGATTGCACACTTACGACCACGCACCAATACTTTTGGCGCTGTCTTTCGCATTCGCCATGCCATGGCCTATGCAGTGCATCACTTCTTCAACGAAAAAGGGTTTTATTACTGGCACACTCCGGTAATTACGGGCTCTGATGCTGAAGGCGCAGGAGAAATGTTCAGGGTATCAGCACTGGACCCCAGGAACCCACCGCTGACTGAAGATGGAGAGATCGACTACAAGCAGGATTTCTTTGAAAAAGAAACAAACCTGACGGTATCAGGCCAACTGGAAGGTGAGCTGGGCGCCATGGCACTATCTGACATCTATACTTTTGGCCCGACATTCCGGGCTGAAAATTCAAACACTACCCGTCACCTGGCAGAGTTCTGGATGATAGAACCTGAGATGGCCTTCTACGACCTGAGCGATACCATGGATTTGGCAGAGGAGTTTTTGAAGTACCTTATTCAGTATGCCCTGGATCATTGTGCAGATGATCTGGCCTTTCTGGAAAAGCGCCTGATTGACGAAGAGAAAAACAAGCCGGCTGCTGAAAGAAGTGAGATGTCACTGACCAATAAGCTAAGGTTTGTATTAGAAAATGACTTTGTAAGACTGACCTACTCTGAAGCCATTCAGATTTTGAGAAACTCAAAACCGAATAAAAAGAAGAAGTTTCAGTTTCCTATTGAGGGATGGGGCACAGACCTGCAATCTGAGCATGAGCGTTATCTGGTAGAGAAGCATTTCAAAAAGCCGGTAATCCTGACAGATTACCCTACTGAAATCAAGGCTTTCTACATGCGCCAGAATGACGATGGGAAAACAGTAGCGGCTATGGACATTCTGTTTCCGGGTATCGGTGAAATCGTAGGGGGCTCTCAAAGAGAAGAGCGTCTGGAAAAGCTCACCGGATTAATGGACACCATGGGTGTGCCTCAGGATGAGCTGGACTGGTATCTGGATACGCGCAGATACGGATCAGCCCCTCACAGCGGATTTGGGCTGGGTTTTGAAAGAATGATCCTGTTTGTGACAGGAATGACGAATATCAGAGACGTGATACCCTTCCCAAGAACTCCGGGAAGTGCTTCTTTTTAAGATTATAATTGAAAAGAGATATAAAGAGAAAGCCCTGACGGTAGCGTCAGGGCTTTTTTATTTCTTAGAAAACCTTACGGTTTGTTGGAATTTCGTTTTGTCATCCCTCACGAGTACCAGATAGTAACCAGGAGGATAATCCTGCACATCGAGTCTTTGTTTTTTACCTCCGAGATCCTGTGCGCGGAAGGTCATTTTACTCCCGATAATATTTCGGATCTCAATTTTTGGGTCATCCAAAGACAATTTTGACAAATCTACCGTTAAGTAGTTAGTCGCGGGATTAGGAAAAACCTCAACCTTAACTGCAACCCCATTATTCTTTGCCGTCAAGTCCTGACGTCCCTGCTGGGCCTGAGACTGGAAGGCAAACGCTACCATCAGTACAAAACTGAGGACCAGGGTTTGGGTGAATGATATTTTGTGGTTGATGAATTTCATCTGTTTATATAGACCCTTAATCTCGATTAAAGGTTTAGTTAAAGTTAGTAATTTTTTAAAATAATGACGTTACCGTTACGTTACAAAAAGCTTGATGTAGTTCATTGAGCAAATTTGATGCCATCAAAGACGTTTTACCTACTTTATTTTCGGCAAAATCTCCGGCCATTCCGTGTAGAAAAACTCCGCTGATCGCAGCATCTTTCCCACTGAGTCCCTGGGCCATCAAACCCGCAATGACTCCGGCCAGTACGTCACCACTGCCCGCTGTTGCCATTCCGGAGTTGCCCGTAGTGTTAAAGAACACCTGGCCCGATGCGTCAACTATGGCGGTGTGTGCACCCTTTAGAACAAGAACCAATCGATTCGTTACAACGATTTCAAGCATTTTTTTAATTCGGGCCAGTCCATCTGACTGTTTACCGAAAAGTCTCTCAAATTCCCCAACATGGGGAGTAAGTACAGACCCTTCCGGAATACGCTTTAGCCATTCCGGTTTTTGTGCAATGATGTTCAGCGCGTCAGCATCAATCACCATAGGTACTTCTGCCTTCTTAAGTAATTTCTTCAGAGCATTTGCCGTATCGGCATGAGTTCCTAAACCCGGCCCCATACAAATCACATCTGCCTTTTGCATCAGGGGAATGTCGGAAATATGAGTTTCGCAGACATCCACCGTAGCCATTGCTTCTCTTAATACGGTTTGCACCACATTCAACCCTACCCCCGGAACATGAATTGTTAATAAACCTGCTCCTGATTTCAAACATGCCTCTCCACTCAATGTTGCCGCACCTATCTTACCAAGACTCCCGGCTATCAGTTGTACTCTACCATAACTCCCCTTGTGACCAAACTTCTCTCTCACAGGTAATACCTGTGACACAAATGATGCGTCAACCAGTGAGTAGGGACCCTTCTGACGGCTTATGAAATCGGACGAAAGCCCTATATCCACAGCCATCCATTCACCGACATAGTACCCCGATTCGGGAATAAGAAAGGAAAGCTTGGGTACCTGAAAGGTAATGGTAGCGGCAGCCTTTATGATGGCCCCAGTGAGATTAACCTCATCTGCAAAAAGACCGGAAGGTATATCTACTGACACCACCGGCAATCCACTGACATTCACCTTTTCAATAACCTGACCAGCCAGACCATCGACTGGCCGGTTGAGTCCTGAGCCGAAAATTGCATCAATTACAAAACCATCCTTCAGCACTAAATCATCGGTCTTATCGATTGATTTAACCTCTTGTATTTGGCCCAAACGCTTCAGGTTAATTGCGCAATCCTCAGAAAGCCCGGCAGTTATATTGATCAGAAAGCACTCTACCTGATACCCTTTAGCAATAAGCATTCTGGCCACCGCAAACCCGTCTCCTCCATTATTACCCGGCCCGCATAGCACGGTAACACATATTTCCTGTGACACCTGTTTGACAAATACCTCGACAAAGGCCAATGAGGCCCGCTCCATCAGGTCGATAGAAGCAATAGGTTCGTGCTGAATCGTATACTGATCAGCCGCCCTTGTCTGTTCTGCACTGAGTATTGTTTGCATAGGTACTTAATAGGTAACGTAAGGGCTTAGCCTTACAATTCCGACAGAGTCTAACCCCTGTACGACCAAAAGGTCCCAAGGGCTGCGGAATTTACCTATTTTGCTACGGCTCTTCACTATCTCACCCGCCACTTTATAGCTGATGTAAGGATGTTTGCGGAGCGTATTATAGTCAGCAATATTAAGGTTAATGGTAGCCAGACTGTCTGCCGACCCTACATAGACCTGGCTTTCAAGGGCTGTATACAAGGAATCGGAAAGTCCGTACACTTCTTTAAGCTGCTCCTTTGCCACAAAACCACCCAGTAAAGACCTGTATTTGACAATACGCCTGGAGAAAGAAGGGCCGATCCCGCGAAGCTTCATCAGTTCCGTAGTGTCTGCCCGGCTCAGATCAATCCAAAGCTTTACTAATTCGGCCCTGGCAGTATCAATACTCTTCCATGGCTTGTAGACTGCACTATCAGGTCTCCCTCCTGACTTCCCGGAAGAGATTTTCTTCTTTTCTATTTGGTCAGGCAACTCAATGTAAGTCTCCAGCACATGAAAGAGGCTGTCAGGAAAATCATAAATCCGGGCCAGGTCACTCCTGACTCTAAACTTACCTCCTTTGTTTCTGTAGTTATCGATACGCCTTGCCAGAAAAGCCGGAACCCCAAGTGCCTGTAGTTCAGAAGTCGTTGCCTGATTGGGATCGAACGGCTTCAGTTCAACGGATACATCATCGACCAACAGTTCCTCATCACTCTCTAAAACCACTACTTCATTCCAGACCGCCATGAGGCTATCCATGATCCTGATGTCCTCATCATAAGGGTTATATTCTTTGGAAAAAACCTTCACATAAATCCCTGGCAGAAAGAGGATAAGGACCATTAAGGGAACCAGGACCAGGAAGCCATTTGTTTGAACTTTCGAAAAGGCAAAGTAATTACGAATAAGTTGACGCAGCCTGCTCACTATAAAAATCGTATTGGCAATAGAAAAAATAATCAGACCATAATAATTTAATTATTGTTTAAGATTATTAAAAGTAATTAATGAAAAACAGCGCGATTCGCACCCCGAAAAGAGAGATCTATTTAGAGAGATTCTAAATAACAAGACATGATTTTAATCACTTTTTTTAGAGGGGGGTTGGGTTTAATTTTGCAAACGCGTAGAAGAAGTAAGCAATTACACTGATGATGCAGACAGATTTTAAAGTAATAAGTTTATCCTATAAAAATGCTCCCGTAGCTATACGGGAAATCATTGCTTTAGATGAGCAAAGCATTAAGTCTATTCTCGCAAGAATTTCCGAAGTACTTCCTCTTCAGGACACCCTGGTTCTGTCTACCTGTAACCGTACTGAAGTGTACTACACGGCTAATCAGGATTTCAGTCAGGAGATCATTAAACTGATAGGCCTCAACAAGGGTATCGATAACGTATTGCAATATGAAGCTTACTTTGATAAGCTGAATGCTATCGATGCCGTGAGGTATCTTTTCAGAGTATCAATGGGGCTGGAAGCACAGGTAGTTGGTGACATGCAAATCTCCAATCAGGTAAAGCGTGCCTACCAATGGTCGGCTGATGCTAACCTTGCAGGACCTTTTCTGCATCGCCTGATGCACACCATCTTTTTCACCAGTAAGAGAGTAGCTCAGGAGACCGCCTTCAGAGATGGAGCGGCAAGCGTATCTTATGCCGCCTCGGAGTTGGTTCATACACTGGCTGAGAATATCGTTGATGCCAAGGTTCTGGTGCTGGGCCTCGGTGAAATTGGTCAGGAAGTGTGCAAACACATGGCCGAATCTCATCTGGAGGTGAGTATCTGTAATCGCACACAGGATAAGGCAGACGCTATCGGAGGAGAACTCGGACTGAAGACCATTCCTTTTGGTGAGATCGATCAGGCACTGGCTGAATATGACGTCATCATTTCTTCTGTAGCGACCAATACGCCATTCATCAATAAAGACCGCATGTCACATATTGATGTTCAGGGCTACAAATTCTTCATGGATCTTTCAGTACCTCGCAGTGTTGCTCCTGAAGTGGCTGACATTGCCGGTGTTTCGGTATACAATGTGGATGAGATCACGCTGAAAGCTTCAAAGACCGTTGAGAAACGTAAAGCGTCTATCCCTCAGGTTGAACAAATTATTGATGAGGCGCTGACCGACTTTAATACCTGGGCGCGCGACATGGAGGTATCCCCTACCATTAAGAAGCTTAAGAATGCCCTTGAGCAGATTCGTCAGGAAGAACTCGCCAAACACCTGAAAAACGCTACAAACGAAGAGCAGGCCCTGGCAGACAAGCTATCAAAAGGTATTACCCAAAAGATCATGAAGTTACCTGTGTTACAGCTGAAAGCAGCCTGTAAGCGAGGTGAAGCTGAAACACTGATTGATGTTTTGAACGATCTGTTCGACCTGGAAAAGCAGAGTGTAGAAAAGTGACCTCTGGCTACCGTCAGTCCCAATTTTCAATTACTGGCCAAAAATACCGACCATATCAATTACATTTGACGTAATAGAAGTTAATGTCATTGCTGGTCCGCATTATTACCACCTTCCTGTTCACTTTTTTTTGCTCAGGATTACTGGCTTTTGACCAGTTTGAAGCCTTCAGAGAAAATGGTAAATATGGTGTCATCAATAAGGACACCAAAGAGGTAGTTGTCAAACCCCAATATGAAGCCGTAGGCTGGTCTGATGCCTCCTTTAGTATCTTAAACAACACCATAGGGGTACGGCAAAACGAAAAATGGGCGCTCTTATCTCTTGATGGTGGCAAAGTCACCCCTCACCGCTATACGGTACTCTATCCCTTTCAGGACAACCTGTTGATTGTAGGGCTGAGGAGTAATTTCTCCATTCTGAACAAACTGGGAGTCATGACGGTCCGGGGTAAGCTTGTCATTGGCACACAAT
>DIYF01000077.1:0-5966 GCA_002427745.1 Roseivirga sp. UBA6061 | reverse complement strand
AAGCTTGTCATTGGCACACAATACGACCAACTATCTCCGGCAGGTGATCAGCTCATAGCAGGCACGCTCACCCAGGGCACCTATCAGTTTGGCCTTCTCTCTAAAAACGGCAGGGAGATCATCGAGCAAAAATATGCCGGCATAAAGACGATTGAGTCAGGAATTCTCAGTGTAGAAAACGGAGATGGTTTCAGCGCCCTGTTCAATACGGCCGGTCAGCAACTATCTCCATTTGAGTTCGAGATGATCAGACCTTTTGATACCAGCAATCTGTTGGTCACCTACTACAACCGGAAAGGCCTGGTTGACAAAACGGGTAAAGTAACAGTGCCTCCAGTCTATAAAGACATACAGCTAAACGGAGGCAAGATCAGCGCACTGCCTTTCAAAAAGTGGACCTTATTTGAAGATGCCGGCAGTGGTGATAAAGCTTTCTTTTTTGATAAAATTATCCCGGTTGATGAAGACCTCTTTGCTATCCAAACCAGCGACAATGTAGGCGTGATCACTAAAGAGGAGGCCTATAATGTTTATCTGCCTGACCTCACGCTGATTAGCGTAAAACATAAACTGCTCATTGTATCAAACGGGGAATATCAGGGAGTGCTGGACGCGAGGGGTAATCAGGTGTTAGCTCCGAACTATGACAAAATAGATATTCGCGAAGACGTCATCTTTGCTCAGATCAGACGCAGAGACAAACAAGACTGGCAGGCATTTAACCACCGGGGTGTATTACAGAGCAATCAGCGATACGAGTCATTTTTTGTGGTATCTCCGGATAGAATCGGGGCCGTCAGAAATGGTAAAAAAGGCTTACTGGACAGGAGCGGTAATGAGGTGAGTCCTTTCATTTATGATGTCCTGCTGCCTATGAAAGACAACAAATCTGTGGTGAGCTATCAGGGAAATCAGGGGATCATCAACAGTAAAGGTCATTGGGTGATCACGCCCTATAAAGACTCCCTGGCTGTTTATGAACACTTTGTATTCTACCAACAGGGTACACAATCAGGTATACTCGATCTCTCTGAGCGGGTTCTCTACGGTACACAAAATAAACTGAGCACACTTTCAGGCAAATTCCTTATCAGCCGGGACCAGGATGGCTATCAGGTCATTGACAGCCGGGGAAGCCTGCTGACAGAACAGCATTATGATTCCGTTTACGCCATACACAAAGACCTCCTGGCGCTGAAAAGATCGGAGACGTACTGGCTGTTTCGTCCATCCAACGGACAAAAGATTAAAGCTCCGGAACATACAGAGCTGCTCGGCAGATATGCAGAAGATGCCATTGCGGCAAAAATAGATGGACAATGGGGTTTTATCGGTGAGCAGGGAAGGTTGCGTATCGCCAACAGATATGAAGCCGTAGACGAGTTTTCTGAAGGGCTGGCAGCCGTAAAGCTGATCGGCAAATGGGGTATTATCAACAGACAAGAGGAACTGGTTATTCAACCGGCTTATGACCACATTGCGCCTTTCTATGCAGGACTATCCGTAGTTCAGAAGGGTGGACTTTCAGGTATGGTAAATAAATCAGGACAGCTGGTTTTAGATGTTCAATACGAAAGCATTGAGCGCTTCGACAACTATATACTTATTAAGTCAGGCGGGTTGCTCGGGCTGGCAGACCAACGGGGCAATCTCATTCGCAGCCCCAGGTACGACAGCATATACACCACGGATGGCCGGAACTTTGTTGTCAGTAAGGAAGGATTGTTTGGTGTGGTTGATCTTTCAGGTCAGGACATAGTACCCGTAGCCTTTGAGAGCATTCAGCCCCTTGGCAGTAACTACCTCGCAGCCGAACCCTCCAACCGGATCATACTTCCCTCAAAATAAAAAACCCTTTCCACCAACCCGGCAGGTTGATAAAAAGGGCTCTGGCACTTTTAATCTTTATCTATTTCTTATCCTTCTTGCTCCCTGAACCTTTTTGTTTAGGGTTAGCGATAGATTCTCTCATATCGGTATCAGCCTGGATGTTTTCCATTTTATAATAATCCATAATACCCAGGTTACCGGAACGAAACGACTCCGCAATAGCCAGTGGCACCTCAGCTTCGGCCAGAATTACTTTAGCACGTGCTTCCTGAGACTTAGCCTTCATTTCCTGCTCCTCTGCTACCGCCATGGCTCTTCTTTCCTCTGCTTTTGCTTCAGCTACTTTGAGATCAGCCTGGGCCTGATCCGTTTGAAGTTGTGCCCCGATATTAGCTCCTACATCTACATCGGCAATGTCAATAGACAGGATTTCAAAGGCTGTTCCTGCATCCAGACCCCGTTGTAACACCAGCTTGGAGATTTTATCAGGATTTTCCAGCACCTCACTGTGTGTGGCTGCAGAACCAATGGAAGTAACAATGCCTTCCCCGACACGGGCCAGGATGGTGTCTTCTCCCGCACCCCCCACCAGCTGCTGGATGTTGGCACGTACGGTCACCCTTGCTACAGCAATCAACTGAATACCGTCTGCAGCAACGGCTGCCACCTTAGGTGTAGTAATCACTTTAGGGTTTACCGATATCTGAACGGCTTCAAACACCTCTCTACCTGCCAGGTCAATAGCCGTGGCCTGCTTGAACTGCAAATTGATATTGGCCTTATCTGCAGAAATCAGCGCCTTGATTACCGAAGGCACGTTTCCTCCTGCCAGATAGTGCGTTTCAAGGTCGTTAGTAGTCACATCCAGTCCGGCCTTGGTAGCCGTAATCATAGAGTCTACTACAATCCGGGGCGGTACTTTTCTGATGCGCATCAGCACCAGTTGCAGTAAGCTTACCCGAACGCCCGAAAAACGGGCGGTAATCCAGAGGCTGACCGGAACAAAATAAAGAAAGACGAAAAGCAGTATAATACCGCCAATCGTAAATATGAGTACACCGGAGTTTTCTAAGTCCATTCGTAATAAGGTTAATTAGTTGTATCGACTATAATTTTATTCCTGTCAATGCGGATAATCCGCACTTCCTCCCCTGATTCTATTAAATGACCATGTGACGTAACTTCATAGGCCTTGTCTTTGAACTCTGCCTTACCAATGGGTTTGAGGTCTGAAATGGCCAAACCAGTCATATCCACCTCCAGCCCTTCCGTGTAGTTCTGATTCACATGTGCCTTGTTTGATTCCTTGAGAGCAAACCGGTCCCATGTTTTTGCCTTAAAACTGTAGACCAGCCCGACTATGGTGACCAGAAAAGAGCCTCCGAGCACCATATACCCTACCGAGTCACCGTGCTTTTCGAAAGCAATGTAGATACCTACCCCGGTCATAATCAGCCCGATAATACCCACGAAGGTAGTTCCGGGCACAAAAATCAGTTCCAGGTAAATCAATACCAGACCAACCAGGACCAGCAAAATAATGGATATCCAGTCTCCCATAGGTGCAAACGAGTATGCACCTAATATACCAATAAATATGATTTACTATCAGTAGGCTCTGGCAAAAAGCACACGTCTGGCTGAAGGCTTTCCGGAATACATACAAACGCCTTCTTCATCTTCACCATTAAAGATCATACAGCGAATGGTTGCCTTGGTTTCCTGCTTGATTTTCTCCTCGGTCTCAGCAGTACCATCCCAGTGAGCAGATACAAAACCGCCCTTTTCATCGAGCACCTGTTTGAACTCCTCATAGCTGTCTACAGAGGTAGTGTTCTCCTCTCTGAACATAAGCGCCTTATCATAGATTGAGTTCTGAATATCGTCCAGCAAAGCCTGTACTTTTTCAGAAATACTTCCCTCGAGACTGAAGATTTCTTTCTCTCCGGTATCTCTTCTGGCGATTTCCACTGAGTTGTTTTCCAGGTCTTTAGGACCAATGGCCAATCTCACAGGCACCCCCTTGAGCTCCCACTCGGCAAACTTAAAGCCCGGCTTAAAGGCATCCCGGTCATCAAACCTTACTGTGATCCCTTTGGCTCTCAGCTCGCTGATCATACCGGCAGTCTTCTCTCTGATCACCTCCAGCTGCTCTTCACCTCTGTATATAGGCACAATCACTACCTGAATAGGCGCCAGTCTTGGAGGCAGTACGAGTCCCTGGTCATCAGAATGCGCCATAATCAACGCTCCCATCAATCGGGTACTAACTCCCCAGGAGGTACCCCAAACATGCTCCAGTTTGCCTTCTTTGCTGGTAAATTTCACATCAAATGCTTTGGCAAAGTTCTGGCCCAGGAAGTGCGAAGTACCAGCCTGCAATGCCTTACCGTCCTGCATTAATGCTTCGATGCAATAGGTTTCCACGGCTCCTGCAAAGCGCTCACTCTCCGACTTAATACCTCTTACCACAGGTAAAGCCATAAACTTCTCGGCAAACTCAGCATATACCTGCATCATCTGAACAGACTCATCAATGGCTTCCTGCTTTGTAGCATGAGCTGTATGACCTTCCTGCCAAAGGAATTCGGCAGTTCTCAGAAAGAGTCTCGTACGCATCTCCCAGCGTACTACATTGGCCCATTGATTTACCAATACAGGCAGATCTCTGTAAGACTGAATCCAGTTCTTATAGGTACTCCAGATCACCGTCTCAGAGGTAGGTCTGACGATGAGTTCTTCTTCCAGCTTAGCTGCCGGATCTACCACAACACCATTACCCTCCTCATCATTTTTCAGACGATAATGTGTTACCACAGCACATTCCTTTGCAAAACCTTCTACATGATCGGCCTCTTTACTCAAATAAGACTTGGGGATAAAAAGAGGGAAATAGGCGTTTGTATGACCGGTTTCTTTAAACATTCGATCAATCTCAGCCTGCATTTTTTCCCAGATGGAATAGCCGTAAGGTTTTATCACCATGCAACCCCTTACTGCAGAATTCTCTGCCAGATCAGCTCTTTTCACTAATTCGTTGTACCACAGCGAGTAATCCTCACTTCTTTTTGGTAATCCCTTGCCCATAGTCACTTTTTGGTATGATACTTGCTCTTTTGTGCTCGTAAAATGTTCGAACAAATATAGATGTTTAGAAGATTTTATCGATCCATTTTGATTAAATAGACGTTAAACTTAAAAGCCAGCAAAAGGAAGCATTATGAAAAATAAAACTTACTCCAGATTATTGATGGCACCACTCCTCGCGCTACTCGCTGTAGCGTGCTCACCAAATCAATTCAACCAAAGTACCGAATACGATGATGTATACTACACCTCATCGGACAGAAGCACTCAGCAGATTGCAAAAAAAGAAGTAAAAACGGCTGTTGTTGCTAACCAGCAAAAACAGGCAACCGTGGACAATTACTCGGCAGGAACCGTTAACTCACAAATTGTGAACAAGTACAATAACGGTCAGCCACAGCAGGTAACTTACTACGAGGACGGCCCTCTGGTAAAAAGCGCTCAGGACCTCAACTACGATGACTTCGTAATTGACTACGAAAATGAGCAGCTTGCTTATTATGAATTACCGTTGGATTGGAATCAGGACTGGAACAGAAATTCGTTTAACGATCTTATCAATCAGGACTTTTATTTCAGGCTTGCCTGGTATGACCAGTATTATCTGGGCAGAAGCTTCAGAATGACCCAGTATATGACAGGCAGAAGCGGCAGATTGTCCAGTACACGCTTTAATAACTTCGGCCCGAGAGTAGGTATCGGACTCGGTTTCGGGTTCAACAATTTCTTTCTGGGCTTCAACAACATGGCTTTTGTAGATCTGAACCCATGGGGCTTCTACGATCCTTTCTGGACACCAAGGAGGCGCTTCTTCGGTTCTTTCTATGATCCGTTTTACGATCCGTTCTATGATCCTTTCTGGTGTCCTCCTTTCTACAACACCTTTAACAACTGGGGCTGGAGAGGCGGCTGGAGAAACAACGTCTTTGTGAACAATAACATTTATGTGGATCGCAGAGCTGACAGAATCCTTGCCGGCAACACCAGGTCACAAAGAGATGTGAGAAGAGGCCCGAGAGTTGGTACGTCACGCGTTGCCACTGTCAGAA
>DIYF01000172.1 GCA_002427745.1 Roseivirga sp. UBA6061 | reverse complement strand
CTGACGGTACCGTCAGGGCTTTTCTCATTATACTTTGTTGATGAGAGATTTAAGCTTCCACTTCCTCCTCTATACCATCTACTTTTGCCTTAATTTTAGTTTCCAGCTCTTCCGAAAGCTCTGGGTTGTCATTGATCAGCGTCTTCACGGCATCACGTCCCTGTCCCAGTTTTTCGCCATTGTAAGAGAACCAGGAGCCTGCTTTTTTCACAATGCCCAGTTCAACACCCAGGTCGAGTATCTCACCGGCCTTGGAAATGCCTTCGCCATACATGATATCGAATTCCACGATCTTAAATGGAGGTGCCACTTTATTCTTCACTACTTTCACCTTGGTGCGGTTACCGATGATATCCACCCCATCTTTGATCTGGCCTATTCTTCTGATGTCAAGCCTTACAGAAGAATAGAATTTCAGGGCGTTACCCCCGGTAGTGGTTTCAGGGTTCCCGAACATAACCCCGATCTTCTCACGGAGCTGGTTAATGAAAATACAGGCGCATCCGGTCTTGTTGATGGTACCAGTTAGCTTTCTCAGGGCCTGAGACATCAATCTGGCCTGGAGTCCCATTTTACTTTCACCCATTTCTCCTTCCAGTTCTCCTTTGGGAACCAGCGCAGCTACAGAGTCAATAACGATAATGTCAATCGCTCCTGAGCGAATCAGGTGCTCAGCAATTTCCAGGGCCTGCTCTCCGTTGTCTGGCTGAGAAATCAGCAGGTTCTCTGTGTCAATGCCCAGTTTTTCGGCATACACCTTATCAAAGGCATGTTCAGCATCTATGAAGGCTGCCAGTCCGCCCTGCTTTTGCGCCTCTGCAATGCAGTGCATAGTCAGGGTTGTTTTACCTGATGATTCAGGTCCGTATATTTCTATGACACGTCCTCTTGGAACACCGCCAATACCCAGTGCAATATCCAGCCCCAGTGAGCCCGTAGAGATCGAAGGTAAGTCCACCACCTTTTCATCACTCAACTTCATCACGGCACCCTTACCATAGGTCTTTTCCAGTTTGTCAATGGTCAGCTGCAGGGCTTTTAATTTTTCGTCTTTTTCGCTCATCTCTATCGGGGAATTATTGTTCAGAATAGTTTGTGAAGATAGTAGGAAAGGCCCCAATACACAACCCAATTTTCTCAATAAATATGGTTAATTTTCTCCCCGATTAGTGCTATGAAAAAGTGGTTAAAAAGAATAGGTCTGGGCTTCCTTTTGCTCTTGCTTATTGTCTATATATGGCAGTTTGAGCTGGCCAATTACGGGCTGATGCAGCTGAGAGGGCAACTCAATGTGGTTAACAATGCAATACCGCTGGAGGAGTTTCTGGCTTTGCCTGAGACGACTGAAGAAGAACGCTTTAAAATACAGGTGATTCAGGAAGCGCGTACCTTTGCCTTTGACTCTCTGGGAATCAATTATTCTGATAATTACACTAAAATTTTTGATCAGGAAGATAAGCCCTCTATGTACGTGGTCACCGCTTGTGAACCCTTTGAGTTCAAGGCTAAGCTCTGGAAGTTTCCGGTGGTAGGGAGTGTGCCCTATAAAGGGTTTTTTTCACGGGAAAAGGCGCTGGAAGAAGCCAGGAGTATTCGCGAGGCCGACAGCATTGATGTAAGTGTAAGAACTGCAGGAGGCTGGTCTACCCTGGGCTGGTTTAATGATCCTGTATTGTCCAATATGCTCAAACGTACTGAGGGAGATCTGGCCAGCCTTATTATACATGAACTGACTCACGGGACACTATTTGTAAAAGACAGCGTTACGTTTAATGAAAATCTGGCATCCTTTATCGGAGATAAGGGCGCTGTCTTGTTTCTGGAAGCCAAATATGGAAAAGGAGCCCCGGAGGTGAACAACTTCCTGGCTCGCCAGGCCGATGAAGAGCTTTTTAAGAACTACATGCTTCTGGCCAGCAAGCAGCTGGATAGCACCTATGTGGCGATGGCCGGACTGGAAAAGGAGAGAAAACAGGAAATAAAAGATCAGATGATTGAGGCCATACGGTCAAATATTGATACGGTCTCCTTTCAATCTGACCGATATAAAGGGTACTTCGAGAAGTATGAACCAAATAATACGTTCTTCATGTCATTCCTGAGATATAATTCTGTGCTTGGACTTTTAGAAGAAGAATTAAATGCCAACTTTGGGGGCGATTTGAAGCGATTTCTCATCTACCTGAAAGAAACTTATCCGTCAGTTTAAAAGTAATTGGTATGGCTTTTGTCCTATCAGGTGAAAACTGGAATATGAAATATTTTTTATCAGCCTTGTTCTTGTTATGGGCATGTGGTATTTCCGCACAGGAGTACCCTATGGCCAAGGAAGGACCTTTTTCGCCAGGTGAGGAGATAGAGATGAAGGCCACTGTGGGTTTTATCAAGGCGGCAGAAGCGGAGTTCAAAGTCAATAATATTATATATAGTGTAAACAACCGGCCTACGTACCGCATCGATATTTTTGCGCGTACGGTGGGAATCTTCGACCTGATCTCCTCTGTCAGAGATAACTGGGGTTCTTACTACGATACTTCCCGGTTGGTACCTCAGCAGTTTTATCGCTATATCAAAGAGGGGCGATTCCGTAAAAACGAAATACTCTACTTCGATCATGACAAGGACTCGGTAACGGTAGCCAAGCTCCACAAAGAGACAAAACGCCTGGAGCAAAAGGTAGATCATAAGATCAATGACAATATGCAGGACATGGTCAGTGGTTATTACCATCTGCGTGCTCTCGATTTTGATAAGATACCTGAGGGGACCATTATCACCATTAATACCTTCTTTGATGATAAGGAGCAGCCCTTTCGTGTGAAGTTTGTGGGGAGAGAGGTAATTAAGACGCGTTTGGGCAGAGTCAAGTCTATTATTCTTGTACCTATTATAGAAAAAGATAGCCTGTTTGAGGAAGATAATACACTGCGCGTCTGGCTGTCGGATGACCTGAATAAGATACCGCTGAAATTTCAGGCGAAGATTTACGTGGGTTATCTCCGGGTCGAGGTCAAAAAAGTAAAGAACCTGAGACATCAACTTGCTGTAACAGAGTAATATCCCTACTTTTTTTGATCGGGGTTTCCTTTTTTAAATAACTTTGAAGAAGTTCGAAATAGATTAAAAACAACCTCTGTTTAAGTATGGCTGATAAGCATAGCCACAAAGTTCTTGTGGTAGACGATGATTCGGATATTCTCGAATTGTTGAAATACAACCTTGTAAAGGAAGGTTACGATGTCAAGACTGCCGAAGATGGGAAGAAAGCAGTTCAACTGGCAAAAGGCTTTTTGCCGGAATTGATCCTGCTGGATATCATGATGCCCAATCAGGATGGAGTGGAAACCTGTAGGCAACTGCGCGAGATACCGGAGATGGCCAACTCTCATATCACTTTTCTGACAGCTCGGGCTGAGGAGTATTCAGAGGTAGCCGCTTTTGATGCCGGAGCAGATGACTACATTACCAAGCCCATTAAGCCTCGTGCCCTGATGAGCCGTATCAGTGCTCTGTTCAGAAGAGAAAAGAAAAGCAAGAGCAAATCACTGCCTAAGGTAATGGCGGGTGGTCTTACCATTGATAAAACCAGCTATACTGTTTCTATGGACGGGGAGCAGTTTACCCTGCCTAAAAAGGAATTTGAATTACTTTACTTCCTGGCCCAAAACCCTAACAAAGTATTCAGCAGAGACGATCTCTTGCAAAATATCTGGGGTACCGATGTGTATGTACTGGCTCGTACGGTAGATGTGCACATCAGAAAAGTAAGAGAAAAGATCGGAGATGGTTATATTACCACTGTAAAAGGTGTGGGATATAAATTCGAGATTCGATAAGTAATGCTCTTTAATTCAAAAGCAGTAGCGTTTTTACTGGCCGCTATCGTTGGTATTCTTACCACTGCTTTTCTGTATCTGGTACCCGATGTAAGTACACTGGCCCTGACTGTAGCAGGGCTTCTTTCTTTTTCAGCCACCTACTTTTTGGTGTATGTTGTTTTTGAGTTTCTGGTATTCAGAGAGATCGGTAAGATTTATGAAGTGCTGAATAAGCTCAGAAAGAAAGACTTCTCTTTTATTGAGGAAACTGAAGATCAGAATACGCTCAACCCTTTCAAGCGAATCAATACAGAGATTTATAAGTATGGTGTAAACCGCCATAAGGAGATTGAGGATCTGAAAAAGATGGAAGCTTTCAGGCGGGAGTTTCTGGCAGATGTAAGCCACGAGCTCAAAACCCCTATCTTTGCAGCGCAGGGATTTGTGCATACACTTCTGGATGGGGCGGTAGAAGATAAGCGGGTGAGAGGGAAGTTTCTGAAGAGGGCTGCAAAAAGCCTTGATCGGCTGGATGTGCTGATTCACGACCTGCTGACGCTTTCACAAATAGAGACCGGGGAGATTAAAATGCACTTCGAGCATTTTAACATCGTGGAATCTGCCAGTGAGGTGCTTGATGAGCTGGAGACTAAGGCCGACAAGAAGAAGCTAAAGTTCTCTTTTGACGTAGAGTATGATCGGCCAATTTTTGTTTACGCAGACTCAGAGCTGATTTACCGCGTCCTGATCAATCTGGTTTCTAATGCTATCAAATATACCGATGAGGGTTCTGTGAATCTTGGTTTTGATGTGGGAGATGGTCAGGTGACAGTAGCTATCCGGGATACAGGACCGGGTATACCTCCGGAGCATCTTGGCAGAATCTTCGAGCGTTTTTTCAGAGTTGATAAAAGTCGTTCTAAGGAAAGAGGAGGGACCGGGCTGGGTCTGGCCATTGTCAAGCACATCATGGAAGCTCACGATTCCAAGGTGAGTGTGACCAGCACTATGGGTAAGGGCTCAAGTTTCAGTTTCAGGCTTCCTCTGGGTAAGACCATTCAGGAAGAGGAAGAAGAAGTGACTGATCTGGAGCTGGCAGAGTAATCTCCTTCTGCTATCTTTGCGGCTTTCCGGCCGGTATGAAAATAAAATTTGAGGATCTGATTATTTATGAGGCTGATCATTACCTGGTGATCAACAAACCTCCTTTTATGGCTTCACTGGCCGATAGAAATGCACCTTATGATGTTCAGCAACTGGCTAAAGCCCATAGTGAACACCTTTCGGTATGTCACAGGCTGGATAAGGAAACTTCAGGCTGCTTATTGATTGCAAAGAGTGCTGATGCGTATCGTCATGCATCGATCCAGTTTGAAAAGCGAACGGTTAAGAAGGTCTATCATGCTGTGGTAAATGGATTGCATGAATTCAGAGACTATGAGGTAAACGCTCCTATTCAGACTTTACCTAATGGAACAGCCCGTATAGACAAGAGAGAAGGTAAAGCAGCTACTACTGTTTTTGATACGGCAGAGCTTTACAAAAAACATAGCCTTGTTGTATGTAAGCCAGTTACAGGACGAATGCATCAAATCAGAGTGCACCTGGCGGCCAATGGTGCGCCTTTGGTAAATGACACTTTATACAACGGAGAGGTACTATTTCTCTCTAGCCTCAAACGTAACTTCAAATTAAAGCGGGAAACTGAAGAGAGGCCTTTGATAAAACGCTTTGCGCTTCATGCCAGCAGTATTGGGTTTGATAATCTCGAGAGTGTGGTAAAAGTAGAGGCTCCTTACCCAAAAGACTTTGCCGTGGTGGTGAAGCAACTCAAAAAGCAGAAGCATTAATCATGAAGTTGTTGGTCAGGGCCGAACTGTACGGTCTAGCCTTGTACTCCCTGCTATGTTGGTAATCCTGCAGAAACTGAGGCCAATCCGGTTTCAAAGTCAACGGTAAAAATCAACAAGGCGAGCGGCAGCATGGTCTTAAAAAAAACAGAGGCTACAATATGTAGCCTCTGTTAAAAATCGTCTTATGATCAGTCTCTATTCCTTTTTCAGTTTCTTCGTAATGGTCTTCTGTCCATCGAAGTACCTGATGATATAAAGGCCGGATTCCAGGTGCTCTACGTTTACCTTGTCACCTTTGTAGTTGTTTATAGTCATCACGGTTTCTCCTGACATATTTACAACATCCAGTCTCTTTTCACCTCTGGCCTGCACTTCCAGCTGGAACTCAACCACAGTTGGGTTCGGGAATACCTTCAGGCCGGCCGGAATCTCATCTGGCATGATATCTCCGCCTTTTTGTGCAAGGCTGTTCTGGTCTATGCTATAGTTCGGAGCGTTGGAAATGTTGACCGTATAGTCTTCCACCTCACCATAAGCAAAGTTTTGCTCACAGGCAGTCTGTGCGCTGTTGTACTTCATAGATACTCTCATGCGGGTGTTGCCGGCAAGTGCTGAGGTGGGGATGGTAAAGTCAACATAAAGATTGTTGGCACTGCTGGAAGAGCCACTGGCAACAAGCTCGTTGCTTTCGAATGTGCCATCCTGGTCATAGTCAATCCATACGCGCCAGAACTCCGTGTAGGACTGACCGCTGAATCCGGCACTGACGTATACCCTGTTGCTTCCATAGCCTACATTGGCTACTATGGAGGTGTTGTCTGCATAACCTCCATCGCTGCCGGAGGTATTGGTCATGTCTCCCAGTGCCACATAGTCAATCCACTCAAAGTTCGCATTGGCTCCGTTCGAAGCACAATACGTCACATTATTGGTGGTGGTAATACTCAGTGCACTGCTGGCAGCCGATACATTGCCTGCTGCATCTTTGGCTCTTACTGTCAGTGAATACTGTGTGCCCGGAGCTAGTCCTGTAATGGCATAGCTGGTACCTGTAGCACTGCCATCCAGTACATTGTCTACATAAACGTCATAACCGGTGACGCCTACATTGTCAGAAGAGGCGGCCCAGCTCAGTGTGGCAGAATTATCATTTACATTACTGGCAGAAAGGCTGGTCGGTACAGAAGGTGCCTGAGTGTCTGGGGTCGTAGTAGTCAGTTCCAGGTCGTCAATGGCAACATCGCTTCTCCAGCTTGAGCCGGTTGTACCTACCATCCTCAGTTTTACCGTGCTTCCGGCATAAGCTGAAAGGTCAAGTGTCTGGCTTTGCCATGAATTGCCCTGATCGCCTGACAGAGACCACAGGTCTGTGAATGTAGTGCCATCAGTAGATGCCTGTACGGTCAAAGACCCCATGTTGGCTCCATACATATGATATCCGAATGAAAACTCTATGGTTGTGCTGGCAGGTAGTACAAAACAAGGGCTTTCCAGAATAGCCGTGGCATTCGGGCCTATTTGTCCCGGGCTGTTGTTGGTTGATGCCTCCAGGAACATATAGAAAGAGCCTTCAGTGGCACTGGATGGTCCGGTAGTGTTAGATGGGGTAACGCCTGAATTTCTTACCCAGTTACCATCGTCTCCCGTGAGTTGCGTCCAGCCGTCATTGGCTTCGAAGCCCTCTGTATACGGGAAGCTTGAGACGGTAGTTGAGCAGGAAATGGTAGTGGTCGTAAAGTTGGTCGAACTGCTATATGACGAATTCGAGCCAGAACATACCGTACGCACCTGTGCCTCGTATTGGGTAGAGGCGGTGAGTCCGGTCAGGTTCAGTGAATTGGAAGATGCTGATTCAGTCGTCCAGGTACTGGTGCCTGTTTCGCGGTACCGTACTGCGTAGCTGGCAGAAGGTATGGCATCCCAGCTCAGTGTGGCTGTGGTGGCGGCAATATTGCTGCTGGTCAGGCTGGTTGGTGTAGTCGGGTTACAGGGAACAGAGCTCAGTCCGGTCACCACCAGACTAAAAGCCTGACTACCGCCCTGCAGGGAGCCCTTGTGGGTGACTGTAATAGTATAGCTGCCGCTGGCTCCTGAAATGTCAACCCGCTCGTAAGGATCTACATTGTTATCTGCCTGTGTATTTGAATTGACACCGGTAAGCTTATAAGGTGTATAAGTGCTGCTGTTTTGAGTTACCCTGATATCCAGATCGTTTACCAGTACCGGGGTAGCAAGGTTATTAATACCTGTGTTGACCACAGTGCCTGCAGGGTCGGTCCATGAGATAGATGCGAGCAGTGGGCTGCTTCCGTCTGAGTCTACCACTATGCTGTAAGAGCCACCATTGTTCAGTACCAATTCTTCCACCTTGGTCTCGTTGCCATTATCGCTGATGGTTTCAGCCATGGCTTTGGCATTCAGCAGTCCCCAGCCAAATACGGCATCCGGACCACTGATACCGGCATCATCAGCTGTGTGTAAAGCCAGTCCTTTCAGTGTAGCTGCCTTCATAAAGTTGCCATTGACATTATTATAATGTTGTTGAAGCAGCAGTAGAGAACCTGCTACATTGGGGCTCGACATGGAGGTGCCGGTTATACTGGCATAGTCACTGTCTGATCCATCGAAGGTGGAATATACCCCGGTACCATTGCCGGTAATATCAGGTTTGATTCTCAGGTCATCAGTGGGGCCTTCGCTACTGCTGCTGTTGATGTTTACCGTACCGTTGATGATGCCATTGGATAAAACAGAAACATCCTGAGCATTGGCTACAAGTAATATGTTTTTGGCGGTGGAGTTACCAATGAGTTTATCGAAAAGAGAATTGCCTCCGATAGGGGCACCGTTTACAGTATTGTCATTACCGTCATTACCGGCAGACTTTACCATTAAATAATAAGGTGCCGAGTGCATCAGGTTGTCCCAGTCTCTCGCGTCAGCCCGGTAAGCACCGAAATGCCAGTTGGGCCAGATGGGGTTCCCCTGGTTGTCGCGGAGCCTGAATCCATAGGAGTGATTTGACAGCAGCATACCATTGCTTGCGGCTGTGGTGGCTTCAGACAGGTCATTATTCCAGTCATAAGTATTTACTCTTGCCTGGGGTGCCATACCTTTGGCATTGGCTACAAAACCAGAAGCACCAATGGTGCCTGTTACATGCTGTGCGTGGAAGCTGTTACCATTAAGAGTAGTTGCGCCATCGCTGATGACGATGCGGTTGTTGCCTCCCGGGCCATCAAACTCCTGGTGGGTAGGGCGTGTAGGGCCACCATCCCATACGTGGAAGGTCATGTTCTGCCCGTCCAGGTTCAGGCCTAGTGAGCCTCCTGTATGCAGGTGATTGGTCCGGGTAGATAGTGCTGCGGCTACATTGTAGACAGTGTAGTATACAGGAATCCCATCTTCGGTCACTGCAACAAGATCATCTACTGTGCCATCACTGTTAGTAATATGCAATGGCCAGTTGTTGACGACTGCCAGCTGTTGAACGCGTTGTTGCTGTTCTGCTGATTGTTGTAAAAAAATCTGTTTGAGGTTGTTAAGTCTCTGCTGGTCGTAACTTTGTCTAATCGCTATCTGCTCACTTTCTGTTTGCCCGGTCAAAACTGACGTTGCAAGTATAAAAAATGCAGATAGTACTAGTTTAAGTGTTGAAAAATTACATTTAATCATTTTAATTCGGTTGAAAATTTAAAAAGTGATATTTATAAACATAGGTAATCTTGCTGAGAAAATGCAGGGATTTAGACAAAACATAGAAATGCTTATAATTTTATAACACTATGGGACATAGTTTACAGGTGGGGTGTTAGTACCCCGAGGCGATTACCAGGTCAGAGTTGTATTAACCTGCTCAAGCCCGGTTTACAAGGTTGTTTGTACAGAGAGGTAAGTGCTTATGTCTCAAGAGTATTGATAGAATAGCAATTATTTAAATGCCCATGTTGGAATTCAAAAATCAAACTTCTATCTTTGTGTCCCTTTTTACGGGAAGGGCTTGATAAAGTATTAAAAGTCAATAAAATATATCGAAGTGGATACACTCAGTTACAAGACAATTTCGGCTAACAAAGCTACCGCGGATAAGCAGTGGGTTTTGATCGATGCTGACTCAATGGTGTTGGGTAGATTAAGCAGTGAAGTAGCTAAGATCATCAGAGGCAAAAACAAGCCAAATTACACACCTCACGTTGACTGTGGTGACAATGTAATTGTGATCAATGCCGACAAAGTGAGAATGACCGGTAAGAAATGGGATGACAGAGTATATCTGAGATATACTGGCTACCCAGGTGGTCAGAGAAAAACTACCCCAAGACAGTTGAAAGCCAAGTCTTCGACTTTATTGGTAGAAAGAGCGGTGAGAGGTATGCTTCCTAAGACAAGACTGGGAAGATCACTTTTCAACAACCTGAAAGTGTATGCTGGTGCAGAGCACGGGCATGAAGCACAAAATCCAACGAAAATTAATCTTTAAGATATCTGATCCATGGAAGTAGTAAATACAATTGGAAGAAGGAAAACATCTGTAGCCAGACTGTACATGCAAGCCGGTAACGGTGACATCAAAGTGAACGGTCGTGACATCAAGGATTATTTTCCATCAGATGTTCTTCAAATTATCGTTAAGCAACCTCTGAACCTCGTAGAGCAGAATGGTAATTTCGATCTGAAAATCAATGTTGATGGCGGTGGTTCTACCGGTCAGGCAGAGGCAATCAGATTGGCTATTTCCAGAGCACTTTGCGAAGTAGATGCTGAGCACAGATCAGCTTTGAAAAAAGAAGGTTTCCTTACAAGGGATCCGAGAATGGTTGAGCGTAAGAAATACGGTAAGCGCAAGGCGAGAAGAGCATTCCAGTTCAGCAAGCGTTAATTCGAATTTATATTTATATCAAATAATGTCTAACAAACTAGAATACAAAGACTTACTTGATGCTGGTGTTCATTTCGGACACTTAACGAGAAAGTGGGATCCCAGAATGGCGCCATATATCTTCATGGAGAGAAATGGTATCCATATCATCGATCTTAACAAAACCCTTAATTGCCTCGAAGAAGCATCATCTGCAATTAAGAATATCGTACGTTCCGGAAGGAAGGTAATGTTTGTAGCTACTAAGAAACAAGCCAAGGAAATCGTTGCTAAGGAGGCTGATCGTCTGAACATGCCTTTCGTAACGGAAAGATGGCTTGGTGGTATGCTGACCAACTTCGCTACCATGCGTAAGTCTCTTAAGAAACTGGCTTCTATTGAGAAACTGGAGAAAGAAGAGGCCTACAAAAACCTGGCGAAGAGAGAAAGACTGATGAAGAGCCGTGAGAAAGCCAAACTGGAGAGAATCCTGGGTGGTATCACTGATCTTACCAGACTTCCAGCTGCCCTTTTCATTGTAGATATCAAAAGAGAGCATATTGCAGTGGCTGAAGCGCAAAAGCTGAATATCCCTGTATTTGCTTTGGTAGATACCAACTCTGATCCGAATCAGGCTGATTTCCCAATCCCTGGTAACGATGATGCCTTCAAGTCAATCGAAGTAATTACCAACTATATCGGTAAGGCTATCGAGGAAGGTCTGCAGGAGAGAAGAAAGGATAAAGAAGAGCGTGAGCTTGAAAAAGCAGAGCAGGAGAAAATAGCAGCTGACAAAGCAGCAGCGGCACCCGCTGAAACAGCAGCTCCGGCAGAAGAAAAGAAAGAAGAAGCTTAATCAGGTAATGATTATTCAATAAAGAATTGAACATCGTCCCGAAAGCTTCGGGAACTCGATGTTCAATTTTTGTTTATACACATCGAAAACAATAAAACATTAATACGAAAATGGCTATTACAGCAAAAGAAGTTAACCAATTGAGAAAAATGACCGGTGCCGGTATGATGGATTGTAAAAAGGCATTGGTTGAAGCAGAAGGTGATTTCGACAAAGCCATCGAAATCCTTCGCAAAAAAGGCCAGAAACTTTCTGAGAAGAGAGCTGACAGAGAAACCAAAGAAGGTGCTGTGTTTGTAAGAACCAGTGAAGATGGTGGTGAGGCAGTACTGATCGCATTTACCTGTGAGACTGACTTCGTGGCTAAAAATGAGGATTTCAAAGCTCTTGGAAACGAGATTGCTGATGCAGCTATCGCGAACAAGCCTGCAGACCTGGATGCCCTGAAAGCACTGAGCCTGGGTGAGCAGTCTGTTCAGGAGAAAGTAACTGAGCTGCTTGGTAAAATTGGTGAGAAACTGGAAGTAACTGTATACGAGTTGTTGACTGGTGAGCAGGTGGTATCTTATATCCACTCTACTGGTAAACTGGGTGTACTGGTTGCACTGACTGGCGTAAATGGTACTGACGTATCTGAAGCTGGTAAAGATGTGGGAATGCAGATTGCTGCTATGAACCCTGTTGCCCTGGATAAAGATGGTGTTGATGAGGCTGTAATTGCCAAGGAAATTGAGATCGGAAAAGAGCAGGCAAGAGCGGAAGGTAAGCCAGAAGCGATTCTTGACAAAATTGCTCAGGGTAAGCTGAACAAATTCTTCAAAGAGAATACTTTGCTGAGCCAGGCTTTCGTGAAAGAGCCTAAGCAATCTATCTCTCAGTACCTTGACGGTGTAACCAAGGGTCTGACTGTTTCTGCTTTCAAGAGAGTAAACATCGGATGATCTGATTTATAGTCTGCTTCAGAGCAGATAGAGCATATAAAAGAAGCCACTCCTTTCGGGGTGGCTTCTTTCGTTTCAGGGTGTTGAAAATATCGGCACCCCTTGGAGGAATGCCGTCTGATGTTTTACGATTCTGCAGTATGCTGAAACAAATGCACATCTCTTTGTGGGAAAGGGATCGTGATACCTGCTTTGTCCAGGGTATCCTTGGCGCCTTCCAGCACTTCAAAGTATACATCCCAGTAGTCGTTAGGGTCGCACCAGGGGCGAACCGCTAAGTTTACTGAGCTATCGGCCAGTTCAGATAATGCCACCAGGGGTGCAGGCTCCTTGAGTACCTTCGGATGATTCTCCATTACCTCAAGAAGGAGCTTTCGGGCTTGCTTAATGTTTTCATCATAAGCGATGCCTACCGTCAGGTCTACCCTGATTTCATTTTTAGCTGTGAGATTTTTCAGACTACCATTGGATAGTGCTCCATTCGGCAGAATGACGAGTCTGTTGTCGGGAGTCAGGATTTTGGTGACGAAAATCTCAATTTCTTCTACTACGCCCAGGTAACCCTGAGCATCTATCAGGTCACCTACTTTAAAGGGCTTGAAAATGAGAATAAGTACGCCTCCTGCGAAGTTGGCGAGACTGCCCTGCAGCGCAAAGCCAATCGCCAGACCTGCCGCACCGATAATCGCAACAAAGGAAGTGTTGCCGATACCTATCATACCTGCTACACTCACAAAGAGCAGGACCTTTAAGCCCCAGTTAATCAGGTTAGAAATAAAAGGACGCAGGGTCGGGTCAAGGTCCCGGGCTTCAAAGCCCCGGTTGAGTACCTTTATTGCGAACTTAATAAGTCGCAGTCCAACGATCAGAACAATGATGGCCAGCAGTATTTTTGGCCCCCGTTCCATCGTAAGGTCGACTGCTTTGTCCCAATAAGTTCCCAGATCTAAGTTTTGTAGTTCCATAGTAAAAAAGTTGATTTACTATGATATTACAAAGAATATTCCAATCGCCTGTCGAACGGGTGGGAGTATTGATGTGCTGACAATCAGTGCTTTAGCTTATTGTATTGGAATTTGATATGAATCAAATTGGGACTTTGTCCTTAATTGGGAAATTGACTAATCAAAAGTAATTACCTGGCCATCATAAGCGACATGAAAACCACGGGCCAGTACCTCTTTATACTCCGGGCTGTCTTTAAACATGATAGGGTTGGTGTGGTTGAAATGGATGAAATGTACTTTGCGCTTATCAGACTCGGGAAGCTCCTCGAAAAGCTTCATGCTTTCTTCTACAAAGGGGTGAGGTATCTCGCTCATATCTCTGCCCGGTATTTCCCCGTTTTTAAAGAACGAGCCATCGAGCAAGGCATAATCTACCTGTCGGATCATGGCCGTGATGCTTTGATCCCATTTCTCCCACTTGTCAATATCGGGTATAAACAGTAACTGCTTCCCTGTCACTTCAATCAGGAAGCCCACAGTTTCGGTAAATTCATCTCTGTGAGGTACCTGAAGAGGTGTTACGGCAATCTGTTCGTTGAGCCTGACTTTGACGCCATTACCAAGGTCTCTCAGTTTGATATTATTCAGGCTGACCAGCTGGCTCCAGGGGCCATTGGTACTCAAAAACCGCTTCATACCCGGCATAGCGTAGACAGGAGTATTGGAGGTTCCCATGGCTTCTCTTCCCAAATGCATCAGGCCTGTATAGTGACCGATATGTCCGTGAGTCATAAAGATGCCGTCATAGGGATAGTTATCCGTAGATGACACCAGGTCCATTTTGCTCAGCTGTATATTAAAATCGGGCGTTGCTTCAAAGAGCCATCGCTGTTTTGAAACAGGATCTACCAGTCCCAGAGCCACGGCCTGTTGAATTTTTGCTTTTCGTGATCTGACCAGATCCCATTCTTTCTGCTGCCCGGCCTGTGGATATCCGGCATCCTGCGCAATGCCTAAAACAATCAGGAAAGGCTGGTCTGTAGGTGGCTCAGGCGATGCATTTTGCTCCGGACTGCCACATGAAAACAGCAGGAATAAAAAAAGAGCCACAAGTGGCTCCCGGTTTGAGGTTGAAAATGGTGTTTTCTTCATTTAGTTAACTACCACACCCTACACATTCAAAGCTGGAATCCATTGGCTTTACACCATTGGCTTTCATTTTCAAATTGTGGATCTGGTCTTTAATATCCATGTCCTTGAACATATCACCGGTCAATTGGGCGGTGAGCTCTTCAATTTGTTTTTCTACTTGTTCTTTTGTCATTACTTCCATGGGGGCAGGTTATTTGGGTGATAAGGAAATGAATATAGAGCATATCCCCAGAAAAGTCAAAAACTATTCTGTGTACAAACAGAGTGTTTAAAAAAAGTTGAGAAATAAAATAGATATAAGTGTCTGTTTTCCAGTGTGTTATTTATTGATGGATGTCGCTGAGGAAAAAAACGTAAATTGGATGTAACCATTCAGATATAGGGCGGTTTCCACCACTGAATTCTTAATTAAACGCATTGGATTCATTCTCAGACAACGCATTAATGCTTCAGGTGAAGTCGGGTCAACTCGATCAGTTAGGACTGCTTTTTGAGCGACACAACCGAAGTTTGTACGGGTTCTTTTACCGCCTGACAACGGACACTAACGCCAGTGAAGACCTTGTGCAAAATGTATTTCTGAGGATTATGAAATACCGGCATACTTACCATGGCGATGGCAAGTTTACCACCTGGATGTATCACATGGCCCGCAACCTTTTTGCCGATCATTATAAGAAGCAGAAGCGCATGGGGTACAAAGAGGATGTGGAAACCACAGACAGGTATTTCAAAGATGAGGTAAATGCGGAGTCCAGCAGAATTCAGCAGGAGGAAATTGATTTGTTACAGCAAGCGCTTGATCGATTGCCTCTTGAGAAAAAGGAGATTTTGGTTCTCAGCAAGTTCCAGGAGATGCGTTACAAGGAAATTGCTGACCTGATGGGACTCACCGAAAGTGCGGTAAAGGTGAGAATCTTCAGGGCTTTGAAAGAACTCAGAGAAGTTTACGAAAAGCTGGAAACCCGGTCTTCTATTTACTGACAGGATCGAAACTCAAAATATCTGAACGATGAAAAATATTAAATACTTATTTCTGATGCTGCTCCTCTTGTCCTCTGTGGCGGGTGTAGCTCAGAATGACAGGGAAACGATAAAGAAGAGCTTCACCATCACTGACTTTTCTGAAGAAATGTGGTTTTGCGTTTGCAACATAGAGGGTGATGTGGAAGTGGAAGCTTATGACGGCAAGACCATTGAAGTCGTGGTAGAGAAGCGTATCAGGGCTAAAAGAGATGCTGATATTGCTGAGGGGATGGAAGATGTGCAGGTAGACTTTGCGCAAGGTGAAGGCTTTGTGAGAGCACGGTTATCCACTCCGCAAAACACCTTCCGCGAAAAGGACGACTCTTTGGCTTGCGGCTGGAACTGGAACAGAAGAAGCGATCGGGTGTATTATCGCTATCGACTGGATTTTAAGGTAAAAGTGCCCAGGAATATTAGTGTGAAGATTTCTACCGTGAACAACAGCGATCTTTTTATCAATGGGGTGAAAGGGCAGATTTACGCCAATAATGTAAATGGAGATGTAGAGCTCACCGACATTGCCAATGATACGAAAGCACATACTGTAAATGGTCGTATCAAGGTGACCTACAGCAGTATGCCGAAGGAGTTTGCCGATTTTGAAACCATCAACGGAGATATAGAGGTATATACTGCCAATCAAGGGGCTGGTATTTACAGCTTTGATACCCGGTATGGTGAAGTATACAGTGATCTTGATTTCTCTAAGAAACTGGCTCCTAAAATGGTGACCAATAAAGGGAAACGCGGAGGGTCAATGTATAAGATATCTAACTCTAATAGTTACCAGGTAGCCAATGGCAGTGCCGAAATAGACTTCAAAACTCTGAATGGCGACATCAGAATAAGAAAAGGAAAATAAAAACAGATCATGGAAGAGCAGTACATGTCACTCATCACAGATTATATAGACGGAACGCTGACGGCCGACAGAGAGCGGGAGTTCAGACAGTATGTGGACGAAGGCCATATCGTGATGGAAGAGGTAGAGGCAATGAAGCAGATGCAGGGAGTTATCTCGGCAGCAGAAAGCCCTGAACCCTCTGAGGCAATGAGCGAAGGCTTCTACACAATGCTGGCTGAGGCAAAGCGAAAGGAGAAAGTGAAAAGCCCGGGTTTTTTAGATCAGCTTTCTCAGGCCTTTTTCAGCACTGTGTTTGGTCGAATGGCCTTCGGAATTTCACTGCTGGTGATAGGAGTGCTGGCAGGTATGAGCTTTGGTGGAAGCAATGACGGCAGTCAAATGCTGGCTCTCACCGAAAAGGTGGCAGAAATGCAGCAGACCATGATGTTCAGTATGCTGGAAGAAGAGTCGGTGACCGAACGCCTGAAAGGCATTCAAATGTCAAACGAGCTTCCCCGGTCTAATAAGAAGGTGACTGATGCACTGTTCATGACACTGAACAATGATGAGAGTACCAATGTAAGGATTGCCGCGCTGCAGGTTTTAGAAGGCTATGCAGACGACCCGGTTATCCGCGAAGGGCTGATCAATAGTATCACCCGGCAAGAGTCACCCCTGATGCAGGTGGCCCTGGCAGAACTAATGGTAGAGCTTGAAGAGAAAAAATCTATCGATCAGTTCAGACAGCTCCTCGAGAGCGAAAATACTCCGGATGAGGTCAAGACGACCCTTGAGGAGAGCATCGGGAAAATAATGTAAGAAATAAAGAAAAGGTATATAAAATGAAAAGGTTAGCAATAGTTATGATGGCAGTGCTTATCGCCAGCTCTGGTATGGCACAGCAGGTAAAGGTGAAGGTAAAGCCGAAGCCCAAAGTGGATGTAAAGGTAAATCCGGATGTGAGGGTTGATGTAAATCCTGATGTGCGCGTGGATGTTGATCCTGATTTAAACATAGATGTCAACACGGACATAAGAGTGAACCCCGATGTGATTGTAAATGCCATTCAGCATGTCGATCTGGATAAACATCTGTCTGAGGCGCTTGACGGAGCTTTTAGCTCCCTGGGAGACCATGGCGATCACAGTGCCGACTACCAGACCAATGAGCAGGAAATCGAAATCCCGTTAAGCAACCCGGGAGAAAGAGGAAAGCTGGACATTGAGTCCCATAACGGCCGCATCAAAATTACAGCATACGAGGGCAATACGGTAAAGGTGAAGATGGTTAAGTATGGCAAGAAGGTTGACAAAGAAAAGACGAAGGACGGTATGAGGCTGGTAAGTACCGGGGGCTTTAATGTACAGGCGCAGGAGTATCGCAATGTGGTAAAGGTTGAAAATGAAGGCTGGGGTAACCGTATGGATTTTGAGGTCCAGGTACCTAAGAACTTTGATATCAAAGCGGAAAGCTATAATAACGGACACATCTTTATAGAGGGAGTGGAAGGAGAGCTGAATGTGGAGAGCTATAACGGCCCTATTACTCTGGTGGATATCAATGGATCCGCCAGTGCCAGCACGTATAACGGAGCGGTAAAGGTATCTTTTACGGGAGTGACCGCAGATACCAATATGGCTTTCAGTACATATAACGGAGATGTGGATCTGACACTACCGGGAAATGCAAAGATCACCACCAAGATGAAAACCAATCGCGATATCTATACCGACTTTGAGGATTTTGACCTGAGCCAGGAAGTACCCAGTACCAATGACAGAGGCAGAAACGGAGGAGACAGAGGTAGAAGCGGAGGTTATAGGATTAAATTTGAAAACTGGGTACGCGGTAAGGTAAATGGTGGTGGCCCTGAGGTGATGATGAAAACGACCAACGGTAATATCTACATCCGAAAGAACAACTAAGCGAGGGTTTTCTCTGCAAGTGATCTGATCAGATTCTTGCGAAAAAGCACTTAGTTTTGAAATAAAATTAGCATTTTAGAATCCCGTAAGGCCTCTTGCGGGATTCTTTTATTCTCAACCAGCTGAATTCCCGTCACACAAACCTGTGTTTGTATTTACTATTAATAAGCTATTTTTATAATATCTAAATCTTTATCGGATCATGAAAAAGACTCTTAACTTCTTCATATGCGCAGTTTTTATAGTGACGGCTCATAGCTCTATGGCACAGGATGCCGATGGGCTGCGCAAGCGACTTTACGACAAATACAGTCAGGTGCCTAACTATAAAGTCAATGTGACCTATGAGGCCAACAATGACAAAATGGGATTCAACAATGTGCAGGAAGGGTCATTGGTTGTTATGGGCGAGAGGTATATTCTGAACTACGGTCCTAATGAAAGATGGGTAAATGACGGAAAGACAGAATATGTTGGTACGCGTGAGACAGATCACTCTCAGATATTGATGTTCTGCCCTGGTCAGAATTCAGAGGCGATCATTGACTATGGTAGTCTGTTGTCTTTCTATGGTTCTGGTTATACAGCTTCTATGGAGGGAGACGTGCTGAAACTTGTGCCCTCATCTAAAATGCCATTCACTGAAGTGCATATAAAAACTTCAGGCAATGATATTGTCAGTATCACTGCGCTGGACGATTTCGGCACTGAGCACATTTATAAAATCTCCGGCTTTAGCACAAACACTTCCGGTGCTCAGTTTACCATCAACAAGAACGCTTACGCTGAGAAAATTGACGAGCGCAAAGGCTGCTAAGATCGGTACTATAAGAAATTTCAGAAGAGGCCTTTAGGGCCTCTTTTTATTTACCTCCAGTTGAAAAACATCATTGCGCTGATAATGGCCCGTAACATCCAGCGCTAGTCTTTCCTCATAGCATCTGTCTAAATCCACTTCTACAGTAAATACCCCCTCTTTGTCCCACTGGGGTTCGAGAACATAGTGTCCGTCAGGGCCCACTACACAACTGCCGCCATTCAATAGCATATGTTCCGGTTTATCCTGGAGTTCCGGGGGGAGATTGAGCTGGTCAGGAATGTCCTTTACTCTCATAATCTGCCCGACTCCCACGGCAAAGCAGCGTCCTTCAAACGCATAAGATCGGGTAGCCATCTGTAGCATTTCATGTACCTTAGGCCATACCGCCACATGAATGTGCTCACCGGAGTTATGCATGGTCTGGCGGGTAAGCGGCATCCAGTGCTCCCAGCAGATGAGTCCGCCAATACGACCATAGGGTGTTTCAACGGCCTGCAGGCCGGCCCCGTCACCCTGGCCATAAAGCAGGCGTTCTGTATGAGTCGGCATGAGCTTTCTGTGGTGGTTTACCAGTTCCCCGGTTTCACTCCAGGTTAGCAGCGCATTGTAGATGGTGCCGTTGCCCGGGCCGCTCGATACTTTCTCATTGATGCCCATAACGACCACGACTCCCAGCTCTTTGGCCCATTCGCCAATCTGTTGTACCTCGGGCCCGTTAACATCCAGACTGTTTTCATGCGTTTTGGCAAAAACTTCCTTGGTGGGTTGAAAGTCCCATTTGGCATATTCATCGCAGTAGTCAATCCAGGCCGGATAGCCCGTAAACCAGGTCTCCCCAAAGGTCACCAGGTTGGCGCCTTTGTCTGCTGCTTCGCGAAGCAGGGCTTCCACCTTTACCATCGACTGTGCTACATCCAGATAAGCCGGGGCGGCCTGTACTACCCCTATGGTCACTTTCTTGTTCATGGCCGATTATACAAATTCTGACCGCTTTTAGGAAGAAGGAATTAGGCCGGTGGTCCAGAAGCAGACAAAAAGAGTACGACTTTATCAGACTGGTCGATTCCGGAGGTATGGCGGGATTATTTGGGTATAAAAAGGTCGAA
>DIYF01000007.1 GCA_002427745.1 Roseivirga sp. UBA6061 | reverse complement strand
CTTCACCGAGCCGGTATATGGCGATGACGTAGCCAGCGCTCCGGTAGAAGCCAGTGATTTGGCTTTGTCTGTTTCCGGAGGTACGGCCACCGCAGCCACTATCACTTCCATCACCAATGCCAATGGGGAGGCTTTAGCAGGAGGAGCAGAGGGCGTACTCATCAACATTGCCTTTACCGGCACACCTAATGGAGATGAGACCATTACGGTAGAAGCATCTGATAATGCCTCTGTTTTTGACTTTGCCGGCCACTTTATGCCAACACCACAAGGGGGCGGTAACACGGCCAGGCTAAGTGATATCTATGGCCCTGTTTTCACTTCTGGTACCAGTACCTCATTTGTTGAAAATGCCACCGGGACGGTATATACCGCTACTGCCACCGATTTGGGTGGTTTTTCTTTTAAACTGGGTAGTGATGCAGATGAGGCTTTGTTTACCATAGACAAAAGCACTGGAGAACTCACATTTGTATCTAGTCCTGACTTTGAGAACCCTCAGGATGGAGGCGGTAACAATAACTATGAAGTAGAGATTACTGCCTCAGACGGAAGCAATGTAAGTAGTCAAACCATCACCATATCCGTGACTGATATAGACGATGAAAAACCCCTGTTTACCTCATCTACTTCAGTAAGTTTTGAGGAGAACGAAACCGGTACAGTGTATACTGCGAATGCCACAGATGTTGATTCTCAGACCATCACTTATACCCTGAGCAACTCAAATGATACGGACGTCACAGGCTTATTCAACCTGGATGCCAATAGTGGGCTTTTGACCTTTAAGGAAGCACAGGACTTTGAGACTGCTGCTGGCAACGCTAGTTCAGGCAAGCAGTTTCTGATTGATATCATCGCTTCTGATGAGGCAAACAATGAAACCACGCTGGCTTTGACTATCAGCCTGATAGACCTGAACGAAGCCCCGGTGGTGAGTTCAAATCCGATCACCACTATCAATGACAATGAGTTCTACGAGTACTTTGGATTTTTAACAGACCCTGATGAAAGGACTGCTTTTAACGCCTTGAATGCTGTTCAGGCCCTGGAGCTACCTTCCTGGTTAAGTCTCAAATCCAGGAATCCTCTCTTTACTCAGCTGGAAGTGGAAGATGACGAGGGGGAAAGCGTGCCTGCGGAAGCTTTGGCAGAGGTTGATTACTTAGTAAGAGACAGTGAGGGCAATGTCATAATGAGCGTATTTAATGAGTTTGCCAGTGAGTTGTTCCTGGTGAACTCAGAGGGAGTCCTCAACTTTTTTGATTTGAAAGATGCCGCAGGTGACGAATTTGAACTGGATGTGATCACGGCCATGTCGATAGACAAAGAGGATAATCTCTATTTCACAATGATTGGCCGAGTTTCAACTTTCTTATTTCAGATGGATAAGAATGGAACCGTCACTGCGGTTCGCACCGATTCTGATGATGCAAACACCAACGAACTTCCTTTCATACCCGAAGACATGACCTTTGATCATGAGCAAGGCAGTCTGTATTTTCTGGAAGAAGACGGAAGAGTACACTATCTCGACCTCAGTACTTTTGAATTGAATGGCATCCCTTCCAGTGGGGAAGACAACGAGTTCGACAATTCATTGATCGGCATCAACGATCAAAATCAAGTGTATACCTACTTGAATGGCAGGGATGCGCTACTGATACGCTATACCCCGGGTGAAGAGGGCTTTTTAAAAGAGACAATTCTGGACAGTGGAGATGGTCTTTCCCCATCAATGAGGGAAATACTGGAAGGGGTGGAAGACATGCTTTTTAGTTCAGAAGACCAACTACTGTTTATTACCAGAGATGAATTTTATGAGTTCAGCGAGTCGGCATTTGAATTTGAACCACTTAACAACCTGGAGTTGTTTGACACACGTATTTTAGCCACTGAATTCGATGGCTTGAGGCTGTTTGCCGAAGCTAATGGTACCTTCAATTACATCTCCAGAAATGGTTTGGGTGAGCTAATACCGGGAGAACGGGTCTTTGTTGAAACAACCGACCCATTGACAGTAGGGCACTACGAAAAAGTATTAACCGGGAAGTTCTCTTCAGAAACTGCTGACTTCAGCCAGCTGAATTCGATTTCTAGCTTTGCGGCTAACCGTTTGGGACATATGCTATTGGCCCTAGATGATCCCGAATTGGTATTGATCAAAGAAGACCAGGTATTTGATGCTCGCTTTGTCCTGGGAGACGGAGATGATTCGGGAGATTCACCTGATCTCGGTAGAGTAAGGGTATGGGAGATATTGGGCGTGACAGCTAGCGGAGATTTTTTATTGGCCGGGGATCAAAGCATTCTCATTAGTATATCCCCCGATGACCTGGACGACCTGTTTGAGATTACAGAAGTTGGTGATGGTCCGGGCTCTCTTATTTTCTTGCCTTTTACACTCCTTTATGAAACTGAGGATGTAGAAACTACCATAACGGATGCTCGCCTGGATGGTGATGGAAATGTATTGATGCTTTTGGATGACTTTAAGCTTGTCAGCTTAAACCCGGATACAGGCATACAAACAGATTTGATCAATGAGAATACACAAGTTGAAGGCTTAAGTGATGAACTATTCCTGATACAGATGGAAATAGATGCAGTGGGGAATATTTTTCTGGTGGATATAGAACATGAAGTCATATTGAAGCTGGATAAAAGCGGGGTTCTTTCCATATTGACTGACCTCCCCGGTGTAAACGATCTCACTATTTCGGGCAATAATCAACTCTATGCATCTACAATAGAGAGGCTCTTTAGTATCAGCGCTGATGGAACAGCCACAGCCCTTGCCGGACAAGAAGGATCAGTTGCCTTTGATGAACCCGGTACTTTTATAGATGGTACAGGTGAGGAAGTACAGTTCATAGAAATCAACGCAATCCAGATAGATGAATCTGTTGGGTTTATTTATATTCTGGATGATGAAACTCTAAGATTAGCGCTTCTCAATATTGCTGACTTTGCCCTTTGTGGCGAAGCAGAGGGGCAAGTGGGTGTCCATAATGTTAGTCTTAAAATCACAGACCTGGGGGACACAGAAATCAGCTTGTTGCATGATTTCACCATTACGGTGTTGGATGTTACCCCACCCAGCATTACCTCGGGCAGTGATGCTGTTATCGATGAAAATAGTACCGATGATATACTGAGCATTACAGCTGAAGACAACAACTCGAATGCAGTATTGTCATACACACTTTCCGGTGAGGATGCTGACTTGTTTGCCATCGATCCAAATGATCAGGGCCTGACTTTTATTGCTGCGCCTGATTTTGAAAACCCTGAGGATGACGGTGAGGACAATGTTTATAACCTCACGTTAGAGGTGAAAGACGATGCTGAAAACAGCACCAGTCAGGAGCTTACAATCACAGTAAGTGATCTCGATGACGAGGCCCCGGTATTCACTTCTTCTAATGCCATATCGATTGATGAGAATGAGACTGCGGTAATTACGCTAACCGCTACGGATGCCGATGCCGGTAGCACCTTAAGTTTCAGCCTTACAGGAGGAGCAGACCAGGCCCTGTTTGGCTTGACAGGCGCTGACCTAAGCCTGCTTGTTGCCGAAGACTACGAGAATCCAACACAACAGGACCAGACATACGAGGTAGAAGTTACGGTTACTGATGGAACCAACGACACACAGCAAACGATCACGGTGAGCATAAACGACCTGAATGATGAAGCTCCTGTATTCACTTCGGTAAACTCCTTGAGTGTGATTGAAAACAGTACCGCAACGGGGTATACAGCCATGGTTACCGATATAGACTCTGATGACGCAAGCTTCAGTCTGGGTACCGGCAATGATGAGGCTTTGTTTAACATTGACCCCAATACTGGAGAATTGACTTTCATTACTCCCCCAGACTTTGAAAGTCCTGGGGATAATGGTGCCGACAATGCTTATGTAATAGAGGTAACGGCCAATGATGGAATGAATGAAGCGAAGCAAGCAGTGACCATTACGGTGACAGATGTTGACGAAATTTTGCCGGTCTTCTCTTCAGGCACTCTTATCACTTTTGATGAAAATGACAATAGCCTGGTACAGACCGTAGTCGCTACTGATGCGAACACGCTGACCTATGGTTTAGGCGCTGCAAATGACGAGGCCTTGTTCAATATTGACCCCAATACCGGAGACCTGGCTTTTATCACTCCTCCAGACTTTGAAACGCCAGCTGATGCCGATACTGACAATAATTATATAGTGGAAGTAACGGCTGATGACGGACTAAATGTGGCGAGCCAGACTATTACCATTACGATAAGAGACATAGACGAAATCCTACCGGTCTTTACTTCAGCTTCTGCCGTTAACTTTGCAGAGAATGGCAGCGGAACGGCTTACACCATAGCGGCTACTGATGCTAATGTATTGACTTACGGCCTGGGCACAGGTAATGATGAAGCCTCCTTTGGTATTGATCCAATTAGTGGAAAGTTAAACTTCGTCACAGCTCCTGACTTTGAGACTCCTGCTGATGCTGATACTGACAACGCTTATGTAGTAGAGGTTACCGCTAATGATGGAACGAATGAAGTGAAGCAAACGGTCATCATCACTGTGACAGATATAGACGAGATCTTGCCGGTCTTCACTTCGGGTATGGCAGTGAACTTTGCAGAGAATGGTACGGGTACTGCCTATACAATTGCTGCTACCGATGCTAATGCCCTGACCTTTGCTTTAGGTAAGGGCAATGACGAGTCACTCTTCGATATCAGTGGGGGAGTCGTCACCTTCAAAAATGCCCCTGACTTTGAGGCACCCGGTGATGCAGATACCAACAACGATTATGTAATAGAAGTACAGGCCAGCGATGGGCTGAATACAGCTAGTCAGACAGTGACCATCACAGTCACTGATGTTCAGGAGGATGTTACACCACCATCCAAACCAGTGATCACCGGCATTTCAGATGATACGGGTAGCAGTAACAGTGATGGAGTGACCAATGATCAGCACATTACCATCAGTGGAACATCGGAGGCCAATGCCACAGTGGAAGTATCCAGTCAATACGGTTCTATTCGCAGCACCCGGACCGATGCTAATGGTGACTGGATACTGGACATTACCGACATAAGCTTGTTTGAGATAGTGGTAAACCTGACAGCGGAGGCGGTAGACCTGGCAGGTAAC
>DIYF01000006.1:8269-8614 GCA_002427745.1 Roseivirga sp. UBA6061 | reverse complement strand
CTCCGATTTCCAGCCAGATCAACCGCTTCTGCGGTAAGGTCTACCTTAAACTCTATCAGATTGATATCGGTGATATCCAGCACCCAGTCTCCATTCGCATCTGCCTGGGTATTTCTCAAAGGACCAACCTGACTGAAAACCTCTACTACCGCATGTGCTTCTGCCGTACCACTTATGATAATGTTTCGGTCACTGGTAACTCCGTCACTATTGCTTGCTCCCGTATCATCACTGATTCCTGTAATAACAGGCTTGGCTGGTGGAGTAATATCTTCCGGAAGATCCGTTACGGTAATCGTTACGGTCTGGCTGGCAGTATTGGTACCATCGTTGGCCTGTACTTCG
>DIYF01000006.1:7897-8119 GCA_002427745.1 Roseivirga sp. UBA6061 | reverse complement strand
TCCTCCACTGATATCGAAAAGCGCTTCATCATTACCACTGCCCAGACCATAGGTAACCGGATTAGCATCGGTCGCTGATATGGTGTAAGCAGTACCCGTACCATTCTCTGCAAAATTCACTGCCGTACCTGAAGTAAAGACAGGCAATATCTCATCAATATCAGTTACGGTAATCGTTACGGTCTGGCTGGCAATATTAATACCATCGTTGGCCTGTACTTC
>DIYF01000006.1:0-7728 GCA_002427745.1 Roseivirga sp. UBA6061 | reverse complement strand
TCCTCCACTGATATCGAAAAGCGATTCATCATTACCACTGCCCAGACCATAGGTAACCGGATTGGCATCGGTCGCTGATATGGTGTAAGCAGTACCCGTACTATTCTCTGCAAAATTCACTGCCATACCTGAAGTAAATACAGGTAAGACCTCATCAATATCAGTTACGGTAATCGTTACGGTCTGGATGGCAGTATTGATACCATCGTTGGCCTGTACTTCGATCACATAGGCGTTATCTGTATCTCCATCCCCGGGGGCTTCAAAGTCAGGAGCATTCTTAAAGATGACCGCTCCTCCACTGATATCGAAAAGTGCTTCATCATTACCACTGCCCAGGCCGTAGGTAACCGGATTGGCGTCAGTTGCTGATATGGTGTAAGCAGTACCGGTACCATTCTCTGCAAAATTCACTGCCGTACCCGAAGTAAAGACAGGTAAAGTGTTATCCTCGGCCACATCAGTGACTGTAATCATCACTGTCTGACTGGCTGTATTGGTACCATCATTGGCCTGCACTTCGATCACATAGATATTGTTGTTATCTGCATCTATAGGTGCCTCAAAGTCAGGAGCATTATTAAAGGTGACCACTCCCCCGCTGATATTAAAGAGCGTTTCATCATTACCACTGCCCAGACCATAGGTAACAGGATTGGCATCAGTCGCTGATATGGTGTAAGCGGTACCCGTACCGTTCTCTGCAAAATTCACTGCCATACCTGAAGTAAAGACAGGCAATATCTCATCAACATCGGTTACGGTAATCGTTACGGTTTGTGAGACCGGATTTGTGGCATCACTGGCAATTACATCAACCAGATACTGATTATCTCCATTATTATCACCAGGGTTCTCAAAATCAGGGCTATTGATAAAGCTCAGTATTCCGGTCACAGGGTCAATGCTGAACAGTCCTTCATCCTTGTTGTCACCCAGACTGTAAGTCAGCTGATCGGCATCGGTCGCAACAGCCGTATAGACCGTTCCTGTTTCGTTTTCTGCAAAGTTTGCTGAGATAGCAGAAGTAAATACCGGATCAATCCCATCAGTTACAACAATGGTAAAACTCTGCTGTGCAATACCTCCATTTCCATCCCTGGCCTCCAGTACCACATCATGACTACCTCTCTGGCCTGTCGGGTCTCCTGATAAAAGAGAAGATTCACTTGATATCTTTCGAATTCTATTACCGGTTCTATCAACTATATAGGCATTACCGGAAGCATCGAGTGCTATTCCTGCAGGGCCATAAAAAGCAGCAGCTGTACCCACGCCATCGATACTTTCATAGCTACCCGAACCTGCCAGTGTGGTAACTACTCCGGATGGGCTGACCTTTCGGATTTTACGGTCAGCACCGTCTGTTACATATACATTGCCCAATGGGTCGATCGCCATATCGGAAACGGAATAAAACCGTGCATTGGAACCAGTACCATCAATACTACCTCGCGAACCTCCTGCCAAAGTACTTACTACCCCTGTGGGAGATATCTTGCGAATACGATAATTACCTCCGTCCGCTACATATACATTATTCAAGGCGTCTATTGCTAAGCCTGTGGGGGTATTAAAACTGGCCGAAATACCTGTACCATCTGCAAATCCCCGGTTGCCAGATCCGGCAAATGTACTGACAACCCCGGACGGGCTGATCTTTCGGATTTTGTGATTGTTTGTATCTCCGACATATACATTTCCTGAGGCATCAACCACTATTCCATAAGGTCGATTAAAACTGGCCACAGTACCTGTACCGTCAATGCTTCCACCACCGCCTGAACCTGCAATTGTAGTCACCACTGCATTAGGTGATATTTTACGAATACGGTTAAACGCTCTATCCGTCACATAGATATTATCTGATGCGTCTATGGCTATACCTGTAGGGCCATTAAAACTGGCCTCAGTGCCTGTACCATCTGCACTTCCATAATTACCTGAGCCTGCAAATGTACTGACCACTCCGGACGGACTGATCTTTCGGATCAGACTCTGCCTGGAATATAAATCGCCCTGCGCAACGAAAATGTTTCCATTACTGTCTACGGCTATTCCTGTAGGGGTAGAAAAACTCGCATCCGTACCGGTGCCACCGGCTACTCCATCATTGCCCGATCCCGCAAAGGTAGTCACCTCATTTCCCACCAGGGGTGTAAGACTCAACCAGGACGGTTCTGTTAAGGCAGTGACAGCTACCATATCTCCATCAGTATCTTCCGTAGTGACCAGGTAGCTATAGGTATTGGCCTCACTTACACCGGTGACTGCTGTTGAGGTAAAAGTCGGTTCATTGTTTAAAGTGGTAAAGGTTTGTACGTCACCTTCTGTAACTCCTCCATTATCGGCATAAGCAATGAAACTATACGCTGTATTGCCCATCAGGCCATTTACCGCCATATCGAATGTTCCTACGGTGCCCGATACCGTTACTTTAAATACCGTTGATCCGTCCACCTCTGTCACCGTAGGGGTGGCATCATCTGACGTACGTGCGTATACAAAACCTCTTTCGGTTATGGAGGCTCCTCCTTCAGAAGTTACTTCGCCCTGCAGGGTTGCCCCGCCTGGCGATATTGAAGCAGCCACACCGGTGATAACATCTGGCGCAGCAATGACTTCAATGGTAAAGTTCTGTTGTGAAACACCTCCGTTACCATCATTTACTTGCAATACCACATTATGACTACCTGTCTGACCTGCCGGATCTCCGGCTAACAAAGACGATTCGCTGATTATTTTTCGAATTTTGTTGCTGGACATATCAACAACATAAACATTGCCTGAAGGCCCCACTGTGATGCCTGTCGGTCTACCAAAACCGGCAGTGGTTCCGGTACCATCGGCAGTTCCTGAACTCTGCGAACCTGCTAAGGTAGTTACGACTCCCAATGGAGAGACCTTGCGAATCTTACGATTGTATTGATCCGCTACCAGAAGATTACCCAATTTGTCAACCGTCAGATCTGTGGGAGAGTAAAACCTCGCTCCAAAGCCTGTACCATCTATATCTCCACGAGAGCCACCAGCCAGGGTGCTCACTACCCCCTCCGGAGTGATCTTGCGGATAAGGTGGCTGCCACTGTCTGCGACATATATATTACCTGATGCATCCACAACCAATCCTGTAGGAGTATAAAAACTGGCACTTGTACCGGTACCATTGGTATTTCCCCTGGCACCTGAACCGGCAATGGTACTCACCACGCCAGCAGGTGATATCTTACGGATTCTTCGATTGCCCGTATCCGCCACATAGAGATTGCCTGAAGCATCAATGGCAATACCCTGAGGAGAGTTGAAGCGGGCATATGTTCCCGTACCATCGTTACTTCCAAGGTTGCCACTGCCGGCAAAAGTAGTGACCACTCCGGATGGTGTTATTTTTCGAATAGCCTGATTGCCTCTGTCCACTACATAGATATTATTCGAAGCATCAGTAACCACTCCGTACAAGTCAAAGAAACTGGCATTTGTACCGGTACCATCTGCAGATCCCCTGTTACCTGAACCCGCAAACGTAGTCACCACCCCTGAAGGTGTAATTTTTCGAATTACATAATTTTCGTTGAAGTCCGTATCTCCAATTTCAGTGACATAGATATTTCCCTGGGAATCGGTGGCAATTCTACGAGGAGAACCAAAACCTGCCGCTGTACCCGTACCATCAGTGTTTTCTTCGCTCCCGGAACCGGCAAATGTTGTGACCCTGTCTCCCGTGATAGGTATCAGACTCAACCAGCCCGGTTTTGTTGAAGCGGTGATGGCTACAGGATCTCCATCGGCATCCTGGGTAGTAGCTAAGTAGCTATAGGTGTTCGCCTCATTTATGGATGTAAGTGCTGTTGAGTTAAAGACCGGTACATTGTTTAAAGTGGTAAAGGTCTGTACAGTGCCTTCTGTTAGTCCACCGTTATCGGCATAGGCAATAAAGCTATAGTCTGTATGGCCCATCAGGTTGTTCACCGCCATATCGAACGTTCCAACAGTACCGGGTACTGCCACTTTCAATACAGTCGATCCATTTACCTCTGATAAGGTAGGCGTGGCATCATCTGATGTACGTGCGTATACAAATCCTCTTTCGGTAATGGCAGCTCCACCTTGAGAGGTTACTTCACCCTGTAGTGTTGCTTCGTTAAATGATATTGAAACAGCCTCATTGGTAGTAACAGTTGGTGCTGCAATCACCTCAATAGTGAAGTTCTGTTGTGTGACACCACCATTGTCGTCATTGGCCTGTAACACCACATTATGATTACCCGCCTGGCCGGTTGGGTCTCCGGTTAACAGATATGAATCACCCGCAATCTTTCGGATTTTGCGACTGTTACGATCTGTGACGTAAGCATTACCGGAAGCATCCAAAGCTATTCCGGCAGGGTGATAAAAACTGGCCCTTGTACCGACACCATCAAGGCTACTACGGTTGCCGGAACCTGCTACGGTAGAGACTACACCGGAGGGGCTGATTTTACGGATTCTATTATTAGCGCCATCTGCGACAAAAACATTTCCCAATGCATCCACAGCCAAACCGAGGGGTCCGAAAAATCTTGCCTGTGTCCCTGTGCCATTGCTAAACCCAGGAAGACTTCCGGCCAATGTAGTTACAACTCCGGAAGGAGATATCTTACGAATACGGTGATTACCGGTATCCGCCACGTACACATTACCGGATTTGTCGAGGGTAATGCCTTTTGGCCTGTGAAAATCGGCTGTTGTGCCTGTACCATCAACACTTCCTTCATTACCTGAACCTGCAAAAGTGGTAACCACTCCCGCAGGAGTAATCTTGCGGATTTTATGATTAATACCATCGGCTACAAAAACATTACCTGATGCATCCACTGCCAGGTCTTCCGGAAAGGCAAAGCCTTCCTCTGTACCTGCTCCAGCCAGGGTGCTCACTACTCCGGAAGGAGATATTTTACGAATAAGATGGTGGTTGGAATCTGCTACATACAGATTGCCGGAGGCGTCCAGGGCTATTCCACGAGGGCCGTCAAAACTCGCATTTGTACCTGTGCCGTCAGCACTTCCTTCATTACCTGAACCGGCAAAAGTAGTGACCACACCCGAAGGAGATATCTTGCGGATAAGATGATTATCTGTATCGGCAATATACAAGTTACCCGAGGTATCTAACGCCATTCCGGAAGGACCAAAAAAGCTGGCAGCCGTACCTGTACCGTCTGTATTTCCAAAGTCACCCGAGCCGGCAAAGGTAGTGACCTCATCTCCTACCAGAGGGGCTAAAGTGAGCCAGCCTGGCTTTGTTAAGGCCGTAATCGTTATGACATCACCATCGGCATCTTCAGTGACAATGGGATAAGTATACGTAGCTCTCTCGCTTATTGCGGTCGGAGCTGTTGAAGTAAAGGTTGGTTCATTATTTAAGGTGTTAAAAGTTTTGATACTCCCTTCTGTAACTCCCCGGTTATCCGCATAGGCGATAAAACTATAGCCGGTATTCCCTGCCAGGCCAGATATCGCCAGATCAAACGTTCCTGAGGTCCCTGGTACATCCACCTTAAATATGGTTGTCCCGTTTACCTCCGCCAAAGTTGGTGTGGCATCATCAGCGGTACGTGCATATACAAAACCTCTTTCTGCTATGGCTGCTCCCCCTTCAGCCGTCACTTCACCCTGCAGCGTAGCTCCATCAGCGGATATTGCCGTGGCCTCGCTGGTAACAACAGTTGGTGCCGCTATCACCTCAATGGTAAAACTCTGTTGTACAATACCTCCTTTGAGGTCGTTGGCTTCCAGTACCACATTATGATTTCCTGCCCGGCCTGCTGAGTTTCCTGTCAGCTCGTAAGATTCATTTGATATTTTTCGAACCTGATGGCCGTCATCTACTATATAAATATTGCCGCATGGACCGAATGCTATACCTCTTGGTGCATTAAAACCAGCCGCTGCACCTGTTCCATCAAGGTTTGTAGCATTGCCTGAACCGGCTACTGTAGTAACGACTCCTGAAGGAGTGATTTTACGGATTTTGTTGTTAAATCTGTCTGCTACAAAAACGTTACCCGATGGATCGACCGTTATGTCATGAGGAGCGGAAAACCTTGCATTCGTCCCTGTACCATCGCTGCTTCCCTGGAAACTCCCTGCCAAGGTGCTTACCACTTTATCCGGGCTGATGATACGAATGCGTTCATTACCCACATCCGCCACATAAACGTTGCCAGAGCTATCAACAGCTATTCCATCAGGGAATCTGAATGTAGCATCTGTACCTGTACCATCGGCACTTCCTCTGACACCGGAACCTGCCAGTGTTGAGACCACTCCGGAGGGGCTGATCTTACGGATTTTATGATTATCCGTATCTCCTATGTATAAATTACCGGAAGCATCGATCGCAATGCCAGAAGGCTCGTCAAAAGTAGCTTCAGTTCCTGTTCCATCAGCACTGCCGGAACGTCCCGAACCTGCGAACGTAGTAACAACGCCTGACGGGCTGATTTTGCGAATACTGTGATCATCTTTGTCTACAACATATACATTGCCCGAGGCATCTACTGTTATTCCCGCAGGCTGATCAAAACTGGCATCCGTACCTGTCCCGTCAATACTGCTTTCACTACCAGAGCCTGCCAGAGTGGTGACTACTCCCGAAGGAGAAACCTTTCGGATTTTGAGGTTTCCCCGATCAGAAATGTAAATGTTTCCGGCAAGATCAACAGCGACTCTCTCGGGAGAGAAAAAACCGGCAGCAGTACCAGTACCATCAGCACTGCCTGAGCTACCAGAACCTGCCACGGTGGTAACCTTATTTCCAGCGATGGGTACCAGTTTTAACCAATCAGGTATCGTTGGTGCACTAACAGTTATCTGATCTCCATCAAGATCTTCTGTAGTAACTGAATAAGTATAAGTTTTACCTTCATTGATTGAAACGGGTGCCGTTGAGCTAAAAGCAGGTTCGTTATTTAATGTCGTAAAGGTTTGAACACCGCCTTCGGTGGTACCCCCATTGTCAGCGTAGGCAACAAAACTGTATGCCGTATTTCCTGCAAGGGTATTGACTGCTAAATCAAACGTTCCTACCGTACCCGGCACCTCTGCTTTAAATACGGTTGTTCCATTTACTTCTGCCAATGTGGGACTTGCATCATCTGCAGTACGCGCATATACGAAGCCTCTTTGGGTAATGGCAGCCCCTCCCTGAGATGTTACTTCGCCATGAAGGCTAACTCCGTTGGCGGCAATTGCAGTTGCCACACCGGTTGTAACCGCTGGAGCAGCAATTACTTCAATGGTAAAACTCTGCTGTGCGGTTCCTCCCTTGCCATCGCTGGCCTCCAGTACTACATCATGATTCCCCACCTGACCTGCCGGGTCTCCGGTTAACAGATAGGCCTCTCTTAGCATCTTTCGGATTTTATTGCCCGTCTCTAATACATAAGCATTGCCGAAAGCATCAAACGCAATCCGTGTGGGAGAATTAAAGCCTGCAGTGGTACCAGTCCCGTCAAGACTTATAGCACTGCCAGAACCCGCAATGGTAGAGACTACTCCGTCAGGGCTGACTTGACGAATTCTGTTATTAAGAGCATCGGTAACGAAAAGGTTGCCCTGAGCATCCAAAGCCACTGCTGTCGGGCGGTTAAACCGGGCAGTTGTACCGGTTCCATCATTGCTTCCACGGGAACTTCCTGCGAAAGTACTTACCAGTCCGGAAGGAGTGATCTTACGGATTCTGTCATT
>DIYF01000009.1:4510-6247 GCA_002427745.1 Roseivirga sp. UBA6061 | reverse complement strand
GCCTTCCTTAAATCAATTAAAAACCCAGTCTAATCTGCTTCAGGTGGCAGTGGCTCAGGGCGTGGAGCCTGCCTGCTTGAGCATTGTTTATCTGCTAAAAGCAGGGTTCGACTCCTGCCATGGGCAGGCAGGCCTCTCATGCGCATAAAAGAGGCTGTCTCAAAAGTGATTGGTCATTGCGAACGAAGTGAAGCAATCTCCTCATGTTACTCATAATCGAGGTAGAGATCACTTCATTTCATTCGTGATGACGGTTTCTTTAACTTTTGAGACAACCTCTTTTTTATTTATCTCCTCCTCTTCCCTCTCCCTCATTAAACCCCTGATTTATATTGGATAAACGATAGAATGCTCCGAAATTCGCTACTCCAACAAAGCCCTGCCCTATGGCTGTCAAACACTGTTTTGCCTTAGCTGTTTTTATGCTGCTAGGCTGTCAACAAAGCCCGCAAATGACTAGCAACACCCTGGCTTCTGGCAAAAACGAAATTCACTACAGCTCGGGAGGTAGTGGTCCGACAGTGGTCTTTATTCACGGTGGTGGAGCAGATCAGCATATGTGGCAGCCACAGGTGAATGCTCTGGTGGAAAACTTCCGGGTGATCATCTACGACCTGCGCGGACATGGCAAATCCACCTACCTGGATAACGAGCGCTACGACATCGATGATCTCAAAGCAATTCTTGACCAGTCGGGTATTGACAAAGCCCATATCGCAGGGCTTTCACTGGGTGCCATGATTGCTGTGGATTTCGCACTGGGCTATCCTGAATATGTAGACAAGCTGGTACTGATGTCACCCGGTCTGGCCGGAGTACAGGAACAGGACATGAGCTACCTGGGGCCCATTATTGAATTAGGACAGGCCCTTCAAAAAAATGATACAGAAGGCGCTGCGGATGTAGTTGAAAGAATCACTTTTTACGGCAGTGGTGACAGAACACTTCCTGCCTCTATGGACACAACGGTGAAATACATCCGCCAGGCTTTCACCCGTTATATCGAGAGTGGCAACTTCACGCGTCCTCCCAGGCTGAGGGAAACAGTTCCTGCTGATAAACTCAGTCAGATTGCGGCAGCAACACTGGTGCTGAGCGGTGATAAGGATGCGGCTTACATCAACAACAACATCAAGGTACTGCGCGAGAACTTACCCAATGCTGAGTACAAGGAGATACCGAATGCAGCCCACCTTGTGAACATTGAAGCCAGTGAAACCGTAAACGACTTGCTGAGGGAGTTTTTTAACCATTAAGAACGGACCCTTCCTCAGAAATCATCCAAAATGAAGGTAAAGCCGCTTTTTACATTAAGCTTACTACTCGGTATGTTAAGCCTTTCTTCTTGCTTTCATACTGCCAAGGTAACACAGCAGTTCAATGCCGGAGCCAGCTTAAAGTCTACCGATGTGGTACTTTTTACCGGATTCAACGGAACTGACTCGCGCACCTCACGCAATATGCTGGAAACCACCCGAAAGAAGCTCTCAGGCTGTAACATAAAAATCGTCTATCTGCATGATCCGGGCCTCAATTACGAGTTTCTGAAAGCCGGCTTTCCTGCTACAAAAGCCGATGTAGACAATGATGACTTCATTCATCGACTGCGCGAAGTATTCGGTGTAACACACATATTCTCCATTGGAAGCCTGGAACGTTATCAGGGCAATACTATGGATGTGGCCAAAACGGAGGTAATCTATGAAGGTTCAGGCGTAGTTTTCGAAGTGTATTCAC
>DIYF01000009.1:0-4430 GCA_002427745.1 Roseivirga sp. UBA6061 | reverse complement strand
TGGAGACGGAAACGCCCGTGGCCAGTATGAAGATTACCGGTAAAACCTGGCGCCTGCGAAGAAGCGGAGAGATAGACAATGACTCCATGGGCAGTATCTATGTCAATTATAATAAGGCCCTTAAAACACTGATGAAATCATCCGCCTGCCGATAGCTTTGCCCTGCCACAAATACATCAACACAAACACCTGAAAAAGAAAGAGTTACACCAATACAACTCTCTTTTTTTAATTTTTTTCGCTTTCGGGTGTGATTTTTTCCGGCCATCTTCGACTAATGAGTCAAATGAATAAAAAATGAGTAATACCGCGGAGTTTACTCAACTCATAAGCGAAAACGAAGGAGCTATCTTCAAGATCACGTCTGTCTACACAGATGACCGGGACAGTCAAAAGGACCTGTACCAGGAGATCGTGTTACAGCTCTGGAAGTCTTTCGATGCCTTCAAGGGTGCTTCCAAAAGAGGTACCTGGCTCTATCGCGTTGCGCTGAATACGGCCATCAGCTATCTGCGAAAGTCTAAAAAGCATAAGGTACTGGTTCCAATCGATCAGGTAGTACAGCACCTGACCGAGGTGCAGGACTCTGATTTTGAGGACAGACTCAAAACACTCTATGCGCAAATCAGAGAGCTTGACTCCCTCGAGAAAGGAATCATCCTGCTTTATCTGGAAGACAAGAGCTATGAAGAGATTGCCGTGATTACCGGTTTGACGGTTACCAATGTGGCTACCCGGCTGTCGCGTATCAAGAACAAGTTGAAAAAACAGATTAACCCGGAATCATAGAGATGGATTTAGATGAAATGAAAGCCGTATGGTCGGACCTGGGAGCGCAGTTAGATCAGCAGAAAAGGCTGAATCAGGAACTGATCATGAAAATGACGCAGGAAAAGTCAAGCTCCAGAATGGGAAGGATTATACTTATGGAAATGGTCGGCATTACGGTATCTCTGATCATATTGATTTACCTCCTGCTCAATTTCAGTCGCCTGACCGATTGGCCTGCACTGGCCGGAGGAACAGGTATGGTGATCATTCTGGGAATTGCTATTGTTTTCGGCATCAGAATTATTAGTCAGGCCAGAAAGATAGACCTGATCAAAAACACCTATAGTACCGTGGTGGAACGATTTAATGAGTTCAGGAAAATGCTCAGGTTCTATCGCAAGCTGAGCATATGGACCAATGTGGTTTCTCTGTTTTGCGTTATCCCGGTTACCTACAGCCTCATACTGGAGCAAAGTATTCTCGACAACCTGCGGGATGCCGGAATAGGCTTCTTACTGGGTGCTATACTGACACCCATCATTCTTTACCTCATCATTCGGTTTTATTCAAAGAATATCTCCCAGGTAAAAAAGGCTCTGAAAGATGCCGACTTTAAAGACTAATACTCATTACCCAAAGCAACGAATCATGTTCAGAACATTATTGATAATTACCTTATTTCTTAAGGCAGCCATACTCACGGCACAGGATATTACCGGAGAATGGAACGGAGCCCTGCAAATACGGGGCGAACAATTGAGAATTGTATTGCATGTAACCGGAAAGGAAGGTGCTTACCAGGCCACACTGGACAGCCCCGATCAGGGAGCCAAGGGACTGCCTGTCTCTTCGATCACATTTAAAGACAATGAACTCAGGTTTTCACTCGATAACATCGGAGCCGGCTACCAGGGCACTTTTCAGAACAACACTTTTACGGGCAACTGGAGCCAGGGCGGAGGTTCACTCCCCCTTGTTTTCGGAAGGGAGCCCATCGCTAAAAAGGTTGCCAAACGGCCACAAGAGCCCAAGAAACCTTACCCCTATCTTGAGGAGGAGGTTCGCTTTGACAATGTTAAAGCAGGAATTAAGCTCGCAGGCACGCTGACCACTCCGGAAACAGCAGGACCTCACCCGGTGGTAGTACTCATATCCGGCAGCGGACCTCAGAACAGAAATGAAGAACTGGCCGGTCATAAGCCCTTTCTGGTGATTGCAGACTATCTGACGCGCCAGGGTATTGCAGTACTCCGTTATGACGACCGGGGAACGGCAAAATCAGAAGGTGACTTCAATGCAGCCACTACGCAGGACCTGGCCACCGATGCCGCCAGTGCCGTAGCCTACCTGAAAACGAGAAAAGAGATCGACCCCCGGAATATAGGACTCATGGGCCATAGTGAAGGTGGTATCATTGCCCCTATTGTAGCCGCTGAATCAAGTGATGTGGCCTTTATTGTACTATTGGCAGGAACGGGCATACCTGGCGATGAACTTTTACTCATGCAGTCGGAAGCCATTTCCAAGGCACAGGGTGTCAGTGGCCCCATGCTTGAAAGGTCACTTGAAATCAATGCCGGAGTCTTCAAAATCATCAGGGAAACGACTGATCAGAAAGCGCTTGAGGCTAAACTAAGAGACTATGTGATAGCCGAGGTACCGGCTGCCTTTCGCCCCGCCAACATGACTGAAGAAGAGTTTGTCAAATCGCAAACCAGCACTGTGCTCACCCCCTGGATGCAGTATTTTATTCGATACAATCCGGCACTTATTCTGCCTGAGGTAAAATGTCCCGTGCTGGCGGTAAATGGAGACAAAGATCTGCAGGTACCCTCTAAGGCCAACCTGGAAGCCATCCGGGCAGGTCTGGCCAAAGGCGGAAATCAGCAGGTAAAAACCATTGAATTCCCCAACCTCAACCACCTCTTTCAGAAAACCCAAACAGGCCTGCCGAGCGAGTATGGTACGCTGGAGGAGACATTTTCAACAGAGGTATTGGAAAAGGTCACCCGCTGGCTGAAAGACCAGATACGCTGAACCGGGTAAATATTCTGGAAACAACGCTATTCATCAGGGGGCTGCAAGGGCAGAAACCTGCAGTGTAGCACAAAAACTCAAAAAACAGACATCATGAAAAACATAAGCTGGAAAAAGGGATTCTTTAAATGTGCCTTTAACATTTTCTCTGAGGGTCAAAAAATCGGAGAATTGAAGCCGAGCAAACTGACACTGTCTGCTACGGGTAAGATTGATCAGGAGCGTTATCGCTTCAGAGTAAGAGAGGGCATGACCAACCGCGTGGAAATCATTGACATGGACACTCAGGAGCAGGTGGGCAAAATCCGTTTCGGCCATTGGCTCCCGAAAGCTACCATTCAATTCAGGGAAGAAACCTATACCTGGAAATTCAGCAACCTCTGGGAAACCCAATGGAAAATCACAGATACAGATCAGAACGCTGTCAACTACAAGGGCTGGGCCTGTGCCGGCAGTATCAGTTCTGAAGCTCCAGCCAGTTTGTTGACACTTACAGGTCTGTTTATCAGCAATTATTACTGGCAAATGGCTGCCATTTATGTTGCCATTTTTCTACCTGCTCTCACGCTTGCCTGGGTGTAAGGGTATCTCATTCATTCTCCGGGAGACTCACCTTTTGGTAGTTTTTAAGTATTTATTATGACTTATGGCGAGAGACTGCTTATATTAATAGTCTAAGAGTACGTTCGTCAAATGAAAAAATACTTCTACAGCGAGGGCAGCATCAAACACGGTCCTTACACTTTTTCTGAGTTACAGGAAAAAAACATCACAGCTTCTACTTTGATCTGGTATGATGGACTGGAAAACTGGACTGCAGCCGGAGAGCTGGAAGAACTGGCTGAGCTTCTCGCCAGCACCCCTCCTCCTATCCCGGAAGCAGCGCCCGCAACGGCACCTGAACCACAGGCTCCTCCCAAAAGAGAGCCCGTACCGGAAGAGGAAAGAATGCGTCCCAGGCCTAAAAACTGGCTGACTGAATCGATTCTGGTGACCATTTTCTGCTGCGTGCCCTTTGGTATTGCGGGAATTGTCTATGCCGCCAAGGTAGATTCTATGTACAATAACGGAGATTACCGGGGAGCCGAACTGGCCTCAGCAGATGCCAAGAAATGGACCATGGTAAGCTTCTGGCTGGGTATCGGCATTGGTGTACTCTACTTCGTTATCGGTGTAATGGGCGGCATGGCCTGAAACTGATTAAATCACTTCTTTTTCTTAATACCATGCTCCTTTTCATAAAAGGCCATAATAGGCTGAAAGGGACCGTATTTGTGCTGTTCGGGAGAAAAGTGATCTTCCCAGGGGCCATAGGGTGTGGAAACAGGCTTTAGCTTCTTATCAGGAAAATCATCTTCATGATCAGCTTTGAGTACGCGGTCCATACTGTTGATATAGGCGGCTACATGATAAGCCTCTTCATCGGTGAGCACAGGATTGTCCCAGGTAGCCTGCAAGTGAGGCATATTGCCCTTGATAAATTCCGCTGCTGTAATAATACGATGCATGCCCGCCCCATGATTGAAAGTATCATCTCCCCAGAGTGGAGGATATACATAAGGCCCGTTCTTATCAGGCCGCTGCCCCTGGCCGTCTTCCATATGGCAGGTCTGGCAGTGGCT
>DIYF01000186.1 GCA_002427745.1 Roseivirga sp. UBA6061 | reverse complement strand
ATCAGGGTGAATGATGGTGGTTTCCTTAATAGGAAAATAGCCCTGGTTTACCGAGCCGTGTCGCTGAGCCTCAAAAGGCATACGCTCTTCCAGGCTCAGGTCTTCAAATATTTCGCGGGTCTTTTCTTCAGCCTCGTCATACAACGCCTGATCCACTCCATGCCCTGTAAGCACAACGAAGCCAATTCCTTCCATGGCCCTGCCCAGCTTATCCGCAAAGGCCTTTTTACCCGCTTCACCACCTTCAAAATACTCCCTTAAGTCACAGGTTTCAATAACATAGTCATTATCAAACTGATCTTCTTCTCCCTTTTCGGCCAGGTTATAAGTCTGATCTTTTTCTACCTGCTCGTAGCGCTTAAACTCCTGATTAACGGCTTCAATGCCGTGCTCTTTTGAAGACTCCATGATCTTAAGTGATTGATGTATAAATGTAGCTTATGAGTATTACCAACAAGATGGCAGGTATGACCCATTTGACCAAGAAAAAATATGTTCGCGGTATGCTGCTCCCGGCCCGTTCTCCATATATCTGTTTCAGGGCTGTTTTCTTCTTTACAAACCAGGCCAAAGCGATAATACTGATAACGCTGCCCAGTGTTTGCATGCCCGAACCAAAGATCATATCCAACACACCGATCAGGTCAGGGTTGAGTGCGCTGGGAACAATCAGAATCACCTCAATGACACCGATAAGCAGTATGATCTGATTTCTGCTGAGCTTTGTATAACCCGGTTCAGACAGAGCATTTGCGAAGACTTCCAGGGCAGCCAGGTTTGAAAGGAAGGCGATACCGGTCAGGGCAAGTAAAAACATACTTCCCGCCACCCTGCCAAAGGGCATTTGAGCAAAGAGCTCGGGCAGAGTATTGAAGATCAGCTGCGGGCCACTGGTCATATCGAGATTAAATACCAGAATGGCCGGAATGATAAATAAGGAAGCAAAAAGCGCGGAAGCCATATCTCCAATGCCCGTGGAGATAGCCACTTTGGGGATGTCCTGATCGTTTTTCATATAGCTGCCATATACCAGCAGGAAGGTGCCTCCCAGCCCCAGTGAGAAAAATGCCTGGCCCAAACCGGCAAATACAACTTTCATATTCAGCTCAGACCATTCAGGAGATAGAAATTCAGCCAGCTTCTGCCCTACTCCGTCAATGGTCAGTGTATTGATAATCAGGTAGATAATGACTATCAGAAAGAAGGGTACGATAAACCGACTACTACGTTCGATCCCTCTTCTAAGTCCAAGATGAATCACGTAAAGGCTGATTCCCAGAATACCAAAAGTGATCAACATCTGCAGGGTACCATTCCCCAGGCCTTCACTGTAAGAGGCCGTGGTTTCAGGCCCGAAGCCATAGCCAATGGAGAAAATGGTAGTATAGGCCACATTGCCAATTACTACCAGGTAATAAGAGTCTGCTACCAGTACCGTGATCAACAGAAGATAACCGACCAGTTTTCCCCAGACAGGACCCAACGTGCGTGTAAAAGTACCCAGGGGGCCCTGACGCATTTCCCGGCCCAAAGCCAGTTCGCTCATCAAAGCCGGAATCGCAAGCAATACGGTAAAAAGGAGATATACGAAGAGAAAAGCGCTGCCGCCATTTTGCCCCATCATGTAGGGAAAGCGCCATACATTACCCAATCCTACGGAAACCCCTACCATGGAAAGAATGGCACCGAGACGAGTTGAAAAAAGCTGGCGTTGTGACATCTGAAAGACCGAAAATAAGCGATTGTGGCCTCAAAAACTCAGCAAGTGCTTATCATTTTGAGAATAAATGTCCAGCATTGAGACAACTGAATTCGACCAACCATAATTCTCAGTCAATTTGAGGCAAAAAACTGCGCTGGCATCGCTTTTGGATTTATCTTCGCATCATACTAATCTTTCACCAATGAGACGTTCCCTTAAACACATTTTGCTATTTACCCTTATCACCATTTTCATCTCTGGTTGCCAGACCAGTAATGCCGTAAAAGGAGGCGTTATTGGCGGTGTGGCCGGTGGTGCCATTGGCGGTGTAATTGCCGGCAAAGACAATACAGCCACCGGAGTTATCATAGGCGCAGCTATTGGCGGAACTGCCGGAGCACTCATAGGCCGTAAAATGGATAAGCAGGCAGAAGAGCTGAGAAGAGACCTGAAAGGCGCCACGATTGAACGAATTGGAGAGGGTATCAAAATCACCTTTGACTCAGGACTGATGTTTGCCTCCGATAAGTCTGTTCTTAATGCCACTACGCAATCGAACCTGTCTGAGCTCGCCAATACCCTACAGAAGTATGAAGACACCAACATTCTTATAGAAGGCCATACGGACAGTACCGGCAGTGATGATCACAATCAGGCCCTCAGTGAGCGCAGAGCTACATCTGTGGCCAACTACCTCATTGGCACGGGTATTAGCAGTAGCCGCCTGACCAAAGTAGGTTATGGAGAGAGCCAGCCTGTGGCCGACAACAATACATCTAACGGACGTATGAGAAACCGCAGGGTGGAGATTGCCATTTTTGCCAATGACAAAATGAAGCGCCTGGCTAAAAGAGGTCAGCTCTAAGCAGAAGATTAAGGGAAACAGCCCTGGATGGCCCTGGGTTATTCTTCTTCCCGCCAGTCAAAGCGATGGGTATAAAGAAATGTGCTCCCCCCACTTTTACTAAGGTATTGCACTCTTCCTACAAAAGTTCCTTCGGGAAATACAGACAGTAACAACGACTCTGTAATTTCTTCGCGTTCATCAGTGCTGTGGGAGGCATACGCGGCATCTTCTGTGGTGACAATTACAGAAACATACTTAAGGTTTTCGTGTCCTTTTATCTGATCGTGTATCAATACGTCTACCACACTTTCATTTTTAAGACTGTCGGCCAATAGAGTCTCAAACCGGGTGGCTGCTGATTCATTCTCTGTTCCTGCAACAAACTCAATTCTCTCAGAGACAGGGAAGCTGATAAGGCGCTGAAATGGAAAAGATATGATCAGTAAAAAGGCGTATGCAGCTAAAAGAGAGATCCCTACCTGCCCCCATTTAATGCCAGGTTTTGCTTGTTCGGCAGGGTCTGATTTGACAACTCTTGTACCGGCCAGTCTGTCTCCCAGCCTTCTTTCAGGGCTGGCCAGGGTGACAATTACCTCGATCGGCCAAAAGATGGTCAGGAGGTTTCTCACCACACATCTGAGCGGAGAAGCGGGTTGGCCCGTGCTATGTTCCACCACCTGTAATTTTAAAACTCTTTTTGCGATACTTCTTCCGCCAATACTGTCTTTACAGAAATAGACCGCAAAAGGAATCAACATCCAATAGAAGTGGTCAAACGGCCCTGAAACATCTTGTTCATGGGTCGCCTGTATACCCGAAAAAATGAAGCTGCCCATTCCAATGAAAAAGAACGGCAAAGACAAAAATGACATGATAAAAGTCATTATGAAATGATCAAATATCATGGACCCCAGGCGGGTCCCGGTATCTGGATTACTCTGCATATTTTATGATTTTTGGTTTAATGACCTGGCATCAGTTAATCACTGACAATGAGTCACTTGTTCTACTCTTTGTACACTCTGGCACCAAAAATAGATAAACTTTTGGAATAGATGGTCAGCGGAGTAATGAGTCCGGTCCGCCCTATTGATTCAATAGGCTTATGAAGGCAGCTTACCTGATAACTTCAGGAGATCTGGGGATTCTCTCCATTTGCTGCCGATCATGCTGAACCCAAAGGGTGGCATTGTTATCGTTAAGCAGCTTTGTGATTTTCTGCCATGAGTCAGAGGTTTGACTTCTGTCTTCATTGAAAAGCGGAACGGCTTGTGATTTTACTCCGGGATTGAATAGCCAAAGATCACCCGAAAGCACTACCGGTCCGGTTTGGGGCATATCAACATACAAAACCTGGTGACCTCCTGTATGCCCCGGTGTGGGTATTATTCTGACAGAACCATCACCAAAAACATCGTGCTCCCCTTCAAGCCTGATAAATTCATTGTCTCTGAGGCTCTCCAGGTCAACACCCGGCTCTTCACTTTCAAAAAGAGCCTCATATTCTACTTGTTGCAAAATGACAGTGGATTCTGAAAAGAGATTCATGTTGCCGCTGTGATCAGGATGCTTATGCGAGACAGCCAGGTATTCAACCCCCAGAGGGTTGACTCCTATCTCCTTTAACTGGCTGGCCAAAGTCTTAGCCATTGTAGAGTAATAAGGATCTTCAGGTGCTCCCAGAGGGTGATGTACAACGGAATCTGCAAATCCCGTATCCCAGATTAAATCTCCCTTAGGGTGCCTTATGAGAAAAGCCGTGTTGGTAAAAATGACAGGAGCCTCAACCTCTTCTCCACCATTTAGCTGAGAAATATCATTGACGCGTATCTGACCTACATCAAACACATACATCTCAAGCGCAGGTCTGGCTCCCTTTTCTGCCACCCCTGATTTTCTGCCCCCACAGGCTGTTATAAGTACCAGCAATAACATTACCGGCCATACACTTTTTCTCTTCACAGCTCACAGCGGTTTTATTCAGTCGATCCTGGTTATGGATAACATGTTTTCTTTCTGCCCCTAAATTAACGACACTGGCACCAAAGCTGTCATGGCTCAGCGACATATAACTTACAGACTCTCCTGCACTAATCTGACCATCTCCCCTATCTTATTAGGTTCCAGCCAGCGCGTTACAATCACCATATCGTTCTTTTTATCCACTACCACAAAGTTACCTCCGAAACCGGCTCCGAAATAGATACTCTCATCATCCACGCCTTTCCACTTGCGCCTGCCACGGTTGAGCCACCACATATAACCATAGCTGGGGTTAGGTTTGGATGAAACCTGTACGGCTTCCACCCAGTCTTTGGAAATGATTTGCTCTCCCTTCCACTGGCCCTCATTCAGAAACAGCAAGCCAAAACGGGCATGGTCCATGGCACTGATAAACACACCTCCGCCAGAGTGCCCCCCACCGGTGACAGACTGCATTTTAATACCGTCAATATTTACCCAGGCATGATCATAGCCATACCAGCGCCAGGTAGTAGAGGCACCTATCGGGTCCATAATATGCTCTTTCAACACCATAGGCAGTGGTTTTCTCCATACCTGTAAGAGTGAGTAGGCCAGCACATTTACACGTACATCATTGTACTCCATCACTGTTCCCGGCTCTGCAGGTTTTTTAAACCTCCAGTCGTCTATACCTCCTTCTCTTGGCGGACGGTCTGCCCAGTCTTTCAGGCCGAACAATTCACCTGACCAGGCTGAAGACTGGTTCAGCAGCATTTCCCAGGTGACTTTACTATTATGAGCCCCGTCAAAAGTACCATCCCATACATACTCACCGGCTTTATCCTGCACACTGCGGATCAGGCCCTGGTCTACGGCCAGCCCTGCTACAGTAGATAGATAACTTTTTGTAACCGAGTGGGTCATATCTACACGATCCACATCACCCCACTGTGCCACGATGTAACCACCTTTCAGGATTACACCGGCCGGTCCCCCACGATCGCGCATTGGCCCTAATACATCGTGAAAGGGCTCTCTTCTGAAACCCAGCAAGGAAGCCACTTTTGAGTCCTTTGAGCCGGAATACTCATTGTCTTCAGCAAATTTCACAGCCTCTGCCAGCTTTTGTGCGTTCAGGCCCTGTGACTGAGGTGTTCGCGTTTCCCATTGTCCGCGAGGCGGATAGTAAGTCTGGCTGAATAGCTGCGGTCCTGTAATGAGACAACACAGAAAGAGCAGGGTAATGAAGTGCTTCATAGTCTTAGTTTTCGGACGAGATAGAGAGAATGCTTAAAATTTACAAGTCCTGTTTTGTTGATGGTATGGCAATGGGTAAAGACGGACCAGTGATCAATCCCCATGTCGGTCACTTGACCAAAAAATTACGATTAAGTGCTGATAAACTCATGTTGTCTCTGACCCTCATTTCTCTTTTATTTACAATCGCTCAAACTTAAAGTTTATCCCATGTCTCCTACTGAATTAATTGACCTCTATATCGCTACCTACAAAGCCAGATTACCCGATTTGGAAGATTTTATGAACCCTCCGGCCCTTCCTAATGAGATCAATAAACTGGAAACGAGCACCGGCAGCAAATTACCCGGATCCTACAGGGAGCTTCTCGCCCGCTATAACGGAGAAAAAAAGTATTTCGGCATTCTTGACTATGGATTCATGACCATAGCCGAAGTGGAAAGACAATATGCTTACATGAGGGAAGATCAGGACATGCACGGTTATCAGCCCGAACTGGCGCAGGCAAACCGTGCTTTTCCCACACTGGTAGGCAAAAACAGGCTTCCTTTTGCTCATGATGGCACGGGCAACTATTTCTGCTTTGATTTCGAGCCGGATATGAAGGGGGTAAAAGGGCAGGTGATTACAACCGCCTTTGGCGATTCCGACCCACTAACCGTGCTGGCCAACAGCTTTGACGAGTTCCTCACTTTCCTGATGGATGCGGTAAAAAATGGTCAGACGAAATTTTACGATGACAGGGAGGATTATGACTTTGACGGAAACATCGAGGACTTGCCCAATCATGTGGAGGTATGGTTCGAGACACTTTTCAGAAAGTCCGATATGGCCAAAGCCCTGGTTAAGTAGTCCCGCGGACTCTGCTACTAAGCAACTGATTTAGAAACAATTGGGTCAGGAATGACCTTCTGGAAAAACGAAAGGAGGACATGACCCCTCCTTTCTACCTAATCAAAAAACATGTACGGTATACACGTCTTTGAATCTTTTTATTGGCCTAAAATTAACTAAACAATGCGTTTAAGTAAAGTTTTATTAACACTAGCTTAACAAAAAAAGCCCCGGGGGGCCTTTTCATAAATTGATCTGGTCTAAGCTCCATTAGAATATATACCTTAGTCCAAGCTGGATCTGCCACCTGGAATTCAAACTAAAATCATCTACAAAAGTAGACGTCTGGCTGGTATCAAAGGAATAAGTGGGTGTTTGTGTTGCCGGGTCCACACTGATGCCAATTGGCTGCGTGTTAACCGGAAGTTGTCTGACCCCCCAGTTAGAGTTTACAAAGTTGCCTACATTCAGAAGATCAAGGCTGAACTGAATTGTATTGGCATCGTCCAATTTAAGGTCCTGCAAAACCCTAAGATCCCATCGGGAATACCAGGGACTCAGTATAGAGTTCCTTTCAGCATATTTTCCTCTCCTCTCACTCAGGTATTCATCCTGGTTGATAAAATTATTTAGCGCTGTTCGCTGAGCCTGTTGTTCCGCCACAGATCCTGAAAAAACATAGGTGTTGAGTTGCTGCTCCGTAGGAATGAAAATCAAATCGTTTAACCCGGAACCATCGTTGTTGGCATCTCCGGAGTAAGTATAGTTAAACCGTCCTCCGCGGGCATATTCAAAAAATGCTGAAAGTGTCGTTTTCCATTTCCCTCCATACTCAAAGCTCTTATTGGCTGTACCCACAAAACGATGCCTGTTACCATAGAGCGAAGGGGCTACGCGGGCACTGTTAACATTATTAATGGCTCCGTTTCTTTCAAAGGCGTCACCAGAAATCTCTGCTTCAATTGAACTGATATCTTTGGCATCCAGAAAGTTATACCCCAATGTTGTATACAGTCCACCGGGCCATTGTCTCTTTACCTCTATGGTCCAGTTAAAGCTTGAACCCAGGTTTTCGCTGGTAAACACATAGGCGTTCTGTCCTACTCCTCCGAAAGGATCGATTGATTTGTCTACATCCCGATAAAATCTTCTGTTGTCCGCTCCGTTAAGCACGCCAGTCGGAGTGCGCAGCCCAAAATTTCTTACCATCATGGCATTGATGTCTTCAGTATAAATAAGGTCCGTGCTTACATACCATCCATCTCCGAAACTTCTGTCATAACCGATATTAGATCTCCAGACCTGGGGAAACTGAAAACCAGGATCGGTCATGGTATAGAAAAAGAAGTCAGGGTTGGCTACCTGATTACCAAGCCATACAAAGGGGAAACGCCCTGTAAATACACCGGTACCTCCCCGTAGCTGGAAGCTCTGATCACCTTTTACATCCCAGTTAAAACCAAGCCTCGGAGACCATAACAGTCTGTCGGTAGGTAATTGTGTATGATCAAACTGAACCCTTTCGTTGTTCTCGTCATAATAAACAATCTGGGGAGAATAGGTTCCGCCAAAGAGTCCGTTGGCCGGATCAAGCAATCCTCCCTTTCTGTCTATATTTTCCTGGATTTTCTCGTCAGTGTCAAAGAAAAGGGGCTTATCAATCCTCAATCCATAAGTTAGAGTAAAGTTATCTCCAATGGTCCATCTGTCCTGAATGTAGAAGGCCATTTGTCCTACATTGGTTTCAGCCAGGGCCCAGCTATTCACACCGTTATTTGCATCAAAGGTGTTTTGAGCATGGGTTACAATCGCATCCATACTACCGGCATTGACAAAAGCCAGAAAGTCGGCCACACTATTGAAACCGGGGCCGAAAGTGCCTCCCGGGTAGGGAACACCAAATGGCTCATACACACCAAGGTTGAACGAATTATCAAACTGAAACTTTTCAAAAGAACCACCCAATGTAATCGTGTGGCTTCCCGCATAGATATCGAAGTTGTCACTTAACTGAAACACATCCTGATCTAAGCGATTGTTGATAGAAAAAGGCTCATGACCTGCCACGATGTAGCGTACACCGTTGCTGTTGATATTAAGGACCGGGAATGGGTTACTGAAGGGGTCTCTGCTATCTTCAAACTTAGTAAAGCCTATCTGGAATTTGTTGGAGAAGTTATTTCCTAAAAGTGATTTCAATTCAAGGATTCCTGACGAGATCTTGTTATTAATACGATAGCCCGAGTTGAAGAACTGTAAAGTAGTGGCATCGGGACCTCTTCTGCCAAGTGCAGAGGGGTGAGCATTTTGCTCTCTGAAAGCATCCAGGAAGTTATAAGTAGCTGTAAGTGTATGGTTTCTATTGATGTTCCAATCGAGCTTGATAATACCCTTATTGTTATCGGTATTGTGCTTGTAGCCTTCGTAAGCTCCTGTTTCATAGCCAAACCTTGACCCGAGAATATCGCTTACCGCCATCAGATCGGAGGCCAGTACACGTGAAACATTTTCTCCGGTAGTGCCGGCTCCGGCTGCCTGAAAGTTTGACCCCAGGTCTTCCCTTCTCTCCAGTTCGAAATTCGCAAAGAAAAACAGCTTGTCCTTGATTACCGGTCCGCCAACGCTGAATCCCGTCTGAATCTGGCGCAGGTCCGGTACAAAAATGTCATTTCCACTTACCTTGCTTCCGGTAAAGTCCTGATTTCTGAAAAATCCAAAAACAGTTCCTTTAAGGTCATTCGTACCACTCTTGGTTACTGCATTCACGGCCGCACCGGTAAAACCTGCCTGAGTCACATCATACGGAGCAATAGATACCTGAATCTGATCAATAGCATCTAAAGAAATAGGCTGCGCATTTGACTGCCCTCCGGGAGTTGCTGCATCAAGACCAAAAGGGTTATTGAAAATGGATCCGTCCAACGAGAAATTGTTGAACTGATCATTTCTGCCACCAAAAGAGTTACCGTCTGATGAAGGGGTCAGCTTAGTAATATCCTGGGCAGATCGTGAAATAGTAGGTATTTTGATCAGAGTCGCATTATCTACTGTAGTAGAGGCACCGGTTCTACCGGAGTTGATCTCACTTGATCCAGCTGTTACCTCTACTGCCTCCAGGGTGGTGACTGTTTCTGAAAGCTGGAAATTCAGTACCTGGTTCTTACCCAAAGTAAGGGATATACCATCCCTCTCTTTACCCTCGTATCCTACAAAAGTGACACTCACTTTGTAAGGTCCGCCAATTCGAAGGTTTGGCAAATTGTACTTCCCATTGGGCCTGGTGATTACACCATACTGTGTACCAGTGGGCTGATGAACGGCCACAACCGTGGCACCAGGCAGTGAACTACCGTCAGAAGCAGTAACGGTACCACTTATAGACGAAGTGGTTACCTGAGCCTGACTCAGATTAAAAAAACTCATGAGGACAACTGCCACTGCCCCCACAATTCTGTAAAATCTCTTCATATGCTTAGTAATTATTTTGTAATGTAAAGTGAAGTTAGCCAACTTAACCCTGTCTTAACAATGGATTAACACAAAATATACATAGGGAATATATATTTTGTGCAAAAAGTCAACTACACTTTACCATGAAGTAAGACTAAAAGTCAGACCTATTACATTATGATATGTCGATAGATAAAACTGCCCTGAGACTGAAAATTAACTCAGAGCTGGAAAAGACAGATCATGACATTACTGACCTGGTGGAGCTGACCAAACCGGTTTCACCAGAGAATGCCATAGGTCGTATCAGCCGGATGGATGCTATTAACAATAAGAGTGTTAATGAAGCCTCGCTAAGACAGGCCAGAGATAAAAAGCGCAAGCTGGAAGAGGCCCTGAAAAAGCTCGATGAACCAGGCTTTGGGGTATGTATTCGCTGCGGTCAACTCATACCTGAGGAACGCATCATGCTAATGCCTCATGCAAAAAAATGCGTCCGCTGCGCCTGACCTTCTGAAGGCTGAAGACCTGGCCCTCTTACCACCTCACCTCTTTAAAGGAATCGCTCTGTTCTTTCTGAGGTACCAGAGCAGGAGCAGAAAACACATAATAATCACCGGGACTACTCCATTTTCGCCATTGGCAAAGTGTGTAATAGCCGCTGAAAGCATCACCACGGACAATAGCAGTGCCGCGTGACTTGTCAGCCTGGGTATAAAGAGTAAGATAGCTCCGATCAGTTCGAGCCCTCCTATCAACTGAGAGAAGCCATCGGGATAGCCCCACTTCTCGAAGTTGGCCGACCAGGCCTCACTGGCTGTAAACTTGGCCTGACCTGCAATCAAAAACTCGAGGCCCAACAAGACCTGCAGTATCCAACTTCCTACATTTTTAAGCTTAGCTTTTTTGTCACTCATTTCGTTCTGGAATTTGATCCTTGCTTTGATTAATTTTAGTGGTAGGGCACCGGTTTTTCGTCTCAAATTGCCTTTTGAGACAGGTAATTATGATCTTCGGTTCTTTGTTCTGATGACCGGAGTTGTCGTAAACAGACGCCCTCTAATTTTGTAATCAGCTTGGACTGGATCGATCAAATATTAATGTTTAGCGTGGTACTGGGAATACTGATGTCAGGACTGATTTGCTTTCAAAAAAAGAACTCTGACAAGCGGAATCCCTACTTTGCGTTGCTGGTTCTGCTTGTCAGCCTTCAGGTGGCCAAGGATGTATCGGCCTTCGGCTGGCACCCGGCAGCCTATCTTGGACTTCAGGGAACCTGTCTGTTCCTGGGACCTACGGTTTATTTCTATACTTTGTATATGCTTGGCCTGGATACCAACTCTGTGTATAAAGCCGGCAGGCACTATCGTGTAGGGGTCATTTACCTTTTAGTGGTGTTACCTGTCGTATTGTTTATTCCCAACTCCCCCTCTATTAGTCAATTTGTAACTCCTCCCCTTGCAGTGGCCATTGTTTACACACTCCTTTTCGCCCAGCTATACCATGTCTTATGGTACTTTCAAAGGTCTCGGAGACGTATTCGCCTGGAGAAAGAATCGCATACGAGTATCGGTCAAGCTTCTTCTCAGCGACAAAAGTGGTTGTTCAGGCTGACCATTGCGCTCACAGTAACGGTACTGGCCTTTTTGCTTCCTCTGCTGTTTCTCACGGCTTTTAGCGATACCTCCATACTGAGCTTTCTCAAATATGGTTTCCTGCTTTCTCTGTCCCTGGGTCTCAACATTGTCACGATTAAGTCCTTCAACTACCCCGAAATAGTGCTCAGCCTGCCGGCCCTGAAATACGCTGACAGCAATCTTTCTGTAAACAGTTTTCAATCTATCCAGACAAAGCTCGGCAGTTTTATGAGCCAGCAGCGCCCTTACCTCGACAGCGAATTAAAGCTCAATGAGATGGCCCGCATGATGACAGTAAGACCAGCCCATTTGTCTCAGGTGATCAATGATCAATACGGCAAGAATTTCTCTGAATACATTAATTCGTATCGCATTAATGAGGCAAAACGGCTTTTGAAAGAAGATAAGGACCAGGACCTTTCCATGTATGAAGTGGCCCTGGATGCCGGCTTCAACAGCAAAGCCACGTTTAATCGCGTGTTTAAGCAAATGACAGGTACTACCCCTACCCGGTTCAGGAATAGTGAAGAGGTCTGATATTATTGATCCAGCCAGCGCTTGAAAAGTGAGCTTTTTTCTTCGCTGATCAGAATGGGTTCCTCCGTTTCCAGCTTCCCTTCTACCAGCAGTTTTCCCTTGTGGTAGCGATGCACTTCTTTGATAAGAGAAAAATGGATCAGGTATTGCCGGTTGGCTCTGAAAAAGTCATCGGGATCGAGTTGTTGTCCCAATTCATCTAGCGTATAATCCACCAAATGCCTGCGTCCTGCACTGGTCACGAGTGATACTACACCGTTTCTGGTCTGAAAGTAAGCGATATCTCCCGATTCTATGGAGAGCAGTTTATCTCCCTTTTTAACCAAAAAGCGGTTTTTGTATTTCTTATCGTCTAGTCTGATATGCTGGATCAGGGCATTGATATCCGGCACGGCCTCTTCCCTTGTAAAGGCTGATCTTATCTCTTCAAACTTCTTCAGACTGTTGGCCAGATCATCTGTTTTAATGGGTTTAAGCAGATAATCTATGCTGTTTACTTTGAAAGCTCTGAGCATATACTCGTCAAAAGCGGTTGTGAATATTACCGGATTGGTGATCTTGATATGTTCGAAGATTTCAAAACTGATGCCATCACTCAGCTGGATGTCCATGAATATCAGGTCAGGTGCCTGATGGTTTTTGAGCCACTTAACAGAGTCTTCCACGCTGTCAATTACATCCACGATTTCAATACCCGGCTTTACTTCATCCAATATCTTTTGAAGACGCCTGAAAGCAGGTGCTTCGTCTTCGATGATCAGTACTTTCATTCGGTGATCAATTCGTATTCTCTCTGGTGTACTACATCTATAAGCGGCACAGCTACAATAAAGTTTTTAGCTGTTGCCATTATGTCGATGACTTTGTTGCCTAAAAGTTCGTATCGCTTTTGGATATTGGCAAGTCCTGTTTTGGTAGATTTATCTATGACATTCTTCTTTTGCAGGTTGTTTTTCACCACAATAGACTTTCCGTTTTCAACATAGACATCAATAAAAAGCGGATGCATCTTGGATACAATGTTGTGCTTGATCGCATTCTCTATCAGCATTTGCAGCGTAAGCGGAGCAATGTACTGTTTTCGGTGATTGCCGGCTACTTGAAAATCCACATTGAGGTTTTCCGGATAACGCATTTTCAGCAGAAAAACATAGGCCTGAGCAAAACTAAGCTCCTCCTCTACTGTCACCAGTTCGCGCTCTTTGTTCTGCAAAATATAGCGATATACCTCGGATAGTTTCTGCGTAAACTCAACCGCTATATCAGCATCCTCAGGTATTAGTGCCGTTAAGGTATTGAGGCTGTTGAACAGGAAATGCGGACTCATCTGGTTTTGCAATACCTCAAATTGCGTTCTGATCTGTTGGTTTTTCAGTGACTCATTCACCTGGATCGTTTCCTTCCACTGTTGAAAGAAGTACACGCATTCATATAAAATTCCGACAATAGATGCGGCAGTGATGTTTTTCAACGTATGGCTAAAGACAACAGATGGGTCATTTATCTGGTCCAGGGTCTTAACTCCCAGGGCCAGGCAGCCAGCGAAATCTCCTACAATGAGAAAGACGATCAGGCTGATAGCTGTAATTAACAGTCTCTTCGGTGTTTGAGGGATGAGCGGGTACTTTCTCCGGTAGTACATGAACATGAGAAAAGCACCATTCCAGAACATGGCGGTAAAAAAAAGAGATACCAAATACTTCTGTCCCCAGGTCTCTCCCTGCTCCCTTCCAAAAATGAGGGCCAGAATGAAAGCTAAAAGGGGAATCCCAATCCATCTTACGTGTATTTCCCGGAGTTTCATTGATACCAAAGTTAGCAAAAGGACGGATGCCGGAAGCCCTCCTCAAGTTGAAGCAGGAAATTGACAGGGTGAAACCGGAAATTAGCATTAGCAAACCTGAAACACTCAGAAATGGGGACCTGACACGGCTTTGTATGGGTTAAACCTGCTTTAAAGCGGATATTTCCGGCCTGGTAATGTCTTCTATTTAAGGTGCAGGTAGGGCCCTCTACTTTTAGGCATAGTCAAAACCACTCACAACCATGAGCTACCTAAAAACAAGCACTTACCTCTTTTCGCTACTGTTTCTCCTTACTGCTTTTTCAGCGTCCGGGCAGACTCAGGTAGTTAAGGGAAAAATACTCGATGTACAATCAGAATCGCCTTTGTACGGAGCGAATATCATCCTCATCGGATCAGATCCGCTTATCGGAGCCGTTAGCGACCCTGATGGCAATTTCAGAATAGAAAAAGTACCTATCGGACGGCAAAGTTTTTCTGTCCAGTACATTGGTTATAAGTCCATCACCATTCCCAACGTTTTGGTCACCTCGGGAAAAGAAGTAGTGCTGGAACTTAAGCTGGAAGAATCTGTGGAAAACCTGCAGGAGATAGTAGTCACCTCAGAAACGGACAAAGATCTGCCTATCAATGAGCTGGCAAAAGTATCGGCCCGCACTTTCAGTCTGGAAGAAGTTACCCGCTTTTCCGGTGGCCGAAATGATGTGGCACGCCTGGCTACTACCTTTGCCGGAGTCAGTGCTCCGAATGATTCCCGTAACGATATTGTTGTACGCGGCAACTCGCCTGTAGGCTTGCTTTGGCGCATTGAGGGTATTCCTGTGGCCACTACCAATCACTTTGCCACCCAGGGTACTACCGGAGGTCCTGTAAACGCACTGAATACCAACCTGCTGAGAACCTCTGATTTTCTCACAGGAGCTTTCCCGGCCGAATACGGCAATGCCAATTCAGCTGTCTTTGACGTAAACTTCAGAAACGGAAACGCAGATAAAGTAGAATTCACGGGACAGGTAAGTGCCTTCAGCGGACTCGAATTTATGTCTGAAGGCCCTATTAGTAAGAAAAACGGTTCATCATTCATTGTGTCATACCGGTACGGTATTGCCAGCCTGGCTGCCACGGGTACCTCTGCTACACCTTTCTATCAGGACCTTTCCTTCAAGCTCAATTTTGGTGAAACCAAACTGGGTAAATTCGAGCTTTTCGGTCTGGGAGGGCTCAGCAGCATCGACTTTAAGGGAGAAGAAACCGATGAGGACGATCTCTTTGCCAACCCCAATGAGGATGCCTTTGTAGACAATCAGCTGGGTTTGATTGGGCTGAGCAATCTGATACGCATCGATAAGAACACCTATTTGAAGACGGTTTTCGGAGCTTCTACCAATTACAATGAATACCTGCAGGACAATCTGCTTCGTGATGCAGGTGATAACATTATCGGAGCTTATCGGGCGACCAATGTTAAGAACAGAGAAAACAGATTCACCATCTCCTCAACACTGAATAAGAAATTTAATGCACGCTGGAGCCTCAGAGCGGGTATTCTCAATGAAAAATATGACCTGAACCTGTTTGTAGAAAATCGCGACAACCGGGCTGAGATTCCCGATAACAACAATGACGGCATTCCTGATTTCTTCATCCGGGAAATTGACTTTACGGATGGTTTTAACCTGTCTCAGGCTTTCGCTCAGACCGAATACAAGCTCACGGATGACTGGAGCTTTACACTGGGCTTACATAGCCAGTATCATGGCCTTACTGAGGATTTTTCCCTTGAGCCAAGATTCGGTATGAGCTGGCAGGCGCGCCCTAACCAGCGCTGGAGTCTTGCCTATGGACAGCATGCACAGGCCATTCCCTCCCCCATTCTTTTCTTTGAAGAAGAGGTAGCTCCTGGCGTATTCGAGCGTACCAACGACCAGCTGGAGTTTATGAGAAGTCATCACTTTGTTCTTGGCTATGATCTCAACCTGGGCACTGACTGGCGCCTGAAAGCAGAAACTTACTACCAGCGTTTGAACAATGTGCCGGTTCAATCTACTCCAAGTAGCTATTCAGTCCTGAATGAGGGAGCAGACTTTGAATTTGAGCAATTTGGTTCACTGGTAAATGAAGGTACCGGGCGCAATTATGGTATGGAACTGACCCTGGAGAAATTCTTCAGTAATGATTACTACCTGCTCCTGACTACCTCGGTATTTGATTCAAAGTACAAGGGTAGTGATGGAATCAGCCGCAATACAGCCTTCAACAACAACTATGTATTCAACGCCCTCTTTGGCAAGGAATGGAAGTTTGGTCCGGATAATAAAAATGCCTGGACTTTTGACACCAAGGTAACCACAGCGGGTGGCAGGCCCTATACCCCTATCGACCTGAATGCCACCCGAAATAATGCGGGTAGAGAAGTGCTTCAGGATGGCATTGCCTTTACTGAAACTTATGGCAGCTATTTCAGGCTGGATGCCAAGTTCGGAGTGCGGCTCAATAGCAAAAAGCGTAATGTCTCACACCAGTTTTTCATTGACTTTCAGAACCTGACTAATCGCAAAAATGAGTTTGTAAGACGATACAACGAGGTTACGGACGAAATTAACCTGGTAGAGCAAATTGGTTTCTTCCCGGACATCATGTACCGTATTCAGTTCTGATTCACCTGACAGAGCCGGGAGGTCCATCAATCAGCCTGGCTGCCATGAGCGGTCAGGCTGATTAGAGATACTTCTTCAGGTTCTTTTTGAAATACCTGGCACTGTCCTCAACACTTTGCATTGAATTCTGAGCAAAATTGCCTCCTTGCTCCAGGAAATAAAACTCAAGGCCCTCCTGAGAAGCTTCAGACAATACCTGATGATAATCTATGGAGCCGTTGCCCAGCTCAGTATAATCACGGGTCACCTTATCCATGTCTTTAATGTGCCACATGACAAAGCGCTTAGGCTGACGGGCTATCAGATCAACTGAACTGACTTTTGACGAATGAGCCGCCCAGTACATATCCAGTTGCAGCTTTACCAGCTCTGGGTCGGTTTCGCGCATGATGATGTCATAGCCGGTTTCTCCCCCATAATCAACAAATTCAAAGCCATGGTTGTGATAGGCAAACCCCAGACCTGACTTTGTGACCTGCTCTCCTATCTTGTTCAATACCTCCGGCAGCTTTTTAAAAGTTTCATGATTTCTGGCTTCAGGAGGCATCCAGGGCCAGGTGATGTAGCTTTGGTCCAGTGCTTTGGCTCCGGCTATACACTGATCAACATATCTTTCAAGGGCTGAAGCTGATTTTTGCCAATGCCCATACAAATCATAGTGGCCTGTAGAAGTACTCAGGTCATGATCGTCCAGTACCTTTTTCAGGTCGGCCGCTTTGAAGCCATAATACTTGCCCTCTTCCGGTTCCAGGCCATAGGTTTCAAAGTCCTGATAGCCCATGGCGGCCACCTTTTTAAGACTCCCCAGGGCATCTTTGGCCATGGCATCTCTGATAGTAAAGAGCTGTAGTCCCATCTTATACTTCTTCTTATCGGCAGACCAGCCTAAGTCTATATAAGGGGCTACTGAAGAGGATAATAAGGCACAGCCGGATTTATGGATAAAACTTCTTCTGTTCATCTTTGATTCGCGTTTCTATCACCAAAGTGGTGTTATTAAAAAATGATGCTGAAAGTAATCATTTCATTTTTTCACTCCATATGACTTTTGGATGTAAGGTTCAGAGCCTGCTACAAACTGTCTGCATCCTTACCTCATTTTCATAAAATGAAATGGAAATTCTGTCTAAAATAAGGGGAATAATCAAGGCATTGCAAAAGTACTGAGGTGCACCCTAAGCGACTTTCCCCTGAGTTCTATCTCTCCCAGTGATTTTTTTCTGAAAGGCATATCGGCTGAAAAGAGTTTAAACAGAGACTCTGAGGCAAGAATCGGAACTCCCAGCTCGTTGCATTTTGACTGAATGCGGGCCGCTGTGTTGAGCACATCACCTGAATAGGTGATATCCCGCTTGATGATGCCGATTTCTCCGGCTATCACCTTACCCGTGTGCAAACCCGCCTTGAATTCAGGGATAAAGCCATACTTCTCTTCATACTTGGCCCTGCGCTTTTCAATACTGTCTTTAATGTCAAAATAGCATTTGAGGCAGTGATAGTCGGTAACTCCTTCCTCCTTCAGCCAGGTGATCACTACCTCATCTCCTACATACTGATAGATCTGGCCCTTATTGTATAAGATGGCATTGGTGATATCGGCAAAATAATCCCGCAGAAAATCATGATAGAGGCGGTTTCCCAGCTTCTCAGCGGTGGCGGTGGAAGATTTCAGATCGAGAAACATAAAAATACGCTCCTCTTCCCTGGCAGCATGATATTTGCCTCTGATAAGACTCCAGAGTACACCATGCCCGAACTTGTCATTTACCTGTAACAGTAGCTGTGTAAAACCCACCACTACTGACCAGGACAGTATATTTTTAATATGAACTGTATCTAAAAGATAAGCTCTGTAAGCATCTCCGAAAGCGGGGTCATCTGCCAGAATTCCGGTATTCAAAGGCACCAGCACCAGGCCCAGTAGCAGTGTAATGATGCTCACCACAGTGACATAAACCATAACTATGAGGCTGATGCCAAACCAATATGGCTTTTCGCGACATCGATCTTCAAGAAAGAAAACCAGAAAAGTAGCCCCCAGTGAAATGGCTATTACCGTTGAGGCCAGGTGAAAGAGCAGGTTCGTTTGAAAGGTATAGCTCTCAGAAACTCCCAGTGAGTAAGCCGAAGTGAGAGTGAAATGCTCTACCACTGCAAAAATCACCCCCATACCCAGCCAGGCATAAGATATCGCCTTCAGTTTAGACAGTTTGATTCTCAGTTTCTCACTCATAACGGCAATATTGGGCCTTAGCTCGGTGGCATGATTTATCTCGGTCAGTTTCAGGGTTTCCATCTATGACTGACCGAATCAGTCGTCTGTAAAGAGACAAAAAATTTCAGGTTTCTGAATCCTTCTTTTGACGATTGCAAACCTGATAACGGAGAAATCAGGACCAGGTTAAGGTTTCTCTGCGTTTTATGCGATCATTTCCAAATAATAAAAAAGCCGGTCTTCCGACCGGCTTTGAGATAATCAACCTTTATTTACTTATTAAACTATAGTGTTTTCTTATTCACCTATACGGTAATACTTGTGGTTGCCAATTTCGCTCAGGTAATCAGCCTGATTTACCAGCTGGTTCAGGATGGGGTTTACCAATGGGTCGCCTTCACCGATCAGCTCATTGTTGCTGTTATAAACCTTTACTTCGTTGTTCAACTCTTCCATTTCTTCGAAGTAGATTTCCTCTTCCACGTCCATTTCTTCGTCCATGAACATCAAATCAATCTCAGCAAGCAATGCTGCTTCTTCGGCTGAAATGATATCAGCCTTCATTTCGTTAGAATTGGCATTGCTGGTTTGAAACAGTGCTACAATCGCGAGAGCTGAACCTAAGATTACGCTAAGTGCTTTTTTGGTGTTGTTTTTTGAGTTGTTCATGACCTTGTTGTTTTAAGTAAATAATTAATTGTTGACCTGTCTTCTATTATCCAAGGCCTGTGCCAAAAAACATAAACAACTCACAGTCAACAATTTAACCAAAATCAACAAAAAGTGTCCGAAAATAGATGTAACGAAATCGTACACTTAACGAACAGTTTTAGAACACTTACCGGGCTCTCAGAAAAGACAATCTGGCGCACTGACAAGTTTGCTGTACAAACCGGGCAGGCCCCGGGTCAATTCAGCTTCACAACTGTAGACAAGGGGTAGACATCAGGGCCTTATTTGTCGAAACTGGAGACTGAGACTTTAATTTAGCGACTCATTCAACTGCAATACCATGAGCCCTGAAAATGCGATAGAAGAATTAAACCTGATTATCTTTTCGTTGAAGAATGTCTCCAAACTGTTGAGCGAGACAGATAAAGCCAGCCTTTTACATGCTCCTGACAGCGCTTTGGCTAAGGTGGAACAAGCCATTTATAACCTACAGGAAGAATACGACCTTGACTAAGGCCTGATATCGTCTTTCACTAAGAAGCTTTCTGCTTAAGAATACTATTATTTTTAGTTAAGCTAATTTTTTTAGTTAGCTTTACTAAATGAATAGATCAGGACATGCTGATTTACCGCTCCACTATGGTACGGTGCCTCCATGGCTGGCGCAACGGATGGCCACGCTTGGCAGGGCTATTACAGAAGCTGTTGTCATGGAATATGGCAAATCCGTCATGATTCAGCGATTGAGCGACCCCTTGTGGTTTCAATCACTGGGAGCCGTTATGGGCATGGACTGGCACTCATCTGGTATCACCACTTCCGTTGTGGGGGCGCTTAAACGAGCCATTAACCCGATTTCCAAAGAACTGGGCATCTACGTATGTGGCGGACGAGGCAAGCATTCCCGCAATACCCCTGATGAGTTGCTACGAGTAGCTGAAAAAACCGGACTGGATGGGGAAGCTCTGGTAAAGTCCAGTAAGCTCAGCGCAAAAGTAGATAATACAGCCATTCAGGATGGCTTTTCCATCTACCTCCACTCCTTCTTTGTAACGGACACCGGAGAATGGGCCGTGGTACAGCAAGGCATGAATGATGCTACTGGCTATGCCAGGCGCTACCACTGGCACTCACAGGCCTTTCAGGACTTCCTGAATGAACCGCACACCTCAGTAGTTGGGGTGAACCAGGGAGCCATTCTTAACCTCACCGCAAAGGCCGCCACAGATACCAAAGCGGGCATCATGAGCCTTACTGACGAAAAACCGGCCAGCATTATGAAAGAAGCCCAGCGTTTTGTTATGATGCCGTCCCATCACGATGTAAGGGCCGAAGATGTAGACCTTAAGAGACTGGGGAGTGTCTTGGCTCTTGCCCATAATACAGACATTACCAAATTCGAAGAACTATTGCTGCTTTGGGGAGTAGGTCCGCGTACGCTGCAATCATTGACCCTGGTCAGTGAGGTAATTCACGGAACCCCCTCGCGTTTTACTGATCCTGCCCGCTTTTCTTTTGCTCACGGTGGTAAAGACGGGCACCCTTTCCCTGTCCCCCTCAAGACCTATGATGATACACTGTCAATACTGAGAACAGCTCTGGACAAAGCTAAGATTGGTCATACGGATAAGAGCAAAGCGATCAAGAGTCTGACTACCATCGCTCAACGCATGGAAAAAGACTTTCAGCCTAATGCCAACTTTGAACAAGTGGTGGCCAAAGAGCGCGCTGAATCCTACAAATATGGGGGAATGACTGTGGCCGGGCCTGCCAAAAAGCCCAGACAACCCCTTAAGACACAACTCTCTTTATTTTAAAACTGCTGAAGTCATCAGGGTCCAGTGCCGGAGACCCTGATGGCGAGTCTTACCGGAGCCCCTGATGGTGGGCGGAGCCCCAAGCGCAGTCGTCTGACCACTGGAAGTGGTCGTGCGACTAAGGCCACTGATGGTAGTTCTTCTTAAACCCGGACTTATACAGCTTCCAGGGCCTGAGCCAGATCGGCCTGCAGGTCTTCCACATGCTCCAGGCCCACACTGATACGCATGTCTCCCAGAGAAATTCCCAGTGCATCGAATTGTTCAGGGCTTAGTTCTTTGAGATAGCTAATGGCTGGTGCATAAATCAGACTCTCATGTCCACCCCAGCTCACCCCTATTTTAAAAAGCTTCAGGGCATTAACGAAAGCTTTAATCTTGTTAAGGTCATTAGTTTTGAGCTGAAAGCCCATCAGTGCAGTATAACCTGTCATTTGCTGCTCTGCCAGTTCTTTCTGCTCAAAGTCAGGAAGGCCCGGATAACGTACTTTAGCGATCGCGGGGTGTTGCGCTAAAAAAGCTGCTATATGCAAGCCGCTCTTTTGATGGCGCTCCATCCGGACAGGTAAACTTCTCAGGCTTCTCAGCAATAGCCAGGCCTCAAATGGTGCCATCTTGGCTCCCAGCCATTCGTATTCCCGCACTGCTATGGAGTCAATGATTTCTGTTTTTCCTATCAACACTCCTGACACCACATCGCTGTGTCCTCCTATGTACTTTGAGCAGGAGTGCATTTCCAGATCAACCCCCATGGCCAGTGGTTTTTGAAAAATGGGGGTCGCCCAGGTATTATCGCAAACAGTCATAATACCCTTGGATCTGGCCAGAGCGGCTACTTTTTCCAGATCCTGGAGGGAAAACACTGCCGAGGAAGGGCTTTCCAGGTAGATCAGACGGGTATTGTGCTGAATGGCATTCTTAAACTCCGATACTTCTTTGCCTTCCACAAATGTGATGGATATATCAAACTTTGGCTGCAGGTAAGATACCAGGAAGTTATTGGCCGGTCCATACATATTCTTGATGGTAACGACATGGTCTCCGGCCCTGAGGCAATGCAACATAGCAGCCGATATAGCTGCCATTCCCGATGGAAAGAGCTGAGCCTTCTCTCCTCCGGCCAGTGCAGCCAGCTTTTCTTCCACCATTCTTACCGTGGGGTTTTTGCCTCGTGAGTAAATAAAGCTGTTCAGTCGGTCATCAAAAGCCTCGTCAATGGCGTCCCGGTTTTCGAAAGTGAAAAGTGAATTCTGGAAAATGGGTGGCACTACTGATCCGGCATACCCTCTCTCCTCATCGTGTGCCAGAATTGTTTCCGGCTTTTTTTTTTGTGCTTATCCATATGACTGGTTCGTTAACTATTGCTTCTCATTGTAAAAACACCCTTTACCCGTGATGGCCAGGACCGGAGCAATCACAAGATTAGCCAGGGTCATCAGCTGCCAGTGCCAGTATTCTGTCACGGGTACTCCCAGTGTAGCCGCCATAAATACGCCTGTGGTTGTCCAGGGAATAATATTTTCTATCATCGTTCCATAATCTTCAATGGACCGGGAAAGCACCTTTCTGGGAATACCGTATTCATCGTATTTCTTACTGAAAGCATCTCCCACGATAAAACTGGTGGCACTCTGATTTGAAGTAGTGACATTGGTAAAAGCGGTAGCAAAGAGAGACGAAATAATAACCGATGATCTCGTGCGGGCAAAGGCAAACACCTTATTTACCAGGGTTGGCATAGCGTTAATCATATCGATAGACCCCACAAAGGTGAAAATCACGAAAAACAGCATGATGGCAAAGTTCAGCTGATAGAGGCCTCCACGATTGAACAGGCTCACCACATTTTCAGGTACTGAAGTCATCCAGGTAGCCATGGTGGTGTTAAAGCCCGTATTCAGAGAGGTGATGACATTGTCGAAAGAGTAATCCTGAAATATCAGAGCAAGGCCACAAGCTACCATTGCGGACGTCAACAAGGTAGGTAAAGTGGCTTTCCTTGTAATGGACCCATACAATACCACCAAGGGCGGAATCAATAGAAAGACATTAAAATGAAACATCTCCCTGATAGCCATCAATGTGGTGGTTACCTGCACAGTATCAGCAGCACCTTCACCCACAGGTTTTACAAAGCCTATTATGAAGAAGGCCACGGCAGCGATAAGCGCAGCCGGCAGGGTCGTGCGCATCATAGAGCGAATGTGATCGTACAATTCCACTTCAGCCGCCATGGCCGCCAAGTTGGTGGTATCGCTGAGAGGAGAAATTTTATCCCCGAAGTAAGCCCCGCCTACAATCGCTCCGGCTGTTATGGCCAAGTCTGCCTCTATGGCCCCTGCCATTCCTATTAATACCACACCAATAGTGCCTACAGAGCCCCAGGATGTTCCGGTAAGGGTTGAGAAAATGATGGGGATGAGAAAGGAAAGCACATAGAGATAGTCCGGGTTGATCAACCTGATGCCATAGTAAATCAACATAGGAATCGTACCGGAAATAATCCATGAGCCGATAATCACCCCGATGGCAAAAAGAATCAACACTGCGGGAATACCACGCGCCAGCTTTTTTACGATGGCCTTCAGAATATCATCCCAGGCAAAGCCCATAATGAGTAATTGGCCTATGGAGAATACTGAAGCGAGCAAGAAAACGACCTCAAGGGGAAAGGCTTCCTGATTAAGAAAAAGCGGCCGGGCAATGAGACCGTAGCCAATCAGAACGGCCAAAAAAAGAACAGGCATCAGGGCATGAATCGTCCTTACCTTTACTTCACCGGGCTTTGTCATTGAAAAAAATTGAACGGGAAGATAGAGAATTCGAATAAGTTTTCAGCTGAGAAATATGATAGTCATCGGTTTGGAAAACATGCGTCTACGATTTGAATAGCTCTTAACAGAGGTCTCGGGTTTGGATTGATATCTGCTTCAGGTCCTTCCTGCTGTCAATACCGCAGGGCAGTCCTCGTGAAATGATACCAATAGATATAACATCAGACCATCACTTATCTCACACGTTTTGCCAGTTATCGAAAGATCAGTTTCTTTCATCTAAAGACCACCCCGGAAAAAGGCCTAAATCAATAGTTTAGATCAGTTGTAAGAAAAAGTGTTTTGGTTAAACTCGTACAACTACCCGGACAATAGAAGGTGGTTCGGAATGGTTATCAGCATAAGGGAGAATACAGTGTGTGTAATGTGTGGCCCTTTGATAACCGGTCCTCACTCATTTGGGTGAGGACCATTTTTTTCACTCCCAGGTCAGAGATTTTCAAATTGTCCCATTACCTGACAGCATCCTGCTACATCATTGAGGTATGAGCAACCTTATTACTGGTTTTGATGTCTTCTGGTACGATGGAGCTTCAACCTATTTCGCTTGACCTGGTCGCAGCAGGCATACTTTTCGGTATTCTGCAAATTGCTTTCCTGCTTTACTTCTTTTTGAGAAAACATGCTACAAGCGCTCAACGGATACTGGCGGTATTTATGACTCTGCTTTTATGGGCTCAGGTTGAGTCATTTCTCAATCATTCGGGCCTGATGGCTCATTTTCCTCATTTACTGAACACTTCGCCACCCTTTATATTTCTTTTTGGTCCACTGCTGCTTTTTCATACGCGAATTCAACTGGGCAAGCCGGTAGACTTCAAGAGCAACATTATACACCTGCTCCCCTTTCTGCTGTACTTCAGTTACTCTTTCTTTTTCTTTCTGCAACCTGAGGCGTACAAATACAATGCTTTCGTAAGAAGCTTTCAGCCAGGCCTGGAGCTTCTCCCTGTGAATCCTGACTTTGATATGGACCCGCTGAATATCCAGGGACTTGTGGTTGTGGAACTGCTGTCACTTCACATGATGGTATATGCAGCCTGTTGCCTGTACCTGTCCCGGTCTTCAGAAAAGCAGGAAGCCAAAAACTGGCTGCTGTTTACCAATGGTACCTTACTACTCGGTGGGATCACGCTGTTGTTGTCCCAGGGAGGCATTATCAACGGCTACCGCTTTTTTCAGGCACTCTTACCCGATTTTTCAGCCGACCTGTTTCCTACACTGGCCACCTACGCCTTCAGTTTTTATGTATTTAAGAATGGGGTACTCTCGAAAATTAAGCTTCCTAAATACTATAAGTCGGGCATGGCCAAGGAAATGAAGCATAGTCAGGTAATGAAAATCAAGAGGTCGATTGAGGACGAAAAGCTATACCTGCGACCTGATTTTTCATTGCAGCTCCTGGCCGATACCTGTAAGCTCAGCACCCATCATGTCTCTCAAATACTGAATGAAGCCATGGGCTGTACCTTCTTTGAGCTTACCAACAAATACAGGATTGAAGAAGCGAAATTGCTGCTTTCAAAGAGCGGAGAACATCTGAAAATGGAACAACTCGCCTATGATCTGGGCTACAAATCCAAGTCTACCTTCTTCAGTGCTTTTAAGAAAGAAACGGATACCACTCCTTCCAAATACAGGGATTCAGCCCTTCAATAGGTTTTTTCCGATTGGTTCGGACTCAAAACATGCTACACTCCCTCCTGACCAAATATGCATGAAGTAAAATGCTTCATGAAAAAACTCACAATTATCACCATGCTATGCCTGACAACACTCATAGCATACAGTCAAAGTAAGCTGAACAGCATGACTCCCGCCAAGTGGGAGGCCGACCTGAACTATCTGAATAAGAAGATTCAGAAAGAGTTTAACTCTTTTGTTCCCGGTATTAAAGAAGCATTCAATAAGGAAGTGGAAGCACTCCAACCCAGACTGAGCACACTCAGGAATTATGAAGTAGCGGCAGAGATCATGAGACTACTCTCTACACTCAAAGATGGTCACACTGAACTGAATATTGGTCACCGTAGTGTGGGCTTTCACAGAGTCCCTCTTAGCCTGTACATACTGGACGGAGATTTCTATGTGCTGGCCGCACACGAAAGGTACAAACACCTGATCGGAGGAAAAGTTACCGCTATCGGAAGCACACCTATATCGGAGGCCTTTACACGACTCAAACAAAACATGCCACATGACAATGACATGGAGTTTCTGCATGCCGGACCGGGGTATATTATTCTCACAGAACTCCTTAATTACCTGAAACTTACACAAGAACATTTAAAGTCAGATTTCACCATCAGACAGACAGACGGCAAGGAGGCGCAGGTACGCTTCACAGGACTGGATGCCGAAGCCTACAGCAAGGGCCCCTGGATGGATTACAGAACGCTCCATAGTCTGGAAACACCCATGTACCTAAGCCGCAGAAATACCTGGTACTGGAACATATATCTGCCTGAGAACAAGATTATGTATTTTAACTTCAGCCGGGTGAATAACCAGAAAGGAGAACAGTCTGTCAGGAGTTTTACGAAGAAGCTGTTTGCTGAAATAGATGAGCAAAGACCTGAAAAACTCGTGATTGACCTGCGCCTGAATAATGGCGGAAACTACCACCTTTCAAAACCCATTGTAGCCGGCATCAAAGAACGTCCCTGGCTGAATCAAACCGGCAAGGTACTGGCGATAACCGGGCGCAGAACCTTCTCGGCAGCCTCTACTATGTGTATCTTTTTGAAACAGGAGACCAACGCTCAGCTTATCGGAGAAGTAGGCAGAACCCATCCAAACTGGGCTGATAACAACGAATACATGACTTTGCCCAACTCCGGATTCCTGATTGAGTACACTACCAGAATCAAAGTGCACTGGCCGGAACGCCCTGATTATGATCGTGTACCGGTAGACATTGAGGTGCTACCGACATTCGAAGCCTACAGCAAAGGTATTGATCCTGTGATGGACTATATTCTCAAGCATTAGGCCAGACAGAGGCATAAGGGGCTCAAGCGAGAGTTAACGATACGTACGCCAAATCATCAGGGTCCCGTACCGGAGACCCTGATGGTGGTGAGGAGACCCTGATGGTGGTGAGGAGACCCTGATGGTGGTGAGGAGACCCTGATGGTGGATAGTGCCGGAGACCCTGATGATGGCGAGATGATGGATGGTATTGGAGGCCCTGATGGCGCGGGTATGGGTCTGGATGGATGCATGACGGTAAGGTCACTCGCAGCATGCGAGCGACTGGTATCATCGCGTATAGTCGTCTGACCACTCAAAGTGGTCGGACGACTACAGCCTCACTCGGGGTCTCCGAAGGGACCCTGAGCTTGTTCCATCTGTAAGGTTCTGAACTGTTTGCAGCACCTGCTTTAGACCCTTCCCGTGTCAGGATTGGAAAGCAGGTGGATCTGGGATTCAAGCGGGAGTTAACGATACATGTGCTAATTCATCAGGGTCCCGTGCCGGAGACCCTGATGGTGGCGAGATGGTGGGTGGTATTGGAGCTACTGATGGCGCGGGTATAGGTCTGGATGGATACATGACATTAAGGATCACTCGCAGCATGCGAGCGACTGGTATCATCGCATACAGTCGTCTGACCACTCAAAGTGGTCGGACGACTACACGTCTCACTCAGGGTCTCCGAAGGGACCCTGAGCTTCTTCCACCTATATAGCCTCTGAGCCTACTCCGTTCGTAAGGCTTTTGCGGGGTTGGTTCTGGCAGCTTTGAGGGTCTGGATGCTGATGGTAGCCACAGTAATCAGCAGAGTGACCAGGAGGGCTATAAAGAAGACATCAACTCCCAGTGATACCCGGTAGGCAAATTCCTGCAGCCATTGGCTGATAAGGTACCAGGCGAGTGGCATCGCCAGGACGAAAGCCATCAGGGTAATGAGCATAAAACGCTTATTGATCATTAAAACAATAGCCGACTCCCCTGCTCCCAGTGCCTTTCTGATCCCGATCTCCTTGAATTTTCGCTCTACCGTAAAAGCGGTCAGGCCATACAAACCGAAGCAGGAAATCAGAATGCTGATCACCGCGAAAATCATGACGGCCTTCAGAATGTTGTTCTCATTATCGTAGAAAGCCGCCAGGTCATCTTCCAGAAAAGAGTAAGACAAAGGCTCTGAAGGTTCATACTGTCTCCAGATGTCCTCTAAGGCCTCTACGGCACTGGCCTGGGTAGCTTCAGTGACCTTAACAGCAAGGCTGTAAGGCCGGTTGGTACCCTGCATCACGATGGGCTGTACTTCGCTGTGGAGCGATCTGAAATTAAAATCTTCCACTACCCCGATTACTGTGAACAGCGGACTATCAGAACCAATCCGCATGGTTTTGCCAATGGGCTCATCCCACCCCGTGAGTTTGAGCATGGTTTGGTTGATTATGACAGCTGTACGATCTGTTACAATCTTTCTGTCCAGGTTTCTTCCCTGTATCATTTTCATATCATAGAAATCAATGAACTGATCATCAACCCGAAAGAGCCTCACGTTCAGCTCATTCTCTTCCAAACCTCCTAAAAACACGGAATAGCCAATATTACTCATTACCGGAGTCTGCTGGCTGAGGGCGAAATCAGCCGTGTACTGATTTGCTCTGAGCGCATCTACAAAGGGTTGTCTGTCTTCGTAAATGGCATCACTGAATTCGGTCATCAGTACATTTTCTTTATTGTACCCCAGGTCAGCGCTTTGAATAAAGCGGGTCTGCCGCGAGATCATGGCCGTGCCCGCTATCATTACGATGGTGATGATGAACTGCAGGGTAATCAGAAGCTGCCTTGCCAGGTTTCCCTGCTGGTGATTGCCCCTTCCTTTCAGCACATTGATGGTTTTAAAACCGGCAATCATCAATGCGGGATAGATGCCTGAGGCCAGCGTAATCAGCAGTATCAGTACCAGTATGGCCAGTGACATCGCGAAATCTATATCAGCCAGGGCCAGACTGCGACTGGTAAATTCATTGAAAGTAGGCAGGGCCAGTGCCACCAACAGAGCCCCAATCAGAGTTGCCAGAAGTACCATGACAAATGACTCTACCAGGTGCTGTAGAATAAGCTGCTTTTTACGGGCTCCAATTACCTTTCTCACCCCCACTTCTTTAGACCTGACGGTGGCTTTGGCGGTGCTGATATTTACATAGTTGAAAATGGCGATCATGAGTATGGCCAGTGCCACTGAAGCCAGCACATAGATAAAGCGAGTGCCCGTCATGGCTTTTGAAAAGCGGATATCGGCCGACTTCAGATAGATGTCTTCAAAGGGCTGTAAATACATATCATATCGATCGGCCCTGTCTGGCATATGTTTCTGTTCAAAGGCAGGGAGCTTGGCCTCCAGGGCCGGCACATCGCTGGATGGTGCCAGCAGCAGGTAGGTAGCGATGCCCTGAGTACCCCAGTTGTTCATCCACTGCCTTGAAAGAGGCCCTACTCCGGGTACGGTGGTGCTCCAGGAGACCAGGGCATTGAATTGAATATGGGAGTTCTTTGGCGGATTGGCGGCAATTCCGGTGACCACATAATCGAAGCCTCCCATGGCCTTCACCACCTGATTGACAGGGTTTTCATCTCCAAACAGGGCATAAGCCGTACTCTCGGTTAAAACAATGGAAGCAGGCTTCTGCAAGGCATCCTGTGGATTTCCTTCTAATAGATCAAAGTCAAAGATTTGGAAGAAGTTGGCATCTGTATAGGCGAGACGCGGTACACGGATGCTTTTCTCCCCGTAAGTCAGGGCCATATTACTGGCACCCTCATAGCGCATAGCGGCCAGTACTTCGGGAAATTCCTCTACCATGGTAGGCCCGAACAGTCCGGAGCTTTCATCGCTCTTGGTTACGCCCGACTCGCTGTTTACGTACTTATTGAGCCTGTAGAGCTGTGCCGACTTTTCATGAAAGTTGTCAAAAGAGAGTTCGCTCTTAACAAAAAGCGCTATCAGAAGCGCACTGGCAATGCCAAAGGCCAGACTGAGGGTATTGGCGAATGAATAGAACTTGTGCCTGACAATGTTTCTGTAGGCCACCTTAAAGTAGTTTTTGAACATAGCTGTTGAGTTTTTGTGCGAGATTTCTCGCCTTAGCGATATATTTCGCATTGAGAAAAATGTGTCTTTGACAAAATAGAGTCGGGCGTTGAAGAGTCCCTTTCTTTTGATTCTCCAATGAAAAAGCTCCAGAAGATCACCAGCCACATCATCATAAATAGCCTCGGGTATGATCTGCCTGAGCAGCCACAGGGCCAGTCGGGGTGGTTTGTGATTTTTCATGGCTGAGTAAGTTGCGGGACGAGGCTTCTGAAGGTATTTCTCAGTGCCTCTACCTCTTTAAGTGATTTAAAGCCATAGGGTGTGACAGTAAACAATCTCTTGCTCTTCCCTCCCCTTGTCTGGGTAGCGCCACCAATCTCGGAAGTGAGAAAGCCTTTGTCCTCCAATCGATAGAGTGTGGTATGCACCGCACTGATATTGACCTTACGATCGGCCTTCTCCTCTATTTCCAGCTTAACGCTGACGGCATAGGCATTGCCGGGGTTGGCGGCTACTACCAGCAACACCAGTTCCTCAAACTCTCCCA
>DIYF01000058.1:5810-11362 GCA_002427745.1 Roseivirga sp. UBA6061 | reverse complement strand
ACCAATTCACCAATTCACCAATTCACTAAGCCATGACTGCACTGGAAAGACATTTAATGGATCGCCTGATACTGGAGCTGGAAACCGCCAACAGTCTTTTTCAGCGGAAGTTAAAAGACCGGCACCCGGCCCTGACTCCCTATGACCTGCGTTTATGCACTTATCTGAAATCAAATCTTTCGACTAAGGAAATTGCTACGCTCCTGAATATCACTCCTGACAGTGTGAAAAAAGCAAAGCATCGGTTGAGAAAAAAGCTCTCTTTGGACCCTGCCAGTGGTTGGATGGAGGTCGTTCAAAGTCTGGGCTAAATTTTTATATTGGAGTTTATGCGCAGAACTCCGCTCCGAATCAGCTCTTTTGCCGGGTTACTTTTTGTACTTTTCTCATACTCGGCATTACCGCAGGCACAGGTAGACAGCCTGCGAGCTTTACTCCCAGAAACATCCGGCAGGGACAGAATTGACATCCAGAACAAAATGGCCCGAGGGCTGATTTACATCTCTCATACAGAGGCAGACAGCCTCCTCAAAGCAACCATTCAACAAAGTGACGACCTTGATTATGATGAAGGAAAATGCATGGCTCAGATGATTCGAAGCACCCTCCTGATGTTTCAGTCCAAATTTGCTGAATCCAGAAAATCCTACATTGAGTCTATCGCTTTTGCCGAACGCATCAACCATGAAGAGGCCCTTGCTTACGGGAAACTGGGGTTGGGTGCTTTATATATCAATAAAGGGGAGTATGCTTTGGCCTATGAGAATCATGTCGAAGGAGTAGAGTATGCCAGGGCCATTGAAAATGCTGACCTGGAACTGACTTATCTGATGAATATCGGGGTAATCAATCAGATGCTGAAAGACTTTGATGAGGCTGAGAAGTTCTTATTGCAGGCACTGGAGATTGCCGCAGCAAGTAACCTGATACATCGTCAGGGGCAGATTCATGGGAATCTTGGTATTATTGAGCTGAACAGAAAGAACTATGGGCTGTCTATTGATCACCACAAAAAGGCCATTGACTTTTTTAATCAGCTGAACCTACGGACACAGTTGGCGGTGTCGTTTCAAAACCTGGGCTTTTCTTATGCGAAATCCGGTAATAGGGAAGAAGCCGAAAAGTCTTATGATAAGTCTCTGGACCTGAGAATAGCGACAGGAGATAGCCTGGGTTATGCACGTGGCCTGCGTTATAAATCAGAATTGTTCATTGATACAGATAAGCTATCACGGGCTCAGCCCTTGCTTTCAGAAGCACTTGAAATTGCAAAGGCCTATAACAATGAGGTTTTGCTATCTGAAATTCATGACCTCAGGGTCAGATTGTTTGAAGGACAGAGAAACTTCAGGAAGGCACTGGAGGTTCAGAAAGAGCTGATAACCCTGAAAGATACCCTTATTGCCAAAGCAAACCGCAGCAAGCTGGCAGAGTTAACCGCTGAGTATGAGTTCGAGAAACTTGAGAACGAAAATCAACTCAGGTCTAGCGAAAACGAGCTCAAAGACCTGAAAATCTCACAGAGAAATCAGCAACTGGCCGGAGCCTTAGCTCTGATATTGCTGATAATTGCCTGGGCTCTGTGGAAAAGAAAACAACTGAGGAACAAGCTGGTGATCAAACAAAAGGACTTTGAGATAGCACAAAAAGAGGTCCGGCTGAGGTCCAGTGAATTTGAGGCAGAGAAGATGAGACTGGTGCAATACGCCAATCAGCTCTTGTCAAAAAATGAGGAACTCGAGAGCAAGAGGCAACAGCTTGAATCGAAAATTTCCAGCTCTCAGGAAGAGCGGGAGGAGCTTGATTCCCTGATTGAAAAGTTGCGTTCCACTATCAATGAAGAGAAAGACTGGACGGCCTTCAGGCTCTATTTCGATGCGCTGTTCCCCGGTTTTTTTGATCGGATAAATGAAAAGCTTGAGGCTGAAGCCACCATGTACGAACAACGGTTAATTGCATTAATAAAAATATCGTTATCCAATAAAGAAATTGGTGGTATTTTAAATATTTCAAGAAACAGTGTGGTGAGAGCCAAGCACAGGCTCAGACAGAAATTTCACTTCGAAGACAACAAAGATCTGGAGGATTTCCTGGTCAGATTGTAAGTGGAATCTCTTTGTCTGATCGCTGTCTGCTTGTTGTCTGCCCTTTCTAAGTATTTAATAATCAGCTTATATAGATCATTGTTGGAGTAATAACTCCACTGACAATGACCAAAACACTACTACTTTGGTCTTCGTTGCTTTTCTCCCGGTTGAAGCGACTGAGACCTCAATCTCTTATCGTTTTTCTGTTACTGATCAGTCTGGTTAGTTTTCGAAGTGTCCACGTCAGAGACCACGCCTTTACACTGCTGCTGACCGAGACCTTTGAAACGGATGGTGATGGAACCCGCTATCAGGCAAATTTTTTCAGTGACAGACAAGATGTTTTTACCCGCTTCAACCTCACCAATTTTCCTGAGGGTCCTTATCAGGTTTCGGGTGCGGACTACAACTTTTTTAGTACTTACTCCGGCCATGAAGGAAACTTTGTTTTGGGTGGAGAAGATTTGGACGAATTTCCTGAAAACCCATTATCCGTAGGGGCAGATGGAGGGCATGTATATATCGTCTTGCAGACGGTAGATATATCTGCTTATCAGGGAGGCACTGCTAAAGTAGAGTTGCTGTTAGGGGCCAATAGTGCAGAGCCTCTCCGGTATGAAACGGATGACTTTATCAAAATTGAATATGCCTTTGACTCTGATATTGCCACGGGAGCCAATACGGTGGGTGCTGTACCGGCAAATGATACGGACATCGATGATGGTACCTATGCCATTGCCGGAGCTTTTTACGGAGATGACTCAGATCCTCTGGATGATTCGGGGGAATGGCTTGAGGACACGGATTTAGACGGCTCATCTTCCGATGAGAGTGGCCCCAAACTCGGAAATGTGCTGACTGATCATGATTTCACCTTTAGTGTGCCTGCCGGAGCAGAAAAAATGTCTGTCAGAATTCATATTGCTACCACAGACGGCTCAGAAGAAGTCATTGTGGATAATATTCGGATTTCTGCCGAAGAAGGAAGTACGGCTACTGTCCTTAGTGCTGGCGAAATGGCCATTGCCTCGGCCAGTTCAGATAGTCCTGATGCTTTTTCCTTTGTGTCCTTTGTTAACATCGCAGCTAATACGACTATCTTCTTTACTGATAAAGGCTGGGATGCCAATGCAGGAGCATTTCAGACTACCGGAGCATCAGATGAGGGCATCATCCAGTGGAGCAGCACCAGTTCTCTGGTTGCCGGAACAGAAGTTGTAATCACCAATGCAGATAACGGGTCTGTCGCAGCCAGTGTGGGTACAGCTATCCGGACCAGCGGAGACTTTGATCTGTCTTCTGATGGCGACCAGGTGATCATATTTCAGGGTACCGAAGCCAGCCCCTCTTTTGTATACGCATTTAATTTTGACGGGAGCGGATACTTATCCAGCCCTGGAAGTGATGCGACCAACTCCAGCGTTCCTAACGGATTGACTGAGGGTACCAATGCTTACCTTACTTCAAGTCATGTAGACAACTGGAGATACCGATGTTCAGCGAACGCCACTGCCCTGATCCAATACATGCAGGATTTTAATTATGAATCCAGTGATGCTACAGGCTTTACCTCCGGAGTTGGCGGTGATACCAATTGTCTTACCGGACCCAATCAGGCACCCTCAGCTTCGGCTGTCTCTTTCTCAGGCATTTTAAAAACCAGTGCCACACTAACCGGGGCCTACACTTATGCGGATGGCGATGGTGACCTGGAAAGTGGCTCCACTTACCAGTGGTATCGCTCAGACGATGTGAGCGGTACCAATAAGGCCGCTATCAGCGGAGCCATTAATCAGTTTTATGTACCTCAGGATGGCGATGCCACTAAGTTTCTGAGCTTTGAGGTGACGCCAATGGATGGCAAGCAGCCCGGGAATGCCGTGGAAAGCGCTATTCAGGGGCCTGTTGTGGCGCTACCGGCCGATGGCAGCTTTGTGTCATTACTAACAGAATCCTTTGAAACAGATGGTCAGGGCTCCCGCTACAGGTTCAATGACTTTCTGGATGGCTTCGACTATTTCACCAGGTTTGACCTGGTGGCGAACCCCCAGGGGCTGAGTAGTTCGAGTTTCTTTGCCGACTATTCCGGCTCAGATGGAAACTTCGTTCTGGGGGGAGAGGACCTGGATGAATTTCCAAAAAACCCCTTATCTGTGGGAGCTGACGGAGGCCATGTATATGTGGTTTTTAAAACGGTCGATGTAACGAGTTACCGTGACGGTACGGCCAGAGTGCAATTGCTGCTAGGGGCCAATAGTGCTGAGCCACTGCGATATGAAACAGATGATTTCATCAAAATTGAGTATGCTTTTGATGCGGATATCGCCACGGGGGCCAATAGTGTGGGTGCTATCCCTACAGCTGTCGCTAATGTAGATGATGGTACCTACTCCATTGCAGGAGCCTTCTATGGTGATGACAGTGACCCGGGTGATGATTCAGGAGAGTGGCTGGAAGATACAGATCTGGATGGTATCAGTAGCGATGAAATCGGTACGAAACTATCGCAAACACTTTCAGATCATACTTTCACATTTCCTATTCCCTCCGGTGCCTCTAATATGTCCATCAGGGTCCATATTGCCACAACAGATGGTTCCGAAGAGGCCATTATAGATAATGTAAGAATTTCTGCTGCGAACAATGCTCCCACTACTGTAACCGTGGCAGCTTCGGTTTTTCTGGAAGGGGCCTATAATGGTACCGATCTCAATACCACGCTCAATGCCAGCATTCCTACCACCCAGCCCTATAGCGTCAACGGACATTCCGGAGGTACAGCTTCGGGTATCCCGGCCAATGCAGTCGACTGGGTACTTGTGGAGCTAAGAGAGGCGGCTTCCGCAGCTGCAGCACTGAAGTCTACCAGGGTGGGTTCGGCAGCCGGTTTTCTGATGAAGGATGGTAGTATCAAGGCAACTGATGGAACGAGTGATCTGTCGGTATCCCTCAGTGGGAATACAGGTTCCGGTTTCTTTGTCGTGATCTATCACAGAAACCATCTGCCCATCATGTCAGCCAATGCTATTTCGGAAAGCGGAGGTACTTATAGTATAGATTTTACCAGCATTTCGGCCAACACCTATCAGAACACCACGGCCCTGACCACGCTGTCAACAGGAAAATTTGCTATGCCTGCCGGGGATGCAGACGGTGATGGCGATGTAGATGGTACAGATTTAACTACCTGGCGCAGCCAGAATGGAGTAGCCTTTGTCTACAATACCACCAATGGAGACTTCAATCTGGACGGAGTGATCAATGCTGTTGACAGGAATGAATTTCAGCGCAAGAATAACAACAAGACGAGCCAGGTACCGACAACTTAGATATTAGGCTTTAGACGATAGATAAAAGAGACTGGAGAACAGACTGAAGATGACAGATTTTAGACTTGAGAGACCTTATAAAAAATGCAGAACCGGAGAAGTAGACCCTCGTTTCACCCTAACCAATAACCAATAA
>DIYF01000058.1:0-5736 GCA_002427745.1 Roseivirga sp. UBA6061 | reverse complement strand
AACCAATAACCAATAACCAATAAATGACTGTACTGGAAAGGCGTTTGATGAATCACCTGTTACTCGAGCTTGAGTCGGTTAACAGCAATTTTCAAAGCCAGTTGAAAGACAGGCACCCTGCGCTGACAGTTTATGACCTGAGGCTTTGTACCTATCTGAAATCAAACCTTTCCACTAAAGAAATAGCTGTTCTTCTGAATATCACCCCCGATAGTGTAAAGAAGGCTAAACACCGACTGAGAAAAAAGATAGGGGCGATGCCAGAAGATGACTGGAAGGCGCTGTTTATCAGCATTTAACAAATTTCTATATTGCATGCCGTATGGTATGTAGGTATGTGTTCAGGCTTTGCCTGTTGATTTTTTTAGGGACTGCTGAGTTCCCGAATCTATATGCTCAGCTGAAAATTGATAGTCTTCAAAATGAGCTCAAAACGGCAGAGGGCATGCAAAGAGCCGATCTGCTGAGGGTGATTGCTCAACGCATGATGTATACACAACCAGATAGCGCGCGTATTTACATCGAAAAATCCCTGGCAGCTTTTGAAGGAGGAGATGATAAAGAAGGCTTGGTGAGGGCCATGCTGACGAGCGGCACTTTGTATGTAGAAGATGCACAGCTGGCCATGGGGGAAGACGTTGTCTTAAAGGCTCTGGACTTAGCCAGAGAAATAGATTTCAAAGAAGGTATTGCCTGGCTCAACCTCACAATGGGGACCATTAATATCAGACAGGGCAAATATACAGAAGCAGCAGAGTATCATTTTGAAGGAGCCCGGTTTGCCAGAGAAATCGGAGAGTATGATGTCCTTCTCACTAACTTAATGAACCTGGGAATTCTGAAAACCCATTTATCTCTTTTTGATGAGGCAAGCCAATACCTCCTGGAGGCGGTAGCAGTATCTAGGGAGCATGGCACTAAGTTTCGAGAGGCTCAGCTATATGGGAATCTTGGCTTTTTGGAGTATAAAAGACAGAACATAAGGCTTTCCAGGGAGTATCATCAAAAATCTGTAGCCACATTTCGTCAGCTTGAAGATAGAGTAAACATGGCCGCATCTCTCAGCAACCTGGGTTTTGCACAGGGCCTGCTCAAAGAAATCAAAGAGGCCCAGGCCAGTTATGATGAGGCGCTCAGGCTCTTTCGTGAAGTAGGAGATGCATCCGGGGAAGCCCGGGTTTTAGGTAACCTGGCCAGGTTATTAAAAGAGGCTGGAAACACGCGGAAGGCCCTGACCTATGCAGAACAAGCTGTGGCAGATGGAAAAGGAACAGGTTATATAGAGCTACAAAAAGACCTGTATCAAATTCGTTATGAACTCTATGTAGAGCTGAAGGACTACGAGAAAGCCCTGAATAGTTTTAAGTCATTTAAGGAACTGGAAGACTCAATCAGAATAAGTACAGATAATACCGAGATTGCCCGGCTCACCGCTCAGTATGAAGTGGAGCGTTTGGAGCAGAAAAATCAACTGCAGCTCAAAGAAAATGAGATTAAAAACCTGCAGCTCAGACAAAGAAATCAGATGTTGATAGGAGCAGGCCTCCTTTTGTTAATCATCGTCTACGTTTCTGTTCGGATCAGGAACCGGCTGAAAATGAAACTGACGCTGACTGAAAAAGATGTGCAGATATCTAAACAGGCCTTTGAGCTTGAGAGGGAACGACTCATGGCGTACACCCAGGAGCTGTTGATGAAGAATGAATCATTGGAAGAGAAGCAGCACCAGCTGGAAATGCAAACTGCAGATACGGAAGAAAAAACTGTTGAGTCATATGAACTGCTGGACAGGCTCAGTTCGGCAATCGTTGATGATAAAGACTGGAAGACTTTCAAACTCTATTTTGAGGCTGTTTATCCCACCTTTTTCGAGACAATCCGAAGTGAAAAAGAAGTTAATCTCACTCTCGGTGAACAGCGCCTGGCTGCGTTGATTAAGCTTAGCTTGTCTAATAAGGAAGTAGGGGCCATTCTTAATATTTCACGAAACAGTGTAGTCCGCGCCAAATACAGGCTAAGGCAAAAATTGGGTTTTACTGAGACCTCAGAATTAGAGAATTATCTGCTTTCTCTATAGCTTGTCTGCTCTATTTCCATAGTTTGTCTGCTCTTAGGGCGCTCCATAATTTTCTAACCCACATATTAATTTTTGACATTTCGGTGTAACCAATTCACTAAAATGTCAGACACTTTTTGTAGCGCTTTTGCGCATGATTTTCTCAGGCAATCTCTCAAATTCAGATACTGTACAGCTCTATGGCTCATGCTGGGTATTACCCCGTTATGTATGGGCCAGGTGGCAAGTGGCACTCAGCTGAATATAGGGTTTGATGGCCTGAGTGCTTTCGAATTTGAACCCGTAAACTATAATCTCACAGACGGGGTACACAGCTTTAAGATAAGAGTAAACCCGGTTCCGATAGGTGGTTTTGGTATCAATGCCACCCATACGAAATCTGGTGTTTCAGGTGAGGCTCTGAATTTCATTGTCGGAGGCACCTTATCATTTGACCTCAACAATGATGGCACCTTTGGTGGTGCCGGAGATGAGTTCACCCTGGTATCCATGAATGTCGGAGGCAATCGTATTGATCCCGGAATTACCGAAACCGTTACCATTGTTCCCGATGCCAGTGCTACGGTGGTTGCTAACATTACCAGTACGCAGACGGTGCTGAACAGTCTCAATGTCAATAGTCCTAATACCACAGTGGTATCGGGTTCCTTTTCAGCTTCAGACTTTAATGGTATTAAAACCCTTACCATAGAAGGTGTCGCTGTGGGCAGTGGCCTGCCTCCCAATCCTCTTATCGATAACATGGTCATTATCGTAGGTGCAGTGGCGAATGCACCTACTACGGCAACAGTAGCAGCTTCAGTTTTTTTGGAAGGAACTTATAATGGCACCGACCTCAATACTACACTCAATGCCAGTATTCCCGCTACCCAGCCTTATAGCATAAATGGACATTTGGGAGGCACGGCTCCGGGTATCCCGATCAATGCCGTGGACTGGGTCCTGGTAGAGCTGAGAGAGGCAGGCTCCGCAGCCGCAGCGCTGAGTAGTACCAAAGTAGGTTCTGTTGCAGGTTTTCTGATGAGTGACGGTACTATTAAGGCGACAGATGGTGCGAGTAACCTGACGGTATCGCTCACCGGAAATACAGGTTCTGAGTTCTTCGTAGTGATTTATCACCGCAATCACTTACCCATTATGTCTGCTAATGCCATTTCAGAAAGTAGTAGTCTTTATACCATTGATTTCACCACTGCCTCAGCCAATACTTATCTGGGAACGGCCGGTTTGGCTTCACTTACAGGCGGTAAGTTTGGTATGCTGGCAGGAGATGCCGATGGAGACGGTGATGTGGATGCTGCAGACCTTACTGCATGGCATGCTCAAAACGGCATCGCTTTCAGCTATAACAACACCAATGGAGACTTCAATCTGGACGGGGTGATCAATGCTGTGGACCGGAACGAATTTCAGCGGAAAAATGTAGCGAAAACCAGTCAGGTTCCGGGGACCTGAATTCCAAAAAGTGGCCTTTCCCGCTCATAAAAGACATTAATGTGTCCCCCTTTTGTCACCCTACGAAAATTTTTTAGGGCCATGAGGTTAGACATTTTGCAGTTAGCCAAAAACACCATTCTTAATATGCGGACCGACAACTATCGCAATAGACAGCTTTCTCTTAAGGGACTCTTTAAGGGATTATTTTTCAGCTTTTTATTCCTCCTAATGTCCAATTCTCTATGGGGTCAGACCTATGACCTGAGATTGGTAAGAGTTTCCAACACGGGAACGACTCTCACAGTAAAAGTACAAATGGCCTTCTCTTCGACAGGTGACCTGGGTAGTTCTAACCTGGTGTTTACCTACGATGGTGCAGAAGTTAATACCCCGGTACTGGGTACCATTCACAATTTCAGTGGGGGTAACTATGAAACGATGACCCTCACCAGCCCGGTGTCGAATACCGTATCTCTTAATATTGAACTTAGTACTGATAATGCCGGTACGGCCGTGACTACGGGTACGACCTTCATCGATGTGGCTGAAATCAGCTTCACCCTTCCTGATCAGACCGGTACGGCTAATTTCATTTGGCAGGAGAATACCACTACAAAAACCGTTGTCTACCTGGAGGACAATGATACGCGCATTTCCAAAGGTACCCTGGCTCCCAATGATATGTCTCTGGATGGTACGGCTCCCACTATATCTTCAGTAACACTACCCGCTGACGATACCTATATAGAAGGTGAAAACCTCGACTTTACGATCAACACGAATGAAGTCATCACGGTAAGCACTACAGGGGGCACGCCTCAACTGGGTGTGACTATTGGCTCAACCTTACGTCAGGCCACTTACCAGAGTGGTTCAGGTTCACAGGCACTGGTTTTCCGTTATACGGTTCAGGCGGGAGAAGAAGATACAAATGGTATTGCAGTGGGTACCTTAAGTGCCAATGGTGGCACTATGCAGGATGCAGCCGAGAACGACCTTAATGTCGCTTTACCGGCTTTAGGTTCTACTACAGCTATTTTGGTTGATGCGGCAGATCCTACGGTCAGCACCGTTAGTGTACCTGCCAACGATACCTATATCATTGGTGAGAACCTGGATTTCACCATCAATACCAGTGAAAATGTAACAGTAAATGATGCCGGAGGTACGCCTCAGTTAGGTGTGACTATTGGCTCAACGCTACGTCAGGCTACCTTTCTGAGTGGTTCAGGTTCGCAGGCTTTGGTATTCCGCTACACCGTGCAGGCGGGAGACGCAGATGCTGATGGTGTTTCTGTCGGTACATTGGCTGCCAATGGCGGTACCCTCAAGGATGCAGCAGGTAACGATCTGAATACGGCTCTGAATGGGGTAGGAGACCCATCAGCTGTTCTTGTTGATGGTGTGGTCCCGACTGTTGCAATTACCAGTAGTGCTGATCCGACCAGTGGAGCTTTTACGGCCACTTTTACTTTCTCAGAAGCGGTAACAGGGTTTGCCGTGGGAGATATCGCTGTAGGCAACGGAGCCGCAAGTGCCTTCAATGCCACCAGCACCAGTGTTTATACAGCAACCATTACGCCTGTCGCAGATGGGGCTGTGACGGTGGATGTGAATAGCGCTGTGGCCCAGGATGCAGCGGGTAACAATAATACTGCGGCCACTCAACTTTCTGTTACTAATGATGAAACAGCCCCAACCGTAACGGTCACCAGTAGTGCTGACCCGACCAGTGGAGCTTTTACGGCCACTTTTACCTTTTCAGAGGCTGTGACAGGTTTTGCCATAGGTGATATTGCTGTGGGCAACGGAGCCGCCAGTGCCTTTAATGCTACCAGTACCAGTGTTTACACAGCCACGATCACGCCTACCTCTGATGGGGCGGTAACGGTGGATGTAAACAGCGCGGTTGCGCAGGATGCGGCTGGTAACAATAATACGGCAGCTACTCAGCTGAGTGTAACGAATGACGAAACTGCTCCGACAGTGACCATTACCAGCAGTGCTGATCCAACGAGTGGAGCTTTCACGGCCACCTTTACTTTCTCAGAAGCGGTAACCGGTTTTGCGGTAGGAGATATTGCTGTAGGCAACGGAGCGGCCAGTGCTTTTAATGCCACCAGTACCAGTGTTTATACAGCAACCATTACACCTGTAGCGGATGGGGCGGTAACAGTAGATGTGAACAGTGCAGTGGCTCAGGATGCAGCAGGAAACAATAA
>DIYF01000039.1 GCA_002427745.1 Roseivirga sp. UBA6061 | reverse complement strand
GAGGACATCCTGTCGAAACTTGCCAACGAACATACCATTGCCCGCAGGATTCTGGAGTTCAGAGAGTATCAAAAGCTCAAGTCTACTTATGTAGATGCCCTACCCACCATGATCAGCGAAGTAGATGGCCTGGTGCATACAGATTATCGACAGGCTGTGGCCGCCACCGGCCGACTGAGCTCCAATAACCCCAATTTGCAGAACATTCCTATCAGGACAGCCAAAGGCCGGGAAATCAGAAAAGCCTTCATTCCCAGAGATGAAAACCACATTCTCATGGCAGCGGATTATTCTCAGATTGAGCTCCGCATTGTAGCGGCCTTTGCCAATGACGAAAGCATGATTGAGGCCTTTAAAAACGGTCGCGACATCCACGCCACCACAGCCTCCAAGGTTTTCAATGTGCCACTGGAAGAAGTGGATCGTGACATGCGAAGAAAGGCCAAAGAAGTCAATTTCGGACTGATTTATGGTATCTCAGCTTTCGGTCTGGCCCAAAACATCGGCATCTCCAGAACAGAGGCCCAGGAAATCATCACGGCCTATTTCAACGAATTTCCGGGAGTAAAACGCTACATGGATGAGCAGGTCAACAAAGCCCGTGAATTCACCTATGTAGAGACTATTCTGGGAAGACGCAGGTACCTCCGTGACATTCATTCCAAGAATATGGTAGGCCGCGGACATGCAGAGCGCAATGCCATTAATGCGCCTATCCAGGGAAGCGCTGCCGATGTAGTAAAAGTCGCCATGATCAATGTGGACAAATGGATGAAAGAAGAAAACCTGAAATCCAAAATGATCATGCAGGTACACGATGAATTGGTTTTTGACGTGCACAAATCCGAGCTGGAACTTATGCAGGAGCGTATTCCGCAATTGATGAAAAACGCCATTAAACTGGAAGTACCCATGGAAGTGGAAGTCGGAATAGGAGAAAACTGGCTCATCGCCCACTAGGTTTGGTGATTGGTATATTGGATGATTGGTTAACTAGTTAATTCGTTGATTCAGTTACCCCTCCAGACGACCGGTAAGTCCTAACCTTTCTTTACAGATAACTTGATAAACGGCTGTATCGGAATTTAAAAAACGCGTTCTCTCAGCGGTATGAAGAAGTATCTTCTCACTGCTGGAAGGATGGTCGTTGGCTTATTAATCGTTGCCCTGAGCTATGGGCAAGAACAGCAACTGACCGTATACGGGAGTGCAGAAGGGCTTTCTGACGGAAGCATTGCCGATGTACACCGCGACCGGTTTGGATACCTCTGGGTGGCTACCGGTCATGGCCTCAACCGATACAATGGCCTTGACTTCGAAATCTTCCGATACGACCCTGAAGACACGAATAGTATCCGGGCCAACAGTCTTGGCCTCCTGTACGAAGATCCCGAATCAAACATCTGGGCCACGCTTTCTATCGGAGGCATAAGCAAGTACATCCGCAAAGAAGATCGCTTCGAATACTTTACCCATGATCCCGAAAATGGCAGTAACCCCAATAACTTCGTAACGGACATCCTGGTAGACTCCCAAAACCAGGTCTGGGTCGGCAGCAATGCACGAATTAACCGCGTGGATGCAAGTACCGGTCTTTTCCAGCCCATAAGTGTTGAAGGCCATGACGAGCTTCAGGTTTATAAGCTCCATGAAGATGCCAGGCAGAATATATGGATAGGCACTAGCAAGGGTCTTTTTCGATTCGACCCTCAAAGCGACAGCTTCAAAGAAGTGCTCGATGACCAGGGCAAAAAACTCGAAGATGTGTTTCGCTTTCTGGAAGACAGCGAAGACAATCTGTGGATGTCTTCCTACCACTACGTATACAATGTGCAGAACCGTGTTCCGGTTAAAATCGAAAGGCCCCATGGCCGGTTTATTACCAGTCTTTTTACTACCGGAAGAGGCACAATCTACATCTCCCAGTACGATGATTATATCTACGAGTGGCTGGATGGAAAATGGACCAAACTCAAAGACCGTACAGCTCACGTCAACGGGCTGCGATATGGGTATGCATCGGCCGACATGAGCCGCATACTGATCGAGGACATGGAGGGGCAACTCTTTATTCATGATCTGGATGCCCAGACAACCCAGGCCATTCCTGCTCCCAAAGAAGAATTCCAGTCATTTTGGTTTGGCCCTGACTCAAAAGAACTTTGGCTGGGCACTCCGGAATCAGGTCTCTATAAAGTTGATCTCAGTCCACGGTATATCGGCAAAAAGCTACTGAACCCGATCAATGAAGACTTCCAGAACGCCAACTATGTCAGCGCTATCGCAAGCATGGGTGATGACCTGATGGTGATATCGGGAGGAGCCATGCACAGATATCAAAGCAGTACGGGTCAAAGCCAACGCCTCCATTCTTCTTCCATCAGAGAACTGATGCAAGAGGGAGTATCCAATATGAAAGCACTGAGCTCCGGGGAACTGCTGGTGGCTAACGGAAAGGGACTTTTTAAGCTTGATCCGGAGACCAAAAAGTCTAAACGACAGCCCTGGTTTACTGAAGAGCGCACTTTCGATTTGCTGATTGCTGAGGACACTGTCTGGGCCATTGGTCAGTATGGACTGGCTATGCGGGATTTGCAAACCGGCAAAGAGATTCACTTCAAAGACCTTGAGAATATACCGGCAATACTGGGTACTCCCAATGTAAGGGCCATCTACAGAGATATAAATGGAATCCTTTGGGTGGGTACTGTACGAGACGGGCTCTTCAGAATCCGATATGACAGGAACGCCAATACCTTTGCTGTAGAAAACTTCAGATATGCCGGAGCCCGGACGGGTGTTTTTAAATCTCATACCGTCAATCATATTCAGGAAGACAAAGCGGGACGCCTGTGGATAGCTGGTTTTAGCAGTGGCCTCCTGGAATTTGACCGTGCTGAAAAGCAGTTTATTAATCACAATCCCCAGGGAGAGCTCCCTGTTCCCAATATTCAGGCACTCGAACCCGCTCAGGATGGCAGCATCTGGATGAGTGCCATCAATGGCATTCACCGCTATGATCCGCAGACGAAGAGCTTCCGTAAGTTCACAGCACATGACGGACTACATGCTACATCCTTTGTATTGAGAACCTCCGCTCAGACTCATTCCGGTGAGCTCTTTTTCGGAACAGCCGAGGGGCTTGTCTTCCTCGCCCCGCAAGCCATTGAACCTGAGGACACGCACCAAAAAGTGACCATAGAAGGATTGAGTGTGCAAAACGACAACACCTCACTTGTGCTTCCCGATACTACAGTTCATCACACTCTGAGCTCCAGACAGAACTTTGTTTCAATTGACTTCATCACCATCGATTATCATACTCCCGAAAAAACACTCTATCAGTATCGTCTGGAGGGCCTGGACAAGCAGTGGTATTCAGGGAAAAGCCGCCAGGTACAATATGCCAACCTGAAACCCGGAGACTATACTTTCAAAGTCAGAGCCGGCACTGACGGAGGTAACTGGGACGAAGCATATAGCAGCCTGTCTTTCACCATTACTCAGCCTTACTGGCAACAGGCGTGGTTTCAATGGCTCATGGTACTGTCAGTAGCAGCTTTTGCCTACGGTATCTACCGTTTCCGGTTGAACCTGAAGCGGTCAAAGGCCAGGGTACGCGAAAATATCAGGCAGAGTGCCGCTGCCGATTTTCATGATGAGATGGGCAACAAGCTGACCCGCATCGCCCTGTTTTCAGAGGTATTGGAGCAAAAGCTCAATGGTACATCGCCTGAGATATCAAGTTATGTCAGCAAAATCAAAGACAATTCGCATGTACTTAACAATTCCATGCGCGACTTCCTTTGGGCCCTGGACCCGGCCAAAGACACCGCTTTTGACCTGATCATCTTACTGAAAGACTTTGGCGATGAGCTGTTTGATAACTCAGGAGTCAATTTTCATGGGGCCTCTATCAAAGAAGCTTTCAGGGATTACCCCCTGGATATGGACTGGAAGCGTCACCTGGTCATGATCTTCAAAGAGGCCATGCACAATGCACTGAAATACTCTATGGCCAAGAATGTGACACTGAAAGCAACTCTCTCCAGTGATGTACTCAACCTGTCACTGACGGATGACGGGCAGGGTTTTGACCCCCTGGAGATTGACAATGGGTATGGACAGGCCAATATGAAGCGCAGAGCTGACCACCTGGGAGCCTCTGTCACCATTGAGAGCCAGCCCGGCAAGGGAACGATTGTGACCTTTATAGGTACACTGACTAAAAAACACGAGACATATGATTAATCTGGACACGAGGATAAAAGTGGCGATAGTGGAGGATGATCCGGAAATCAGGACAAATCTTACGCTGATTATTAACGGGGCTGATGACCTCATCTGTGAGCATAGCTTTGAATCGGCAGAGCTTTTTCTCAAAGCTGTGGGCAAAATAGCGCCCGATGTGGTATTAATGGACATACAGCTCCCCAAAATGAATGGGATCGAGGCTGTGAGAGAACTCAAGGCACGGTATCGACACGTGGAGGTGCTGATGCTTACAGTACATCAAAACGACAAGCTGGTATTTGACTCATTATGTGCCGGGGCTTCCGGCTATCTGATGAAGAATACACCCCCTTCCAAGATTGTGGATGCCATTCAGGAAGCACTGCGTGGCGGAGCCCCTATGAGCTCACAGGTAGCCCGCATGGTGGTACATTCTTTTCGGCAAAACCGGGATAATACACTGACCGAAAGAGAGCGAGATGTACTGGAACAGCTCTGTGAAGGCAAGAGCTATCGCAGTATTGGCGATACACTCTTTATCAGCCAGGACACCGTCCGCAGTCATATCAAAAGCATTTACAAAAAGCTGGAAGTCAATTCCAAGTCTGAAGCAGTGGCCAAAGCCCTGCGCACACGCATTATCTAGCTTACCTTCTATTCACACATTTTCTTCCCCCTCAGTGGTCTCTGCCCAGCAGGACCCTGAGGACTACATAGCATCGAAAAAGCCACTCGTAGAATGCGAGCGACTGATACCGTAGTTCTTACTCACGTTCGAGCCGAACCCTTTTCAAAAAGGTAGGCTGAATATCGCTGGAAGCAGGCGTGCCCAGCACGGGCTTGGTGTCATTAACATAGAGATACTTTCCATCAGGGCTAAAGCCCAAATCATTAGGCAGAGACAGCGTTCCCAATAAAGCAGGGCCATCCATATGTCCGCGAAGACCAGAACCCGCAATCAGTGTGGAGTTCCCTTGCAAATCCAGCTCGTAAATCTGATTAGCCGCCCGGGCCACTACATAGAGCTTGTTTCTGAAAAAGGTAATGTGCCCGTTGTTATTACCCGGCAGACTGGCAAATATAGAGCTTTGCCCCTCGGGTGTAATCTTCACCACACTGGCATTGCTGAAATTGGCCACATACAGGTTGCCATCCTCATCAATGGCAATACCATTGGGGCAGCTGAAGATCGTACCGGAAGCGAAAATACTGACATTCCCTTCAGGCGTCACTTTCTTCACGGTATTGTCACTGCAGTTGGCCACATAGAGATTACCTTCCGGGTCAAAAATCACCCCGACCGGACCGCTCATACCCGAAGCATACAGGCTCACCTGACCTTCCGGAGTCACCTGACTTACCGTCCCTCCCTGGATATTCGACTGGTAAATATTGCCATCTGCGCCTATGGTATTACCGGAAGCCCCGACAAAACCTGTAGCAAAAACCGATACCTGTCCTTCGGGTGTGATCTTGTACAGGCTGTTGCCCGGAGGCCCTGAAAGCGACCGGCCAAAATCTGCACAGTAAACATTACCTGCAGCGTCTACCACCACGCCTCCCGTGCCAATGGGCAGCTCCGTGATAGTTTCCAGAATATCCGTTTTGGCCAGGGTGAGGCTCGTTCCTGACAGAAAGAGGTGATTCTCCGTAACGGTAGTGCCATCTGCCACGGTCAGCACCAAAACCCGGTAGGCAGTGCCCTCCACTATGGCATCGCCATCGCTATCCTGCAATGAAGCAGACAAACCTGTATTGATAGCAGACCCGGTTTTGGCTATGGGGTGGTAGCGTGTGCTGACCAGCGCATTGGCAGCCATTAAATCAAAATTGGCTACGGCTGTATTTTTTACCAGAATGACCCTGTACTCTGTCACGGACGCTTCATTCTCAGACGGGCTGAAAGTAACGGCTATATCCGAGGCATTTCCCTGATTCTCTACATCCAGTGCCGTTACAAATGAAATACCAATGGTAAGGGGTTGTTTACCTCCTCCATCACCGTCATCTGAGCCACAGGCCAGGGTAGAAAACAATAACAAGATGAAGGGAGCATAAAAAAGTCGTTTCATAGTAAGCGGCTGATTAATTGCTGCGATAACGACTCCATACTTCTCCCGGCACAAGTCTGCCTTACATAATTGCCCGTTTTCACTGCAAAACCACATAAGTATGTGATAGCAAAGCCTGGCTTTACACGTAAATTCATTTAAACCCGGTTAAACCGAAACCGCATCATGAAAAGAGTCAGCATCCTCTCCCTGCTTATTTTACTATTAAGCTCCAGCCTCCTTCAGGCCCAGTTTCCCAATCAACTAACACTGCCCAAAGACCGTGAATTCGACTTCTGGATTGGCGAGTGGGATGTGAACCTCCGCATTCAGCAGCCTGACAAGCAGTGGAAGGACCAGATCAAATCCAAAGCCAAAATCTATAGCGTCAATGACGGACGGGCCATACTGGAACTCTGGAACGATCAGCGTCCACAGGGGATCAAAGGATTCAGCCTGCGATACTACGACTTCACCAGAGAAAAGTGGGTGCTCTGGCTCAACTGGCCGGGCAGAAACAGCTCCGGTCTGTCCTCACTTTCGGGTGAGTTCCGGCACGGTCGTGGTGAGTTTTTTGCCGGCCAGGGAGACACCCTGACCCGCTACAGCTTTAGCGATATCTCGCCATACTACCTCCGCTGGGACGATGCCTTTACCAAAGACGGTGGTAAAACCTGGACCCATGGCTGGATCATGGAATTTACCCGCACCAGACAGACACCCGACTGGCCAGAAGGTACCAAAGGCCACACCTATGATCAGGGAGGCCGATGCAACTTACCGGGCTTCGATGTATTCCGATCATTTACGGGTGACTGGGAAGGGGAAGTTAAAAAAAGAGACGGCAATAGCTGGAAAACCGGCCAGGCCCGACTCAATGGCTTTGAGGTGCTCAATGGCTGTGCGGTGCTCAATTTTATGACGGAAACTTATGGAGAAGAAAGCACCAAAGAATTCAGTATAAAGTCCTTTAATTCTTATGCTCAAAAGCTGGAGGACGGCAGACTGGGTAGTGGCAAAAATGACCTGCTACGCAGATACTACGGTGGACTTTCAGAAAATGGTATCTACACACTCACCGAGTTTGATGAGCGAAACGAACAGGAAATACTCAGAAAATATGAGTGGGATCTGAGCAAAGAGGGGGAGGTATCAGTCACGGTAAAGGAGGCATCAGACCCTCAAAATCCCTCCTGGTCCAAAGTGAAAGAGGTGAAACTCAGGAGACAGCAATAATACTCCTATGCAGTATTTTAATTTGGGTTCGGAGTAAAAAGAATGTCATGCCGGAAAAATTAGCCTTTACTTTAATCTCAAGGCTAATTTTATCCGGTATCTCGTGATTATAGACTTTAGATTCCGGATATTTTTCTTCTACAAGAGTAATGTGTGAAGAAAAATTCCGGAATGACAGGTTGAACACTTGGTGCTCTTTTTTCGACAAATCTATCCCGAACTCACACGGCTTCAATGAAATGACTACCTGACCAAGTTCGATCCTATAAAGGAGTATTGAGGGAATAAGTGAAACTGAGAAATTGGGTTCGACACATCACATTAACGAGTCAAATCCTCTTCGAGCTGTCGATTCTACCCTTCCTCATTTTCTATCTCAACACCGTCAACAATCCATTTGAAATACCCGGAAACATGAATAGATTCGGAAACCAAATGACCAGCCGATGGATTTCCAGATCAAAGCATCAGATTTAGAGCAAGCACATGAGCGCATCAAGCCTCATATTCACAGAACTCCCATTCTGACTTCGGAGAGCATCAATGCCATAGCGGGCTGTGAGCTCTATTTCAAATGTGAGAATTTCCAGAAAATCGGGGCTTTTAAAGCCCGGGGTGGCCTGAATGCCGTGATGTGCCTTCCTGAAGATGAGCGTCAAAAAGGAGTGGTTACCCATAGCTCTGGCAACCATGCCCAGGCGGTTTCTCTGGCAGCTAAGATGTGTGGTATTCCCGCCTATATCGTAATGCCTGAAACGGCTCCTGAGGTAAAAAAGAAAGCAGTAAAGGGCTATGGTGCTCAAATCACCTTATGCAAGCCCACGATTGAAGCCCGGCAGGAAAACGCTCACCGCATACAGCAGGAAACGGGAGCCTTTCTGGTATCTCCCTATAATGACAATAATGTGATTGCCGGACAGGGCACAGCTGCTATTGAACTACTGGAAGATACCGATCATCTGGACGCCATGATTACCCCCGTAGGAGGTGGCGGCCTGTTGGCAGGTACGGCCCTGGCAGCACATTATTACTCCCCCGAAACCAAGGTATTTGCCGGAGAGCCCGATGGTGCAAAAGACACCTACCTCTCAATGAAAGCCGGTGAAATGGTAACCGTTCCCAACCCCAGCACTATTGCCGATGGACTCCTGGCCTCCATGGGCGATAAGAATTTCGCCATTATCAGGGAGCTGGTAGAAGATGTCTTTGTGGTGAACGATGAGGAGATCATAGCGGCTATGCGACTGATCTGGGAACGTATGAAAATCATTATCGAACCCTCCTGTGCTGTACCTATGGCGGCCCTGCTCAAAAACAAAGAGGTTTTTGCAGGCCAGAAGGTAGGTGTTATCCTGAGCGGTGGTAATGTAGATTTAGGGAAGTTGCCTTTTTGAGCAGAACTCAAATGACCATAGCCTCAGCGTTGACCCTTTCCAGCCAATGATCCATAGGAACCCGGGTATTTCCCGGGTTATAGCACCCTTGCTTACTCTATCCTTCGGGCCTCATAAAAAGCAGTTTTTTCAACGATTGTTCCATCCTTGTACATAAAATCCTGCTTCCATTTATAGCGGTCTTTCTGGATGTCGTAAAAGGTAATTCTTACCACATAATTGCCGTATTGATCGTTTATCTCTTTATCAAAGGTCAAAACAATCTTCTCGCCCACCTGATTTCCCGTGGCACTGACGATTGATAAATTGCCGGCTGTCATCCATACCAGTTTCAGCTTTTTACTCACAGAATCATAGCTCCTGAATGTAGTTCCTCTTGTTTCGGTGCCATCTGCATTCTTTTTGTAAAACTCGTCCGCATAGGTCATGCCGTTATGAATCAGGGTCACCGTTGAATAAGCTTTTCCATCATCCACATATTTTCTCGTTTGAGCATCCAGGAGGTGCCAGCTAAACTCCCATTTGCCAAGGGTAAATTCGAAAGGCATTAATTCCGGGGATACCTCCTGCGACTGTGCGAAAACACCGACTTGTACCCAACAAAGCAGAGCGATCAGTAATTGTCTCTTTTCCATATCTGATTTTTGTTTTGAGCCATCAAAACTATCCTTCGAAAGGAGCTTTCAGATATTCTGCAGGGCTTATTACTGCCAAATCATAAACTGAGATTGAATTCTAACAAACAGCACAATCAGCGTGCATGATATCAAGATCTGCTGCCTGTCTGCCAGGCCGTAGTAAAAACCAACTTCTTACCCGGACCTGGTATAGTCACTGCGGGCAAAGACAAACCAGTTTCCGCCTTTATCATAAGTGCCTTCTACCAGTTGAGAAAACTTCTGGCCGTTTTGGAAGGTGTAGGTGAGCCTGAATGACAATTCCTTACCATCCTGCATTTTAATGGGGATGTCAGATTCCAGGTTGGTAAAGACGAGCTCTTTGCCTGAGTACTCGCCATGATATATGTCCATCAGGCCATATTCTTTATCCATAGCCGTGAGTTTAAAGCCATTGAGCCTGCTGTCAAACGCGATATAAGTGAGCATATTAATCTCACCAAACTGAGTAAGGTGTTGGGCCATTTCACGGATAAAGCGGCCACCATTATCCCAACTGATGGCAGAAGCAGAACTACCTATAGATTCCCAGCTGCCATCGGCATTGCGCTTGTAGTTCTCGATGGTCCAGTTCCCTATCAGGAAATCAAGCTTTTTCAGTTGATTGAGAGGGCTTTCCTGACCCAAAGCGGTAGTACAAAAAATAGCCAGATGGAGTATGCTAAAAATTGATCTCATGTTCGATATGTATGTAAGCACTTACTTTAACTGGCATTTGCTTTCCAGGTTGGTGAGTTTTCAGTTTTTAGCAAGTTTGCTGGTTTAGGGTGTTTGGATGGAGTGTTAGAACTAGACTTTTCTTATTGTTGCAGGCACATGACAAATGCCAGTGCGAGCTTGTCGAAGTGATGGGAGTATGGCTCAAAGGAGATTACCTCTTTAGCATTGATAGAGGAGATCGTCAATCACAGTCAAACCTCGTATCCTCTAATTTATTTCACCTACAAACTAATTATTTGCCACTTATAACATACTATCAGTCAGACACTTAAAACTCTACTTTACATAAGTCGAATTATATAACAATGATCCAGCATTTACGGCTGTAGGGCTGTTTCTGGTGTGGTTGCTGTTTAGTACTGCTGAGCGGTCAACCGCATTTTTATATAATGATATTATGTAAACCAGCAAAGCTGGACCGAACGCTTTCGTTTCCCATTGAAGATCTTTTGGGTCTCGTGTAAGCGATTGACTTTGGCACCATTGTTATATAATTAGTTTTA
>DIYF01000067.1:11087-68717 GCA_002427745.1 Roseivirga sp. UBA6061 | reverse complement strand
GCTGGCCAAGCCCCGTCAGTACCGAAGCCATGCGGAGGTCAGACGGGAGCAGTGCCGCCAACTGACTAACCTTACCAGCAAAAAGTCCCGGCAAGCTCCGGGATTTTTTAGAGAGCTGTTGTACACTACTCTATTCGCAAAGGAGGAAAGGTGTACAGGCACTGTACACCCAGTAGTATCTCAAAAAATGAGGTGTACTGATTGAGGTGAGCTATCGCAAACATTTTTGATTTCTTTTTCTAACCCAATAGAGGACGGGTATGATGGGGGCGTCACATGTATGCCCCTCTGATTCCGTTTTCCGTGCAAACCGTGATTCTACCTAAATGCTTAAGCTACTCAATACCTGCTTTCAGGTTAACCTTGGCATTCTGGCAAGCTACCTGGGTATATCGAAAGATATGTTGAAATCCATAGCCTGTAGTCGCAGAGACTGGGCGCTGCGGCCCTTAGCAGAGGCTACTCGTTTGTTTGAGGCCCTGGAAACGGATGTCCCGGTAGAAGAGCTGGCGCACGTCAAAGTTTACCTGGAGCAGGAGCAGCCACAGAAACTGCAGCGGATTCAAAGAGAAATCAAGCGGCTTGAATGCCGGCTGGATCACCTGCAGAACGAGCTTATTTATCTCCAAACCCGGAGAGAGCATCAGCTCAGAGGGATGCATGCCTGTATCCACTTGCTGCAAGTTGAATCAGATACCCATAAAAGCCAGTGGCTTGAGTTGAGAAAGAAACATCTGCTTCAAGTCCTGAGGAAGGAAAATGAAGCCAGTGCTGCCTTACTCAGAGCTGAAATCGCAGGGCTCGGCCAACAAATCGAAGAGTTAAAGGCCATCGTCTCAAGACCTGACATTTGAAAATGCTCTTTTGATACTCCTACCTCCGGACATTTCCCTGTAACCAGAGCTTAAGCCGGAGGATTCAGCAGCTCGGCACTCAATTCCAGCCAACATAAGTCGGGTAGGCACCGTTGGCGCACATATAATAAGTCAAGCCGGCAGGAGTGGTAGGGTTAGGCAGCTGGATATTCGTACTGTCACCTCCATAGAAGTTAGAGATCACCACATTGAGCTGTGGATAATCCGCTGCCTTTACCTGTTGTCCTTTACAGGGCAGCCAGTCACCATTGGGCGCTGATTCTACCGCAGAAAGAATCATGGTACCCACATAGTTTTGTGCCTGGCCACCTGCAGCACCCTTAAGTCCCCGAATGTAATAGGTCAACATTCCTCCATTGGCAGAGTTGGATGGAATAATGGGCTTGAGATCAGGGGTGGCATAGTTGGGACCGAACCTGTCTCCCAGAATGCCTTCCAGTATCGGGAAACCATTACTTGTCATAAGAGGACAGTTAACCCAGCCGGGGCTATCGATCTGGCGAATATCAGCGATCAGGGTGATTTCACCGATGGTATTATTGCCCATATAGGTTTTCTCATTGCCCCAGGCATAGCGCATATAGTAATTGGAGCCCCGGAAAGGAGCATCCAGTTTCGGGGTGCAAAAGTGCTCAGCAGCGGGTTGACCAAACTGATTATTCAATCGCCCGGATAAATTGGGGTAAGCAAAGTTGGCATGCTGATGTCCATCACACAGAATGTGGTTAGGCAACACATAGGCCGGGCTTCCCAGTAGTACAATTTCAGTGATTCCTCCTTGTCCAAACATGTATATCGTATTTTGATAAAGAAGGAATGTACATCAGAACATGCAGGTATCGTATCGAATGTTGTAAATGACTTCTTTTTGTTGTGAGTGGCTCTGGACTTATTCAGAGTTTCCCGACTTTCGGGCCGGTCACTTTTCCAACTTTGTTCTATCCCAGTGGCTGGTGTTTACAGCGGCCTCATAGGTGCTTTGCAGAAAGTCGTGAAGTGTTTTTTCAGGATCAGCCGCAGTGCGAACATCTTCATACTTAAGGAAGAATTCGCCCATTTTCTCACTGTAGAAGGCCTGTTCCGGTAATACTTTCTGCTCTCCGAAACCTGCACCGGTAGGGTAGGCATAGGCATAAAACACCGGCATAGGCGAATCTTTGGAACCGGGCCAAAAGCCCGCACTGCTCACTTCCTGAGAATAAGCCTCCTGCATCACGTCCAATGGCATATTGGGCATGCCTCCCGGGTGCAGGGGAGCGGAGTTGCCACTGAAACGGGTTACCGCCAGATCGAAGGCTCCCCAGAAGAGGTGAACCGGACTTGCCTTGCCGATAAACTCGGTTCGGAACTGATTGAATACACTGTTTATGCTGAGCATGGCCTGCCAAAGGTCAAAGGCTACTGCGGCTTCGTAGGTTTTGTTAATGGTGTTTTGGGCAAAGGGAATGGCAGGCTCCATCTCATTGGGGCTGGCATGGATGCTGATGTCGAGTCCAATGTTACCAAGCTTTTCAAAAAGTTCTTTGTAGAAGTCAGCAACCGTACGTGATTTCAGCTCCATCTTAAGGGTAGATGCATTGGAACACTGAATAAGGAGTTGGTGTTGTCTGAAATCAAACTCGATCTGGAAAATACGTCCGTCATAAGGTATGCCATGAGTAGAGAAACCATTGGGCGATACATAGAGAGTCGTATGCCAGGAATGGTTCTGCCAGGGCATGGTGCGGAGGCGGATCTTTCCTACGATTTGCAGCCATTGATGCAGGGTTTCCAGGGTGTCCTGCATTTGAGAAAAGTCAAGAACAGGCCAGGGGGTAGATGTTGTTTGCTTCATAATGCCGGTGTTTTGATCCCTAAGATCGTGACTTAGCGGAGCCTTTGCATTCATCTGGATTAATAAATGGACGGTAAAGAGAATCCTTGGTTGTGATCGTCTTCCGTGACATAGGCCAGGCGTATCTTAACACGGACGGACTTTCTATTCCTCGCTCAGTGGTCTCTGCTTTGCAGGACCCTGAGCAAGTAACCTACCTCGCTCAGTGTCATTACCCTGTAAGACTCTGAGCAAAGCTAGGAGCTGTGTGCTATGGAGTCCTCAGAGTCCTCTATGAGTGACTCTGAGGGAGAGGGCAGTGACTCTGAGGGATGTAGGGGGCGCGGAGCCTTAATGAACGGTAAAGAGAATCCTTCGCTGTGATCGTCTTCCATGATATAGGCCAGGCGTATCTTAACACGGACGGACTTTTTATTCCCCGCTCAGTGGTCTCTGCCTGGCAGGACCCTGAGCAAGCAACCTACCTTGCTCAGCGTCATTACACAGTAAGACTCTGCGCACAGCAGGAGCTGTGTGCTCTCGATTCCTCAGAGCCCTCTATGAGTGACTCTGAGGAAGGTGGCAGTGACTCTGAGGGATGCAGGGGGGCGCGGAGCCTTAATGAACGGTAAAGAGAATCCTTTGGTGTGATCGTCTTCCGTGACATAGGCCGGGCGTATCTTAACGCGGGCGGACTTTCTATTCCCCGCTCAGTGGTCTCTGCCTGGCAGGACCCTGAGCAAGAACTCTTTCAGACTTCACGCGCTCAGTGTCATTACACAGTAAGACTCTGAGCATAGCAGGAGCTGTGTGATATAGAGTCCTCAGAGTCCTCTTTGAGTGACTCTGTGGGAGGTGCAATGACCCTGAGGGATGTTGGTGGACCTGAGTGTTTGTTGTGGAGAGAGTTCCTGAGGCCTTAGGATTCATGAGTACTACCTTACCCGCGAATAAATCAGAGTGCCTGTGGCTAAGTCAGAGAACTGGTGACAAGGTGGTTTTACAAGGTCATGGCTTGCTTATACTTCTGCTTCTGATGGTGCTCAGAGCCTGTGGGGTAATACCCAGGTAAGAGGCAATCATATGCTGTGGCACCCTGTTGGGCAGCTCCGGGTAGGTCTCCAGAAAGTAAGTGTAACGATCTGCCGCGGGAGAGCTCATTTGCATGATAATTCTTCTTTGCAGAATGCCCATGCGCCTGTAGAGCAGCTTGAAGTTCCGATTGATCTTTTCTCTGTTCAATACTCCGGATAGTACCGAATCCCGGTTAAAGCTGACAACCTCCGAATCCTCAATGCAGTCAATAAAGAGCTCAACAGGCTGATCAAATTCAAGGGATTCAATATCGGCTACAATCCATTTCTCCGGGGCAAACATGAAGATGTGTTCTTTGCCTTTACTATCTATGATATAGCTTCTAAGCAGTCCCTTTTTTACATAGTAGGTCTGAGGCGTGAGGTCTCCTTTGCGCTGGAGTATTTCTCCTTTTCGGTAGCTGCGCGAGTAGGTCAGGGTTCCGGTCTGAAGCAGTAAGTCGAGGTCTTCCATGGCAATGTGCAGATCAACTGCTTTGCAATGTTAGAAAATCATCTTAACCAAACCACGGCAAAGTCACTCTCTTGCTATAAAAAAGTGTCTGCAATTCATTTCAGATCAACTCCGGTAGAGGACATACACCGTTATGTTATATCCCTGTGGCTAACCGTTCTCTCCATCCAAGAGATTGTTTACTAAGTCTGGGGTATAGCAAGAGCAAAATAAATATGATCAGGATCAGACCTAAGAGGGTAAAGCTAAGGTACTGTTCTCCCTCGGAGCTGGTAAACTGGAGGAGGTTGTGCTCTCCGGGGCCCATCAGCTGGTTCATAAATACGAATATGAGGTGAAAACCTACTCCGGTCCATAGACTGCGGGTCAGGATTCTCAGATACATCATAAAAGCACCGAAGAAGAACAGTGTGATGAGGTAAGATGGGGTGATGGTATTGGCTCCTCCGATGGAAACCTCATAACCCAGCAACTGCTTTTGGATAAGCATAGAAACCACCGGCAGCATTACAAAGGGAAGTAGTGTGAACAGGCTGCTTTTGATCTTGTTGTACCGGGTATTTAACCGGGTATAGATGTATCCTCGGAAGAGCAACTCTTCCGGCAAGGCATCTGTAAGAAAGGTAAGCGCAAAGGCAAAAAACATGGCTGTGACTACCTGGGAGGAGCCATTTACCTGAAGGCCTCCCCAGCCTGTGATAAAGGCAATGATGATGGTGAGGATCAGTGGAACAAGAATAAGGCCCATGCCCAGTGTGAATTTCTTTATGGCTTTTGGCAAGGTTTCATGGCCGATATCTTTGGGGACAAAGCTATCTCTTTTGCGAAGCAGCCAAACGCCAGCGACCACGATACCAGATATCAGCAGCCCGGTGAGAGCCCGGTTTACCCAGACATGGATGCCTGTATTTTCCAGCTCTATACCGATGATGTTGACAAAAACGATAGCCAGCGCTCCCATCAGCAGGGCGTAGGTGATGCCGCTGAATAGGTTTCGATGAATTGAGGTGTTGTTCGGGTTTTTCATGAAGACAATCTAAATGGAGTATTGGAGTGAGGCTCGTGAAAAAAACTGAACCCAGGGATTCTCAAGCTCAGATAGGGGAGGAAGGAGATGGAAGGAGACTGTCCGGACTTTTTCTTTCCTCGCTCAGAGTCATTGCGCAGCAAGACTCTGAGCATAGCAGGTGTTGGGTGCTATCGGGTCCTCAGAGTCCTCTATGAGTGACTCTGAGGGAGAGGGTGCAGTGACTCTGAGGTCAGGTGAGGTGGACTTTCTTATTTTTTCCACTCTCAGTGATCTCTGCCTGGCAGAACCCTGAGCAAGAACTTACCTCGGCCAAAGTCATTGCGCAGCCAGACTCTGAGCATAGCTAGGCGTTGAGTGCTATCGGGTACTCAGAGTCTTCTTTGAGTGACTCTGAGGGAGAGGGTACAGTGACTCTGGGGTATGGTGAGGTAGGCTTTCTCATTTTTTCCACGCTCAGCGGTCTCTGCCTGGCAGGACCCTGAGCAAAAGAACTTACCTCGCTCAGAGTCATTGCGTAGCAAGACTCTGAGCACGCAGGTGTTAGGTGCTATCAGGTCCTCAGAGTCCTCTGTGAGTGACTCTGAGGGAGAGGGTGCAGTGACTCTGAAGGGTGGTGAGTCTTAGAATTGATGCGTGATTCTGAGGGATAGTGCTTTTCTCAAATCTGCTGAAGCCACTTTCTGAAAGCCGGGGTTTTACTGGCTGTGACAATCAGTTTCTCCTGTGCGCCCTGCATGTGAACAGCCAGTCGGTCATTGAAGTAGGGCTCAATTTTTTCGATGAAATGTGCATTTACCAGCTCTCCACGATTGATCCGGAAAAAACTTCCCGGGTCCAGGTTCTGCTCAAGCTCCGAGACCAGATTGGAAAGGGGCATTCTCTGGCCGTTGCTTTTATGTGCATAGGGCAGTCCATTAGCAGTTGATACATAGGCTATGTCTTTAACATCCAGGAGATAGATACCCTGACGCAGTTTTACAGTCAATCGGGTTTTGTATGACTTGCTTTGGGTATTAAGCGCGGTCTGAAGTTTTTCAAGCAAGGCCTGATGAGAGTCTGAGTTTGCTGAGCCTCTCAAAGATTTGTATTTGTCTATAGCTGCTGTGACCTGTGCCAGGTCAAAAGGCTTGAGCAGGTAGGAGATACCATGGGTCTCAAAAGCGGCTAAGGCATACTCCTCATAGGCGGTAGTAAAGACAATGGGTACGGCTAGTTCCAACTCTGCCAGTGCTTCGAATACCTGACCATCCAGCAGCTCAATATCAGAGAATATCAGGTCTGGTTCTTCATTCAGAGACACCCATTCTCTGATGGCCTTATTGCTGTCCAGTATGCCAGGCACGTAGATGTCCTCATCATATGCCTTAAGCAGACTTACCAGTCTTCTGGCGGCAGGCAGCTCGTCTTCAATGATCAGTACTCTCATCGTCTATCTGATTTAAAAGCGGTAATTCTACAACAAAATTGGTTCCCTGATGATAAAATTGAATGCTTCGCCCGGTCACCAGTCTACATCGCTCATCCAGGTTTTTAAGTCCCGTTCCACTTTCTGTATGATGAGCCGGTGAGCTTTTGGGTCGAAGCTCGTTAGTCACTATAATTTTCTCCTGAGTTACCTCCATTTTAATAATAAGTGGATTCTGTCGGTCACCACTGTTGTGCTTCAGTACATTTTCCACAACCAACTGAAGAGACATCGGAACGAGCCATTGGTTTGTATGAGCATTGTCTTCCGATTTAATTTTGAGTTGATAGGCCGTACCCAGGCGTTGAGTCATCAGGTCAAAATACGCTTCGATAAAGCTGATTTCCTGTTTAAGTGATACCAGATCTTCACCGGCATTTTTAGTAAAGTATCGATAAATGTTAGCCAGGTTGTTAGAGAAATGGATCGCCTCTTCCTGACCGGGGTCTATCAGCGAGCTGAGTGTATTCAGGTTGTTGAATAAAAAATGCGGACTCATTTGTTGTTGCAAGGCCTTTAACTCCAGCACAGCTTTTGTTTTTTCAGCCACAATCAATTCTTCCCTCAGTTTGCCGGATTCCTTGAGGTACAGATAGGCGATAAAGGCATTGCCTACAATAAAGTGGTGAAAGATGAGAATAATGCCGTTGCCCACTACATAACCGATATCGCGTTGTTGGCCTAAGAGGGTTTCGGTTGTAAACATGACCACCGCTACAATAGCCGCATAGAGCAGTAAGCTCAACACCAGCATTTTGATGTATTTAATCAGAATAGACGGCTGTGGTCTGCGAAGACGCTTTTTTACGAATTGTACCGTAAACAGAGAGACAAAGCTGGTAAGAATGCCAAAGGCGATGGCTTCCCGGTGTATGACAATATCCGGATGGCCATCCAGATTCCTGGGTGCTGTGGCCAGTTGCACAAAGAGGTAGAAGACAAAGTCGAATATCACGACCAGGAAAATCCAGCCATACTGCTTTCTCGCAACAGATATCTCATTGAACATTGTGACAATTCGTTAAACCATCAAAATAGATGAATCTAACTGATATAGCGGGAAGAATCGGATGAACTCAGGGAAAAACGAGCTGAATCAGGGGAGAAGGTATGTTGCTGAACTCTTGTAAAGGCTCTTTATGCTTAGGCGTTTTTCCTGTTGAGTGAGTTTTTCAGGTAGGTGATCAACTGATCCAGGCAATATTGACCAGGTCTGCTACATCTAAGCGGAAGTTACCGAAGCGCATACCACCTCTGACAATGATGGCGGGAGGCAAGGCAGGTACCTGAATATTGCCATAATCTTTCTTTTCAGTACTGCTGATCTTATGGCTCATCAGCATCAACTCGGTAATAGTACCGTCTTTTTTTACTATCTGCACGATAGAACCTATGGGGATATGACTAATGGCCTGGGCGGCTTCCTGTTCAGACATATTTACTCTTTTTGCCATTAACAGCCTGTTACTCAGGATTGTTTAGAGAGGGTAAAGGAAGGATGATGCCTTTACCCGATAATGAGGTGCAATATCAGAATACAAGGGTAAGCCGAGGCGAGGAGCGTTACAGCGGTCAGTGTGTTTTGGGTTTCTTTGATTATCGTCTTCATAATATTCATTGTTTGTTTACTATATCAATGCGTTTCAGGGCCATTTACCCAACCCCCTGACCTGTGAAATTGATTCAGATGCTGTTTTCTAAGTAAGAAATAGATCGTTAGCTAATACAAAACTGCTTGATAACTAAGGGGTTAACTGAAATAAGTAGGTGTTCAGAGCCAATTTATCCTCAAAAAAGTCATATATTCCATAGCCAAATGGATATATTATGAGCTCTATTTCAGTGCAATGTCGGCTTATGCCCGACATACAGCAAACCGGAAAACAGTGCGTGCCCGGTATTTTTTACAATATCCTGGTGTCTGCCACCAATGAAAAAGGCGTGATCATTCCCTGTTCAGTTAAGTTCAGAGCTACTGCTACCCTTAAAGACCCGGAACATAAGTCAAATGGTACCAGATGGTCACCTTCTCTTAAAAGCAGTATGCTCGGTAGTGTACTTTGGAGCATTAATGCATTGACCGATACCTTGCCTCCTCCGATAGAAGTACAGATAGAGGCCGGGGGAACCTCTCAGCTTGTGGTGGTGCAGCCGGCAGCAAATCTGGTCGTTATGTTACAGAAGCTCAACGAGCGGAGCGCTGACGAATGGTGTGGCTTTTTGAGTAAGGGTTACCATGCTACCAACCTGATGCATTTTGCGGCTGATGCACTTTCTGCCTCGGTAGCCGCGATATACAGTGACTTAATGAAATCGCCATCCGGGGCAGATCTGGAAGCTTTGATCAAGGCGACTTATAATCAAACATCAGGGATACTCGAGGCGACTGAAGCCACTAACAAACAGGCGGCAACAGCGGTGAAGTCGCACCTGACTATGGACGGCCCGGCAGACCTTTTCTCAAAGCTGATGGACGCCATGGCAAACCAGGCGGAAAGGAAGGGGGAAGCCGGGGTAGTGCTGAAATACTTTATCAAAGACGTATCCGAGCTATTTCAGGTCATGCAACTACTCCTTGAACAGTGTGGCAGAGAGATGAAGGACTTGTTTGACTGGATAGAACTCAATCTACCCTGGGAGGATATAGGCGAGGCGCATGACCTTGTGAAATCGGTGGCGGAAACACTCATAAAGGACCTGATCGGCTCAAATGCTACAGTGACTCAGGGCTGGGGAGATGTCATGAGTTCTTTTCGGTCAGTGTGGTCGGGTACATCCAGCCAAATGGGAGAACGGACAAAAGAGTTAATCCCCATAGCAAAAGGGCTTCAGCAGAGCTGGACCGAACATTCACCGAAGCTTTCAAACCGAATTCAAATAGACCACCAACAATTCGAAACGGGATGGATTGGCTGGCGACTGACTCACAGCATGGCCGGAGGGCCGGCTAAACCGACAGATCTGATCCGAAATACCCTGAAGGCACTGGATTTTTCCGGGTTATCAAAGGTTCTGAATGAACTTTCAGAGGCCCTGTCTGGTCTGGATATGAGTGAGGAGGCTAATGAGAGTCTGGAACTGATACAGGCTTTCTTCACAAAGATTATCAGGGGCGATACCAGTCAGGTAGAACAACTATTATCAGGAGGACCAGAGTTAGATGCTGTTCTGGCAGCTCCAGGAGAGCTCTTTAAGCTGGTGGATCAGCTTCAGTCCAAAGGTGATTCGGTGATAAAGCTGGTACATGCCTGCCTTGAGTTGGTGCACGACTTTATAACAGCCCCTATAGAAGTACCCTTTCTGGAGGCACTGAGGCCATGGATGGAACCACTGGCTGCGTCTGATACTCAGCCGAAGTTCAGTTTCCTGGATCTGATGGTTCTGGGGCTTGTAACTCCCGGAGTGGTACTTTTTAAAGCGGCTACTCTGAGAGGTCCTTTTTCATTAGGTGACCTCCATAAGGTGATTGGTGCTGACTGGTCATTGAATGATATTCCGATCAAAGACTTTTCGGAGAAATTCATCAATACGCTGGGGAATCAGTCAGGTCAGCCGACAGACCATACGCAGGAGAAGAGGAAGGCAAACCCAGGACCTTTGCCAGTACTTCAAATACCCGATTCTCCATTTCCGGAGCCACCTCCACATTTTAAGGAGGTTTGTGACGGGGTTTGTCTGTTTCTGGAGCTTTGTGCTGCCCTTTCGGAAGCTATGGCGGATATCATCAACCTGGTTTATGATGCTGAGGAAATTGCTGTATCGGGAGCTACGTCAGGCAACGAAGAAGAGAAGTCCGCCACCGATACGGTTGACTGGGGAGAAACAGCCAAAGAGTTTTTGACCTTGTCATATGAATCTTTTGGGTTTGGTTTTAAGACAACCATTAATCTCATAAGAACCGCAGAACTTTATGTGCTGAACGAAGAGGCGAAAGCCAGATGGGCAGAAATCGGGCCGGCCAGGCTGGCAGCATTCAATCCGGTATACCCTGCCTGGGTAGGTCTGGCAAACTCAGGTTATTGGTTAGGGTGTGGCTGGGCATTGTTGCTGGTCGATTTTATAATGAAGGTAAGTGAGGATGAAGAACTCGGAGCCGGAGCAGCAGATTTTGAAATATCGGGAGCGGCCTATACAGAAGCAGATGCTCAGATGACCAAATTACTGAAGTTTGTGAAAGGCTTTACTCATGTTTCAGGAGTGGTTATCGGAATCTTTATAAACAAAGCGGCTTTGGCCAATACACTGCTATACGATGATGTTCTGGATGAAGAAGTGATACCTATGGCTGATAAGGTGCTTGACTTGACAGAAGCAGGTAAAGACAGAGATAAAGTGCAGGCGGCCAGGGCAGGAGAACAAATAGGTGAACAGCTGAGTCCCTGGCATGACTGGGAATTGACAAAGCTGGTTTGCGAACAGATTGGAGAGACAAGCCGCAACTTCGAACTTGCCAAAGATCTTATTGATAAAATTCCTGAATACGGATCTGAGCTTGCCTTTGCCTGGGATCTGGGGTGTATTCTTACGGCCAACACTATGACTTCTTTCAGCCTCGCCATTTCAGTCTATCAATTTAACGAAACCTATCATCCTGTCGATCAGGCAAAGAGCATTGGAGACCATAAATAAGGACACTTATGAAAACTGTTGAACTTTCTAATGCCACGCTGGAGGCAATTTCCAGTGATCATCTGGAGCTGGACTGGACACCGGATAAGCTTTCATATACAGGTTTTACCCTGGATAGTGTATCTCTCCAGGTGAGTAGCACTGGAGTATTGCTAAAAGCCTCGGGAACTCTTTCCATGGATATCAGCAATATCGTTTGTGCCGTATCGGCAGCCTGGCAAAAAGGACTGGGCGCAGGTAGTTTCCATTGTGACCTTGTTCTCAACGGTGATATCGCGCTTACTATTCAGAGCAGTACCGTTACTGTGACGATCAGCAAGTTAAACACTTCTGTTTTCGGCAATGCCATCAGTTTGTCTGACATAAGTTTTACTGTTGATAAGGATGATCTCGGGAACCTGACGAGCTCTGTAAAAACTGAACTGGAAAAAGGGGAAACCGGACTGTTCAATAAGTTCTGGGCCAGTCAGGTGATTAATGGAAAACAGGTACTCTCAGACAAGCTCAAAGACAAAACCGTGTCACTTCATTTTAAATCACTGAGTCTTGATGTAAGTAATGATATCGTGGCCATAGCCGGTGGACAGACCCTTACATTCGAAAGATCTACCATATCCGGGAGTTTGAGCTGCACATGGACCTATTCCGGAGTTGCACTGTCTTTGAAGGCCTCTATGACCTTTATGGGCAAGAAAGAAACGGCCATCGCGGCCATCAGTAATGCTGAGACTGATCTTGGCAAGCTAAGCACGTGGGTGGCAGGGAATGGGAGTCAACTTTATGATATTCCATTTAAGGAACCCGAACTGACTAAATGGATCAGAGGCATAGGAAGTTTCCTTCGTAGTAAGAAGATCGAAGTGGCCAAAACATTCGAAGAGCAGAAGTATTCCGGCTCCATAGCAAGTCAGGCAGTAGACGGAGCTTACCAGAGTGGGGCAGGCAAGGTTTTGAGCGAGTTGTACCTGGCGGGATATGATACCAATGCGCTTTTGGATGCCATGCGGTATGGAATGCATTTGGCTCCAACGCAGTTTGCCAGTACTTTCAAAAATACTTTGCATTGGGGGTACAGAACTGTCGGTATCAGAATGAAAGATGTGGGTTTTTCCGCCATAGAAATTGCTGATGGGCTTAATCAATCCATATTTGCGTGCACCATGACAGATATTGCCAAACTGTTTCAGCATCCCGAGTACGGCTACAAGGCAGATGATTTTGACGGAGCATCTGGCCATTTGTTCGATGTGATCAAATCTCACCTGGACAAAGGAAAGAGCAAAGGGGGTGGGGGCTTTTTTAAGGGACCTCCTGGACCCGGGAAGCCAGGGTAATTAGCATTTTGATTATGGCTTGAACCCCATTCTGGTCAACTTTACTGACCCCTGCGCTTTTTGGACTTACCCAGCGAAATATCATAGTCGTCAGGAGTACCTTTGATATTGATATTCAGGAAACTCGTACGCCTGCTTTCATCACGATATTGAATCTCATCTACCTGGTCTGAGTTATCCCGGTTTTTGCGCCCGAATAGTTTTTGCATACCTGCTTTGGCAATCACTTTCAGGGGAATACGCACATTGTATTCCATTTGCAGGTCCAGGCTTTGTTTTCCGGAAACCTCAAAATAGCCCAGTGTGGTGTTGAGGTTCATGTTGGGAATGATCAGGTCTCCGTTTTCGAGACTCAGATTGTTCTTGAGTGTATCAAAACGAACCAATTTCAGGTTCTTATCTGTAAAGTAGCTTGACATGGCGTCAAAGGCCGTAAAGTTCTGTAGACTACCATTGAGCACTTCTATGTTCATCTCGAGCTTTGAGTCATCAATCACCGGAATCAGGTCCGGGTGCATATGAATGGCTCCGGTAACCGTGCCGCTGAGCTTGCCATGCAGGTTATCTGATACCAGTTGGTCCTGGCCAAAATTATCAAACTTAAACAGCAGTTTATCCAGGTCAATATTGTCTACTTCCATATTGGGGCTGAAGTAGATGGATTTGGGATCAGAACCGTTGAAATAACCATTCAACCTCAGTGCACCTCCGGCAGTTTTGAGTGCCATGGTATCTACATAAATGTAGTGATCTGACTGCATACGGCCCTTCAGGTTAAAATCATCCAGCAGATACCGGTGATAGTTCATATGGCCTATTTCAATGTCGAAGTCCATATTGGAAAAAGGCAGCTCAAAGATGTTGAAGCCGGCCTCATGGTCAACCTGGCCTGTTGCTTCGTCTGGTGTGGCGGGTACATAAGCAAAAAGCTGATCGAAATCCAGGTGCGGACTTTTCAGGACAAAGGAGTGAGATTGATCGGTCTGCTCCTGGTTCAGGTACCAGGTGAGATCGGTGGTAAATTCAGAATTGCCCAGTTTTCCACCAAAATCCCGTACTTCCAGGTGTGTGCTGTCCATATAGAGGTTACCGGCAAATCTTTCAAAGCGGATACCATGCTCTTTCATCTCAGCCTCCACTTTGTCCAGCTTCAGGTTTACAGACTTAAGCTTGTGATCGAACTCCATATCGGTCAGACCATGGATCTTCAGGTTTTGAAACTCCTCATGTCGATAGTCTTCAGGCACATAGTTTTCCCCACCATAGGAGAAGAGGTCGTGTAGCTGCAGGTGAGAAGCTGTGAAATCAAAGTCGATACCTGTATGCCCGACAGGGTCTTCTTCAAACCAGAGATCGTAGTGCTCCAGTTTTCCGTTAAAGTGGAAGTCACTTTTGTCGATCATACCAGTGAAGTCAATCACTTTAAAATCCACCGTATCAATGATGATGTCTGCATCAAAGTCATGCAGCTTATGTGGATAATGGGTCAATTCGGCAGTCAGCTCATTGATAAAGAACTCACCGAGTGGCAGGTTGGGCGATTCGGTAAAGGCCCTGGCTGTGCTTTTGAACTTGAAGTCCATTGACAGATTTTTAATTTGCTCATCAAAGCCCACGGAGTCTCCCTGAGCTTGAGTGAGCTCCCTGATGTCAAAGAGGGAAGAAGCGATATCCATATCTACATCTACCGGAATGTTGGTGTGGTGAATAATGGCGGGTAAATCCGAAATACTGCCAGTAATGGAAACATCTGATCCACCCATGTTGAGGCTGAACTGGTCTACAATAGCCCTGTGACCATCCATCGCAGCATGGATATTCACATTACGGAAGGGGAGGTGAAAGTCCGGGCTGGTAAAGTTCAGGTTTTCTACTTTCAGCTCGGTGTAGTAACTCTCATTCAGTCGTTCTATGGTCTTGGTAGGATCATTCAGGTCAACGATGTCATGAAAATTCATATCCAGAGACACTTTGCCGCTTACATCCTGAAGGCTTTCCAGGCTTAGAAAATCAGTGAGAAAATCAAGATTAAATTCAGAGGTTACCTGCATTTGTATGTCGGGAGACTCGAAATTATCTACCGAAACAGCTCCGGTAAAAGTACCCGTTTCAGGTCTTGCTCTGAAGTCTTCAATGGTAAGAGACATAGTAGAGGGGGCATTGAGCTCACCATTGGTAAAATGTCCCTTAAAGTAGAGGTCGTTCACACCTTTTTCTACCTCTGTATTTTCTATAAAGGCTTCAGCACAGCCAAAGTCCACCTCGATATGGGGTGACTTACCATAGGCCGCTGAGCCATTAACAGAGGCATCAAAGAATACACTGCCGCCATTGTCATATCGGTCGAGCAGTGGACTGAACTCTTCCGGTACGAAGGCCAGGAACAGATCAAAATTGGGTTTTTGTCCACTGAAACGGAGGTCCAGATTCAAATCGTTGGCTACATCAATAGCACCTTCCATAAGAAAAGATGCCTTTTCAATAAGCAGCTCAGAGGGCGTCAGTGCCAGTATGCCTTTTTCCAGATCATAGTCTATCCCTGTGCTGAGAGAAAGGTGTTTGTCGTGCAGAAAGGAAGTGTCTCCGTCAAGTATAAGGTTGAAGAGCATACGGCTGTCAAATTCTGCCTTAATATGCTTGTCTGACATAGAGTAGCTGGACTGTATTTCTTCGATAAACACCTCTGCCAGTATGTTATTGGCCTCATTGATCTTTAGCAAGTCAATGTTCTGTAATTCAATAGTCTGCAGGTTAAGGTGCATGGTACTCTCTGCCTCCGGGGAGGCTGTGGGCTCATCCTGTTGGGTTGTCAGCGCATCGGTCATGTTCAGGCTCCCGTCTGTGTGCTGAATCAGCTTGACAAAGCCATTGCTCAGTTTGATCTTTTTTACGTCATAAGTTCCCTGTACAATGGACCAGAGATCGAAGCCGATGTAGGCATCATCAATGTCGATGATGGCTTCGCTGGCTGTCTTGGATTCATATACCTGGATATGGCGCAGGTCGATCGATACATAAGGGAAGTTTTCGAAAGGGGAGATGCGGGTTTCTTCAATGGCCACTCTGCCGGGTACACCGGCATTGAACTGATTGAGCGCCTGACTGATAAGCTCGTCTTTCTTGAAATGTACCAGCCCAACCACAGCAAGCAACAACAGACCAAAAAATGAGGCCAGTATGATCAGAAGCCTTTTCCAAATCTTTCTTTTACCCTTTGTCGACATATTTCCGCAGATTGCTGGTGTTCTATTAAAAGCTCTAGTAAGTAAATATATTGTGAAATGCGCGAAATAAGTGATTAAGTATCATTTATCTGAGGAACAAATTTAATATCAAAATCCAGCATACGGATAAGGTGTCAGCTGGGAGAATTACATAGGGGTAGGCGGCCAAGTCTTAGGCTGGCAAGCACCTGGTACTTTTGGCTGCTATGTGCACATTTACCACATGAGCAGGATTACTACGATACTACTGGTCACATCTCCTGGTCTATACTACTTTGCCTCTTCAATGGGACGGTAGACAATGACTTTACGGCCCTCTCTAATCTTATCCCGCAGATTGTAGGTTGAGGTTACTACATATTTCATCCGGTTGAAATTCTGGTGGGCTACTTCTACCAGGTGACGCTCCAGTACTTTAGTAACCACGGCTACATGACTCTTTCGGCCTCTTTTCCAGCTCATATATAAAATGTCACCGGGCATGATCCATTCCCTTCGCAGATCTACTTTTCGATCTGATGTCCAAAAGGGGTTACCCACAGAATAATCCATGGCCTCTCTGACAAAGTCGGCACAGATGCCGTTGCCGACTTTCTGACCCATTTTCAGTGCTGCAAAATCAATCATTTTTTGATTGGCAGGAGGGAGTGAATCGAATTGAATGTTCTGTTCACTGGTCGCTTCCTGACCAGAAAGAGTCACAGATAGTAACAGGAACATGCCTGCCAGTAAGTGCTTTATCATTTCGGTTGGTTTTGCTTAAGCAACGAGAAGGCCAACGAACTATTGTTCCCGATAATTCAGGAAGGGAATTGATTGATAAAGTTCCCGGTTTGAAAAAAGCTCAGAATTGGGGCTCTGGCGTTTTTGTACTTCTTTCAGGAGTCAACTCCTCTATCAACTGCTCAAATTGCCTTGCTATATTCTTCCAGTCGAATTTCGGTTCCATGGCCCTCTCATAACAGTTTTCGGTGACCGTTTCCAGCAGGTCTCTGTCAAAGTATAGTGCGTTCAGGGCTTTGGCTACACCCTCAGGCGACACCATAAACATGTCGCAATAGGCATAAAAGACAAAGTGCTTGTCAGAGCAGGGAACCATCAAAGCTGCATCTGTCCAGTTTTCGCTGAAACTCGTGTGGTCCGGGGCCACCATCGCAGCACCTGTGGCCGCGTGTTCGAAGAGCCCGAGTCCCCAGCCCTCGCCTTTAGAGGTGGTAATGCCCACATCGCAGGCATTGTATAGCGTGTTGAGCCAGCCTTCAGATTTTATCTGTTGTGCAGATGGTTCAGGGGTGATGATGGTATAGTCTTTAATACCTGCCTCTACTACAAGATTCCAGTATTTTTCTCTGATCCGGGGTTCGGTAGTCCCGATATGCAGATGAAGCAAAACATCCTTTTTGTCCTCCAGAAACAATTTGAACCCGGCAATGGTGGCTTCAATGTTTTTCCGGTGGCTGGGCCGGTTCATATTGAGTACAATGAAGGTATCTTCATTCACCTTGTCTCCGGCATAGATAATACTTCGAGCGGCCTTCCTGCGCGCTCTATCGTTCACAGCCGGTAGGGGGTAGAAATTCTCCTTATCAATACCATGAGCAATGTGCTCAGAACGTACCGTGCCGGCATTGGCTACGGCTGTGGGGTTTTCGAGAAATAATGCATTAAAGTCGTTGTAAACAGACTTTGTGTAGAAGACCGCACAGTCCGTGAGACGGGCATACTTAAGGTAGTTGACATCTACCAGCTTGCCTTCCAATGCCAGGTAGGAGATGATTTTGAGACGTGAGCGGTATGGCTGAAGCAGGGCGAGCAGGTAGCGGCTCGACATAATAGGGCCAAGCGTCATAAAACACACAGGATCATACCGGTCTATGTAATGCTCTATATCTTTTCTTTCTATTCTGAACAGCCCTACCGTTCCGGCAAGCCGGTAGGTGTATACGGTCGCATAAGGTTCTTCTTTTGCCGCTATTTGATCGTCTCGTTTGTTCGGGTCAAAACCCAGGGTTATGATGCGGTAGGTTTTACTCAGATGGCGCATCAGGTTGCTCATTACATTGGATAAACCAATGCCCGGAGTGTATACACCCGCTATCATGATGGTCTTCTTCATTTTATCAGCGGAAGCTTTAAAAAAAGTAGAAGGAGAAGAGCAGAAAGGCCATGGTATCGGGAAAATGATCCATCTCAAGCCGGTGCTGAGAAATGGTCTCGCGCAATGGAACTGAGGCCAGCTCATATACTTCATCCAGCAACTCGTTCATCTGATTCAGGTGTGACTGATTGACTTCTGTAGTGGACAGGTCATTCGTGTTGAACTGCGTCATGAGATGATCCCATCGGAGCAGGATACCCGGCTTTGCTGTAAAAATGTCGGTCAGCTCATGGCTGTACTCATAAAAGCTCTCTATGTAGCGTTTGTGTGCCGGAGACCCGGGGTTGAATTTATCCCTGATTTCTTCTATCAGTGTAGACGTACTATCAACGTGCGCTACTTCCATGGTTGGTCTTTGAGGTGTGTGCTCTGATGTATCTCCGAATGTAATTCGATTCTTGAAGAATTCAAAGATAATGTTTGGTGATTCATTCAAACAAAAGAGCCATTTCAGGTCAGTTTTGGTATGGATGAGAACTGATAGTATCCTGCCGAGATGTTCTTTTCAGTGGAAATTGTGAGTGATCTCTTTGATTTCCAGACCGGTAAAGTCTTTCTCTCTGATAGCAGCGGCCAGCTTATCAGAGATATAGATGCTGCTTTTGTTAAGTGTCAGCAGGAATATACGCTGCGGGCTAACATCCGGGTTGAATTTTATGACATTGTGCTGTGCCTGAATGCGCATGAGTCCACTTAGCCGGAATCGTCTTTGAATGAATTGATCCAGGGATTTTACTGTAAATTCAGTGATTTCATCAGTAATAACATGCTGGATTTGAAAACGTGTTTTACCAAAGTCTATCAACTGGTCGTAGTCTATGGTAGGGTGGAGCCAGAAGTAGTCAATCTCTTTGTCCTTACTGATAACAGTAGCCGGAGTGTATTGAATGTCAGCGGGTAAAAAGTCATGCATTGCTTTAAACAACGCTGTACTGATCAGTAAACCTCTGGCTGAGGTGAAGGATTGGGAAATCAGATCTGTAAGCTGCGCGTTTTCACTCAGGTAAAACTTAAGTGGTGGGAGTTTACTAAAGTCAGTGGTTTCATTTCTGAAGGATGTCACTGTTTTGTAATCAGGACCCGACATGGGAACAACTCCATCTACCTGTGGGTAGATATGATTTTCAGATGAGCCTTGTTCTTTGAGCAAAAAGTACTTCACCCCCTAAGTTAAAACTTTGACCAGGCAATCATGTCAACGGGCAGCCTGTAATTCACCTTTAAACTCTTTGCCTTTGCATGTAGTATCTCGCTAAGAGCGGGCAGAATGAGCTCCATAAACTAGTTACACTCAAACACTCTCACACAACCCTCATAATTGATCGTAGCATTGATGTTTTGCAAATAGCCGATGATAGCTTCGGCCGTGGTATAGTCGCGTATATCGGCTTCCTGCACATCAAAAAAGTCATCGTAAATGGCCACGATATAGTCATTAACGCCCAGGGTAAGTTGTGTATCGTCTGCCAGGGGAACTCCGTTGCCATCGAGAATCTGCACATCATTGCCGCTGTCATCTACCTGAATTCCCGAGAAGAGAAAGCTTTGACCTGCCTCGCAAAAGAAGGTTTCAAACTCAGCCACTGTTTTGGTAAAGGCCATGCTGCCATTGTTGAAGGGATCCATCCTGAATATCTCGAAGCGGGTGATAGGGCCCTGATCAATGCCTGCCCTGATACCGCCCAGGTTCTGGATAGTAAAATCTACGTTCATGTACTCCTTCAATGCTTCTGTGTAGAAACAGCCCACATCCCATGACTGATGGTTGAATTCAGACTGTCCTACTACCGCAGCCAGTTCGGGGTTGTCATTGTAGGAGGCAATCGTAGCTTCCAGTGCTGCATCAGTGGCTGTTACGTTATTCAAATCTATCGTGCTGATGGTAACATCTGTAACCTCCTGGTTTTCTATGCTCAACTCTATTTTACCAAGCAATTGCAGATTGGCTCCGGCCTGGGCTATAGGCACGTCATTGACGGTTTCGTTAATGATTTCATGACTGTGACCTCCGATAATCAGGTCGAAGAATGAAGTGGTTCTGGCCAGCTCCCGGTCAGCACCTGAGCCCAGATGTGTGAGCGCTACCAGTACATCCGCGTTTTCCTGAGCTTTCAGGTCGGCATAGTTCCCGACAACATCAGTATGCCGCTGAAAACTGAAGTCGGTAACCTTTAGCGGATGGGTGGAAGGGATGATATCTCCTTCTTTGCCGTTGGTCTCCAACAGCCCAAGGAAAGTAACCCTTAAATCACCGGCTGACAGGGTAACGTGAGAGGCTGGTTGTGAAACAGCAGAGTTAGAAGCATCCATATTGGCCACTATCCAGGGAAATTGTGACTGGCTGATGCGGTCTGCCAGCACATCAGGACCGAAGTCAAATTCATGATTTCCCAGTACAGCTACTTCAAAACCTACCTGGTTCATTATATCGATCATGGGAAAACCCTGCTCACTGTGTTGGTCTACTACCGGGTTGCCCGAAAAGACATCTCCGGCTGATACCAGCAGTGCATTCCCTTCTGCTTTGGCAGCATCTACGAGAGCTTTTACTTTGGAGAAATTATTGATCTGACCGTGTTGATCATTGACAAAGAAGATGGTGAGGTCAGGTTTTACTTCTTCAGGGTAAACGAAGCCCGGGTCATCTCCGCAACTGAGAAGGGCAATAAACAGAAGTGAAATGACGAAGTGTAAGCGCAGCCTGGTTTTCATGGTTGGCGGTTTTATAAACTGACGGTCTCTGCAAACCTGAACTGCTATCGCAGAGGTTTGTTTCGCAATTCATCATATATCTGGCGCAGCAGGGGAGATTTAATAAGCACAGTACTTATTCAGGTATGAGTGTCATTTGTCCTTTTACAGGCAGTGCTTGTCAGGAGGTTGATGAGAAGTACTTTTCGCTACTAAAACAGTGGCTCTATTCATTCTTGTCAATGCTCATATATTCGTCATGGATGAACTCAGCGAAGATTTCAGCCTTCAGGTGACTTCCTTTTTCGTTTACATGACGACCATCTGAATAATAGGCTTTTTCATCTGGGAAAATACCAGCGAAATCAAGGCAGGGGATGTTGTGCTCCAGTGCAACTTTTTTGATCAGCTGATTATGTTCGGCATAAGCATATTCAAATTCTGGTCTGCTTGAAAACTGACTTTCAAATTCTGAACAATGTGCAAAGGTCGCCAGTATTATATCAAAATTGTTGCCGGTGGCAATGTTGATCATATGCTCTAAATTTTCTTCGAAATAGATCGGTTTATTCACTTCTAACATTTTCTGAACCGGCACTTCTTTGAAGATCCCGGATGGATAAACGCCCCTGTTCAATTGTCGGTTGAACTCTCTGAAATAATAGGTGTCTGCCACTCTGTCCAGAATTTGGAGACTGGTGTTTGGTGACTTGATGCCGAACCTGATGCCCAGAATTCTGAGTATGTTGGATTTTTCCAGTAAAACATCTCTGGCACTGGCCGTTAAATTTTGATGATTACTGATACGTCTGCCGGTGTTGTCAGATAAGTAACTCTCTGGTGGCCAGACTATTCTCGATTCAATGTCATTAGTTGAGTGATACACCACAACGAGATCCGGCTGCAGTCTCACGAGGCGAAGTTGAAGGTTGATGAGTGATTCCCAGGTGGTCCAGTTGCCTACCCCGGCATTGATCACTTCGACTTTTCTATCAGCCCCCTTGTTTAGCAATTCTTCCAGCAAAAACGGATAACTGGTTCTAAAATCATCAATGGCTGTAGTGTAGGTGGTAGAACCCCCAATACAGACTATCCGAAATGTGTCTTTTGGTTTATCTGGCGTGATCTCGTTTCCCCGAAAACCCAGGGAGTTATGCCTGTTCTCGTCATTACTCCAGCCAGGTGTGGGGTAATAACCCAGGTATCTGTGGGGTGAGTACCGGGGCTTAATTGAGGCCCTTTGAATTTGTTGCAGGGATGCATACTGCAGGTATTTCGGCTTGCTCGTATTGATGAAAATGATATGAAGAATGATCTCTACAAGGAGTAACAGAAAAAACAGAACCGCTATATTTTTGAGTATCAGCTTGAGTAATGAGCGCCACCTCTTCATAACCTTCTAAATCTTTAGAAAGCCAAAGTATAAAATACTGTAGTGTATTTCCAGTTTCAGAAAACTCAAAATCACCAGGTGATTCAAGACAAGAAGAGTCATTTCAAAAGGGCTTTGATCTTAGTTTTTACTCATTTTCAGATCTGAAGCAATTTGGAGGGGCAGCAAGGTGAATTTGAGGTCTGATTAGCCTCGCGACCATTTTTCCAATCGGTCAAGCCACCAGTTCCACTCCGTGGCTGCTACTTCGCGGGCATTGGCCATAGCCGCTCCTTTAGACCAAAGCAACATAAAGGCTCCGCAAACGACCCCGGCCTCTTCAAGACGGTGCCATAATCCGTTATCCAGTCTTCGTCCCAGATGGCCTTGCAGAAAATGGCGGTATTTGTGAAGCACTGTCTCTTTTGATTCAGCCAAACGAGAAGCATTGACTGCTATAAACCAGCCAATGTCAAAAGTACAGGGAGCATGACCTGCAAATGCCCAGTCCAGTAGTGATAGTTCACCGTTTCCGGCCTTTGCAAAATTGGCCACTTTGGTATCGCCATGAACCAGTGTCCTGGGTAAATCGCTCCACCCGGCAGCGATTTCTTCAGGTGGTTTCAGGAGATTTTCCTTTATGGAAGAAGGTAGCAGTGGGAGTGTGGCTTCCCAGCCGTTCTTAATGTGCATTTGAATATTTCTAGCCGATCCTCCTTCAAAGGGTAAATGGTCTAACGGACCCATTAAGTATATAAAGTCAGATGCATTGTGGAGCCAGGACAGAGCTCTGAGCTGCTCGTTCTCCCAATAGTGAGCATGAAGTTGTGCCAGTTTGTCTAGCATTCTGTTCTGATCAACCAGGGGCAAGGGCTTCTTTTCATCGGGAAAGAGGCCGGATGAAAGATCGTCCATCAAAAGACCGATTCTCCCGTGCTTTATTTGAATGAGCTTATAAGGAGAATGGAAAATCTCAGGAATTTCTGCAAGGCAGGGCTCGACCAGGACGGCAGCTTCCCGACCTGTTGTATCCCGGGTGCGATGTGAAAACCAGTCATCCGCCAGGTCTACTTCCTTTAGTATCAGTTTTTCTGTTGCTCCTGTATTTCGTGTGAGGGATATTGCTGAAAACCGAGCCCCTGAATAGCCCCCTGTCTCAATAGGGGTGATGTCAATTGAATTTAATTCTCCGAAATGTGACCTGAGCAATGCTATGTCTGTCAGTGATTGAGAGAAAAGCAGAGGCTGAGGCATAAACTAATTTACAGATAATTCACTTAGGTACGGGCCTAAGGCCTGGAATCGCCAGGGTCATCCCCTGGAGGATGAACCTGCTTACTTCCCAATGCAGAACTTGTTAGCCAATAAATCAATCATCCGTTGTGACCTCACCGGTGTTTTTATCAGCTTAAAACAGGCACACTTTCAAGCAATATATATTAAGTCCTGTGAAATGAATTTATAACCCTTACCATCTTTCATTGGTAAAGACCAGCGATGTGAATCCATTAAGCATCTCATGATCAATTAAGTCTTTTGAGGAGACTAACTCTCCATTTTCACTATAAATGAAGGAGTAAAAGCTAAGACTATCTAAGAGTGCTTTCAGTTGATCGACTGCTCTTTTTCTTGTACGCATTAAAACAAAATTCATTGATAATCTTCGATCCAGAAAATTCACTACTCTTCTAACTTGTCGGTGTGTATAGTTTTCTTTCAGGATAGATTCAAACAAATACGGAAAATGAAAAGACAGATACAGTGTAGGTTGATGGGTCTTCAGGACATTGTGAATGGCAGGAATAACGGAGAATTCCCCGCCTTCAATATCCACTTTGATGAGGCCTATACCATCGATATCCCTCTCTTCGAGGAATTCGTCTAATAACAAAGCTTCTACCTCCACTTCAGTCCCTTTATCCCACGACCTGGAAAGAATGCTTGAGGCAGAATCACCGAATTCATTTCTACAATAAATATTCAGGTTTTGCCCATCCGCGGTGATTGCTTTTTCTACCAGGTCTATTTTTTTCCTCAAGACTGGGTTAAGGGATAGGTTTGCCTTAAACTCCTTCTGTGCAATGGGGTCTGGTTCGAATGAATAGACCCTTTTTGCTAAAAATGCAGCATAAAGAGAAGTGGAGCCGATCCATGCCCCTATATCTAAAAATGTATCGTTTTTAATGAATCGTTTGAGAATTTTGAAGGTATTAGGCTCCCAGTTTCCATCTGCAACTGCCTGCCAATAATCTGGCCTTTGGTCTACATGAATGGTTTGATCGTGGATTTGTACTGTTTTCATCTGTATTGCTTTGAAAGAATACATGAATGTATGTTGTGCGAAATAGCCCTGGTGAATCCTTCGATGAAATGTTCCATTAATAGGATAAGGAAACCGGTTTAGTAGATAATCCCAGATCATGCAATAGCCTTTCTATTACGGCTATAACTAGCTTCAAATCAGCTGCTTCGCTTCGTTTGCTCTTTTACCATAGCGGTGCTATGCCTGCAAGACCAAACTTCCTGATTTATTGCTATTTATAGCCTCACTACGATTCCTATTGCATAAACCGGGATAATCATACTGCCTGATAAGGGCAACTGGCCGGTTTCAGATTTGAGTTGAACCTGAAGAGGAGGAGGTGATTATATGCCCGGTCTATAAACGGTAATTTGTCGAATAATTACGTATTACTTCCCGATACAGAACTTAGAAAAAATATTCGCCAGCAAATCATCCGTTGTAATCTCTCCGGTGATCTCACCGAGGTAGTGCAGGCTTTGGCGGATGTCCATGGCCACAAAGTCGTTGGTGATCTGATTGTCCAGGCCGTTGATTACATCCATTAAGGAATTGCGGGTTTGCAGGAGGGAATCGTAATGGCGGATATTGGTGACTACGGTATCACCTCGCTTGAATTTGTCAAGATTGACCAGTTCCAGAATGCGCTCCTTTAGGGCATCGACATGGGCTGAGTCTTTGGCGGAGAGAAAGAGCATATCCGGGTGCTGTGCCTGGAGTTTTTCTACCAGGGCTTCATCCACCTGGTCAAGCTTGTTGCCCAGCTTAAGGAAGGGCACTCCCGTATTTTCCAGCCGGTTGATCTCCTGGTTCATTTCTACAATATCCAGGTCGGAGAGATTAAAGAGGTAAATGATCAGAGAAGCTTCTTTCATCTTGGCCTGGGTACGCTCTACACCGATGGCCTCAATGGTATCGGTAGTTTCGCGCAGACCAGCCGTATCGATAAAGCGAAAGGCCACTCCACCAATAATCAGTTCATCTTCGATGAAATCGCGGGTGGTACCGGCAATATCGGAGACGATGGCTTTTTCCTCATTCAGCAGGGCATTGAGTAGGGTAGACTTGCCTGCATTGGGTTTACCGGCAATCACAGTAGGCACGCCATTTTTGATCACATTGCCCAGGTCAAAGCTTTTGATCAGGGCATTGGTCACAATAAGCAGGCGATCTATCAGGGCCTTGAGATCGTCACGGCTGGCGAACTCTACATCTTCTTCTCCAAAGTCGAGCTCCAGCTCAATCATAGAGGCGAAGTGAATGAGCTCATCGCGCAGGCGCTTGATCTCTCCGGAAAAGCCACCACGCATCTGATTAAGTGCCGCCTGGTGAGAAGCCTCGGAATCAGCATTGATCAGATCTGCTACCGCTTCTGCCTGTGCCAGGTCAAACTGGCCATGCATAAAGGCGCGTTTGGTAAACTCTCCTGGTTTGGCCGGACGGGCTCCCTGTCTGATCAGCAGCTGAATAATCTGGCGGATGATATAGTTTGATCCATGGCAGGAAATTTCGACCACATTCTCCTTGGTAAAGGATTTTGGGGCGATAAAGAGCGAAACCAATACCTCATCGAGGATTTTGTCTTTATCACGGATTGTGCCAAAATGAATCGTATGCGATGCCTGCTGACTCAGGTCCTTTCCTTTGAAAACCTTGTTGGCGATGCTGATCGCCTCTTTTCCTGAGAGTCGGATCACGCCAATGGCGCCAATTCCCTGGGGAGTGGCCAGTGCTACAATAGTGTCTTCATTGGAGGCGAATGCTTGCATGCCGCAAAATTAAGGATTTGCCCTTGGCTGCCCTCTTATTCTGTGGAGAAAAGTCTATTGACCCAATAGCCGTCTGTTGATAGAAAAGAGCGAATCGGGCTGGTTGTTCAATCCCGCCTTGTCATTTTCATTTCCTTTCAGGTAGGCATTCAGTGCCTGAAGCATCATTTCAGCAGTTTTGAGGTAGCCCCGGCCTTTTTCATGCTTAGAGTAGACTTTGGTATGAAATTGTGTCTGACCGGCCCGAAAAACTGAGTCATCTGCCACGGCATGGAGGTATTGAAAGGCACCGCCAAAATCCCGGTGATCCATGGCTTTGAAACGATAGAGGTAAGCATCAGCCTTTTGTCCGATCCAGTGGTATACCATGGTATCCTGATTGAATTGGGCATTAGGGCTCATACGTTGACCCAGCTGTAGGTAAGCGCCCTGAGCGGGACGGTCATATGTATCCTGAAACTGAGCCACGGCCTGAGGAAAGTAGGTGTGAGAGCCATCCATACTGATCATCAGCTTCGCTTTCTTTTCAATGCCCATAAGGGTAGTGGGAAAACCGCCCCAACTGAAACCGGCAGTGGCAAACTTATCAGAGTCTATGTAATCGCGGGCTATGACTTCATCATAAAGAATTCTGAAATCGGCCAGCTGGGCGGCAATACCCGCAGAGTCGGCTGACATACCCGGTAGTTCACTGCCCACGCTGGCAATGGAGGCCACCACATAGCCATGACTGGCCAGGTATTCACAGATGGCAGCGTTTTCATGTATACCCGCATTAAAGCTCGCAGCATAAAGCAGGAGAGGGAACTTACCCGCTTTCACTTTGGCCCCACCAAAAGCCCGAACGGGTAAATTTATCACCCTTTTGGCATCGGCTTCTGCTACACCAAAGAAGTTTTTTGCTCCGACAATATAGCTCTCAGAGACCCGGTTTGCCGTTGTATCACTGACTTGAACTCCGTCATGCTCTGAGTCTGCCAGCAGATAATCTTTATAGGCCAGCTGTCGGGAACTCCCGGTCAATTCTGCCGGATACCATAAGCCCATAAGTACGGGGCGTTTGTCCATACCGTTAAAGGCCCTTGACTGATCCCAATGCAGCTCTGATTGAAAGCCTACCGGTAAATCGCCCATGGGTAGATTATAGAACCCGAAGTCTGCATAATCGAAATCTTCATAACTGAATTGGGGGCTTGGTTTACAGGAAAGCAGGCTGAAAAAGAGGCTGACTATAAGCAGGGAGCATAAGGCTTTCATAGGACAAATCAGGTCTTGTATAGCTGTAATATACGAATGATCACTATGGAATGGATTGCGATGGAACCCTGACAGGCCCCGGCTACACAAGAAACATAAATCAAAGGCGTACCATTTCAGGTAGTCTTCCGTATTAGCTAATAACAAACTCATTAATATGCTGGAATTCACTTCCTGGGTAAGGTCTAACTACCGGTCCCTGATTTTGGCCATTCTCTGCTTTTGCGGATTTATATTTTTCGAGGCCAATCAACAAATGTTTTATGCCCGCAACTTCAATAATGGTAACCCGGTGGATGTTACCCTATGGGAAGTGTTTGTGGGAGGCTTGTATCGCTGGATGATTTGGTTGATGCTTGCCGTACCGGTAGTGCTTTTTGTGTTGAAATACCCTCTGAAAAGACTGAGCGTGAAGAATATCGGTATGTATGCGCTGGTTCTGGCGGGTATTTTAGTCATGAACCTGGCCATGGTCACTCTGAATAATGTATGGCAGAGTGCCAGTTTTTCAGTGGACTTTAGCGAGGCTTTTACCTTTTATTTCTTCCACAAAGCACCCATTATTTTTGTGGCGTTGGTTTTCCTCGTTATCCTGGTACATTTCTTCAGGAATCAGGAGGAGTTATCGCTGTCCATTCAGGAAATGGGAAGTCTGAAATACAGTAATCAGCAACTCTATGAGCAGCTCAAAAATGAAACTCTGGCTGATGAAGATATGGTCATACAGGTGAAGGTAGGGAACCGGGTAAAACTCGTACCGCTGGAGTCCATTGTATGGATAGAAGCGGATGACTATTGCGTGAGAATCCATGATAAATCGGGCAGGGCTTACACGCTCAGAAGTACCATGAAGGCCCTGGAACAGCGACTGCCTGCGAGTCAGTTTGTGCGCGTACACAGAAAAGCACTGGTGAATCTGAGTGCGGTAAAAGAGTATGTTTTTGGAGCAAAACCAATGATTGTTCTTAATCAGGGTACTGAAATTCCTTTGGCCCAATCGAGAATTAAGGATGTGAGAAGCCTCCTGCAGGGAGTTTAGTTGGATAATTAGGGAAGTGCTGACCTCTTGTCTAAGGTATTCGTTAACTGTTTATCGACCAGTAACCATTGGACTATAGACGATTCCCTGACCATACCGTGATAGTTTCCTTTTAACAATCTGTTTCCTGCCATCTGCAGATATTCTGAAAATCATTAGATTAAGGGACACAACCTTAAATCCAGCCGCACTTGACGCCATTTTCTGCAAAGCACCATCTCAAGATTTTAGGAAGAGTCGATATAGCTGCGGTTTTGCCACTACTTCCAGCACCTGCCAGACGGCTTTTCACCACTAACTTCACCGGCAAATGAGCAAAGGCGCTTTCAAAATCAACTGGAAATATGCGCTGGGAGAAATCCTGCTGATCTTTATCGGAGTGAGTCTGGCGGTAGCTTTTCAGGCCTGGAACGATTCGCGTAAGCGTGACAAACTGGAAAAGGACATTCTTTTACAGATCTATAATGATATTTTAGTGAACCAGCTGGATGTTCAGGCTGATTATGCGCGACTCTCTTTTGGGCTGGAAGCACATTTCAATATGCTGGATTATTTGAATGGAGACCATGATTATGTGGATTCTATGTGCTTTGATTTTTACTGGCTTCAGCATGATGAATACGTTTTTCCGCTGAGAGGAGGCTATGATAACCTCAAAGAACATGGCCTGGATCTTATAAAAGATGATAGCATTCGCGGTTATGTGCAGGGTGCTTATGAATCTGCATATCCCAGAGTGAGCAAGGAAACCGCTTTTTACCCCGATATAAATGAGTACTTCAGTGCTTTCTATCAGGAGCACTTTGTACCCAATACTGATACATCACTTGTCCATATCAAAGACACGCAGCTGGGACGCATTAAATATCCTTATAACTCAGACCTGGGCAACCTCCAGCATAAAGTGCATATTGGATATGTTCCCCTGAACTTTGAGGAGCTCAAGAGGAATACGCAATTCAAAACAATGCTGCGACAGTCACAGGAATACCGCAGGTATAAAATGATCCAATATGAGAATGCTAATGGTATTTCAGACTGGCTGATTGAGCACCTGGAAGATGAGTTGAAAATAGAGAAGGACCCACAGTCAGGGCAATGATAGGTAGACAGATAAGATAATGTTCCGTTTTTTTAGAAATATGAGACGAGGGCTATTAAAAGAAGGTAGGGTGAAAACTTACCTCGGTTATGCCCTGGGTGAAATCCTTTTGGTTGTGATCGGCATCCTCATCGCTCTAAGCATAAATACCCGCAGCCAGTATATCAAAGACAGGAATATGGAGGTCTTTGTACTGAATAGCATTCGGTCTAATCTCAATGAAGACATAGGGGCGCTTTACAAAATCATCTATTCCAATCAACAGTTACTGGCAAGACTCGATACTGTAAGCACTATTTTGAATGACTCAGCGGATTGGCCGGTCAGTACTTTGACCACTAACCTGGAATCGTTTAACGAGATTTATGCTTTCACCACGAACAGAACAGGGATAGATCAGCTGATTTCATCTTCTCAAATGGAAATCATCCGGAGTCGTCAGCTGGTAGAACAGTTGCTTTTGTACTACCGTGATATTGAAGAGAATGCCAAAGGAAATGAGATGACAGCTATTGAATACAGTCAGGGTACTTTGGGACCAAAACTGTTGGGCTACGATAGAATGTCAGCTCCTCAAAGACCACTTTCAGATTACAGAAAAGATCCCTTTTTCAGTAATGCAGTGACATTTAAACAAAAGAATACCCGGCTCATGATGGCTGAGTATCTCGGGATTCAGAAAAAAGCACAGAAGCTTTCAAGCCTGATCAACGAGGAGCTGAAGCGATTGGAGTAAAGGTGAAAGGTAGCTCTGGGGCGTGTATTATGGTGATTTTGGGTGTGCGACATGAATAATAAAATGAGCAATCATGGTATGCATGCTGGTGCAAAGGCTCATATTTTTCGGTTAGCTGAAAAGCTTAGGAACAATATGACGAAACCTGAGAGAGTACTTTGGGAATACCTTCGTAAAAAACCTTTCGGTTACAAGTTCAGAAGGCAACATCCATTTCATGTGTACATTCTGGACTTTTACTGTCACAAAGCAAAACTATCAATTGAAATTGACGGAAAGAGTCATGAAAGCCTCAATCAAAAAGACTATGATCAAGCCAGAACTCGGTTCATCAAGGAAATGGGCATTTATGAATTAAGGTTTAAAAATGAAGATGTGATAAGTGACATTAGCTCAGTAATTCATGAAATCCTGTTAGAATTACAGGATGATTCCCTCGAGGGAAATGAAGGGAGCTGGAGGGAATGAGATCCTCAGTCCGCGAAGGGATGCCTACGTGACTGGGTTTTTTGATAATGAATGATGGTCTGTTTAACGAACAAATATGATTTCTCCACCAGGAAAATTAAGACTTTAGTCAATGAGCCAGAAGAAAGCGATAAGTAAGTGACATTGGCTCAGTAATTTGTGAAATTCTGTTAGAATTGCGGGGTGGTTCCCTTTAGGGAAATGAAGGGAGCGGGAGGTAGTGAAGGCTGGCAACGAGGCCCTCGGTCCCTGAAGGGATGCCTACGCGACTGGGTTTTTTGATAATGAATGATGGTCTGTTTAACGAACAAATATGATTTCTCCACCAGGAAAATTAAGGCTATAGTGAATGAGCCAGAAGAAAGCGATAAGTAAGTGACATTGGCTCAGTAATTTGTGAAATTCTGTTAGAATTGCGGGGTGGTTCCCTTTAAGGAAATGAAGGGAGCGGGAGGTAGTGAAGGCTGGCAACGAGGCCCTCGGTCCCTGAAGGGATGCCTACGCGACTGGTTTTTTTGAATATAAATGATAGTCTGTTTAACGAACAAGTATGATTTCTCCACCAGGAAAATTAAGGCTTTAGTCAATGAGCCAGAAGAAAGCGATAAGTAAGTGACATTGGCTCAGTAATTTGTGAAATTCTGTTAGAATTGCAGGGTGGTTCCCTTTAGGGAAATTAAAGGGAGCGGGAGGTAATGAAACCTGGTAATGAGGCCCTCAGTCCCTGCAGGGATGCCTAGGCGACTGGGTTTTTTGATTATGAATGATAATCTGTTTAACGAACAAGTATGATTTCTCCACCGGGAAAATCAAGTCTATAGTTAATTAGCGAGAAGAAAGCGATATGTGAAATTAGCTCAGTAATTCATGAAATCCTGTTAGAATTGCGGGGTAGTTCCCTTTAGGTAAATGAAGAGAGTGGGAGGGACCGGAGCCCGGTGATCAGGTCCCCGGTCCCTGAAGGGATGCCTGTGTTACGGTGATGAACGATAATTGGCCCGATAAACAAATATGATTTCTCTGTTAAGAAAAATAAGGCAACAGTCAATGAATGATAGGAAAGTGCGAAGTTATATGGCCTATGCCCTGGGTGAGATACTGCTGGTGGTTATCGGTATTCTGATTGCCCTCAGTATCAACAACTGGAATGAGGGGCGCAAAGAGTGGAAGAAAGAGAAACTGACTATTGGTATCCTGTCGGATGAGATAGAGAAGAACCTGGCACTTACACGTGAGGATTTTATTCACAACACTCAGATTCTAGATAGTCTTACCTTATATCTGAAAGGTGAACTGGAGAAGTCTGATGAATATGAAAAAGCACTTTTCATAAGTTATACACTGAATTACAACTGGGGTAAATTGCAGTATCCTACACTGGCTCAGGAGCTGGGGCCAAACCGGATCATCCGCGATGCTCCTGAATTAAGTACCTCTTTAAAGGCGCTCAATGATGCACATATCGGGGTGGACTTTCAGCTCAATTACCTGAATGAGCTATTCAATAATCAAACGGTTCCCTATCTGCTGGATGCGGGGGCAGGCACCGGACTTATCAATACCATGTTCCAGTACAATAGGGAAGCTTCTAAACTGGGAAGTCTTTACGGAACTGAAGCATTGAATAATATACTGTCCATTCAACAGCTTTTTCTCTTTAGTTATAACAGCAGGATAGGCGCTCTGATAAGTCAGTCAGAAGAGACATTGGAAACGCTAAAAGGCTTATGATAAAGCTGTTCCGTAAAGTAAGTCGCCTGAATATGAAAAGCACCAAATATCTAAAGTACGCAGTGGGTGAGATACTCGCAGATTTCAGCAATGATGTTTAGATCAATACACTTGGACTAATCAGAAGTACTGAAACCATAATTAGAGTAATAGAGAAGGATCTTGAGAAGAGGTAAACTATACCTGACTAAGGATTATCAGGAATTCACTTACTTTTGAGAATTAACACAACCTACAGTCTTAAAATCAGAGTTCGGACAGGCATACATCAAAAACGCACTACAGCAATCTACTATCTTCTGATAAATGAAGCCTGGAAAGGAGCAAGGCATACCACCGAATGAATATTTGAACCCATGAGACATACAACTTCAATCTTCAGACTCTTTTTAATTGGTTTGTTCAGTTTTCAGGTTTTACAACTTTCCGCTCAGACAGAAGAGCAAAAGGCTATGGCCAAACTCTCGTTTATGATTGGCGATTGGAAAGGTAAAGGCACCGGCTATCCCAGGGCAGAAAACAAGCCTTATCAGGTATTGAGCAAGGTGCGGTATGATTTGGATGGGGAGTTGCTTGTGCTGCGTCATCGGTCGACACGAAATGATAGCACCCTGCTCGCACTGCATACCATTATGTACTACAACAAGGAGGACGGCTATTATTACTACAATGCCTACCGCAGAAGTGGGGCCAGGCCTTTCCAGTGTCAACTGAAGGATGACCAGTTTATTTGCGAGATCAATGGCAACTACCGGCTTACCTTTCAAAGAACTGAAAACGGAGAGTTCAACGAGTTTGGTGAGCGACTGGTGGAGGGTAAATGGGTGAAGAATTTTGAAGACATTCTGCAACCTACCTCTGAGGTAATTATCAAAGACCATCAGCCTTAATCTGTCAGCATATGCTCAGCTTCCTCAGAAAACTGCGAAGAAAAGAAATGAAAGGAACCCGATACCTTAGGTACGCCCTGGGAGAAATCGTTCTGGTGGTGATTGGCATTCTGATTGCCCTGAGTATTAACAACTGGAATGAAGAAAACAGATCCGGAGAGCAGCTGCGTGGCTATTTGATTGGTATAGAGAAAAACCTGCAGTCAGATACACTGAATATTAAATCCACCAACCAGCGGTATAAAGAGGCCAACCGTCATGCCAGCGTTTTTATGCAAAACCTGTATAAGGACCAGTATCCTGCAGAGGTACTGGCCAGGGCCATTGTGGCGTTTGGAGAAAAATATGTGACCATAGATCAGTCAGGTTTTGAATCGCTTAAAAACTCCGGTTATATCAGTAAACTGCAGGGCTCTGAGCTGGAGACGGCACTGTTTCGTTACTATAACTACTACCAGACGGTACAACAGATTGAAATCAGCTACAATACCTTTATCGAAAATATGGAGGTACGGATTTTTGATCGCTCATCCCGGGAAACCATTGATGCCATGAAATTTCTGAACTTCGGTTCTTCTGAAACCACCAGTACCTCGGTGTCGCTGAACGAGGTAGTCAAGTCAATTTATACCAATCCTCACGTGATTGGTGCCATGGGCAGGGCCTCCCAGGAGAATAATCCTCACTACGATACGCTGCTTTCCTATGCCAATGAGGTACTGAGGCTGTTGAGAGAGGCCATAGAGGAGTAGGGGTGTCCTACCATAGTATCATTTTGTTTTCCTTAACTGAGCCTGGGACATTCAGAGTTCCTCATCCAGAATCGTCAGTATCTCCTCGTAGTCCTTTTTAAGTTGTCTTTCTATCCAGAGCATGTCTTGAAGCACACCCATCACTTTGGAATCTCCGCTGTAGATTTTTTCGATAGCCTGCGTAGCCACTCCTGTATAGGTTGCCTGGCGGCTGTTCAGTTGTGCCAGCAGCTCTATAAGTTTAAACGGCAGTTTCATCATTACCTGGGTAGCCTGCGACAGCTGCCAGGCATTATTCGCAAGCTGCCCGCCTCTCAGCTGTATGTTACTGCTGCCATATATCTTCAAAGAATCGGATGATACTACCAGCCGCCAGACGTTATCATTGAGTATAAGAAAGCGCTCCTTATTTGCTCTTCTTACTTCAAACCTGTCGTAGGCCAATCGCTGACCTGCCAATAGCGCCTCTTCCAGGTAGTTGCTTAATCGCCTGTCGTTGTTGATGTCGACAGGAATATCACTAAGAGGTAGTGTCACGATCTCGTGTCTGCCCTCCCTTAACTCCTGTATCAATGATTGTCGGTAGGGGATGGCTTGTTCTACTACTTCCATATTGGCGAGTACTTCCGCCTTAATAGAATTCAACACCCGGTCGCGTAATTTGTCGTCCTTGACACTCTGTCGCCACTCGTCCAGTACCAGGGCCAGGGTAACCGCGAAGACAATGGACATAAACTCGAGCATGTATCTGTTTTTCTTCTGAGCCATAGGGGTAAATAAGAGTTAAATGAAATTTCCAATGCTCATCTATAAAAGTCAATAGTGCGGATTGCTCATGGTTTTGACATGACGAACACCTCATATTCCCTTCATTTCTGGCTTTGTTCTCTGCAAAATGCTTGATTCAACGCACGAATGGTGTCTTGTTGCTTCAAAAAAACACCATGACCCAAAGAATCTTTACTTGTTTACTGTTACTGTTGACCCTGAATCTGGCAGCTCAGGACTATGCTCAATATGAAGTAAGTGCCGCCAACCCTTACGGACTCCCTAACCCTGAAGCCCCTGAACAGGTGAAAGATTTTGCTCCGATGATCGGTAAGTGCAATTGCAAATCAGAGGCCCGTAATCCGGATGGCTCCTGGGCAGAAGCCATCGACATGGTGTGGACTTTCAAATACATTATGAATGGCATGGGCGTGCAGGATGAAACCGTAAAAGAGGATGGAAAACACAGCGGTAGTATCCGTCAGTACCATGCAGACAGTGCACGCTGGTATGTACATTGGTATGGTTCTGCAAGCCCTACCACCGTATTGTCTACCTGGGAAGGTAACAGGACTACCGAAAAGGATAAAATTGTGCTGTACCGTGACCAGAAGGCACCTAACGGTATGGATGGCTACTTCAGGCTTACTTTTTATGATTTCACCGAAGGTGGTTACAAATGGATAGGTGAATGGACCGATAAGGCCGAAAACATCGTATACCCCACATGGAAAATTACATGTGACCGAAAGGAAGAGTGAGGCCAATCGCTCACTCCCTGATTTTAATGGCTTAGTGTGAAAAACTTATGGAATAGCAACTGGCTGTTGGTTTTGGAAGGCCGACTCCCTGCTTAGCAGGAAATTGGCCTCATGCCAAAAAACAGTCAACCCCGAATTAACCCTTACCACATGAACACAACAGTGATTCGCTGTTGTGTTCTTTTATTTATCTGCCTGGTCCATGTGCCGGTAAAAGCACAGGATGTAAACTTAGGAGACTACATACATCTGATTGAACGGGAGGGAAGCCAGTATTCCGGACCGGGTATGGACTGGATTCTATCTCATGCCTCAGACCGACAGTTCGTTTTGTTTGGAGAGCCACATGGCGTGGAGGACGTGCCTCGACTGGTGGGAGACATTTATGGAAGGCTACAGACGTATGGTTTCAAACATCTCATTCTGGAGATAGACGCTACAACCACTGATTTGCTGACAGATATCCCCTTGAGTGAATTCATTACCCGGTATCCACACAGCATTGCCTTTGATTATGACGGGGAATTGCAAATGATGGACAAAGTTCAGTCGGCTTACCCCGGGGAGCAGGTAATCTGGGGTATGGATCAGATGACTACAGCCATCCATGCTTTTCAGATACTGGAAGGTGTGGCTAAAAAAGTGAAGACAAAGCGCGTATGCCGGGGGCTGCACATAAAGGCTGCCCTGAAAGCAGGACGCTATATCAGCGAGGAAAACTTCAGCGATTTAGACAAGCTGGAAGAGCTTCTGGAAGAGGAAGAAAACTCCGAAGGGCTCGAAATTCTGAGTCAGATCAGAACCTCTATGGAGATTTATACGGCTTACTTTTCTGCTACCAGGGGGGAGATCAGCTATGAGTTTTCTTCAGGTAAACGGGAGGAGTATATGAAGGACTGGTTTGACAATTTCACAGAAAAAGCCGGGCAGCCCGGTAAATTGCCTAAGGCCATTGTGAAAATGGGAGGGGCCCATACCGGGTATGGCGTAGGCCCCAATAATGTATTGACCCTGGGGGACCACCTGGATAAACTGGCTAAAAAGGCAGGTAGCTCCATTCTCTCCCTGGGCATAAGCTACACATCAGACGAGGAAGCCTTTCCGCCCAGGACTCTTTTTGAGGGCCGGCCTGCCATGCTGCTTGACCACAAAGCACTGCTTGATGAAATGGACTCGACCAGCCTGGCATCACTGCCTGAAGGCCTTTTACAACGGCTGACATACTTTGACGCCAATATTTATCTCAATAACCCGGTCAGGTCGCTCAAACAGGTCATCGCTAAGGAAGATGAGAAGTTCAAAAACAGGGCCATCGGCCGTTTGATACCCTATGCTGTGTTGGTATTGCTGAACCTGAGCTTGCTGGTGCCTCTCTTCAAATGGCTGTTTATGAAAACCTTTAAAGCCGACCGTACCCGACCCTATATAAAGTATCATGCATTGCTCTTTGTGTTGAGTCTGATACTGGATTTTGTGCTGATTGCTCAGATTTTGTCAGTCGTCATGGGTACCCCGGTAGCTTCGCCAACTGTCATGAATACCGGACTGAGCTTCCTGATCTTTTTCACCTTATGCGTATTATCAGGTCTTGCCATACTCATAGTAAGGCGGGCCAAAGCCAAAGATCTTTGGTCGCGGGGAATGATACGCCACTACAGGCTGGTGGCTACAGGCAATGTCCTGCTGGTGTTGTACATGTACTACTGGAATATGGGAGGCATGCTGGCCTGATAGTCCATTCAGGTGGTAAGCCAGGTCTTTAACGGGGCTACCTTTGACTGACTCACAAATACATCCTGCTTTGAGGCGGGCTCCAGCGCTATTTTATAGCGGTTACTCGAACCAGGGCTCAGGCTTTGAATACTCGGGTAGTTTACCAGGTATTGCCGGTTGATTCTGAAAAAATACCTGGGGTCGAGCTCATCTTCCAGCTCCTCCAGTGTTGCATCATACAGAAAGGTAGTGCCATCCTTCTTTACCAGCATGACTACCTCATCTTTGTAGAAGTAAGCAATCTCAGTCGTTCTCAGTGTGTGGATTTGCTGTCCCTTTCTTACCAGAAACCTATGGCGGTATTCCTTGGGGAAGGAACCCCTTGGCGGGCCGGGAAAAGCCCTGTGAGCTACCATAGATTCGTATTTTCTCAGACCTCTCATGACATCTGCCTCCGTAAACGGTTTCAGGATATAATCCAGGCTGTTGAGGTCAAAGGCCTTTAAGGCAAACTCCTCATAGGCCGTGAGAAAAATCACATAAGATTCTATTTGTAGCTGCTCAAAAATGCTGAAGGAGGGACCATCAGATAACTGGATATCTAAAAAAATAAGCTGAGGTTCAGCGTGTTGCCTGAAGTAGGCCAGGCTGTCGCGAACACTGGTGAGTGTGGCTGCAATCCGAATCTCAGGATCATAGGCCTTAAGGTATTTCTCCAGTTTTTGTGCCGAGTGCAACTCGTCTTCTATTATTACTACATTCATATATTATTGCTGTATAAGCGGTACAGTCACCTGAAACCATTCTTCAGTTTTCTCAATCAGTATCTCACGCCCATACTTCTGAAGATATATTTCTCGCAGATGTTTGAGCCCACTGCCTGAACTGTCGTGGACGATTCTGGGTGTTCTGTTATTGGTAAAAATAATTTTCTCCTTATCAATCACGATTTCAATGCGCAAGGGGTTTTGCAGACTCACCTCATTGTGCTTTACCGCATTCTCCATCAGGTTCATCAGCGACATAGGTAAAACACCCACTTTGCGATCACATTCATTCTTAATCGAAAGCTGCAGAGCCTGACCAAACCGGTTTTTCATAATCAGCGCATAGTCTTCCAGAATAGCCAGTTCTTCTTCTAAGGACACCTCATCGTATTCGTGGGTTTTAAAGCCATAGCGCATAATTTTTGAAAGACTCACCAGAAAATGCTCAGCTGTGGCCGGGTCTTCTGAAATAAGTGTATGCAGCGCATTGAGATTGTTGAACAGGAAATGAGGGTTCGTTTTATTGCTTAGCAGCTGGTATTTGAGCTTCAGCCTTTCACGTTCCAGCTGTTCCTCCTTCAATTCCAGATAGATAGAGCGGCTGTAATATCGACTGGAGATGAAAACGCTATAGATCAGAATATAGCCGGCCAGTGTGCTCATACCACTCAGCGAAAGGTGATAGATGTTGATACGGTCGTTTTCATGAAACACCGTAATGTAGAATTGCTTCATGGCGGCATAAGTGCTCAGTCCAACCGCGAGACAAACGATAAAAGCCAGGAAAAAAACCAGCACATGTTGGGCAAGGGTAAGCTTGTCGTTACTGGTTTTACTTTCTATGAGCTGGTAGGCCCTTGAAATAGCGTAGAGGTAGAAGTAGTAAACCAGGACCTGACGGATTAAAAAGGGAACAGAAAAACCACTGGGTTCTGCAAAATTGCTGGTAATGACGTAGATCAGATTAAGCAATACTGCCAGCACGGGCGGAACTGCCAGAAACACCAGATTTTTCCCTTTCGAAAATTGCACGGCATAAAATAGGCAAAGTGACAACGTGATTCAAACCGATTTAAGGCAACTGACAATTAATGCGAGTCGATGGTTTAGCCTTGCGGAAAGCATGTGTGGCTTTGTGTCTGGCAGAATGAATGATTAGCTTGAAGTATGATGCGTTTTGTCTATGGCTGTTTGCTTTTCTGGACCTTGAGTGGAGTGTACGCTCAGCAAAGTGAAACCTTTCTAGTTGAGGACAAAAACCTTTTAAATCAATTGGAGTTCCGGTCCTTGCTGGAGGACCGCCATGGGAACCTTTGGTTGGGTACAAGGGGTAAGGGGCTGTTCAGACTCTCAGGCGACACACTCTGTCGTGTGGATCTCAAAGCAGATAATATTGATTTTAACGGAGCGGCCAGTATTACAGAAGATGATGAGGGGAGACTCTTTTTTACAGGGAGAGGTGTGTTGCTGTACAGCAATGCATCGTGGCAGATGTTGGATGCAGGTAAACTGAGAAGCACTGTCGTTTTCAATGCTTATGCCCGGGAAGAAGCCTTGTTTTTTGCCAGTAATAAAGGTGTAACGATTATATCAGGAGATGGAGAAACGTCTTATCTGGAAGGAAATTCTGCACCGCCACATCCGGTAGTGCATGATGTGAGGGTGGATAAAAAGGGGAGTATGTGGCTTGCTACCAGAAAAACAGGCTTACAGGTATGGTATAGCGGAAATACCAGTTGGACGGGGCATCATGAGAGTGCCAACTGCCGGAAACTATTGGAATCGCGCAATGGAGATATCTGGGTGGGCTCTACAGCGGGAGTGATGCATTATGATCAGGAAGACCAACACCTGAGCCTGCTTAAAGAGGGGGAGTTGTTATTACCGGAATTTGAAGATGCCAGGGGTACACTCTGGTTTAGCAGCGAATCTTTGGGAGTATGGACCTGTTTCCAGGATAACTGGGTTCAACAAAGTACTGAAGGCAGTTTTGATGTGATCCAAAGAAAGAACGGAACGGTCTGGTCAGCTACTTCTCAGGGACTGATTGAGATTAAGCCAAAACGCTAGCAAATTCAGACTTTTTCAAGAGCTCCCCGGCTCATTCTGGCAGCCTCTCTTTTCTGCATGAACCTCTTGAATACAATGCCGTTGTTTGGGGAGAAGAGAAAGGCCAGGATAAAGAGAACTCCGGCTACACTCACTATCGCTCCGGCAATGGAGCCATCCAGATATACCGCGAGGTAGTAACCAAAGAAACTGATAACCACAGCAATCACGCAGGTAATGATGAGCATGTTCCTGAATTTATCGGTTAACAGGTAAGCCGTGGCAGGAGGGGCTACCAAGAGTGCCACCACTAAAATGGCCCCGACTGAGTCAAAGGAGGCCACAGTTGTCATAGATACGGCTCCCATCAACAGGTAATTCCAGAGTGAGACAGAAATACCCACAGTGGCGGCAAAGGCCGGGTCGAAAGTAGTGAGGTAAAGCTGCTTGAAACCAATGCGTACAAAGAGAATAATAAGGATCAGTACGATATAGGAGATGTGAAGCGCTCTGGGGCCATAGTTCTGACCGGATTCCGTAATCCATAAATCAATGGGTACATAGGCAATTTCTCCATAGAGCACACAGTCCTGGTCCAAGTCAACCTGCCCAGCAAAAACTGAGATGAGGATGATACCCAAGGCAAATAACCAGGTGAAGGTTACGCCAATAGCGGCATCCGTTTGTAAACGGGCTTTTTTATGAAAGAACTCAATAAGAAAGGTGGTGAAAATGCCTAACATACCGGCTCCCACAATCATCCAGACCGAATCGCGGGTGCCGGTGATGAAATAAGCCAGCACAATCCCCGGCAAAACCGCATGGGAAATCGCATCGCCTACCATAGCCATCTTGCGCAGAATGAGAAAACAGCCCAGAATGCCGCATGAAATGGCGATCAGGGTACTTACCGTTATGATATAAAAAGCATCCATTCTTTTATCAATGTGAAATGTGGAGAGCTGAATGTTGCATTAACCTGAAACAGTCCGGACATACCGATTCCGGATGCTCGATCCATAAATTGAAATTCAGATGTCTTTTCAGGTCAATACTCATCATTCAACGTTTTCAATCCATCATTTAAATTGCTAATAAGGTATTCTCTCTTCATGCGGATCCATTTCAGGGTACTCCAGCATGCGTTCCAACTCCGCTTCGATCTCAGGTGTAATGATATGCTCTATGGTTTCAGCATCTTCATGCACGTGATCAGCAGCGATTTTTACATATTTAGACAGGTAGAGCTCCCAAAGCCTGTGCAGCTTCACTACCCGTTGTCCTTTTAACTTACCGGCTTCCGTAAAGGCCCACTGGCTGCCTTTCTTGGTAAGGAAACCTTCCCGCCTCAACCTTTTTAATGATGACATCAGCCTTGACTTCGGGAAATGCCTTTTCTCTACGATTTCTTCAGCCGTTCTGCCCTTATAAGTGTCGTCATCCTCCTCACCCAGATGGAAAAGGGCCTTCAGCAGGTTTTCGTCCATAATCTGGTACTGCAGCTTTCGCTGGCTTACCGCACGGGAGACGATACCGCGTTTAGGGGCAATAAAGAAGGAGAGGAGGGCCACTGCAGAAATGATCATCACAATCCAGGGGCCCGTAGGCATGGCAGGGGCTACATAGCTCACATAAGCACCGGTAAGACCCGAAACGGCCCCCATGGTTGCGGCAATCATGGTCATCGTCTTTACATTGTTGGTCCAGAAGCGGGCTGCGGCTGCCGGTGTAATCAACATAGCGGCCATCAGGATCACACCTACGGCCTGAATGCCTGTAACTACGGCCAGTACGGTTAAGGTCGTTAGAAGCAGGTCTATGGCCTTCACAGGCAGCCCCAGCGCCCTGGCATAGCTGGCATCAAAGGCTATCAGCTTCAATTCTTTGAAAAACAGTCCCACAGTCACCAGGAGGATCACCGCTACAATGCCAAAAGTGACCAGATCACTGCCTACAAGGGCTGCAGCCTTGCCAAAGAGAAAACTATCAAGCCCCGTCTGAGAGGCATTGCCGCTGTGTTGAATGTGGGTAAGCATTAAAATACCGATACCGAAGAAGACGGAGAGAACAATGGCAATGGCTGAGTCTTCTTTGATCTTTGACTTGGTGGTGATATTATCGATCAAAACGAGTGATATCCAACCTGTGACAAAGGCTCCGATAATCAGGAAAAGCGGGTTTTTAGAACCTGAAAGGATAAAGGCCAGGCATATTCCCGGAAGCACAGAATGGGCCACAGCATCACCAACCAGCGCTTTTTTACGCAGAAAGGTGAAAGTACCTACCACGGCAGAAGAGGCAGTGAGCAGTACAGAGCCGATAACGACTGCTACCACATTGGGATCACTGAATGAAAAGAACTCAAAGAAGGTATCCATATCAGTATTTCTCGCGGCTTGGGATTTGGCGTTTTTTCACAAGTTCTCCTACTTCAGCCAGCACAGTCAGCTTGCCTCCGTAAGTTTCCTGCAATAAATCGTTGTTAAAAACCTTGTCTATAGGCCCTGAGGCTACCAGGCGCATATTGAGTAAGATGATCCAGTCGAAGAATTCAGCGGCTGACTGCAGGTCATGATGTACCACAATCACTGTTTTACCCTGAGCGGTCATTTCCTGCATAATACCCAGTATGGCGGCCTCCGTAGCGGCATCCACACCGGCAAAGGGCTCATCCATAAAGTAAAGGTCTGCCTCCTGTGCCAGGGCGCGGGCCAGGAAAACACGCTGCTGCTGGCCGCCTGATAACTGTGAAATCTGCCGGTCTGTATAAGCATCCATGCCCACCTTGCGCAAACAGTTAAGGGCCATTTCCTTATCTGCCTTCCTGGGGCGGGAGAGAAGCCCAAGCCGGGCGTAGCGTCCCATCAGCACCACATCCATGACAGAGGTAGGAAAATCCCAGTCTACGGACTCCCGCTGAGGTACATAGCTTACTCTGTCGCGTACCTTATCCAGCGGCCGATCAAACATGCGCACAAAGCCGGAACCGAGGGGGAGAAGCCCCATAGCTGCTTTGATCAGCGTGGACTTACCGGCACCATTAGGCCCGATGATGCCTATGAGCGCTCCCTTCGGAAGTGTCATGTCAATATTCCACAAAACAGGTTTCTTGTGATAAGACACCGTCAGGTCGTGAAACTCAACTACCGGATCCTTCGCTTCTGTCTTCATTAATCAATACAGTTTTATTGTTTGTTTGTCAATGAGTTATGTCTATAGATAAGACTAAAAACTTTAATGTCTATCTGAGTGAATTTACAATGGTATTTACATTCGCCCTTACCATGCCTGTATAGGTGCCTTCAGGAGTTCCATCAGCTCCCATGGCGTCTGAGTACAGGTAGCCGCCTACGGTTACGTCATGTCCTTTTTGCTGGCAGCCCTCAATGATAGCGTCTATATTTTTCTGTGAAACCGAGGTCTCTACAAACACCGCTTTGATCTGCTTTTCCACTATAAAATTCACCAGGTCAACGCGATCCTTCAGCCCGAACTCAGATAGGGTGGAAATGCCCTGTAAGCCTCTCACTTCGATATCATAAGCCTTGCCGAAGTAATTGAACGCATCATGTGCGGTGATCAGAATCCGTTTGTCTTCGGGGATAGTGCTGACCTGTGTTCTTACCCAGTTATCGAGCAAAGCAAACTCTGCCTTGAGGTTCTTACCATTCTTCTGGTAGAAAGCGGCATTTTCGGCATCTTCTGCAGATAGTATTTCTACTACCACATCGATGGTAGAAGACCAGAGGTTTACATCAAACCATACATGCGGATCATGGGCATCTGTGTATACAGGGTCACTTAAAAGTCTGGAAGCCTCAATACGACCTGCAACGGGCACCACATTCTTGATGCGGCCCAGCTTCTCAAATACCTCACCCATTTTGCCTTCCAGATGCAGGCCGTTATAGAAGATGACATCGGCTTTCTGTAGGCGCCCAAGATCGCCCTGAGTAGCCTTATACAGGTGCGGGTCTACTCCCGGCCCCATCAGGGCCTGAACCTGTATTGAGTCTTTTCCGATGTTCTTAACCACATCGGCTATCATACCCGTAGTGGTGACAATACTCAGTTTGTCGGTTTCAGTGCTCTTTTCTGCACTACCACAGGCGGTAACTACAAGACAGACAAGAAAGAGGGCGATAATGCGATTGATGATCATGCTAGCCATATGTTGTTGGCAACGGTTTTAGAAACAGTGATACTTTTCTTTTGATCAATAGTGATGTCCATGGAACCATCGAATTCTATGATATCGTCCACAGTGATTTTAGAACCTATACTGATGCCTACCTTGTCCAGGTACTTGAGAAATGCGGTGCCGGAGTCCTCCACAGCCACGACAACGCCTGTGGTGCCAGTCTCGGTATTACTCAGTGCTTCACGCTTGCTTTCTGTGAACTGGCCGTTTTCATCAGGGATAGGATCACCATGCGGATCGTACTTGGGGAAACCAAGAAACTCATCAAGTCGCTGAATGAGTAGGGGAGATTTGATGTGCTCCAGTTGTTCGGCTACATCATGTACCTCATCCCAGTTGAAATCGAGTTTCTGCACCAGGAAAACCTCCCAAAGCCGATGTTTGCGAATTACACGGAGGGCGATCAGTTTTCCTTCTTCAGAAACATTTACCCCCTGGTACTTTTTATAATGCACCACTTCCTTTTTTGAGAGCTTTCTTACCATATCACTTACCGAGGCAGGCGTGGTATGCATCTCCTCTGCCAGGGCATTAGTGGTAACGGCTTCCGCTCCGCTGTTGGAAAGGTGGTAAATAGCCTTTAGATAATTCTCTTCTACAAAGCTTAACATGCCTGATAGTATCATTTCTGTAAAGATACTGTTTAGGTTTATCTAAAAAAAATATTCAACTGATCTAAAAGTATCATAATGGAATGTATATTCTTGTTTAACAGGTTGTTAATGGTTTGAAAAATAATTTTTAGACTTATCTAAATCAAGCCTGCAGAGAGGTGATCAGACTGAAGAGCTTTGGTTCTTCAGTCTGCCAGTCAGAGATGGATGTGTCTCCGCGATCGTAAAAGTGTCCCGATTTCATTTTATCATAGAGTTCCCGGACATCGTACTGTTCGGGGTCGATCGGGATGGCTGCATTGAAGTTGTCACAGAAGCTTATCCAGGTAGGATTGTTGAGCATGATGATGGGCAGGTGGTTGCTGGTGTACTCAAAAAGGCGGGTGAGTAGTTTATCATCATTAATGCCTTTGTTGGGCTTTTTAAGCACAAAACCAAAGTCTGCCCTGGCAATTTCTTCTACAATGGTTGTGTGTGGTACAAGGTAATCTCCACCGAGTAGCTCGATGAAGTCTTTTTCCTGAATTGTGTTCTGAAGTTTCAGTAAATCAGGTTTTAATGCACAATAGCCCACAATTTTAAGTCGTACGGAGTTATCCAGTTCATGAAGGCTTTCTGCAATATCAATCGCTTCAAACACGCCATTACCTCCTGAAATGGTTCCAGAATATATCAGGTCTATGGTTTCCCGATGAAGTGGGCGTTCGGCTGGCTTACTCCCGGTTACAGGTTTGTACTTGTTCTCAATCACAACTGCTTTTGCCGGAACAAAGGGGAGCTGATGCTGATATACCTGCTCAGCCAGAATATAGGCATTGAAAAACGGACGACTCATCCATTCTTTCAGCCTTACCCAGCCTGCAAGAAAGGGGCGGACCGGCCTGGGGAATACATCTGTATAGAGGATGTTTTTTACATAGTTTTCACGTATATCATAGACGATTTTTGCTCCAAATAAAATTCTGTACAAAATCGTAACTATCAGTATTTCATGTGTGTTAGAGATTAGAATTTGAGGTTTTACTTTAAGTAAAGCTCTGAAAACTTTGAAGGGGGCAAAAAGACGCGTCCATGACATTCGGGGAAAAGAGCCCAGAGAATGGAAAGTGATGGAATCATGGGCCTTTACATTTTTTGATGCAAAGCCTATGATATTAACATCATATTTACTTGTTTTCGCCATTGAAAGACCAAATTTCTCGTACATGCGAGTGTCGTCAATGGGCTTGAGCACAGAAGCGATGACTACCTTGGTCTTTTGCATTTGCTAACTAAAGTTATAGATTTTTTCTAAAGGATCTTATGGAATTGAGGGATATCATAGAGCGTGCATGGGACGACAGGAGCTACCTGTCGGATAAGCAGACTGTTATTGCAATAAAGACGATAATCGAGGATTTAGACCGTGGAGATAAGCGTGTAGCCGAGCCTACACCTGAAGGCTGGGTGGTGAATGAGTGGATCAAGAAAGCGGTGATTCTGTATTTCCCTATTCAGAAGATGCAGACCATTGAAGTAGGCCCTTTTGAGTTCCATGACAAAATCCGCCTGAAAGACGGCTATGCCAAGAAAGGGGTACGCGTTGTGCCTCATGCTATTGCGCGTTATGGTTCTTACGTGAGCAAAGGTGTTATCATGATGCCTTCATATGTAAATATCGGTGCCTATGTAGATGAGGGTACCATGGTAGATACCTGGGCCACGGTTGGTAGCTGTGCTCAGATTGGCAAGAATGTACACCTCAGTGGCGGTGTCGGAATCGGTGGCGTATTGGAGCCCGTACAGGCAGCTCCGGTTATTATAGAAGATGGCGCCTTCCTGGGGTCCCGCTGCATTGTGGTAGAGGGAGTGAGAATAGGCAAAGAAGCTGTATTAGGTGCGAACGTGACATTGACGGCAAGTTCTAAGGTAATCGATGTTACGGGAGACGAGCCTGTGATTTACAAAGGCTATGTACCGGAAAGAGCCGTGGTGATTCCCGGTTCCTATACTAAAACCTTCCCTGCAGGTGACTACAATGTGCCGGCTGCGCTGATCATTGGTCACAGGAAAGAAAGTACGGACAAAAAGACTTCCCTGAACGATGCATTAAGGGAGAATGATGTAGCTGTTTAAGAAGAGTTTATCCCATTTTGGGAGAAGAAATATCCAATGAGCCACTGATTATCAGTGGCTTATTTTTTTGGACAGTGTTTTGATACCTGTTTACATGTAATCATGACTTGACCAATGAGTTGGTCGTGAGAACGTAGCGATGGTAGCGCTTTCACCCTACCTGGAGAGGGGCCATAGGGTCCCTCTTTTCAGTTTATGAAATACCCAGGTAGTTATCCACCCGGGCTTTATAACTTCTGCTTACTTTAACAGCAGTGCCGTCATCCAGATTGATCATGTATTCGGCATTCTGTAAATGCTCAAGGCTCCTGACTCTGGTCATATTGACAATGGCGGATTTGTGCACTCTCATGAACTTCTCCTCCGGAAGCTTTTCATCCATACTTTTAAGGCTCTCCCTGATCAGATAGGTCTCTTCATGGCAATGGATGCGGACATAATAATCATAGGCCTCGACCCAGCGAATATCCTCGGTATTCACCAGAATGATCTTACCTGATGTTCTGATTACCAGCCTGGTTTTATCTGCCTGGTTCATGGTGACCAGTCCTGGAGAGCTTTCCTGACTCTTAAGGTATTGCAGTAACTGACTCAGGGTGTTCTCCTGAGATTTCCGGCTGTTAATCAATGATTTGGCTCTTTGAATTGCTTCGAAGAAACGTTCGTTGGTAAAAGGTTTTAGTAGATAATCCAGTGCATGGTGCTCAAAAGCCCTGACGGCATATTCATCAAAGGCCGTAATGAAAATCGTAGTGGGAGGCGAAGGAATTGAGCTAAGTACTTCAAAACCGCTAATGGCCGGCATCTGTATATCCAGTAGCAGCAGGTCGCAATCGCCATCACGGAGGTATTCAATGGCCTCCATACCATCTTTACAGCACTTTACCAGCGCTATGCCTTCATCTTCTGCCAAAAGAGTTTTCAGCCCTTCTCTGGCCGTTTTTTCATCATCAACTATTACGGTTTTAATGAGGTGCATATGAGTCAGGGCTTGGAGATAGGGTGATTCTGGCGATAACACCTTGATCTTTGTTGTGAAGGTTGAAGCTGTAGTTATCTGGTGTGTACAGGGCAGACAGCCTTTTAACAGTATTGGAAAGGCCAATACCTTTCTGATCTTTCAACCTCCAGTTATCGGGTAACGAAGGGCCTGTATTGAACACCGTTATGTGAAGCTTGCCCTCAATTACACAGCTTTTGATCACAAGTGAAGACGGTCCCAGGCTTTTTGAAATACCGTGTTTAAATGCATTCTCGATCAGCGGTTGTAGTAGCAGATGTGGTACGGGAATGTTTTCAGTCTCTGAGGCTATCTGGAGGGTAATGGTCAAATGGTCTTCAAACCTGATTTGCTCAATTTCCAGATAGGCTTCCAGCAGCGCCAGTTCATCTTTTAGTGAGGTAAACTGGTCATCCCGACTGTTAAGAGAGTTTCTCAGTAAGTCACTGATTCTCGATATCATTTCCGTGGCCTGGTTGTACTGCTTTGTACGAATAAGCATGGATACGGTGTTGTGGGCATTAAAGAGAAAATGGGGCTGAAGCTGCATTCTTAAAGACTCCAACTGTGCATTGGCCAGTTGGGCCTGTAGCTGTGCGGCTTCTTCGGTTTTCTTCTGATATCCCTGATACAACTCAATGATCAGAAAGATAATGAGCAGTACCCAGGCAATGATAATAGCCTCCATGTAATAGAAGAGGGTAACCCGGGAGAAGAATTGATTGAGAGATACAATGGAGAAGTCAAATTTACCCGCTATGACACCGGATGTGAAATACGAAAACCAGGCAACGAGATTTTTGATAATGCCCAGTAATACACCCAGCCCTATGATAACCGGTATACGCTTAACAAGGGGAAGGGGGGCTGTTTTCCTGAAAAGGCTTAATACAGGCAGGGTGACCAGCATCCAGAAAACAAGACCCGGGAAATACTGATACCAGAAAAAGGGCCCGTTGGAAAAGAGCCCGTTCTTCTTGAGTCCGTCAATGGCCATAAACAGGAGCCATGCTACTATGACGATATATATAGGTTTCAGCTTTTTCAGTAGCTCAATTTATCAATTATCACTGATTCAGGTCCGGATGACCCGGTACTTACTTCTTTCTGGAGAGCGATTTTATCAATTCTTCGAATTTCTCTGTCATTTGCTCATAGCTCAGTTTCTCTGTCATGATCGTGTCCATATTCCTGACAGGAGCAGAGTGAACCACGTAGCGAAACCCCTCTTTCGAACTGTTGTTTTTGCGCAGCTCCACCGTTTTTTTAAGGCCGGCTATGGCATCATTGATCAATTTAATGGCCTCCTGCATTTTACCTGCCTCTTTGTACGATTGAAAGAATATGCCCGGAAGCTGGAATGAAGCATAAGCCCCCTGATAGTCGAGTGAGGCTACCTCAGCGTTGACCAGCGCTACTACTTTTTCATGGTCACCCATTTTTCTGTAGCGTTCTGCTACATTCCACACCTGTCCTATGATGCCACTGCGGTCTTCCGGAATGGGTTTGTATTTGGCTCTGTATTCCTTGATTTTCTGCTCAACCAGCTCATGCTTTTCAAATGCCCTGAACTGAATCTGCAGATAGCGTTGCCAGGAGGCTCGTCCTCTGGGGGTGTCTTCATCAAGGAAACGAGCGTAAGCTTCAGCAGCCTCTTTTGGCATGAAATTCCAGAAGTAGGTCTCGCCAAGGTAAAACAGTTCATCTTCCGAAAGACCTTCGGTAATAACTCTTGCCTGAAAAGGTTTGGTATTCTCTATACGCTGCTTTTCGGGATGTAAGTCTACTTCATTATACATAAGAACAAGGGCTTCTGAAGGAAGCAACTTACTCTCCTGACCATACAGGCTGACTGAGAGAAAACAAAGGGCGATGAGTAGATGGTACTTTTTCATATTTCTGATTGATTTTGGGTTAGTATTAATGCTATCGCGACTGCTTGAGAAGCCAGCTGTAAAAGTCTGCGTCCTGGAAGAGGTCTGGCCAGATCCAATGGTCGCCATTTTTGATGGTCAGTAGTTCGGCTTTTGCTCCGCAGCCTTTAAGAGTTTTAATCAGCTGTCTTGAGCCAGAGTAGGGGGTGACAGAGTCTTTATCTCCGTGATAAGCTCTGACTGCCATACTTTTGGCATTACAGACAGTTTTTGTATTTCCCCCGCCAGCAATGGGAGCTGCAGCCGCAAACCGGTCCGGGAATTTCGATATGGCTCTCCAGGTGCCGTAGCCTCCCATACTGTAACCGGTAATGTAAATGCGGTTCTTATCCACACGGTAGTCACGTATCACCTCCTCTAATAATGAATCAAAATCCACTTCAGACCACCTGCAGGCCTGGTTACAATGTGGAGCTACTACAATAAAAGGGAATTCAAGTTTTGCCTGGTCGGCATATTTCCGGGGATGATGTTTAGTATTTGAACCATCTCCACCATGCAAAAAGAGTAAAAGGGGTGATGGGGAAGTATTGTCCGGGTATCCTTCAGGCAAGCTTACCAGGTAATTCAGGTTTTGGGCTGCAAAGACTCTTTGCTCTCCCGGTGGCGCCTGTGCACTGAGTAAAGAGGTAAACAAAAGACCATAAATGGTTAACAATAGGTATGACTTCATGGTATTACTTTTGAGATCATGAAACTGATCAGAGGTATTTGCGTTGCGAATAGTCAGTGAAATGAAACAATACTGATGTCAGGAGAGAGGTGATATCGGTGAATGGAGGATGAGCAAACAGCGTTTGGATATCATGTTATTTTCTAATCCTGTTTTCAGATCATTAATGAAAAGCGTACTTTTGCGTTCGATTTTTGAAAGCTAAGCGAAGATGAAAAAGAAAATATATCTGTTGATTCTGATGATGGCCGTATTATGGTCTTGCGGGGATGATGTAACCAGGGAAGCGGATCAACTTTTTAACGGAGGTCAGTATCAGGCGGCCATTGAGTCATATACTGAGTACCTGACCACCAAGCCAAAGGACATCAAGTCTCTTTATAACCGCGGAAGGGCTTACGAGGAGCTGGGCCAGGTAGAAAATGCAAGAAAGGACTTTACCAAAGTACTGGATCTGGACGGTAATAACCTGAACGCCAATATGAGCATGGGCAAATACTGGTATAACAAAAAGAGTTATAAGCGCGCTATTAACTTTTTCGATAAGGTGATCCAGGTAGATGGTCGTGTGTCAGATGCCTACATGCTCAAAGGACGTTCTTACCACCAGATGGGGGAGTTTGAAGAGGCTATGAACGGCTACAACCAGGCGATTGAGTTCGATAAGAAAAATGCAGATGCATTTCTGTACAGAGGCGCTTTAAGGGTAGCCCTGAATCAAAAGAGAAAGGCCTGTGCTGATCTGACAAGGGCCAATGCCCTGGGGTCTGCAGATGCTGCAACTGCATTGAGCAAGCACTGCAAATAAAGAAATACGCTTTAAAACAGCCCCTTCACACTTGTTGTGAAGGGGCTGTTTTGTTTTAAGCCTGCCTCTCATAAAAAATTTTCTTGCATTGCTTTATGGGTTGTTAAGATAGAAAAAGGTCACTTTGACTCAGTTTATGTCCGTTACAACCAAAAAGGACTATGCTGATTTGGCACGCTTTTAGTATCTTGTAAAACCTTAGGTAAAATTTTTATTGCTTAACTCTGAGGAATGGTTGAAGAGCCGAAGTAAAACTCAGAAGAAAGCATAACAATCAGATTATTTAAAAACTCAAACCGAAATGAAAAAAGTATTGAACCTTAAGAATTCCGTAGCCTTTTTGATGTTGTTGGGCGTCATGTTTGCCTTCACTTCTATGGACAAGGTACCTGCATACGACCCTACAGGCACATGGGGCTATGAAATTGAAACTCCTGATGGTGCTATCACCGGAGATATGACTATCTCCAAAACTGATGGCGAGTATGAAGTCTCTGTGGAAACTGATGACTTTGGAACGCTGGAGCTGGAAGACGTTGAAGTAAAGGATAAGGAAATGACTGCCAGTGTAGACGTACAGGGAGTTACCGCTGAATTTGAAGTAGAATTTGACGGTGATGAAATGAGCGGTGTCATTCTGTATGGAGGAGAAGAGCTCCCGATAGTCGCTGAAAGAGAAAAGTCGAAGTAGTTTACTTCGGATAGAAAAGACAAAGGCCTGGCGTAAGTCAGGCCTTTTTTATTGGCCTGCATTCTAATGAGCCAGGTAGATAGCTGTGAGTTATTGATTTTAAGTCCAAAAAAAGTGACAGATGAAGCAACCGATTGATACAGAATGGCATCAATAAGCTGAATCATTATTTTTCACAAAAACTCAAACCGAAATGAAAAGTGTATTAAATCTCAAATCAACAATGGCTATGGTGACGCTGGTAATATCTCTGGTCGGGTATACCGGTTTAAACGCCCCTTTTTACAACCCGGCAGGCACCTGGGCTTGCGAAATTGAAAGCCCGGATGGCAGCATTAACAGCACAATGGTAATCAGCCAGAACGAAGAAAAAGAGTACGAAGTATCCGTAGAAACCAATGAGTACGGAACACTGGAGCTTTCCGATGTGGAAGTCAAAGGAACAGAAATGACGGGTACTGTAGAAGTAGCCGGAGGGGTGGCTGATTTCGAGCTGGAGTTTGATGGCGACAGTATGGAAGGGGTCATTTACTTTGGAGAAGATGAGCTCCCCATCACTGGTGAAAGAGAAAAAGGGAAGTGATAAAAGAAGGATAGAACACGAATCAAAAAAGCACTGACGTTAGCGGCAGTGCTTTTTTGTTATCCCTTCACCAGAAGAGGCTTAGAACCAGCTAATGGTCATTTTGCTGCTCTCAAGTCCGTCTTCAAGGTCGTCCGGCATACTCGGGAAAAAATCGAGGCCGGTCAGAGATTCAATCCTGTCAATGGTAACTACAAAAGTCTCAAGGGAAGCATTGCTCTTTTCGTTTTTCATCAGGAAAGCAATGGCCTTGATATCCGGTTTCTGTATATCCAATATGATTTTGTAGTAGTATTCCGGTACTGAAACTTCGTTAGGGCCTATCGTTTTGAATGTTTTGTTTAAAACGGGGCCGGTTACTACATAGATATTGTCATTATCCATGGCCCAGTCACGTACTTTATCTTCCAGCTTTTTCCAGATGCCCCGGTTAAATGAAGGGGCCTGCGGGCTCATATTGCTGAGGTAAAAAGACTGGCTCAAGGCAAAATCATCATAAGAAAAGTCAGCAGCCGGTGCCAGATGTCCACGGTCGTAGCCAGAACCCTTGTAATCGGCCAATTGCGCAGAGCCTGTTCTTACCCGGGGATCTTTTCTGAAGTCATCTGTTCTGGGCAGCTTGTCCTGTCTCAGACTGTCCGCTGAAAGGGGGTAGGCTACCCACATGGCCTGCTCATGCTGTTCGTTATAACGAATGGTATAGTAAGGGCGCTCTATAATGGCCTGAGAAGCGGTATAAGCCGGCCATGCAAAATCAAAGGCTTTGGTGAAGTACAAATCGAAGTCATCATAGTTGACCTTCTTTTCTACTTCTTTGGTTGGTTCGGCTTTCTTTTTATCCCCGGCAGGACTGTCAGCTTTCTCAGCGGGCTCGTCATCTTCTGTAAAATCGGGGAGCTCCAGGTTTTCCAGTGCTTCAGGAAAGAGTTGTCCTTCCCAGATGGCCAGGCCTCCATAGCCGATGGCCAGAATCAGCACCATGAACATAGAGAACCTTGCAAGGCTAAATCCTTTCTTTCCTTTTTTTCCTGATTTACTGTTTGATTTTTTCTTCGCTGTCGTCTTCCGCTTGGGCGCGGGCTTTCTATTAGGCATCCATAATCATTTTCGCAATGATAACTATTATTCACATTCCTCCGAATGCTTAATTTACTAAATTACAATCTTCAAATCACTTAACAGAATTGTTTATATGCAACCACAACATAACAATGCATTGAGTGAAGGAACCTGGAGAAATAGGGGAATATTACTGTTTACACTTACCTTATTTTTTTCCTGGAATACTTCGCTCGCCTCGGGTTTCTGGCAGGAGGATGAAAATGACAGCACTAAGAAAGGACAGACTACCTATAAGGATCTGCCGCTGAAGGCTGAGCGAACACTTGAGTTTAACACAAAGGAAGGTACCTGGATATCAGTGGATATAAGTCCCGATGGTAAAACCATCATTTTTGATATGCTCGGAGACCTCTATACCATGCCGTTTTCCGGTGGAAAAGCTACGCGACTGACAGATGGTATGGCCTACGATACCCATCCGAGATACAGCCCTGATGGAAAGAGTATTGTTTTTACTTCAGACAGAAGTGGTAGCGATAATGCCTGGATCATGGACCTGGAGTCTGAAGAAACCACGCAGATCACGAAGAGTCAGAATGAGTGGGTGCAGTCTGCCGAATGGTCGCCTGATGGTGAGTATGTGGTAGTAACCAAGGGCCGCAGAAACCACAAGCTGTTTATGTATCATAAAGACGGAGGCGGTGGCTTTCAACTGATCAAGGCTCCGGCCGGGTTGAAGGTGATAGAGCCTGCGTTTAGTGCAGACGGACGCTATATCTACTATGCACAGCGCAACGGAGCCTGGAATTACAATGCTCAGCTCCCTCAATATCAAATTGGTGTTTATGACAGAGAAAACGGCCAGAATGCCACGGTAACCTCTCGTTACGGGTCTGCCTTTTCGCCCACGCTGTCTCCTGATGGTAAATGGATGGTGTACGGCTCCCGATACGAAGATAATACAGGACTGGTACTGAGAGACCTGAAAAACGGAGATGAGAAATGGCTGGCTTACCCCGTTCAACGAGATGAGCAGGAGTCCATCGCACCGTTGGGGGTTTTACCTGCCATGTCATTTACACCTGACAGCAAGGAAATTGTAGCCTCCTGGGGCGGTAAGCTTTACAGGGTACCGGTAGCGGGAGGTAATGCTATTGAAATCCCATTGGACGTAGATGTGAAACTCGCCATGGGACCAAGGCTGAAGTTTGAATACCCTATTTCTGATGATAAGGATATGCTTGTTACACAAATCAGGGATGGAGTTCCTTCTCCTGATGGTACGAAGCTGGTTTTCACCGCTTTGAACAGGCTCTATGTGATGGACATACCCAATGGTGAGCCCAGAAGACTGAGCAAAATGGATATGGTTGAAGCGCAGCCCACCTGGTCGCCAGATGGTAAAACGGTAGCTTTTGTTACCTGGTCTGATAGTGAAGGCGGTAATATTTATAAGGTAAATGTGGATGGGAGACCTAAGCCGGTTAAGCTGACTCAGGAGTCGGCCATTTATACCACGCCTGCCTGGAACAAGAACGGGCGCATTGTCTTTGCCAGGGGCAGCGCACAAAATTTAAAGGATGCCAACGGCCCGGGAGCTCCGCGTGCCTCTGAAGATCTTTGCTGGATTTCTGCCGATGGAGGGGAAGTCAGTTTCATAATGAAAACAAGGGGCAGAGCCAACCCGCATTTTGTAAACCATGATGATCGCATCTATCTCAGTGGCTTTCGGGGCCTCAGCTCTGTCCGCTGGGATGGTACCGATGAGAAGCGCCTTGTGAATATTACAGGTATCAGAACTTTTGGTGCTAATCCGGCTGATGGTCATGGTCAGTTTGAGGTGTATGATCCATGGAAAGAGGATGGGCACGATCATGATGTTGATCACGGTACGCCCAGTATGTTACATGCCAATGGCGGATGGAGAGAAAACAACCCTCCCTCGAGGGCTGCTGTCATTAAAATGGCCCCGGAAGGAGATAAGGCCATGGCGCTGATCAACAATGATATTTATGTGGTGACCATACCGAAGCTGGGTCAAACGCCTACCATTTCAGTTTCTAATCCGGCCAGTTCTCAGTTTCCTTCCTGGAAACTCACTGAAATCGGAGGGCAATTCCCTGCCTGGTCAGGTGATGCGAAGAAAGTTCACTGGTCTATCGGTAATGCTCACTTCATCTATGATCTGGACGAGGCCAGGGCTTATACGGATAGCGTGAAAGTGGCGAAGAAGGCCGAAGCCGAGAAAAAGAAGAAAGAAAAAGAGGAAAAGGCTGACAAAGAGGGAGACAAAGATAAAGAAGAAACAGCTGAAGAGGCTAAGGAAAAAGAAGGTGCCGACAAAGGAAAGGCCGATAAGAAGAAGAAAGATGAAGGTTTTAAACCTGAGGAGTTCCGGATTAAGATCACGGTAGAAAAGGACATTCCTGAGGGAAGAGCTTTGCTGAAAGGTGCCCGTATCATTACCATGAATGGCGATGAGGTTATTGAAAACGGGGATGTATTGATTGAAAATGCCCGCATCAAAGCGGTTGGAGCCTCAGGTTCGCTGACAGTGCCTCGTGGTACAAAAACCATCGACATGGAGGGTAAGACCATAGTGCCCGGCTTTGTAGATACACACGCTCATATGTGGCCGGCATGGGGACTTCACAAGAACCAGGTTTGGGTGTATGCGGCCAACCTTGCTTATGGAGTAACTGCCACCCGTGATCCTCAGACGGCTACCACAGATGTGCTTACTTATGCTGATATGGTAGAAACCGGTCAGATCTATGGGCCCAGGGTATATTCAACCGGCCCGGGTGTCGGTTTCTGGATGTACAATCTGAAAAGTCTGGAACATACGAAAAAAGTACTCAGGCAGTATTCTGAGTACTATAATACCAAAACCATTAAGATGTATCTGGTAGGTAACAGAAAGCACCGACAGTGGATAATTGAGGCTGCGAAAGAGCAAAAACTGATGCCTACAACTGAGGGGGGGCTGGACTTTAAGCTCAATATGACCCAGATGATAGATGGCTATCCCGGGCATGAGCATGCATTGCCTATCGCGCCACTCTACAAGGATGTAACCTATTCGGTGGCTGAGTCTAAAATGGCTTATACTTCCACATTGTTGGTGTCTTATGGTGGTCCCTGGGCAGAAAACTATTTCTATTCTCGTGAGAACCCATATCACGATAAAAAGCTGGCACACTTTACACCCTATACGGAACTGGCCTCCAAATCGAGAAGAAGACCGGGGTGGTTTATGGACGAGGAGCACGTATTCCAGAAACATGCTGAGGGAGTTAAGTCTGTTGTAGAGCAGGGGGGACTGGCCGGTGTAGGTAGCCACGGTCAGCTACAGGGCTTAGGTTTTCACTGGGAGCTATGGTCAGTTGCCTCCGGAGGTATGTCTAACCTTGATGCTTTGAAGACGGCCACCATCCTGGGAGCCACGGCTATAGGCCTGGAAGGTGACATAGGGTCCATCGAGGCAGGCAAACTCGCTGATTTAGTCATTCTGGATAAAAACCCACTCGAAAACATCCGTCATACCAATACGGTGACGCATGTAATGAAGAATGGTCGTTTGTATGAGGCCAATACCCTGGATGAAGTATATCCCCGCAAAAAGAAAGCTGATAAGTTCTGGTGGCATGAGGCGAAACCTGAGGGGCTGCCCGGATTGAAGAAGTAAAACTGACTGACAGATTTT
>DIYF01000067.1:0-11022 GCA_002427745.1 Roseivirga sp. UBA6061 | reverse complement strand
GATTTTAGTATTCAGACAATAAAAAACCCCGGCTGAGAGGCCGGGGTTTTTTATGAACTTTAAGGAACTGAAGTAAACCAAAATGGGGCAAAAGGCTGTTGACTGCCGTAATACACCCCATTCAGTTGTCAGTTACCAGAGTAAGGCCTGCCATAGTTTTTGAAACCCCATACTTCCCATCTCAGTATAGCTCTAGGTATGGATGTTATATATGCACTTGCAGCTGTTCAGGGGATAATACTGGCAGTAGTTATACTTTCAGGAAAAGCTCAAAGTAAAGCCAATCTTCTCATCGGAGGCTATTTAATATGTATTGCCTTTACCTTGGGTATGAACTATCTGATCGTGGTGGGGGCAATAGACAGGTTTCATCCATTGCTGGCTATAAACGAGGGGATTACCTTTTTGTGTGGACCGTTTATCTGGCTATATGCAAGGCTACTTCTGGGAAAGCAGGGTGGTTTTTCTATCAGAGAGTTCTATCATTTTCTACCTTTCTTGGCCATGGTAGCGCTTGCCTTCTTCATGGTATACAACCTACCGGCTTTAGAGAAACAGCAACTAATACAGCAAGGTGCGGACTCTATACGGATAAAGATACTTATGTGGTCTGTTGGAGTTAAAATAGTTCACTCCATGGTCTATTATTATCTGACATATAAACTGATCAGAGAGAACGAAGTCACCGTGGTTGATGAGGCCAGCCATAGCGGAGTCATTGAAATAAAGTGGCTTAGGTGGCTGCTTTTCCTTATCACGGCCATCTCTTTGGTTTTATGCGCTTGGTTTATGGCCTATATGGTATTTGGCATAAGCTTCGTCAACAGACTGTTGGGGCCTGTAGTCACTGTGTTTTTATTCCTTCTCGTCTACGGGGTTGCTGTTTTTGCTATTAAATACCCAAGACTTTTTAATAAGCCTGACAGGGCTAGGGCAGACAAACCTAAGTACCATTCTTCCTCCTTAACCCATAAGGGAAAGCAAGAAGTATGGGGTAAGCTCCAGTCTCACATCAGGACAGCAAAACCCTATCTTAATCCTGAACTTACCGTTGATGACTTATCGATCGCTCTCAACGTTAACCGAAAAGTCCTTTCGCAGGTAATCAACGAGTGTTCGGGAAGTAACTTTTTTTCATTTATCAATACTTGTCGGGTGGTTGAGTTCAAACAGCAGGTGGTGCTCCCTGAAAACAGGCACCTGACACTGCTTGCTATAGCACTCAACTGTGGCTTTTCTTCCAAGTCTTCATTTTACTCGATTTTTAAAAAGCAGGAAGGAGTGACCCCACGTCAGTTCCTGTTGTCTAAAAAAATGTCACTGGCTAATTAATAAGTCCAGCCTCTGGTCTCTGGACCTTTTCAGCCCTCTTTTCTGAGCTTTTACTTCTCTGAGATTCGTTCTTAGCACAAAAAACGAAAACGATGAAGTATTACCTTTTATGCTTTGCTTGTTGGATTGGTGTGGAAGCCAGTGCACAAGAAGCTTCCTTTTCCCAGGCCGGAGTAGAGGCCAGAATTCAGCAGTTGCAACTGATTTACGAAGAAGCTGTGGCATCCAAAAACCTCCGGAAAATAATGAACTTGTATGAGGATGATGCTGTGTATCTGCCGTTTCAACATGTAATTCTGACAGGGAAAAACGAGATCAAAAAAGCCTGGGACAGAACTTTCAGAGCTGACTTGTTAAAATTTGACCTGGAACTCATATCAGCTGAAGCACATGGCGATTTCATTTTTGAAGTCGGACGCACACACGCCATTTTCAAGCTTCCCAATGGTCAGGCCCCGGGAGAGTTCAAGTTTCTGAATGTTTGGAGACGTCAGCCTGATGGTAACTATAAAATTTTCAGAGCCACCTATAATCAATGGGTACAACCCAAAAGTGTCAGTAATTAAAAATTGAAATAAGAATGAAGAGAATTTTAATAATCGCCCTTATGGTACTGCATGGCCTCGTATTAAAAGCACAGGAAAACGATCCGGAGCTTTTACAGATAGTAGAAGGGCTGGGGGCTAAAATGGAAAAGCTCGTTGTTGCTGAAGAGATCGATGCTCTGGTAGATATGTATTCCGAGAGCTCTCAGTACTTACCGGACCAGGGACGAATTTATAGCGGGCTCACGGAAATAAGGAAGGTCTGGGAATTAACATTCCAGGTAGATGTGGTCGATTTTGAATTGACTACTTCGAAAGTCGGAGGGAGCAAAGATAGAATTTATGAAACTGGCTCCGGGTTTTCCAAAATCAGCTATAACGGACAAGAGTCAGTCCAGAAGTTTAAATATGTCAATATTTGGGAAAGACAAACGAGCGGAGAGTATAAGCTCATCGTGGATATCTATAACCGCGATATACCGACAAAGTAACTAATGCTAACAGGTTAGATTAGTAAGGCCTCTTTTTCGGAGTCCTGCATTTAGTTAATTCAGAGAATCTCCATCATTTGATTATGAGCGGAGATTCTTTGGTGTTTACACCTTCAACAGCTCCATGGCATAGTTTATGAAAATGCCGCTGGTTATTCCTTTACTACCTTGTCATACTTTTCTCCACAGGGCTCAATGCAGTTATGAGTGATGAACAAATGGTCGTCCTTGATCTGGAAGGTAAGTACTTCAAGTTCCTCTGAGGCCTGGTAGTGGCAGTTGGTAACATATAGCTTAGATGTCTCCAGATCATAATGCCCTATGTTGGTAAACTCGTCCTGGTTTCCTGCATAACACATATTCTGATTGGCTCTGAGGGTGCCATCGCTCAGAAACTCTATCATTTTGTTGCTCTCATAAGGCTGGTAAGTGCCACTACCGTCTCCCGGGTCAATCAAAATCTCTGAGAGTACCCATGTGCCTAAAATTGCAGGCTCATCTAATGGCTCAGTCGTTTCGTTGCAGCTTGACAACCCAAAAAATAAAAACAGTGTCAGTATCAGGCTCTTTTTCATGGCATATGGGTATAGAGGTTCTGCACTCTTTGACACAGGCCACCTTTCGGAGGTTGTGATGGAATAGTGAGATATTTCGTCAGATCATTGTGAACAAGGGGAGTAGCTGGCTGATTGGCAGAATCTGCGTAACTTAAAACGTCACGCAACAAGGTTCTCTGTCTAAGCGCACTACTATATCGAATGGCATTACCTGGGTCCGGTATATCTGGGGCTTTCTGGCCCTTCTATTTTTGAGCAGTGTTTTTAGTGGAAACCGGCAATCAAACCTGCTGTTTTGCCTGATTTTTCTGGGACTAACTATGCTGTTTTATGTGATGCGCAGGATAAAGTTCGATGATGAGCATATTTACCGAATTTATGGCTACAAGGATAAGGCTATTCCTTTTACTTCAGTTCGGAGAATAGAGAAAAGCGGTACTGCCATAAACAACAGAAAGATGTGGCGGCTCAGGTATGATACAGAGGCAGGAGAGAAGAGCTTCCTGTTTATTGATGGCGTTTTTCAGCAGGGAAGTGTGAAAGCACTCATGGCAGCTGTCCAAAAAATGAACCCTGACGTTGAAATCGAAGAGAGTTATATCTGGAACCAGTGGGAACAGCAGAAGAGGCGAAAGGCCAAAAGGAAAGCCAGGGATTAATCTTCCGATGCTTTCAGATAAGTAATTTTATTCATGTAGTGCTCATAGTAAAAGATCGTTACCTCTTCATCATTTACAGCAACTACCGCATCTTCAATAAAGTGCTCGAATTCCATGACAGTACCGTCCCGGGTCGTTATGGTGAGTATGCCCGGTAAATCACCACTGACAGCAGAAGCACCGGATAACACTCCGGAAATTTCCTTTATTCCGTTTGAATCCGGGTTAATTTCTCCCCAGACAGGTTCACACTCCTTAACGATGCTCTCAATCTGTGGGTCATCTTCTATGACATAGTACATGGTGGCATACTTACCTTTCATGGCCATCAGTGCTTCCATATCTAATGAGCTTTCTTCAACATTGAAGCTGAAACTCATACTCATTTCCCGCTCAGGAAACTCCACATCAATGCTGAACATTGGGTAGGGGGCATCTTCTATTGAGGTAAGTATGCCGTATTCCCGAATCTCATTGTCTGTTGGTTCTCTCTCCGATACCGTATCTGAATTTTGGGATTGCTGTTTGTTGTTCCCGCAGCTGAGACATATAATCATCAGGCAAGCGAGAGATAGTGTTGAACAATACTTCATGGGTGGTTCACTGGTCAACACAATATAAGCATTTACCCATATTGACAGAGGCATAAAAAAAGTCCTGACGATACTGTCAGGACTTTTCTCTACACGCGTTGTTGTATTTTATCTTTCTTCCAAAGGAACGTAAGTACGATCGTTGGCACCGGTATATACCTGGCGTGGACGCCCGATAGGCTCCTTATTTTCTCTCATTTCTTTCCACTGGGCAATCCAGCCTGGAAGACGTCCCAGGGCAAACATTACTGTGAACATATCAGTAGGAATTCCCAGGGCTCTGTAAATAATACCTGAGTAGAAATCCACATTAGGATATAGCTTTCTTTCCACGAAGTAAGGATCTCTCAAAGCCTCTTCTTCAAGACCTTTCGCGATATCCAGTACAGGGTCGTTCACACCCAGCTTGGCGAGTACGTCATCTGCAGCCTTCTTGATGATCTTTGCTCTTGGGTCAAAGTTTTTGTAAACTCTGTGACCAAAGCCCATCAAGCGGAAAGGATCATTTTTATCCTTGGCTTTGGCCATCCATTTCTTGGTGTCTCCGCCATCGGCTTTGATACCTTCCAGCATTTCAATTACGGCCTGGTTAGCTCCACCGTGAAGTGGTCCCCACAGGGCATTGATTCCGGCAGAAATAGAGGCATACATGCTGGCATGAGAAGAACCTACCACACGTACCGTAGCGGTAGAGCAGTTTTGCTCATGGTCGGCATGCAGAATCAGTAGTTTGTCCAGCGCATCTGCAACCACAGGGTCTGCCAGATATTCCTCTGCAGGCAGGGCAAACATCATTTTCAGGAAGTTGCCTGTATAGTTCAGTTTGTTGTCAGGGTAGATTACCGGCTGACCAATTTTGTTCTTGTAAGACCAGGCAGCGAAAGTTGGCATTTTCGCTATCAGACGAATGATGCTCATGTCCACATCTCCCTGAGACCTGTTAGGATCGAGTGACTCAGGGTAGAAGGCTGTCTGAGCACAAACCAAAGATGAGAGCACTCCCATCGGGTGAGCTACAGAAGGAAAACCCTCCAGTATTTTCTTCACATCCTCATGTACAAGCGTATGGTTCGTAATGCTTGAGGCGAAGGCATTATACTGCTCAGTAGTAGGAAGCTCTCCGTAGATCAAAAGGTAAGAAACCTCCAGAAAATTTGACTTCTCAGCCAATTCCTCGATGGTATAACCTCTGTATCTGAGTATTCCTTTTTCTCCATCAAGAAAGGTGATGGCACTTTGTGTTGAACCGGTATTCTTGAATCCTGGGTCGATTGTAATGATGCCGCTTGAACCTCTGAGTTTAGAGATATCAATGGCCTTTTCGCTTTCGCTTCCCTCAATTACAGGAAGCTCCAGTGACTTACCGTCAACAATAATCTGAGCAGTATCTGACATGTTTATTCTTTTACTTATTTCTATGAACGCAGCCCTCGGCTTTGGCCAGCGAATTTACTTTATAAAACACTGAAATGAAATAGTTGTTCCCTTCTTTCAGAAATTGTTTTTGTCGCAGACAGGAATTACCCGAACACAGTCATTTTATTGACAAATGGGCTGCTGCCAGAGAGGACCTGAAAAGCTCTAAACTATTTGGTCTTCAAATGAAAAACCCCGATTATCTTCTGATAAGCGGGGTTTTTGTGTCAGATTCTTTTGAATGCTTATTGGCAACTGATCTTCTTAACTCGGAGATTAATTATTCCCGAGAATCAGTGGAAGTCCTCCGTCACCCTGGCCAATTACAACAACTTTGGAGTTTGGAGACTCTGCCAGCTTCAGCGTTGCTTCAATTCCTCTCATTTTCAGGAGGGCAGGGGTTAAACTGTTATTGATAATTTTGTTGGCAGCAGACTCACCTTCTGCAGCGATGCGCTTTCTTTCCGCTTCACTCTTTTCTTTGTCCAGACGGAACTGGTAAGCCAGGGCTTCCTGCTCTTGCTGCAGTTTGTTCTCAATAGCTGCTTTGATCTTATCCGGTAAGTTGATAGAACGGATCAAAAGGGCTGTCATGGTAACGTTGTTGGTCTCGTTGCCCAGTACTGAGGCAGTCTCTGTACGAATAGCCGTTTCCACTTCAGGTCTTTTGGTAGAGTAAATTTCTTCAGCCGTATAACGTCCCATCACCTGACGCACTGTAGAACGTACCTCAGGGATTACGAGCGTATTGATGTAGCCGGATCGGAAACGTTCGTAGATGTCACCGATTTTCTGAAATTTAGGATAGAACCTTACAGAGATATCAACTGTAATGGACAGACCGTTTTTGTCGAGTACATCCATGGTTTCTTCGGCCTTGTTTTCAGCCACATCAAAGCGAATGAGGTCATTCCAGGGAGCTTTTACGTGAAAGCCCGGTTCAATTACGTTTTCTTTGTCCAGTCCACCAGAGAACTTTTTAAAGAGTACCGCTCTTTCATTGGCCTGAATAGTAAAGAAGATACTACTGGACAGGCCCAGCAGCACGATCACGATAATTGCTCCTATCACGATGATGGGTAAATATTTTCTGTTATCCATAATGGTAAATTTTGATTGTTTGCTTATCCGATTGCTTTTAGGTTGGCCTCAATGATATTCAGAATATCATGCGCCACTTTGAGTGCCTTATAACCATCCTGTATGGTCACTACCGGCTCTGTGTCGTTTACGATAGCTTCGTGGAAGGTAAAGAGCTCTTCCCTGATGGCATTGACAGGATGTACTTTCGGGTTTTCAAAGATGATCTCTTTCTTGCCCTTGTTCTCTCCCAGGTCAAGTACCAGAGAGAAGGGGTTTTCCTGCTCACTGGCCTCCTGTAGTCTAACGATTTCTGACTTTTTCTCAAGAAAATCTACGGCCACATAGGCATCTTTTTGAAAGAAACGTGATTTACGCATGTTTTTCACGGCTATACGGCTTGTAGTCAGGTTGGCCACACAGCCATTCTCAAACTCAAGCCGCACATTGGCGATATCAGGCGTATCGCTGATGACAGCAACACCACTGGCCGAAATGTTCTTTACTGGTGAGCCCACTGCATGAAGTATCACATCAATGTCATGTATCATCAGGTCCAATACCACCGGCACATCCAGTCCTCGCGGATTAAACTGTGCCAGCCTGTGTGTTTCTATAAACATGGGCTGATTGAGAAAAGGTTTGGCAGCAGTAAAGGCCGGGTTGAACCGCTCTACATGACCTACCTGCATTTTCAGCCCTTTTTCTGCAGATAAGGCAATCAGCCTTTCAGCTTCCTCAGTGGTATTGGTAACCGGCTTTTCAATAAATACATGTTTGCCGGCATGCAAAGCCTGTGCGGCACATTCATAATGTGATAGGGTGGGGGTTACAATGTCTACCACATCCACTTCCTCAAGCAGGGCTTCGATGGTGGCAAAACTCTTTATACCATGCTCGGCAGCCACTAAAGCGGCATTGTCAGGGATGGGATCATAAAAACCGACCAACTCATAGTCGGGAATGTCTTTAATGCATTTGATGTGAATTTTACCGAGATGACCGGCTCCGAGAACGCCTATTTTGAGCATGTGAGAGTTATTCTTGTTGGGCCGTAAAGGTAGGGGCTACCATGGCAAGGGACAAGAAGCTTTGATTATTACTTCACCCGGATGATGAAGGCTTTTTACAAAAAGCAATTTCTGGATTAGTCAGTTCTAAGGATTTAATTGATAGTCATTAACAACTGCATTATTAACATACAGAGTATTTTGTTTTAAAGCTTTTGTTTTCGTAGGTAATAGAACGTGGATACTTTAAATAAAAAGAGCTTCATCTCTTTATTCCTGTGAAACAAGGTTTCATTTCCGGAAAATTGATTATTCAATAGCCATAATTCTATATAGGGCATTCCGGTTCCTGAGCTTATCATAGCTGCGGTTTTCAGCCTGAATAATAATCGTTGATGCTACGCATCTAATAAATTAAGCAATAACTTTGCCTCCTGAATGAAGTACTACATCATAGCAGGTGAGGCCTCGGGCGATTTGCATGCGGCCAATATGATGAAGCAGCTCAAGCTGCGCGACCCCGATGCCTATTTCAGGGTTTGGGGTGGTGACCGGATGCAGGTGGAGACCAATGAGCTGGCCAAACATATTCGCGAAACATCCTTTATGGGGGTTTTTGCCGTTTTGTGGAACCTGAAAACCATCAGGCGAAATTTCAGGTTTTGCGAAGAAGATTTGATAGCATTTCAGCCTGATGTGCTGATACTTATTGACAATTCAGGCTTCAATCTGCGCATCGCTAAGTTTGTTAAGAACTCTGCTCTCAAAACACGCATCTTCTATTATATATTACCTCAGGCATGGGCCTGGAAGCGCAAGAGGGTGCACACCATACAAGGCTGGACCGACAGGAGATTTGCCATTTTACCTTTCGAACAGGACTTTTATAAATCTTACGGTTATGACCTGGATTATGTGGGACACCCCATCCTCGATTCTATGGCTCAGCGAAAGCCGGGACTTATGAGCCTTGACAGCTTCAGAGCCGAATATGGCCTTAACGAAAAACCCATTATAGCCTTATTACCAGGCAGCCGGAAGCGTGAGATTAAAACCAAACTGCCTAAGATGCTTCAGGTGGTGAGGCATTTCCCGAACCATCAGTTTCTCATAGCGGGTTCAGAAACCATTGATGAAGCACTCTATCGCCAGTACGCAGGAGATAAGCTGAAGATTATTTTTGGTAAGACCTACGATATCCTCAATCATGCTTCTGCCGCATTGGTTACTTCAGGCACTGCCACGCTGGAAACTGCCTTGTTCAGAGTACCTCAGGTAGTATGCTATAAACCGGGCTTCGTTACTTTTCATCTACTCAAGCGCATCATTAGCATTAAATACATCTGTATGGTTAACCTGATACTGGACAGACTGGTAGTACAGGAGCTGGTGGAAGGAGACCTGAACGAGCGAAAAATGATCAGCGAACTGAGTGCACTGCTTGAACCTGATAATCGCAGACGTATCCTGGCGGACTACGATGAGCTGGAATCCAGACTCGGAGGTGAAGGAGCCTCAGAGAGAGTGGCCGAGCTGATGATTGAAGATTTGAAAAATCAAGTCTAAGAGAACCAGGACTTTTTAACCTTGACCAGCTCCCTTTCAATTACTCTCCAAAGGGATTTTGGGTAGTAATCCAGTGATTCGGCCAGTACTTTGTCTGTAGAGTTATTCTCATCAAAGGAACTATATGGGACGATTCGTGGCGTCTTTATTCCAAGAGAGTTTAGTTCCTTAAGAAAAATGTTGTTTGATGAATTGTTTTTAAAATCTCTTTGAAAACGAGGCACAATCGGATGTCGGTTGGCAAGCAGATGATTTGAGGTGTCAGCCTTGGAAACAACGAGAATGACCTTGTCCTTACCATTAGTGAAGTACTTTAACATGAATTCTATAATTGTTTCAGTGTAGACCTGGTTATTGACAGAAACACTGTAATCAAAGAAAATCAGGTTGATTCGGGTTAAGTCGGAACTGAATAACTGGTGGAGATATTGAGGAGTTTGATCATTTTGGACCAGCTGGCATGTATGGCTCCAAGGCACGTCAAAAAGATGATATTGTTCTCTTTTCTGCCGGTACAGATTAACGAGCAAAGGGATACCAGGAGTCATATGGGTCAATCGTCTATCCAGACCTTCCTGAAAACTAATTGCATGTCTCAAATAGTGTTTGCAATTGCTGAATGTTCTATCTGGTGATGGAGTAAACTCAGACTTTAAAAAACGACTTAACCTAAGTAAAGCGGTGGTCTTTCCATAATCTTCAAACCCGTGAAATACAATAACCGGTGACCTTAACAGATTTATGTCCTTATAAACAGTTGGTTGTCGAAGATAATTCGTGGTATTAAACTCTACCTCATCGAGACTTTCCGGTAGAGGTGCTGTTGGTGTTTCCTTAGTAAGCTGGGGGTAAATCCGGCTTAGTAATTGTTTGAACCTCTCTTCATAGTTGTCTCTGTCAGTCATGCTAATCCATGACTTTGATCTCAGGTTAAATGGAATACTTGTTTTATCAGAACCGTGCCTGAGCACCGGCAGAACAATCTGCCTTTGTTCTATAAGTTCAAGTATAGTGTAGAGATTGTTTTCTCTTCCAACCCAGTTTGTTCTTCCTTCGGCTTTGTCTTTGTACCTGAGAGTAAGAATAACCAGGACAAAGTCTGCTTTTTTAATTGCCGTTTCAATAGAATGGCCAATGTCGTATCCGATTTTTACATCGTTGTGGTCGATAAAAACTTTTACACCATTGCTCTTCAGGTCATTGGATAACTTCAAAACCCATGACTTATGCTCTTTACTGTCCCAGGAGTATGATATGAAGACGTTTTTGAGCTTACCAGACATATAAGAAAATAGATTAGAACCGGGGATATTCACGACTTTCGCTTCTTGCGATCTTCGAGGTAGTACATGGTACATACAAGGGGAGCACAGAACAGTGCACAGAAAAGGCCAACCTGGAAGAGTGCTGCAAACCAGCTTTTTCCCATCTCTGTAAGCTCTACCATTGACCAGGCACAAATAATGCCCATTGTTAAAACGAGAATGGTCGGAATCTGGTCCCCAATACTTTAAAAAAAACCAACAGCAGCAATAATGATCAGAAATACTGCAATCAGAGCTAACAGGTATTGCCACCATGTTCCATTGAATTCAAAGCTGGAAATAGTATGCCAAAGTTGTTCGAGGTATCCCATATTTTAAAGCTTAGAATATTGAGTACTGCAAGAAAACACAGATCTCGTTATGATGATATACTGACTTTCAGGGGATTGACATCCTGAAAACTGTGGAGATGCCTAAGTCTCACCGATGATCTGCCAAGGTAGGGGAG
>DIYF01000008.1 GCA_002427745.1 Roseivirga sp. UBA6061 | reverse complement strand
AAAACACAAAAGGGCTTATTATAGACCTGAGGTACAACCTGGGGGGTGACGTGGATAAAGAAATGGCAGGCCGTTTTGTAAAAAAACAGCGTGTATATGGTTATAAAGTACAAAAAGGAGCCACAGGCTTCTCAAAACACCAGCCCCTAATAGTAAAGCCTCAGGGGCATACCTACTCTCAACCAGTAGTACTCCTGGTAAGCGATGCTACCTTCAGTGCTGCCGAAGGCTTTGTTCTGGCACTTTCAGGCGAAAACCATGTCACCATTGTCGGCACTTCCACAGGGGGATACTTTTCAGATGTTTATAATTACCGCCTGCCCAATGGCATGAATACCTATCTTTCTCATCAGCAGTACTATACGGTCGACTCCGTCCTGCTGGAAGATAAAGGTGTCACTCCGGATATCCGGATTGAAAACACACTGGAAGATTTCCACGCAGGAAGAGACCCCCTGATTGATAAGGCAATCTCACTTCTAAATGGTCAGAAATGAGATCGCAGAGAAGTCAATGCTAATAGCCACAACCTGGTATCTCTGTACGAGAGGTGACAATAAAATATGAAAAAGCCCTTGTCCGGAACAACTCATGCAAGCATGAGGTTAGAAGGCCAGAGGCTCTTTGTATTTTTGTATAACCACTCAATTCCAAGCTTATGCACTCCATAGAAAGATTTCAGAAAACTGTGCTCATTCTTTTAACCCTGATCACTTTGGGCTGTGCTGATGTCAACAGCCAGGAAAACAAAAAGTCCGGTCCTGTTAGTCAGGAGTGGAAAGATTACTGGTATAGTGGCCGGGCCGAGCTGACGCGCTACAAGCTGGAGCAGTCGCGCTATGGCGAAATTCATGAAGGTGATGCCGTACTGGTATTTGTGACAGAAGACTTTCGTACCGACAAGCAGGTAAAGTTTGAAGGAGGCTCACGGAACAATGTGAAATCAGTGCTTAAACTGAACAATACCAAAAGATTCTGGACGGGCATTTACCCCTATTCCCTGATAACTTCCAGTTTTAGCCCGGTAGACGGACAAGCGACTCTTAAAGTGTCTACCTCTGCACAGGAATGGTGTGGCCACAGCTATTCCCAGCTCAACCTGAGAAATGGAAAATACAATGGGCTATTACACTCATATTTTCAAAACGAAGCTGATCAGGAGTTCAGTCTCAATGCTGTATTACTCGAAGATGAGGTCTGGGCTCAAATCAGAATGCGACCTCAGGACTTGCCAACGGGTGATATTCAGATCATTCCGGGTACCCAGTTTTTGCGGTTGAACCATCAGGATTTTAAAGTGGAAAATGCCACTGCGAGGAAGTCAAAACTAAGAGATGCTGACCTTTCGCCAAAAGCACTCACACAATACAGCATCGATTATAAGAACCTGAACCGCACCCTGGTGATAACCTTTGAAACAGCCTTTCCACATACTATCGTGGCCTGGGAAGAGCAGGAAACCGGCAGAAACGGAGCCACCTATACCACCAGAGCTACCCGAACACATGAGGTGAAAAGCCCTTACTGGGGGCAAAACAGTCTGGCAGATTCAGTGATGAGAAAAAGGCTGGGATTTAAGTAAATCCTTCTTACGATTTCAGGTTCTATGAAATGACCAAAAGTGTGTAGCTTTAGCTTCTCTTTACCCATTTATGGAGCTGATCTTTATTGTTGGGGCCGTACAGGCATTTTTTTTACCACTGCTTATTTTCAATAAGAAGCCCAGGGCTACCAGCGACTATGTGCTGGCATTCTGGTTTGTGCTTATGGGACTGGCCCTGGTAGCCTACTATCAGGAAGTGCTGGGCAAGGCTTCTGAGTTCCCCATATTTCTTGGGCTTACCACCTGTATTGCCATGTTGCTGGGGCCGGTAGCCTATATTTACGTACTTTCCATCACCCGAAAAGATCAGAAGCTCAGCTCGCTGCATCTCTTGCATACTATTCCCTATATAGTATTCACGGTAATTGTGTTCTTCAAACTCATGGTGAATAAAGGAGACTCGGTAGAAGAGGACCGCCTCATGATTGAGGATCCGGAAATACCCGTCTTCATGGCATTGGGGCTTTTCAGAATCTTCCTGGGTCCGGTTTACCTCATTCTCTGCCTGGTTTTACTAAAACGGCACAACCGGAAAATCGGTGAGCAGTTTTCCTATACAGATAAGATCGACCTGAAGTGGCTCTGGCAGGTAATTTGGGTCATGACCATCATTTGGGTGACGGTAGTTATCACCAATATTCTCGGAAACTTCAGCGAGGTAATACCTATGGAATGGGGGGATAACCTTATCTATATTGTCATCACAGCCGCTGTCTTTTTCGGAGGTTTCCATGGCATCAAACAACAGGTAATCTTCTCGGCCCAGCCCAGAGAGTTTAAGGAAAAAGAACCCCAACCCGGCAATGCTCAATATGCCAAATCGAGCTTGAAAAAGGACGAATCTCAGGAGCAGCTTAAGAGGCTGCTTGCCTTTATGGAAGAAGAAAAGCCGTATCTGGACGGTAAGCTCTCGCTAAATCAGGTGGCCGGGAATCTGAAGCTATCTCCTAATCATTTGTCGCAGGTAATCAACGAAAACCTCAATCGAAACTTTTTCGATTTTGTGAACAGCTATCGGGTAGAGTTGGTGAAAGAAAAACTGGCAGATCCTGCCAACAAAAAATTCACCATCCTGGCACTGGCTTATGAGTCCGGCTTTAGTTCCAAATCTTCCTTTAATGAGGTTTTCAAGAAGTTCACTGAAATGACTCCCTCCCAGTATCAGAAACAATTGAGAATACCGGATTAAATCCAAACTCTCAACAGTCAGACTTGCGCGTCCAGACTTACAGGGGTGGACCTGTTGAAGGTCCAGACTTTCCCGCATGGGCGATTGAAGCCGTTTTTCATCGCTGTTTTGCTTCAGTTAAACAAACCGAACCAACGATGAAAACACGAAATACTGAATTAAGCAATCAAAGCAACACGACACACAAAAGGCTCTATTACCTGGACTGGCTCAGAGTTCTGGCCTTTGGGCTGCTCTTCCTCTTCCACTCATGGCGACCTTTCGATCACTTTCCCTGGCATATCAAAAATGAAGAGCAGACGCTGGTCTTTGACATCCTCACCATGTTTACCCATGGCTGGCGGATGTTCCTGATATTTCTCGTCTCCGGGGCAGGCACCTGGCTGGCCATGAGAGCCAGAAAAGAGGCTTTTATGAAAGACCGCATCAAACGCCTTTTGGTACCTTTTCTTTTTGGCATTTTCCTGATTATTCCTCCTCAGCGCTTCTATGAGTGGATTATGTTCGGAGGTTTTGAGGGGGATTATCTTATATTTTTGTCGGCCTATCCCATAGAGCAGCTGGGAGCCAATATGGGCATCAGTGTACTCCTTTGGTTTGGTCATCTGGGGACGCATATCTGGTATTTGCCCTTCCTGTTTGTGATGACCCTTCTGAGCCTTCCGCTGCTCAATGCCATCCGCAAAGGAAAGCTCCGTTTTGACTGGCTGAAGCGAATAGCATCTACCGGTCCGGGCATCTTCATACTGATTATTCCTATGATTGTTTTCCGAATAGCACTTAAGCCTGTTTTTACTGAGTACACGGACTGGGCAGATTTCTTTGTCTACCTCTGGCCCTTCCTCTATGGCTTCATCTTCATGGCTGATCAGGATTTTCTTATCATTGTCAAGAAGCGAATGTGGCTGTTTCTGAATGCAGGTATACTTTCATCATCCATCTTTATGTATATGGGTTCCCTGGGAGAAGAGTACATCCAGGCCTATATGAGTCCTGTGTTTAACTGGCTACATGTGGGCACCAGCATTGTTGCCATGTTCATTGCTTTTAGCTGGATTATGTTCTTCCTGGCCCTCTTTGCCAGATCTATGAACTTCAACCATAAGTTGCTTGTCCCGGCCAACATCAGTATCCTTCCAATCTACGTACTTCACCAGACCCTGATCATAGTCTTTGGCTATTACATCGTAAGCACAGAACTCAGCCCCGGCCTCAAGTTTCTGGCCATTGCCTTTACGGCTATTCCGGTTTCCATATTGCTCTATAAGCTGATTCAAACCAATAATCTGACCCGGTTTCTGTTTGGTCTGAAGCCCGGGCAGTCAAGTACAAAACCCTCCGGAAATAAGGAAAGCCTGACCGGTAAAACAGACGCGGTTCAGGAGCCTTAGGGGCTCTTGCAAGAGAGGTTATAGGGGTCAGCGTCCCTCATGCATTTATACAGATGAACCTGAATCATTTAAGATAGGTACTATTTCTGTTTGCCGTAATCGACACTGTGCATAAAGTAAGACCTTCCGACAAGACCCATATCGTAATCAGGGTTTGTATATCAAAGCCATTGCCATTCAGACCCCCTTAGGGTCCCTTGCAGGAGACCCTAAGGGGGAAAACTGTCCGGGCAGTTTTTTAGCACCGTAGTAAGGTTATTTCCCAGATCTGATGTTACATAGGTACATACAGATTCTTTAAACTGTGGAAGGAGCGAAGAATCGATCAACCTTAATCCCATTGATATGCGATCAATATTTGCGCTGCTCCTTCTACTATTATGCTATGTCCAGTCTTTTGGACAGGAAAGGACCATTAGCGGTCGGCTTACAGATGAATCCGGCTTTCCTCTGCCACAAGTCACCATTCTCATCAAGGGAACCACAACAGGCACGTCAACAGATGCTGACGGCTTCTATTCTATCGATGTACCCATCGGGGCCACACTGATATTCCGCTTTTTAGGTTATGTTACCCAGGAAGTAGTAGTTACAGAAAACAACCTTCAATCAACCGGCACTCCTGGCAAGGCGAAAGGGAGGACACAAAAACGGATTGAGCCCCTTCCGGCCTACATGTTTCAGGATTCAATCTCCGGACCTACTCCCGGTGTAGCTGTATTGAGTGATAGTTCTATTACTCACAACAACCGATACCTCAATGTTGAGTCTCTTAAATCCATCGAACTTACTCCGCGGGGATACTGGTTCAGATACCATAAAAATCGCTATCGCAGACGCACAAGACTGAGTTTTTCGACTTACCTCGGAATTGAAAAGATCAATCAGCTGCCCTCACTACAAACCAGCTTTGCGCAGGGCCGGGGGCTGCGAGGGAGTCTTGTCTGGCAGGGGCCCGAAAATGCAGAATTATTCTCCTGGGGGCCGGCATTGACAGACCTTGAATTCGATGGGAGCAATTACCTTTTCGATCGCAACGGGGCTTTAGTGGCCAGCGGTACCGGTAGTGGATTAGCCGCACAGGCCTATGATCCTACAGCGTTCTTTAAAACAGGTTATACCCTGGGCAATGAGTTGTTGATCTCAGCCGGAGGGCCTGCCAACAGTAGTCTGATTTTTGACATTGAACACCTGACAAAGCAGGGAATTGTACCCCATTCAGACTATCAGCAAACAAAATTGAAAGCAAAATGGGAGGACATTAAAGCACTGAATTCACTCAGAATCAGTACCTCTGCTCTATACAATCGATCCAGCGGGAACCTCCTGGCAAGAAGTGGCAACCTCAATCAAATCACAGGTGCGGTTTACCGAACTTCTCCCAGTTTCGATAATGCAAACGGCAACAGCTCTGAATCTGCCCGTTCTTCTTTTCGCTTTCCCAACGGAGACTTAAGGGCGCAGGCCCCGGGCCTGGCCGACAACCCTTACGGACTGGCTTCTGAATTACCCGACCATGAAGAAAACGACCGTTTCCTTTCCTCAATCAAGCTGAATTACGATGGCCTCTATCAATTCAACCTGAAATTAAATGTAGGTCTGGATCTCCAAAACAATCAATCAGTATTCGGAATACCTCCGGGTTATGCCTCTGCCCAAAACGGACGTTTAACCCATAGAAGCAATGAACAACTCTATACAAATGGTGAGTTTACCGCTACTTTCAGGCCTTACCTCAACGGTGTAAGTCTTGAATCCTCTTTTAAATACCTTCTGAGCTATCAGGACCAGCACCTGGAAAGAACAGATGGTTCGGGTTTCTCCGATGCAACCTTCGGCAATATGCTCGCGGCCACTGATCTTGTGTTTACAAATGCGAGTCAATCACGCACCATACACGAACTACAGTTGGGCACTGACTTCGAAAAATGGGGTTTTGTCAAGGCAGGGATAAGCAACCGGGCTTATTTCTCCAATACGGTCGACTACGACCAGTTCACTAACTTTTTCCCGGCCGGCAACGTCAAGCTCCAGCTGGAACAGCTCCTGAGTATGAACGGAATCAATGAGCTGAGTTTTTTCGCTTCAGCCAGCCGAAGTCTCAGAGAGGCTCCCCTGCTATACAATAGCTGGGCTTATGGGTCAACAGCGACACCTTTGAGTAGTTACCATCAGTTCTATGAATCAGGAGAACTTTTTGCCCATAACCAGCTGGCTCCGGAGCTTGTCTCATCTGTGGAAACGGGGATTCGTTTTGAGCCATTCTATCAATTAAATACATCTTTCAGCTTTTTTAACAACAATACCCAAAACCTTGTTGCTCCCCGGAGAACCGGTAACAGCTTTGCTCTCAACAACATTGGTGAAATCCGAAACAAGGGCTTTACAGCCTCGGTCGACTATCATTTCAATATTGGAGCACTCCGCTGGTTTATGGGGCTTGGCTGGAGCAAATTCGATACTGAAGTACAGGAGGTATATGGCCCGAATGATCGCGTGGCTCTGGCTGGTTTTGAGTCGGTGCAAAGCAGTTTTGTTTCAGGTGAGCCTTTGGGAGCCATATACGGCAGTAGTTACCTGCGCAATGCCGCGGGCGAAAAAGTAATCGGGCAGGACGGCTTTCCTGTCAAAGATACCCGTTTGAAAATGATCGGGAATCCCATTCCTGACTGGACCCTGGGCTGGTCTTCTACTTTGAATTTGCGGGATTTCTCTCTGCATTTTGTTTTTGATATCAGAAAGGGAGGAGATGTGTGGAATGGTACCCAGGCTGTACTCGATTATCTCGGCACATCGGCTGCTACAGGCGAACTGCGTCATACCAAAGACTTCATTTTTGAGGGAGTTACCGAGGCAGGTCAACCCAACACTACCCCGGTTGATTTTTACGACCCTTCGAGGCCCCTTTCTGATAACCGCTGGGTACGATATGGCTGGGACGGCATTTCGGAAGCCTATATTGAGGATGCCTCCTGGATACGGCTTAGCCAGCTACAAGCCTCTTATTCTTTCTCGTTCAGAGACAAAAAGATCAAGGAGCTTAAACTCTCCCTGACAGGTAATAACCTCATACTGATTACTCCCTATACCGGTGCGGACCCTGCTGCAACACTATTCGGTTATGCCCATGGCTACGGACTCGACCTCTTCAACCTTCCTTCCACCCGCAGCTACACTTTCAAACTCACCCTTCAATTCTAAGCCCATGAAAAAGTCATATTTCATACTGATCTCCCTCTTGCTTCTTGTACTTGTTTCCGCCTTTCAGCTTGTAAAACCCAGCGATTTCTTGAGCGAGTTAACCAGACAACTCAAGGCTTATAACAGTCAGTACCCTGAAGAAAAGGTATATGTTCAGACAGATAAACCCTTTTACAAGCCCGGAGAAACTATCTGGTTCAATGCCTTTGTGCTTGATGCCAACAACCATCAGGCCACACAACTCAGCGATGTGGTCTATGTGGAGCTGCTGGATACACGTGGCAAGGTGGCCTCAACGGCAGAGCTGAGAGTAGCAAAAGGGACGGCTCATGGTGACTTCAAACTTAAAGGGCAGGCACCTGGCGGAATCTACACCATTCGTGCCTATACCACCTGGATGAAGAATTTTGGCAAAGAGAGCATCTTCACCAAAGAGCTGACTGTTCAGCATATCATCACACCCAGGCTCCTCCTCAATATGGATTTTGAAAAGGAGGCTTATGGACCAGGAGACCTGGTAACAGCCGAGCTTCGGGTGGAAAATCTGAAGAATGAAAAAGTGGGCCATGCTGAAATCCGATTTACCGCCAGGGTGAGTGGAAGGGAAATTGTGAGCTCAACCGCCACGACTGACGATGAAGGACTGGCCCTTATTCAGTTTAACCTCCCTGAAAGCCTGAATTCAGCCGATGGCCTGATCAATACCATAGTTTCTGTCAATGGTGTGGAAGAGTCTGTTGCCCGGTCGATTCCGATTGTGCTGGATAAAATCAACCTGCAATTCTTCCCTGAAGGAGGACACCACCTGCTGGGAGTAGAAAGCAAAATCGCCTTCAAAGCGGTCAATGAGTTTGGTAAGGGAGCGGATGTTTCAGGCATTATTACAGACGAAGATGGCCGGGAGATTACTCGTTTCGAAAGCTTCCATATGGGCATGGGAGCTTTTAAGCTGACTCCCGAAAGGGGTGCGAGATATTTCGCACGGATTGAAAGCCCGACCGGAAATATCGACCCGATTCCCTTGCCTAAAGCCCTCGCCAGAGGCTTCCGTTTGAACCTTACCAAACAGGACAGCACTGAGCTTGAGTGGAGTATTTATACCCCAATACACACCCGGGCCTATCTCATTGGCAATTCCCATGGAGAGATCAGCTATGCACAACCTCTATCCTTAATGGCAGGCCTTAACAGCATGAAACTGGATACAAAAGACCTGCCCGTGGGAATTACTGCCTTTACCCTTTTTGATGAGGCAGGCACAGAGCAGTGTGAACGACTGGTTTTTCTCAACAAGGGCAAAGGACTTCGAATTGCGCTTAAGACTGACCAACAGCAATATCAGCCCAGGGAGCATGTGAGAGTCGATATTAAAACCACAGATTCAGCCGGCAAACTGGTAAGAGCCAACCTCTCTCTCGCTGTGGTAGATGATCAGTTACTCTCCTTTGCAGACGACAAGCAGGATCACATACTTTCTTCCCTGCTTTTGAGTACCGAGGTAAGGGGAGAAGTCCAGGAGCCTTCTTTCTATTTCGACCCGGAGGAGCCTGATGCAGATAAGGCTCTGGACTACTTGTTGATGACCCAGGGCTGGCGAAGGTTTACCTGGCAGGAAGTAAAGGACAGGAGCAGGAAAATCGTCTATATGCCTGAAAACATCACCCAACTAGGGGGTGTGGTGCTCAACAAACGCGGGGTAGGCTTTGCTACTGAGGTAACACTTATGGAAATGGGTGGTAAAAAGCGAATTGTCAAGATTCCTACTACTGAAAACGGACATTTCCTTTTTAAAAATATCGACCCTGAAGTTCGCGTGCTGTTGCTGACCAAAAAACCCGGGGAAATCCACCTGCAATCACATGCCAGTCCTTTTTACGCTTTGAAAGAGAACGGTAAAATGCAGATAGGAGAGGTAGACAACGATGGCAAAGGGACGGATATAGAAGGGACTGATCCTACCGAAACGACTCCCAAAAAGGCAGCTGGTTTTAGCTTGAACCTGGAACCGGAAACCACAAGTCTCTCTGAAGTAGTGATTACCGGTATGGGTATCAGCACCAGCCAGTCCATCACAGGGAGTGTGGTAAGTGTCTATCCCGGAAATACGGATTTTCCGGTAGGTAATGTCACAGACATCCTGCAAGGGCAGGTGCCCGGCCTGCAGATTCAAAACCAATCTGGTAATGCCGGATCAGGTTCACAGATTATTATCAGGGGGCAAAATAGCTTTGCCTCAGGCAACAGTCAGCCACTGTATGTATTGGATGGAACCCCGCTTGGTTCGGATGCCAACATCAACTTTATGTTCGGTTCACTGGTGGGGCCGGATGATATCAAGAGTATTTCGGTGCTAAAGTCGGCACAGGCCATGGCGCTTTATGGAAGTGCAGCCGCGAACGGGGTGATTTTAATCAACACAAAAAGTGGCCTGGGCTATGGCTATTATCATGACCGCAAGCTACGCCCCGGCAAATTCAGCAGCATTAATGTTCAGGCCAGAAGTTTTACAGCCAGTCGCAGATTTTATGTTTCTCCTCCTGTGCAGCGTTCCGTAGCCCGCAATGATTTCCGCACCACCATTCATTGGGAGCCCAATGTAGTGACTGATCAGGCAGGAGAGGCCAGTGTTTATTTCTATAATAATGATGCTGTCAGTGCCTTCAGGATTGTGGCAGAGGGCTTTACCGGCAATGGCGCTATCGGCCGGAAGGAGGCCGTCTATTACACACAAAAGCCACTTTCCGTAGATGTGAAATTTCCGGAGTTCCTGGGTTTTGAAGATGTATTAAAACTACCGGTAAGACTCAAAAACGAAACATCCGATGCCATTTCCGGAGTACTGAAACTCGATCTGCCTACCGGGCTGGGTTCTGAACAGCGTACCGAACAAAGCGTGAGGGTCAATGCGGGACAAACCGAGACCGTGTACTTTACCGTCTTACCCCGAGGCAGAGAAGGCTCGTTCCCCGTCAAACTCAGCTTCCGTTCCTCACGATACTATGACGAAGTTCAACATACGTTCAAAGTGCGCCCGGTAGGATTTCCTGTTCACTTCAGCATGGCAGACAAATCACTGGATATGACCGTTCCGGTGGACATACAAGATGTTGAGCTTAACTCCCTGAAAGCTACGCTCACAATTTATCCCAGTATCATTAACGATCTTTTTGACGGAGCAGCCTCAATCTTCAGACAGCCTTATGGCTGTTTTGAGCAGGTTTCTTCCAGTACTTATCCTAATATACTGGCCCTGCAGTTTATGCAGGAATCAGGCACTGTCAATGAAGAAATCAGAAGCAAAGCACTCACCTATATCGCTGATGGATACGATCGCCTGACAGCTTATGAAATCCGTGAAGGTGGGTTCGAATGGTTTGGCCGTCCTCCCGGGCATGAAGGACTTAGCGCCTTCGGCTTGCTGCAGTTTGCCGAGATGAAAAAGGTATACCCCAAGGTGAGTAATGCCATGATGAAACGTACCCGTAATTGGCTGTTGAGTAAAAGGAATGGAAAAGGAGGTTTTCGTCAACATCGGGGTAAATATGGGTTTTCAGGAGCCTCTAAAGACGTCACCAATGCCTACATACTGTTTGCTCTGAGCGAAACGGGTACCAGGAATCTCATTCAGGAGTATGAAAGTTCTCTGAAAGAAGCCCTGAAAAGCCAGGATATGTATCGCATGGCCCTGGTGGCTCATACCGCTTTCAACCTGGGTAAAACATCGGATTATGAAGAGCTGATCAAACATTTCGTAAAGACGGTCACCGACCCTGAAACGACAGGTTTTCAGGCAGATCACTCTATTGTAAGAAGCTATGGCCGGTCTCTGGAAACAGAGATCTGGGCGCTTTGGACCACGGCTCTTCTTAAGAGCGACTCCCCGGATATAAGAACCATTGAGGCTTGTATTCAGAAAATTGCCAGGCAACGCAAAAGAGGAGGTTTTGGCTCTACCCAGGCTACCGGACTGGCGCTGAAAGCTCTGACATCATATGCAAAACTGGTGAGATCTGAATCTCAGGGCGGTGAAGTAGAACTCCTGGTAAATCATCAGCGCGCAGACCTCCTGAGCTACACTAAAGACAATAAGGAGAAGCTCCAGTCCCACTTTCAGGACAAGTTGAAGCTGAATAAAACCAATGATATCAGTGTACGATTTAACAACACCACGGAACCCCTGGCCTATGCACTGGACCTGCAATGGTACACCAGGCTACCTCCTTCCAGTAAGGAATGTCAGGTAAGTCTGACCACTTCGATGAATCGCACCCGGGTAAAAGTCAATGAAACGGTCAGGCTCACGGCCCGTCTTACCAACAAGACTGCCAAAGGAATACCGATGACAGTCGCAGTCATTGGTATTCCGGCCGGGCTGAGTCTGCAGGCCTGGCAGCTTAAAGAGATGAAAGAGAAAGAAGCGTTCGATTTCTATGAAATCACAGATGGCAACCTGGTGGTCTACTACAGAGAGATGGGACCAGATGAAGTTAAGACACTGCACCTTGATCTTAAAGCTGAAGTGAATGGAGCATACCTGGGCACTGCCAGTTCGGCCTACCTATACTATACCAGCGAATACAAACACTTTACGAAAGGAGAAAGGATTGTGATAGAGTAATTTCTCAGCGGAATCACATAAACAGAAGAGATCGCTAAAATCCAAAATTCACATAGAGTGTCGGGGTAAAGGGAATACCCACGGTATTGATGCGGGAGCCCCCCGGCACGCTCAGCGACTGATTTAGTCTCACATTTCGTCTGTCAAAAAGGTTGAGCACTGAAACTCCGGTTTCAACATCAGTAGCTCCCAACTTCATTTGATACTGAAAAGCCAGGTCGGTACGCCAATAAGGCGTGATTTCCTGCTCCTCAGGTCTGTAGGTATTATTGGGAAAACCAGAGCCGTAAACATTGGTAAATGAGAATTGTAGTTTATTAAAATTGAGGATAGCGACTGTTTTCAACTCATGTCGCTGGCTTTGAGGTGCCTGTTGAAACAGAGAGGCTCTGCCTCTGTCTCCAAACCGCTCCTCTACTTCAGATAGTGTGTATGAAAGCCAGAAGTCATGACCTTTCACTCTTTGTTTGGCAAATACCTCCAGGCCCTTCGTGCGGGATTCACCCTCGGCAAAACGTGTATCACCATTGCGGTTAACAAAGAACCGCCCGAGACCCTCAACTTCCTTATAGAAGGCTTCCAGACCAAGTTCCAGCTGGTTGTGCCTGAAGCTGGTTCCGAAAACCGTATGGTTGGCAGTGAGAACGTCATTGGTTACATTATCAGCCAGTTGCCAGACATCCGATTGATTCCCAAGCTCGTCAGCCACGGTATTTTTAGACACAAACTGGTTGTACAAGCCCCATCCGGCATGCAGGTTCCAGCCCCGTGTGAGGTCATAGCGAGCATTGATTCTTGGCTGTAAAAAACTGCGGGTTCCACCATAAAACAAATCCCCTTTGAGCCCCAGCTGCATAGAGAATTCCGGGGTCCATTGAATATCATCATGGGCATAAACGGCAACTCTGTTTGCCGTAGCCCGGGTGTTTTCCAATACAATACGGTCAGTATTGGAAACAAGGGAGGCCCTGTTGGAAATAAAGGCACCACTTAGCTGGAACTGATGCTTTTTTGTAGCAGCAAAGGTATGGGTTAGCTGAGCCTTAAATTCTTCAATTGTGTTCTTCCAGTTATACTGCCTCAATGTGTCGCCATTGGGCCTCTGGCCTTCCATTACGAAGTAATTTGATGTAAACTCAGGCTCATACTCGCTTTGTGAGAGTGTCAGTTTGGAAATCCCTCCCCTGTTCCAGTTATGAGCATAGCGAACGGAGTTCCCGATCTGCACCGAATTCAACATAATATCCTGCACAGCAGTGCCTCTGAATCTGAGCTGCAGATCTCCGCTATACTCGTCTTCACTGTAAATACTACTGATTTCAAGTTGATCATCTTCACTCAATGAGGCAGATAACTTAAGATTGAGGTCTGAGTAATTGTATTGTGGTACAATCACATCTTCATCTTCCCCAAACCCCGCTGAAAGGTCAAATGCTTCGAACAGCGTCTTTCTGCCAGCAACCTGAAGCGTAACGTTCGCGGAAAGCGGCACATTAATATGGGCATTGGCAAGCTGATTTGTAAAACTCAGGCGTGCACCCGCTTTATTCTTATCTCCTGAGGTGCCCTCCATCAGCACCACTCCCCCCACTCGATCACCATAGGGTACATTATAACCTCCTTTATACACTTCCACATTTTTGATCATGTAAGGGTTTACCCGGCCCATATCATCGTTGATGCCCCAGCTGTTGAATAGGCTGATACCATCATACACCACATGAGTCTGACCGGCATAAGAGCCCCAGATAACGAAATCCGCAATAGATTCACCCGCTGCCATTACTCCGGGGTACAGGCGCAGGTTGTTGAAAATGAGGTTATCGCTCAGCCCGGGAATCAGGTTACTACTGATATCATTGAACCGGATATGCCCTGCTTTTTCACCTACATTGGTGAGAGGCACCGTACCGCCATTGGCAATAATCTCCACTGTGGCAAGCTCCATCATTCGTGGATTCAGGACGATTCTAATACTGTTGCTATGGTTCAGAAGGGTGTCTTTCGGCTCATATCCCAGACTTTGGAAAATACCCTGCTCCTGCCTTAAGGTGGATTTGAAGCTAAAACGACCATTTTCATCTGCAATAATACCCCTGGAAGCCAGCTTGAGGCTGCTGAAGGGCAGGGGGTCAAGCGAGCTCTCCTCCAGGACAATGCCCTGGTACAGGAAAACGGGGGAAGCTTTTGGTTTTTTGGGTTCTTCTTCCACTACCTGATCAGGAGCTTCTTTTGCCCGAAACACATAGATATCGCCTATCTTTTTAAAGTCGAGATCGCATCGAGCAGCTAACTCCTCAAGGGCAAGTTCCATTGAACTAAACCGCTGCTGAATGGTGACCGGACAGCTGTTGGACAGGCTCGCATTGATGGAAATCTGAACCTTGTATCGCTGGTTCAAATCCAGTAAAATCTCATTAAGCAGCTGATCGGTATAGTTTAGCGATACCGACTGTGAATATGATTTTGCTGAGCAGCAGAAAATCACAATGAGGATGAAGAGGAACCTGTTTTTCAAGTGGTCAGATCAAATCATTGATTTTTGATAAGGTAAGTTCGTTCGCCAGTTTTTTCATAGCTCAGTTCACTTGTTGCGCACACTACTATGAGCACTTGTTCAAACTCCGTATTTCGCGAAAAACCACCGGTGTAAGGTTCTTCTGCGATCTTAGCATTTGCAAGGTCAATGGTCATGTTGTACTGTCTTTCCAGGTCCTGAAATACCTTTGAAAGTGGAGTGGTATTGTAGATAAACTGGCCGGACCTCCAGGATAAAATCTCTGTCCGGCTAACCATTCCCTGTGACGTGAGTTTTGCTTCACTACTTCCTTGTTTCGCCAGTTTATTCAGTTCAAGCACAGCCATTTCTCCCTGAGTCAGCGTTACTTCTTTTTGAGTACCTTCCACTACCATTTCGCTGACTACTCTCACTTTTCCTTCCTCACACAGCACCGTAAAATTATCACCTCTGGCATACACGTTAAACTCCGTGCCCAGCACTTCTGTGCTTCCCAAAACGGCATCTACGGTAAATTTCTTGCCTTTGGCTACTACAAAATAAGCCTCTCCATTGAGTTTCACGGCCCTGTCCATCCTCCACCAATAAGGATGATATTTGATGGTGGTAGCTGCATTTAAATGTACTTCCGAGCCATCTGGCAGGGTATGGCTGGTAAACTCTCCCGGAGCTACATGTACTGTGGTAGTATAAAAGCGAGCCGTCAAGCCCGCACAAAGCAACAGGGCCAGGGAAGCTGCTACAGCCATAAAGGTGCGATTGACGGCAATCTTCTTTATAGGCTTTTCTCTCGGCTGCCAGGCATTCAGTTCTATGATCTCAGCTCCATCATCGGATACTTTATCTGCCTCAGCCTTTTCTTTTAATTCCTCCTTCTTTACGTCCGGATCTTCTCCGAGCAAACCTTCCAGCGAGCCCCACACATCTTCTTTTGATCTGGAATAAGTGAACTCCAGATTGGAAAAGAGCTCCTGCTCATGACCGGGGGTCAAATCACTTTTGTCTTTTTTATCCTTCATCCTTTACTCCTTTTCTTAGTTCCTGTAGTGCCAGGGTCATGCGTTTTTCCACCGCCTTTACCGAAATATCCAGTCTCTCGGCAATCTCCTGATAGGTCAGATTATCCATCCGGCTCATCAGAAAAACAACTCGTCTCTTATCGGGCAGCTTCTTCAGTGCCTGATCATATTTCGTTTTCAACTCTTCATAGTAGAGTTGCTCTTCGGCCTTGTTGCACTCCTGCTTAAAGCTGAGTGTGGCCTTGTACTTCTGCTCAGTTTGTGATTTCCGGTATTGAGAAATCCACAACTGATTGGCAATCTTGTAGAGCAGTCCTTTTGTCTGCCCTTCCTGAAACTCTATTCCTTTCTCCCAAACCTTTACGAAGGTCTCCTGTACAATGTCTGTGGCGAGTTCAGGGTCATAACACCGGTAGGTGATATAGCTCCTCAGCTCATCGAACCACAGGTCAAAACACTTCTTGAAGTCTTCTTTTGTCAAGTTGAGGGAGTTATGTTTCAATAGCCCGGAGATTGACTCACAGGCTACTGAAACAATGTTAATCATTTACAATCAGGCGATCAACTACCAGAGATACCACGTATCATCTCCGGCCTGATCCTTTTTCTATCCACAACTCGCTTTCGCTTCCTGCAACTCTTCCTCACTGTTAATGATCATTGTACTACCATCCTCAAAGGTAATTTCAATAGGGAATACAATAGCCGGGCGATCTTCCTCATCAGGGTTTGCTTCGTACCAGTCCCTGATCAACTGCCAGTCATCTCTGGAAGTCAGGACAATTTCCGTAGTGTCAGGCATGATAAGAGTAATCGGGAATACAGGCTCAAAGCAGCGTTCACGACACCTTTCTACCTCACAGATAGCACGGGCAGCAACGAGTTCTTCCTGACTGTTTACCGTAATGGTACTGTCATTTCTGTAAGTAATATCTACCGGGAATACCAGGTCGGGTCTTTCTGTAGCATCCGGGTTGGCCTCATACCAGGCATGTATCAGGCTCCAGTCGTCTCTGGAGGCCAGTGTGATCTCAGTAGCATCGGGCATGGTAAAGCTAATCGGGAACTCGAAATCAAAGCATCTGCCTCTTCTTCTGTCTACCTCGCAATTGCTCTTGGCATCTTCCAGTTCTTCTTCATTATTGATAGTGATGGTTTCGTCACCAAAAGTCACCTCAAAAGGAAAAACAAAGGTTGGCCGGCCTTCGGCATCCGGATTAGCCTCGTACCAGGTCTTAACAAGCGCCCAGTCATCATCACTTTCCAGCGTAATGGTACTCTCGTCAGGCATAGTTAGCGAAACAGGGAAAACGAAGTCAAAACAATCTCTTAAACCTCTGGCTCTTCTGCCAACCCTTCTTCCGTTTCTGATTCTGCGGTCACCAGCCCTGAAAGCATCTCGCGTTATCAGTTCACGACCATCCAAAGTAAAGTAAGCCGATGTACTTTCTCCTACATCCGCTCCGCGTTGCACAATAGTACGTACTTCGTAACCCAGCTCAGGGGCCAGGACAGAGTTACTAATAAAAGTCATGGAGTCTTCCAGCAGCGTAAGTGCATTGGAAGGCAGCGCATTTGTGCTGACATCCTGCCTGTTAACGGCAGAAGCAATCGCAGCAATCAATTCAGAATCATCCGGAAGGGGATCAACTTCACTTTCCTCACCGCAGGAATATAGCATTCCTACTGCCACAATCATGGCTAAAAGTGATGGCAAAAATTTCAACTTTCTCATTATTCTAGATTTTTATGATGAATCATTTACCCCTACACCGCATAGCTCGAGGGAGTCCCTACTTTTTTTGAAAATTTTTTTGAGAAACTTTCAAAACCGGCCTTCCGGGTCATTCCAGGCAATTTTTAAAAGGATGTTTGTCACATCAGATCGCCTGTTCATCACATATGCGAGACGGATATCACTTAAAATTCAGCCCGGCTTTTTCACTCTTCATTTTTGAATCGGATTCAAAAAACAGTCAAAATGAAAAAGAACAACATCATCCAGAGCCTGCTTATCATGCTACTGATCAGTACCCCGGCTTATGCCCAGGACTTTACCTTTCCTCAGACCACCGTGGGTAATATTGCCAAAGCCTGGTTTAACGCCTACCATTCAGAAAATGATGAACCGATGCGAGAGTTTACGGCTAAGTACAGGACCGAAAATGCCCTGAAACGCATGTCTGTAAACGATCGCATGGCACAACACAAGCAGATCAAGGGCATGATTAAACGACTGGCCACAAAGAAAATCACCCTTAACACAGAAAAGAGCCTCAGTATCCTGGTATATGCCGGGTCTATAGAAACCTGGTTTGAAACCACTTTTACCCTAAGCGAAACGGAAGAGAACAAGCTGGAAAGCTTTGCTCTACAGCCGGCACAAGCTCCTTCAGAAGAGGGCTCTGAGGGTTTTGGTGATTGGAAAGACCTGACCGGACTTCTTCAAAATGTAGTCGATCAGCATAAGATTCCCGGAATCTCCATGGCCATTATAGAAGAAGGAAAGCTGGTAGAATCAGCCGTAGCGGGAGTAAGAGAAGTGGGAGGTTCTGAAGCTGTTATGATTGATGACCGCTTTCATATTGGCTCCATCACCAAGTCCATGACGGCTACATTAATCGGCAGGTTAATTCAGGAGAAAAAACTAAAGCCCGGCTCTACGCTGTCCCAGATCTTTCCCGATATGTCCATGCTTCCGGTATATAACGATTTGACTATCACGCAGTTGACACAGCATACAGCAGGGATACCGGCTTACCTCACTGTCACAGATGAAGAAGAGGCCAGGTTGCTGGCCTTGCCCGGAAATGCAACAGCTCAGAGGCTTGCTTTTGTAGAGCAGGTATTGAATGAAGAGCCCATTTCTGAGCCGGGCGCGTCCTTTGCCTATTCCAATGCGGGTTATTCCATTCTGGGAGCCATAAGCGAGAAACTCACAGGTATGTCCTGGAGGGATCAAATGCAGGAATACATATTTAATCCACTTGGCATGAAAACGGCAGGTATCGACTGGCCAAAGACAAATGAAAGGCCATCAGAGCCCTCAGGTCATTTCGGAGCTTTAAGTAGTCTCACAGCTCAAAAGGTGGATGAATATGAATTGGGAGCATATATAGAGCCTGCCGGAGATGTACATGTATCGATGGAAGACCTGGCTCGCTTTGCTCTGGCACACCTCAAAGGTCTGAGAGGGGAAAATGGTATTCTGAATTCAGAAACTTTTACCTGGTTACACACTCCTCAAGAAGGGCGCAGCTATGCAGCAGGGTGGTTTGTTACGGAATCAGAGTCGGGCAAGATGGTACATCAGCATGCCGGTAGCGCAGGTACTTTCCTGGCCCTTATGATGATAGAGCCCGAAAGCAATAAGGCCTGGGTTATGGCCGCCAATGCAGGTGGTGTAGCCGTAGATGGTATTTTCAGAAGGGTGATCGAAGCCTATAACAATCGCTAGTCTGTATTAAAATATGCATTCACCAGCCAGAGCAATAAAACCTGTATTTTGGTACATGTTTCCACAACGGACTTCGGGTCTTGCCAAAAACAAAACCCTGATCCACATTACAGGATGGCTCCTCTTTGCCGGAATCTTCTTCTTTGGCATTAGCAGGGTAGAACCAACGGGAAAAAGTTTCCTGGTGGTTCTTTCTGTATTCGGGCCCTCCATCCCCGCAGTCTACCTACACTCACTGAGCTTTGATAAGTGGTTCAGGAAGAAAAAGTATGCACTATACGTCCTGGCCTTATTGACCAACATTTTCCTGTTCGGGCTGCTGATTGAATTCCTTGCAGCTGAAATCGTATACTATGACGACCCGGACGCTTATATATCCGGTCGGTTGTCTTTGCTCGCTTTTCTCGTAGTATCTACCGGGTTTCGTTTTCTATTTGAGGGACTTGAAGCCAAAAGCAAATTGGCAGAAATAGAAGCCAAACAGGCCAAAGCCGAATTAGACTCACTGAAGTCTCAGATCAATCCGCATTTTTTGTTCAATTCCCTGAATAACATTTACGGCCTGTTGATGGAAGACAAAGAAAGGGCCGGAGATTCTCTGCTTACCTTATCTTCTTTGCTCCGCTACCTTATCTACGCTTCACAGAAAAGTCAGATCAGCCTGGAAGAAGAAGTAAAGTTTTTGGACGATTATATGGCCATGGAAAGATTGAGGTTAGGTGATAAATGCAAACTAAACTTTACAAAATCAGAAGATTTGCACAATATGGCTGTTTCTCCGTTTTTGCTGATTCCTTTTGTAGAAAATGCCTTTAAACATGGCTCATTCGCCACAATCGATGAAAGCTATATTGATGTCAAACTGAAAATCCAGGAAAAGCGACTCATGTTTACTGTGGATAACAGCGTAAAGAAAAAGGCCCGGACCGAACGCTCTGGTGTGGGTATTGCCAATGTAAAGAGAAGACTGGAGCTTCTCTTACCAGGCAGGCACAGTCTGGAAGTATCGGCAACGGATACGAGGTTTTTTGTTAAACTGGAGCTCGACTTATGACACTGAACTGCTTAATAGTAGATGATGAGCCCATAGCACGCAGTATTCTGGAAAAGTATGTGTTAAAAACTCCTATGCTCAGTCTGGCCGGCTCCATTGATAATGCCCTGGAGGTTATTGATCAATTAAACAAGGGCCCTATTGATCTGATGTTTCTGGATATTAACATGCCTGAATTCACCGGGATCGATCTGTTGAAATCTTTGCGCAACCCTCCGGCTGTAATTATTACCACGGCCTACGCTGAATATGGTGCCGAAAGCTATGACTATGAGGTAGTGGACTACCTGATGAAGCCCGTTCCTTTCGATCGCTTTCTGAAAGCCGTACAAAAAGTGGTAGCCCTTAGCGAAAAGGCCGACCAGGCCACGAAAGAGCAGTCACCCTTTATATTTCTGAAAGAAGAAAACCTCACACATAAAGTTCTTTTTAGTGAAATCCGCTACGTTCAGGCATATGGTAATTACATAAAAGTCTATCTGGAAGAAAGTGTGCTGGTGATAAGAAAGACCATTTCCGATATGGAAAGCGAGTCTGCAGGCAGGCTCATCAGAATACACAAATCTTATCTTGTCAACCTGCAACATATCGTCAGCACTGAGGGAAACGAGGTGCTGATGCCACCATATCAGCGTTTGCCCATAGGTAAAGTATATAAAAAAGACTTTGACAGGCTGATAAGTGGATAATAGCAGCCAGGACAGACCATTCTACAGTCGACTAATCAACCTTATTACGGGCTGGAGCTAAAATCAAGTTTCATATTTGTAGATTTTGATTACCTTTGTTCTACAAATACGAAATTTGATCTATGAAAGGAACGCAACTGGGAGAATTTGAAGAGCTCGTGCTACTCATCGTGGGCGTGCTCTACCCTGATGCTTACGGTCTCAGCATTCGGGAAGAAATTATCAACCAAACCAAGCGCAAAGTCGCTATCGGAGCCGTGCATTCTGCCCTGAGTCGATTACAGGAGAAAGGCTTTCTGGAATCGCGACTGGATGAGGCCACTCATGAGCGCGGAGGAAGACGCAAGCGGCTCTTTACGATTACCTATTCCGGCAAGAGGGCCCTGGAGAAGAATCACGAACTCCGCAACAACCTCTTTAATAAAATTCCTGAACTGGCATTAAAAGGACTCAATCTCAGTGGAATTTAAACCTACATACCAACCTCCCCGATTACCCCGAAAACTTCTGGCATTTGTCTGCAAAGATGACTTGCTGGAGGAGATTGAAGGTGATCTGTGGGAACATTACCAAATACTGTGTGAAGAAAAGCCGCTCTGGAAAGCGAGACTTGGTTATTGGTTTCACACATTTCATTTCTTACGCCCCTTTGCTTTAAGGGGTATCGGTCAACACTCAAACTCAATTATCATGTACAAGAGCTATTTCAAGTTCGCTATGCGTCATATGTGGCGTCAAAAAATGCATACCGGTTTCAATCTCCTGGGCCTCATTCTCGCCTTTGTGGTTTGTAGCTTTATTTTCTTACACCTGCGATCAGAGCTTTCCTACGACAGTTTTCACGAGCGTTCAGAAGACATTTACCGCATTGCCTGGATAAATGAAAACCCTCAGACACGTACCCCTCATCCTATGGCTCAGGCCATGGTATCTGACTTTCCCGAAGTTGAAGCAGCTGTAAGCCTTTCTCCCATCTATGGTCCCGGTCTGACCCGACAGACCATTCAGATCACCAATGAAGAAAGCAATATCAGTCTGGAAGAGCCCGATGGCTTCTTTGCCGACAGCACCTTCTTTGATGTGTTTACATTCAAATTTCTGGAGGGTAACGAAAAAACCGCTTTGAAAGCCCCTAATGGCATTGTTATGGCCAAATCTATGGCGGATCGCTACTTTCCGGATGAGTCCCCGATTGGTAAAAGACTTTCTTTCGGGCCTAATACCAATATGCTGGAAGTGGTAGGCGTAGTAGAGGACGTACCGGAAGAATCTCACTTTCATTTCAACTTCATCATCTCCTATGTTACCCTGAAGTCCTTCAGCTTTAACGACCCCTGGATGTCATGGGCAGACTTTGGCCACTTCAATTATATTAAAGTCAAGCCTAGAACTGACGTAGCAGCCTTAGACAGCAAAATTCCTGAGTGGGTAATGGGCTACCTTGACTGGACAGGGGCCATCGTTGACGATCTGCTTGACCGCTCCATTGGTTTTCAACTACAGCCGATCGAAAGTATTCACCTCCACTCCAACATCCGTTGGGAACTGGAAAGTAACAGTAGCTTTACTTATCTGCTGATCTATGGTATTTCCGGGCTCTTTATTCTCCTTATCTCCATTATCAACTTTGTAAATCTCACTACCGCTCGTTCTGCCGAGCGCCTGAAAGAGGTAGGGGTCAAGAAAACACTGGGTGCCTACAAGAGTCAGTTACTGGGTCAGTTTGTATTTGAGTCGCTGATATCGGCCTATATGGCTCTCCTAATAGCATTTGGAGCAGTATACTTGCTCGAACAAGCTTTTAATGAACTGGTAAGTGGGATGGTACAGGCACAGGACCTCTGGAACGCCAACACACTCCTGTTTCTGGTCAGCGTGGCAACGGCTACAGGCCTGTTAGCAGCTGTTTACCCGGCTCTTTACCTGAATGCCCTGAACCCCGGTCAGATTCTCAAAGGAATGAACCCTAAAAAGCTCGGGGGCGCGTTTATCCGCAATGGACTGTTGGGCATTCAGTTTGTGGCAGCCATTATCATGATCAGTGGCAGCCTGATTATCAAAAATCAGATCACTTTTCTGAAAAACAAAGACCTCGGCTTTCACCAGGACAATCTGGTGATCGTAGACCTGGAAGATTTCGAAAATAAATCGGAGCTGGTAAAAACAGCCTTTAGCCAATATCCCGGGGTCATTGATGTAGCGGCAGTGTCTAATGTACCCGGAGGCCAATTCAATCAACACCCCATCTATCTGGAAAGCGACCCTGCCAACAGAGTGGACGCCTCTGAAATGTTCCTGGATGATGATGCAGCTCGTGTACTGGGCCTCGAACTGGTAAGTGGCAGGTTCTTAAATCAGGAATTTGCCCAGGATTCCAGTGGGCTCTCTTTCCTGATCAACGAACAAGCTGCTCTGGCATTTGGCACAGACGATCCGGTGGGCTCTGCGATGTTCTGGGTAGATAATGAAAACCTGGTAAAAGGCACGATTGTAGGGGTAGTGAAAGACTTCCACTTCCAGTCACTTCACGTACCTATTCAGCCCCTCATTATGATGGTAAGCCCAAGAAACTTCAATTATATCATCACCAATGTCAACGGCCAGAACCTGACTACCACCATACCTCAAATGAAAGCTTCCTTTAACGAAATCTATCCGGAGGATCAGTTTGATCATCGTTTTCTCGATGCGACCATCTCTGAGCTTTACCATGAAGAATCGAGAACGCTGAAGCTTACTTCTGTATTGACAGTTATCTCGATATTCCTGTCCATTGCAGGGCTCATAGGCATCGTAAGCATTGCCATCAGGCAACGCGTGAAAGAGATTGGTATTCGTAAAATACTGGGTGCATCCGTCAAGCAAATCCTCTGGCTGGTCAATACGCGCTACCTGATTGTATCCGGCATTGCTGTGCTTTTGGCCGTTCCGGTGTCCTACATATTCATGAGTCAATGGCTGGAAAACTTTACCTATCAGCAGGCAATCAACCCCTTTCTGTTTGTATTCAGTGCCCTACTACTGGCAGGTCTGGTATTGGCAACCATTAGTCTGATATCAATAAAAACTGTAAGAAGCAGCCCCGCAGAGTCTTTGAGGCACGATTGAGGCCCAATTCTGAACATTATTTAAAAAAAGTTTAGAATTCTGTGCAACGAATGGTCATTGGGTTCGTCTTTCTATCAAATTTCATATTTGTAGACTTTGATTGAGTCCATCAAAAACAAACAGCATGAAAGGAACACAACTAGGTGAATTTGAAGAACTGGTACTGCTCATCATTGGGGTATTGTACCCTAATGCCTACGGTCTTCAGATTCGCATTGAAATCATGGAACAAACCGGCAGAAAGGTGGCGATAGGAGCGGTACACTCCGCTCTCAGCAGGTTACAGGACAAAGGCTTTGTTAAGTCTGCCCTGGCAGAGGCTACCCATGAACGGGGAGGCAGAAGAAAGCGCCTTTTTCAAATCACGGCTGCCGGAAAAGACGCCATGGAGAAAAACCATGAGCTTAGAAATTCACTCTGGAATAAAATCCCTGATATGGCCCTGAAAGGCCTGAGCTATGGCGGATCAGTCTGAAATAGCACCCCCTAAACTGGCAGACAGGCTCCTGGGCTGGTTCTGCAAAGACGAACTTTTGGAAGAAATCAAAGGTGATCTCCATGAGTTCTATGGCATGGAAAGGACAGAGAAAAGTGCATGGAAAGCCAACTGGTCATACTGGTATCACATGCTCCACTTTCTACGCCCGTTTGCACTCAAAAACAAAACTCAAAAACAAACATCTATTGCTATGTACAGAAGTTATATCAAGACCGGCTTTAGAAACCTGAAAAGACAAAAACTCGCCTCATTCATCAATGTATTCGGCCTGGCGACCACCATAGCCATTTCACTGGTAGTCTATGTATTGATAGACAGACAATTCAGCCTGGACGCATTTCACGCAGATGCCGATCAGATATTTGCCGTTCAGAGCCGGATAGACTGGAATGGAACTGAAGAAACCTGGGGGAGGACTCCCCTACAGCTCGGTCCTTCTCTGAAAGCAGAAATACCACAAGTTGAAGAAATGACACGGGTGACCCGCAAGCTCGCTACGGTTCGCTTTGAGGACAATGTTTTCAACGAAGTGCTGACTTACGCGGATCCAAGCTACCTGAGCATTTTCAGCTTTCCACTAATACAGGGGCAGGCGGAAAGTCTGAAAGGGAAAAAGAACATCATTCTCTCAAAAGCTTCTGCAGAGAAGTACTTCCCTGCCGATGACCCAATCGGTAAAGACCTCAAAATTCTGATAGACGGCAAGGCTTTTCTGTTTTCAGTGACCGGAGTGGCTGACGGTTTTCCTGAAACCGCTTCTTTCACTTTCGACTTTCTGTTACCATTCGAAAACCTGAAGGAAATGTACAACATTGACCTGCAGGGCTGGAAGAATATCAAGACCCAATCCGTTTTCACCTTCGTAAAGCTTGATCAGGTCAGCAGCAACCAGCAGGTAAGCCCCAGGTTGGCCAGCTACCGCGATGTAGTCAATGACATTAATCCCGACTGGCAAATCCGCCAATTCGGTCTATATCCACTGCCCTCACTGGCTCGCAATGGTCAGTATGTGAGAGAACCTTATGCCTCAGGCAGCACTCCGGAAATACTGATCATGTTCGCTATTATCAGTCTGCTATTACTTGCCTCTGCCTGCTTTAATTATGTGAACATCTCTGTATCTATGGCGCAGAAAAGGCTAAGCGAAATTGCCATCAGAAAAGTAGTGGGTGGGCAGCGAAAGCAGCTGATTACTCAGTTTCTCACTGAAAACTTCGTGCTCTGTTTCGTAGCTACCATTCTGGGTGCCCTGGTAGGTATCTACGCTTTCCTGCCGGGCATTAATGTACTTTTCAGCGGCTCCGGCTACACCATCAATATATTCCAGGACCCTGCTATTCCTGGCTTTTTAATTATACTCTTTGTCGCATTAAGTCTGATTTCAGGCGCCTATCCGGCCTTCTACATCTCTGCCTTCAAACCAGTAGCCATTTTAAAGGGCAAACAAAACCTGGCAGGCAAAAACCGCCTGGGCAAGGTGTTCCTCACAATGCAGTTCTTCCTCACGTTTGTGGCCATAGTTTCGGGTCTTTTGTTCACCGACCTAAACGAATTTCAGGAAGAACAGGACTGGGGCTATCAGGCCAGTGACCTCTTGGTGGTACCTGTGGAAGATCCGGCTCAATACCAGGCCCTGAAGTTATTTGCCACACAATCACCGGGGATAATTAACACAGCCGGGTCCGGCTCTCAAATCGGTCGCTCATTTGTAGAGTCAGCCATTAAGATTACAGATGAAAAGTACACGGTCAGAACCTTCAATATAAGTCCGGATTATCTGGACGTCATGAACGTCAGGGTTATTGAGGGACGAGATTTTGACGAAAATCTTAGCTCAGACCAAAATAAGAGCCTCATCGTGAATAAGGCTTTTCTGAACCAGATCAGCGACAGTGAGAATCCTTTTGATCAGCCTGTAGACATTGAAGGAGAGACTTTCAACATTGTGGGAGTAACAGAGAACTTTCATTTTGATGATTTCTTCAGCCCCATCACACCTGCCATCTTTCGTTTAGTACCGGAAGAGCGCTATAACTACATCAGTATGCGCACGACACCGGGAGGACTGAATGATACAGAAGCCTTGGTCAAAGCTGAGTGGACTAAGCAATTTCCCGACTCTCCCTATGCGGGCTTCTTTCAGGAAGAAGTATTTGACAATTTCTTTAACTCAACCGGTTCGCTGAAAGCCGTGATGAACTTTGTTGCGATGGTCGCCATCATCTTATCGGCCATGGGGCTTTTCGGGCTGGTTTCGCTCTTTATAATTAAAAAACTGAAGGAGTACAGCATTCGCAAGGTATTGGGAGCCAATGGAACCCATATTGTAAAGCTCGTATCGAAGCAGTTCATCATACTCATGAGCATTGCCATGCTGGTCGCAGCGCCTTTGAGCTACATGATCTTCGACACCCTTTTTGCACAGGTCTTTCCCGGCTCCATGGATACGGTAGGGATCAGCCCTTTCCTGCTAACTACCCTCATTCTGCTGGCTGTGATATTCGTCACCATCTCATCACACATCATTCAGGTATTGAGAATGAACCCTGTCAAAAACCTGAGACTGGAGTAGTGGAAAACGACACCAGACCAAATCGCCCGCCTGCCCTTGCAGACAAAATTCTCAACTGGCTGTGTCGGGATGAACTCATCGAAGAAATCCGGGGAGATCTTCATGAATTCTACGGCATGGAGAGAGCCGAAAAAGGTGCTCTTCGGGCCAAATGGACCTATTGGTATCACATGCTTCACTTTTTACGCCCTTTTGCTCTCAAGAAGCTGTTCTCCTCAAATAGTCAAAACTCAAACAACATTGCCATGTACAAGAATTACTTTTTAATCGCCCTGCGCAATTTCCGCAAAGACAAGCTTTATTCTTTTCTGAACCTTAGCGGGCTCACCATCGGTATTGCCAGCTGTCTGATGATCTTTCTATATGTCAGAGATGAATACTCTTTTGATAAGCATCATGAAGGTTACGAGCAGATTTATCGGGTAGTAACCGACCTGAAGCTAGGCGATCGCGAGTTTCACAGACCACTGGCTCCGGTGGTATTGGCCGAACATCTGACTGAAACAGTACCGGAAGTAGAGGAAGCCGCCAGGTTTATGGTAGGGCAGTTCAACAGTGTGGTAGACCTGGGAGACCAGCAAATGCAGATCAAAAATGCTACCTATGCCACCAGTGAGGCGCTCTCTGTCTTCACCATTCCTTTTGTGGCCGGCAATCCTGACAGGGCGCTGGACGACCCTAAAACCGTGGTGATGTCGGAGTCCATGGCCACACACCTCTTCCCCAATGAAGACGCCATGGGCAAAATCGTCACATTCAATACTGACGACTTTATTGTAAAAGGTATCTACAAGGACATGACTGAAAATAGTCATTTCAAGTTCGACTTCATCATGTCATACGCTTACCAGACCTCCCGCTTTGAAATGGGCTGGATGAGCCTGAACACCTACACCTATTTGAAACTGGCAAAAGCGGCTTCCCCCGCAGCGGTAGAAGTAAAGCTGAATGAAGCACTACAAACCTATATCGCTCCCCTGACACAGGAGACTTTTAATGTGCCTGCGGATGAAATCAATGCCAATGGTAACCATGCCCGTTTTTACCTGCAGGCACTGGCAGATATTCATCTCAAATCGAACCTCGACAGGGAGATTAACGCAAATGGCAGCCTGGAGAATGTCAGAACCATTTCCATCATTGGTATGATCATACTCTTTATTGCGGGCATCAACTTCGTTAATCTGAGTACGGCCAGAGCGGCCATCAGAGGCAAAGAAGTAGGGGTCAGAAAGGTGCTGGGCTCAAAACGAAAACAGCTGATCACCCAATTCCTGTTTGAATCTACGCTGTATAGTTTTGGGGCCTTCATTCTTGCCACCGGAGTGGTGATACTCATGCTACCTTACTTCAACCAGATCATTGGGCGGGAGTTGTCCTTTTCTCTGGGAGGCACACCTCCTCTGTGGTTGTTAATGACTCTTGCGGCTGTGGTTCTGGGCGTGGGCGCAGGTTGCTATCCGGCCTTTGTGCTCTCCTCTTTCAATCCAGGCAAGACACTGAAAGGACAGTCTCAGTTTAAAACCGGCAAGAGCTGGCTCAGAAGCTCACTGGTAGTATTACAGTTCTCGATATCCACCACACTCATTGTGGTAACCCTGGTGGTGAACAATCAGCTGAGCTATGTTATGGACAAACCGCTTGGCTTTGATAAAGACAAGCTGATCACATTGGATATTATGGATCTCAACCGTTACGACCTTAACGAAGAAGTGCTCAAAAACGAGCTGGAGTCCAAACCCAATATTGAAAGCTATAGCCGATCGGGTTTTGTACCCGTCAGCGGAAGCCGCAGGCAGTTCTACCTGGAAAAATACGGGGAAGGTGCTACCAAAGAGTCAGTGAGCGTACAAAGCTGGCCGGTAAACGAAACCTATATTCCCACCCAGGGTATGAGCCTGAAAGCAGGACGAAACTTCTCTAAGGATCTGGCCTCAGACACCGCAGGGCTCATCCTGAATGAAACTGCCGCCCGAAGCTTACAACTGGAAAAACCTCTGGGAGCTCGCCTGACGCTGAAAGCAGGAGGTGATTCTTATAATATGCAGGTGATTGGCATTGTAGAAGATTTTCACTTCGCTTCGATGAAGGAAAGTATCAAGCCCCTTATATTTTATCAGGGTAGTGATCCCTGGTCTATTTCTGTACGATTTAGTGGCAGTCCGCAGGAAGCCCTTTCTACCCTGAAAAATATATGGGAGAATAACTCAGGGGGGCAACCCTTTGTGGCAGATCTGGTAAGTCAGCAGTACACGAACCAATATCAGAAGGAGGATCAGATGAAAGGCCTGGTCAATGCCTTTTCAATACTTGCTATCTGTGTGGCGATTTTAGGTCTGGTGGGTCTGGCTACTTTTATGACCGAGCAAAGAAGAAAGGAAATGGGCATCAGAAAGGTACTGGGAGCCAAGCCTATACAGCTCTTTGCCGGATTGCTTAAGAAATTCACTATTCCCATTATCATCTCCTGTTTATTGGCCGTACCTGTAGCCTATCTGGCCGCCAACAGCTGGTTAAGTGAATATGTGTATCGCATCAGCCTTAGCCCTCTGTTTTTTATAGGAGCCAGTCTGCTGATGATCTTAATGGCCTGGCTGACAGTAAGCTTCCAATCGCTGAAAGTGGCCCGAAGCAACCCCACTGAAAACCTCAGGTATGAGTAATCACCCTCCCAAACTGGCCGACCTTTTTCTGGGCTGGTTCTGCCGAAGCGAGCTGCTCGAAGAGATCAAAGGTGATCTCCATGAGTGCTATGGTATAGAACAGGCTGAAAAAGGCACTATGAGAGCCCGGTGGCTTTACTGGTACCATGTGCTCCATTTCCTACGGCCATTTGCCATCAAAAAGAAACGTCAAAACTCAAATCTCATCATCATGTACAAAAGCTATTTCAAGTTTGCCTTTAGAAATATGACCCGGCACAGGCTGCATTCTGTTATGAACCTCCTCAGCCTGAGTGTAGGTATGGCCTGTTTCGTTTTCGTTTTCATCTATGTAAAAACTGAGCTGAGCTACGACCGCTTTCACACAAATGCGGATCGGGTCCACAGGGTGGTCATAGACCTGATTGAATCTGATGGTAATATATTACCCGATGCCACCACACCTCCTGCCCTGTCCGTTGCCCTGAAGCGCGACATGCCCGAGGTGGAGACCGCAGTTAGGCTGTTTCCGGGCTGGGGAAGTAAATTTCTTATAGGAACCAGTGAGGAGAAAAAATTCTATGAAGAAGGACTCATAAGGGCAGATTCCACCTTCTTTGATGTTTTTAGTTTTCCTTTTCTCTATGGCAACCCTGAAACAGCCCTGGACAAACCCCGACAACTGGTTATTACCCGCAAGGCCGCATTAAAGTACTTTGGTCGTGAAGATGTAGTAGGTGAAACACTCACCATATTCAGTATGAACAATGCACGGGCTACCATCAGTGGTGTGATCGAAGATATTCCCGATAACTCTCATTTTAAGTTTGACTTCCTCACAAGACTCACCTTTCGGGGCATAGATGCCAACTGGGGCTGGTGGAACTACTATACCTATGTAAAACTTAACGAGGGGACAAACCTGGAAAACTTCAATGCCAAGCTCCCGGCCCTCTATGAGAATGCCCGGCCTGGTCAGGACAACTATGCCCCCATCTATAGCCAGGCACTTACCGATATACACCTGAAATCAGACTTGAAATGGGAGCTGGGTACAAATGGCAACATGAGCAACATTTATATATTCTCAGCTCTGGGCCTCTTTGTGCTGCTGATTTCCTGCATTAATTATCTCAACCTCACGGTGGGTCATTCCTTAAAAAGACTTAAAGAGATAGGCCTCCGCAAGGTATTCGGGGCTCACCGAAGATCATTGATATCACAGTTTCTGATAGAAGCATTGATTATGATCATTCTGGCCGTTTCCATGGGTACTCTGCTGGCAGAAATGCTCTTCCGTAATCTGGGTGACACGCTGGGAAAAGAAGTGAGTGTATTCACCCCTGATAATCTGCCTGCTTTAGGTGCCATAGCTCTGGGAGGCATCGTAATCGGTATTCTTGCAGGGCTTTACCCTGCCTTACACCTTTCCTCTTTCAGGGTAGTCAATGCGGTTAAAGGCATTCTGAATAAAAACGGCAAATCGGCTGTCAGCCTGCGTCAGGTACTGCTGGTATTACAATTCACCATTTCAGGCATTATGATTATAGGTACCCTGGTAGTTTTCAAGCAGCTCAAACATGTACAAAATGCCGATCTCGGCTTCGACTCCGAGCAGGTTCTGGTAATAGATAATGCGAGCTCTGTAAGTAACCAGCAAACCCTGAAAGCAGAACTGAGCCAGCTGGCCAACGTGTCAGAGGTAGGTGTATCATCCGGCATTATAGGGGGTATCAACTGGACCACCTCACTGGGTTATCCGGATGAAATCCTGCTGAATTATGTAGCCGTAGATCCTGAATTTATCGATGTAATGGATTTCGAGATGGTAGCAGGAAGAAATTTCTCAAAGGAGATTGCTACAGACAAACAAGGCTTCAACATCATCCTCAACGAGCAGGCTTTGAAAGAGCTGGGTTTCAGTCTGGAAGATGTAGGGAAACCACAACCTATCTATCTTTTGAATGACACCATTCGCAATGGTACCGTGGTAGGCGTGCTCAAAGACTTTCACTTTACCAGTTTCAAATCATCCATCAAGCCTTTTGGCTTCTTCTATCGTGAGCAAACGATGGACTACATGAATGTAAAACTGTCGACCGCAAATTTATCCGGGACACTGGACCAGATAGAGCAAACCTGGAATAAAGTGGCCAATGGAGCTCCATTTGAGTATTTCTTTCTGGACGAGAACTTCTCGCATCTCCATGAACAGGAAAGCAAGCTATCTGAGATACTCACCTATCTGACCATACTGGCTCTGTTCATTGCCTTTGTAGGTATGTTTGCCATTGCCAACATGACCATCAGAGACAAACTCAAAGAGATAGCCATCAGAAAGGTGCTTGGGGCTTCAGCTTCAAGAGTTTCCGCTATGATTACCCGCAGGTTCATCGGACTGGTAATTATTGCAAACCTTATCGGCATGCCGATAGCCTACCTGTTAATGAGTCGCTGGTTAGAGGGTTTTGTCTATCATACCTCTATGGACCTGCTGCTCTTTGTAGCGGCTATCGCTTCAACATTGCTGGTAGCCTGGATGACGGTAGGCTCTCAGTCAATCAAGGCGGCCCTTGGCAGTCCGGTAAAAAGCCTGAGGCAGGACTAGGCAAGCTGAAAAAATGTCAGCTGTCTTTATTTCGCTCAATATGGACCAACCATTTCTGACTTCAGCCATCCGGCCCTGTATTGGGGCAATGTCATACCGGGTGAAATTTGTCCCATAGTTAAGCTAAGGCAGATTTTATCCGGTATCTCGTTATGAGGTGCTCAAAGCCATACCGCTGTTGAGAAATTTCACAGGGCTATTCCAAACCAGGTTGCTCATTCTGTTTCATTTTTCTTTCCAGAAAACTCATATTTTTAGTCATAAACTACTTAAATTAGTTTTACTAAAAACAATAGCAAATGATTAAAGGAAGAGGGGCGCAAAAACAGGTCAAAAATCGGTTTTTAAAACATGATTATGTAGCAGAACATATTGAGGGGCTGGACGAACCTTTGATCGAAAACTCTCATACCCAATACATTAATATTTACCCAAAAACCATCGTCAACAAAGTAAAAAGTCCCGATGTCGGCATGGAGTATTCGCTTAATCCCTATCAGGGCTGCGAACATGGCTGCATTTATTGCTATGCGCGCAACAGTCATGAGTATTGGGGATATGGTGCAGGTCTTGACTTTGAGCGGGTTATTCTGGTAAAGCAAAAGGCCGCATTTCTGCTTGAAAAGCAGCTGCAGAAACCCGGTTGGGAAGTAAAGCCTGTCGTCCTGTCCGGCAATACAGACTGCTATCAGCCTATTGAGCGAAAGCTTGGCATTACACGAAGCCTGCTTGAGATTTTTCTGAAATATCGACACCCGGTGGGTATGATCACCAAAAATGTCACCGTCACCCGTGACCTGGACATCATTGGCCCCCTGGCAGATCTGAACCTCATAGGGCTTAATTTCAGTGTAACTACCCTGGACGAGAAAATACGCAGAAAGCTGGAACCACGCACCGCCAGTGCCAAAGCCAAGCTGGCAGCCATTAAAAAGCTGACAGATCGCGGGGTACCGGTCAATGCCATGATAGGCCCTGTAATTCCCGGTCTCAACGATCATGAAATTCCCGATATCATGGCCGCAACGGCTGAAGCAGGAGCCTACAATGCGGGTTATACCATGGTCAGGCTGAATGGAGCCATAGGTACCATCTTCGAGGACTGGATACACCAGGCTTTCCCCGATCGGGCCGAAAAGGTTCTTAACCAAATCAAAGGAGCCCATAATGGTACACTCAACGACAGTCGCTTCGGCTATCGGATGCGGGGTGAAGGCCGCATGGTGCAGTCCATTCACCGGCTCATAGAATTGTCCAGAGTTAAGTACTTCAAAGGATCCAAACCACCTCCGCTGCGAAGAGATTTGTTTATCAGAACTAATCGGGGTCAAATGGGCATGTTCACATGAGCATGCCATAGAGCCCGTGAGGCTCACTGAGACGACATAAAAAAAGATCACCCGACTCTACAGATGATCCTAAATTAACACTCTACTACTAAAACTATGGCAAACTCGTTTCGTCTGGGTTGTCCGGGTACGTCATTTCGGACTTCCTTTCAAAACCCATTTGTCTTTTAGTTTCACAAACAAAGGTAAGGTCATCAGGTTTGAACGACTATTTCAGTGCGTAGACAAGTCGTTGACATACAGGGCGAAACATAGAGTAATGTGGTAGGCCTGGGATGCTTCCTTTCGTCAGGGCAGGAAAACTAAGGAGCAAAAAAAAGATGCTGCCGCTTTCGCGAACAGCACCATCTTCAACCAAAACATTAAAATCTATTACTCTTGCCGTCTGCACATCGAGCTATGGGCTCCTCACCACCACATAACTCTCCCTTAGATTTTAACATCACAATCAAAAAAGCCGTTAACCATTGCTTTCCTGATCATTTGCTTTTAAAACGCCTCAACTTCAAAAAGTATTATAAGCGGGTCAGAGGTTTTTTTGAAAATATCTCATTTTTCTTCAGACAAAAAAGCACACCAACCGTTTTAGTATTAGAGCAAACCGAAGCCTATGACTAAGCTGAAACACCTCCATTTGGACATCCCAAAGTCTGATAAAAAACGTGTTATAATCATCGGAGGAGGCTTTGCAGGCATCCAGGTGGCCAAAGGGTTGAAAAACAAAGGCTTTCAGGTTGTGATGCTTGACAGACACAATTACCATACCTTCCAACCCCTTCTCTATCAGGTAGCTACGGCTGGTCTGGAGCCGGATTCTATTGCCGGAGCTTTGAGACCACTCTTCGAAAACTACAAAGATTTCTACTTCCGTATGGCCCGTGTTACAGGCATCGATACGGAAAACAGTAAAATCAAAACCCTGGTAGGAGAACTCCACTATGATCTGCTGGTAATCGCCAATGGTTCCAAAACCAATTATTTCGGAGATCAGGAAATGTATAAGCGCACTTTTCCTATGAAGCAGCTGCCCCAGGCACTCGACCTGAGAAGCCACATGCTTCAGAACTTTGAGCAAAGTGTGATGTCTCCGGACCCTGAAGAGCAAGACCGCCTCACCAACTTTGTGGTAGTGGGTGGCGGGCCTACAGGCGTTGAAGTTTCAGGTGCCCTGGGGGAACTGAAAAAGCATGTGCTGCCCAATGATTATCCCGATCTGGATTTCAAGATCATGAACCTGCACCTGGTAGATGCCGGCCCCAGACTATTGGCAGGCATGAGTGAAAAATCGGGAGATAAGGCGTGCAAGTATCTTCAGCAGTTTGATGTGGACGTGAGGCTCAATACACGTCTGGAAAGTTATGACGGCAAAACCGTAAAACTCACGGACGGAACTATCATTCCCACCAAAACGGTGATCTGGGCAGCAGGTGTCAAAGGCAACATCATTGACGGCCTGCCGGATAATATGATTGAGCGCGGACGCATACTCGTAGATGAGCACAATCTGGTAAAAGGCACAGATAACGTCTATGCCATTGGTGACATCGCCTTTATGAAGACCGAAAGCACCCCTAACGGACACCCGATGGTGGCACAGGTAGCTATGCAGCAAGGGATGCGACTGGCTAAAAACCTTGTGCTCCAAAGCAAACAAAAGACTATGGCGCCTTTTGTATATCGTGATAAGGGTTCTATGGCTACGATAGGACGCAACCGGGCGGTGGTAGATTTACCTAAGCTTCATTTCGGAGGCCTCTTTGCCTGGATGGTATGGATGTTTATCCACCTGATCTCCATTATTGGTTTTCGCAACAGACTTGTGGTTTTCAGCAACTGGATATGGAATTACTTCACCTATGACCGTGGTACCCGCCTTATCATTCGCACCTTCCTGCGCAACGACCGATACCGACCGGGTGACACGATATAGCTGAAATGTTAGTGCCCTTTTACCTCCCATACAATCCTTTGACTGATTTCTACGGATAATTTGTAATATGTCCGCAGAATCAAACATGCGCAAACGCAGACTATACTGGACCTTGCAAATAGCTGGCTGGGGCTTCTATGCTTCGGTCAACCTCTTCTTTCTGACCATTAATGTGATGGGCCAGAACGAAGAACTTATACCTGAGCAGCAACTGGAGGTAGTGGTTCAAACACCTCTGCTCTTTCTCATTTCGCATTTTGTGATTCGCGGTGTCTCTAAAAAGCGTTCCTGGGTTCAAAAAGACTTCGGCCGTAATATTCCCCGGGTGGTTGGCCTTACTCTGGCAGCCGCTCTTTTCACTGCTTTGGTAGTGCGGATCATCGGCTTTTTATCACAAGCCTCGGAGTTCAACATGGGCCTGATCACACAAATGCTTTTTGATGCCCTGGCCTTCTTCATCCTTTATGCGGTCTGGGCCACCATCTACTTCCTGTATCATTACCTGGAGAGTTATAATAAATCGCTGAAGTATGAGGCCGCTATGAATGAAATGCACCTCAATCAGCTAAAGGCCCAACTGAACCCTCACTTCATTTTCAATGCACTGAACAGTATGCGTGCCCTGGTAGATGAAGAACCCGTAAAAGCCAAGGTGGCCATTACCCAGCTCTCCAATATCCTTCGCAACTCTCTTATTATGGATAAAAAGAGGGTGATAGGCTTTGATGACGAGCTTAGCACTGTCAAGGATTATCTGGCCCTTGAGTCTATCCGTTTTGAGGAGAGACTAAGCCTGAAATATGATATCTCTCCGGGCTCTGAGCGCTTTGATATCCCTCCTATGATGATTCAGACGCTGGTGGAAAACGCCATCAAACACGGGGTTTCGAATCTGATGGCCGGAGGACTGGTAGAGCTATCTACCAGGATAGACAGAACCAAGCTGATCATTACCATTCGAAACAGCGGTCAGCTGGTCAATGGTAAGCGTAAGCAAAAGAAAGGAGGAGGCTACGGCCTGGCCAATACGAAAGAACGATTGAAGCTAATCTATGGTGGAGAAGCTTCGTTTCGCATTTATAATGAAAATGATAAGTTTGTAGTTACCGAGGTGAAAATCCCGCAAAGGATGTAACCTCCAATTTATCCGCGTATGAAAGCACTAATAATAGACGATGAAAGACTGGCTCGCAAAGAGCTGACCAATCTGCTTCAGGAATATCAGGAGATAGAAATTGCCGGAGAAGCAGTCAATGCTGAAGATGCAGAAGAAAAGATCAAGACCCTGAAACCAGACCTCTTGTTTCTGGATATTCAAATGCCGGGTAAAACCGGGTTCGAACTGTTACAATCACTCGAGTCGGTGCCTGAAGTGATCTTTACTACCGCCTATGATGAGTATGCGCTCAAGGCCTTTGACTTCAATGCGCTGGATTATCTGCTCAAGCCTATCGAGCCGGACAGATTAAAAGAGAGCATCACCAAGCTTTTGAACAGAGCCAAAAAAGATGCTCCTGCTGAAGATGAAACTGAAAAGAAACTGGGGCCACAGGATCGTGTATTTGTGAAAGATGGTGATAAATGCTGGTTTGTGAAGCTGGAAAACATCCGTCTTTTCGAGTCTGACGGCAACTATATCAAAATCTACTTTGATAACTTCAAGCCCATGATTCACAAGTCGCTGAACGCACTGGACGAACGCCTGGACGATCGTTCATTCTTCCGTGCCAGCCGCAAGCACATCATTAACCTTACCTGGGTAGAAAGTATAGAATCCTGGTTTAACGGGGGACTTATGGTAGTGCTGCGAGGTGGCGATAAAGTGGAAGTAAGCCGCAGGCAGGCAGCGCGGTTCAAAGAGATGATGAGTCTTTAAAGAAGAAGCCTTATCTGAAAATATCGTGTCATTTCTGTGAAAGTGCAGAATCTGTATACAGAACCTCAAATTGGTTCAAAGGTTCTCATTTCCATGGAAATGACATTTCTTTTTCGCCCCTAAACAGCCCCTTTATTTACCTACAGGCTAAGTCCTGAACTTTGATTCTTTTTCGATTCTGTTTAATATAGAATCCCCGATCAGTCAATAATCCATCAACTAATCAATATCTTCTATAAAATTGATTAGTTATGAAGTATCTCCTTTCCTCACTTTTGTTATTATTTCTGGGCTTTCAGGCCGCAGGGCAGACGCCTCAGGACTCACTGAGTCAACCTCTTCCTATCACACAGCTCCCTGGTACCGCACAGCCGACCGGCCTTCCTGTTACGGCCGATTCCAGCATCTACCTCTATCATGGTATTGGCCCCTACTCTCTGAAGAGGCGTGCCGCCAGGGTATCGGAGAAGCTGGCCAGTCTGAAAGCCGGTGACCTAGATGTAGAACAACTGGAGGTAATACCCGGTGACATTGCCGATGACATCGTCTGTAGTGGTGTGCTGATCATGAGCCTCAATGATGCTGATGCCAAAGCCGTGGGCCTCAGCAGAAAAGGAGCAGTTGACTACTATACTGACCTGATCATTGGTTTTACCGAAGCAGAAGACAAGGAGCCTGTGAATGCACAGTCGCTATTAATCAATGTCGGCATTGCCCTCGTGATTGTGATTCTCTTCGCTATCGGCCTCAGGTACTTCAACAGGCTTTTCAGGCTGATATATGCTAAAATTCATGCTCAGAAAGGAAAAGTCTTTAAGGGTTTCAGTGTCAAAAAATATGAGCTCCTGACTGAAGAAAAGCAGGTGCTCTTTGTCACCTATGCCGTAAAAGCCGTGAGAGTTGTGCTGCTCATACTCATCATCTACCTGTTGCTTCCGGTGCTGTTCTCTCTTTTCCCCTGGACTCAGGATATCGCTACCACCTTGTTTGGTTATGTACTTGACCCTGTAAAAAGCATGGGCTCTAAGGCGATCGCCTATATTCCCAATCTCCTGACTATAATTGTTATCTGGTTTGTGACGAAATATGTTCTCAAGCTCCTTGAGTTCTTCAAAGATGAAGTGGCAAAAGGCCATCTGGAGCTCCCGGGCTTCTACCCGGAATGGGCCAAACCTACCTTTAACATCGTCAAGATCATGATCATTGCGCTGGCCTTTATCGGTATCTGGCCACTACTGCCTATGTCTGATTCAGATATTTTCAAAGGTGTCTCTACCTTTATTGGCTTGCTTGTGGCATTGGGGGGAGCCGGAGCTATTTCCAATGTAATTGCCGGGCTGGTGATTACCTATATGCGTTCGTTTAAAATTGGTGACCGTGTGAAAATCGGGGATGTAATGGGAGATGTAAAAGAAAAATCTCTTCTGAATACACGGATCAAAACCATCAAAAATGAGATCATCACTATCCCGAACTCTCAGATGCTCAACAGCCATACCATCAACTATACCACAGCCAATGATGAACAGGGGCTGATTCTTCATACAACCATTACCCTGGGATATGATGTGCCCTGGAGAACGGTTCATAAGGTTTTGATCGAAGCGGCACTGGCTACTGAGTTTGTGAAGAAACTACCCAAACCCTATGTGCTACAAACCAGCCTTGATGACTTTTATGTGAGCTATCAGCTCAATGCCCGCACGCGGGAAATCCATAAAATGGCACTGATCTATTCTGAAATGCACAAAAACATTCAGGACAAGTGTAATGAAGCCGGCATTGAGATTCTTTCTCCTCACTATGGAGCACAAAGAGATGGCAACCACAGCACTATTCCTCAGGAGCATTTGCCTGAAGATTATCAGGCTCCCTGGTTCAGGATTAAAAACACCTAGACTGCCGAAGGGGCCAGTCATAAATATTATTACTTTTGAACATGGCCCAAAAATTACGTCAGCGACTCTATATCATCATTTTCGGTACGGATACCCCTGCCGGAAAGGCTTTTGATGTAGGCTTGCTGATCGCCATTCTGCTGAGCATCATTGCTGTGATGCTGGAAAGTGTGCCCAGTCTGCAACAGCGCTACGGTGCCATCTTCAGTATCACAGAGCTCATTCTCACGGTGGCTTTCACATTGGAGTATATCACACGTATCTATGTCACAGAACGCAAGCGGAAATATATTTTCAGCTTTTACGGCATTATCGACCTGCTTTCTCTTTTGCCTACCTATCTCAGTCTCTTCTTTACCGGTACTCAGTACCTATTGGTTATTCGGGCATTAAGGCTTTTGAGAGTTTTCAGAATTCTCAAACTGGGTCGTTTTGTCGGTGAGGGAGAACAGCTGGGCAGGGCATTACGTGCCAGTCGACATAAAATCACCGTCTTTCTGGGTAGCGTGGTCACCATGGTCATGATCATGGGCACCGTGATGTACCTGGTGGAAGGAGGTGAAAACGGCTTTACCAGCATTCCCAGAAGTGTTTACTGGGCCATTGTAACGCTTACCACCGTGGGGTATGGAGACATTGCTCCACAAACCATATTGGGACAGACCATTGCTTCACTGGTAATGATCATGGGCTATGCCATCATAGCCGTACCCACCGGTATTGTAACCGTTGAACTGGGCAAAGACCGCAAAAAGCAGGAAAAACGCACCTGCAGTGAATGTGGTAATTCCGGTCACAGCAGCGATGCCCTCTATTGTAAGTACTGTGGGGCACAACTCTGATGAGCAAGGCTGCAAAAGAAAAGGTTCTGGATGTATATACTCCTGAAGAGGAAGTGGCCAATACCCTTAGTCACGGATTAGGTGCCATACTGGGTATTATCGGCACAATATTCCTGCTGGTCAAAGCAGACAGCCCGATAAAAACCTGGAGCTTTCTCATCTTCGGTCTCACACTGATCAATTTGTATACAGCTTCTACCCTTTACCATGCGGTAAAGAGCAAGCAACGTAAGTTCCTGTTTAAAAAACTGGACCATATCGGCATCTACCTGCTGATAGCCGGTACCTTTACGCCTTTTGCCTGGGGAGTACTAGGCGAAGAGGCTCTGGGCAAACAAGTACTGCTCTGGGTATGGATCATTGCTGTTGCCGGAGTGATTTTCAAAATTTTCCTCACCGGAAAGTACGAGGCTATTTCATTGATTTCCTATTTGGGTATGGGTTGGCTGGGCTTCCTGATGTTTGACCGCCTTGGGGAGGTATTATCTCCCGAAGCTGTGAATCTGATGCTTCATGGTGGCCTGTGCTATACCGGGGGTGTAGTCTTCTACCTGATGAGAAAGCTCAAATACCATCATGCCATCTGGCATCTCTTTGTATTGGGCGGCAGCGCTTTCCACTACGCAGCCATTTATCTGTATGTGGCGGGTAGTACAGGGAAGGGGTTGACTGCAATGCCAGGTGCCCTATGACTTTTGCACCAACAACCGGTCACATACCTTTTGACTCAAAGTTTCAGAGGGGTGATTATAGTAACTGATGAGCATGCTGCTGTCAAAGGGTTCTATCGCTTTAATTTCCAGTTCCAGCTTCAACGAAATCTCTCTGCTATCCAGAAACTCCAGGAAGTCCTTAGAAGAATGGGTTAAAGCAAGTAATACGACCTGATCACCCACCTTACATTCACTCAGTTTTTTATAATTCTGGTCTATAATATTTCCATCTTTATCCGGAATAGGCGAACCGTGTGGGTCGACCTTCGGGAAATCCATCAGTTTGTCCATTCTGTCAAACAGCGCAGGTGCTTTAACATGCTCGATCTGCTCAGCTATTTCATGCACTTCTTCCCATCCAAAGCCCATCTTCTCTACCAGATACATCTCCGTAAGGCGATGCTTACGCAGGATTAAGGCTGCAGCCTTTCTTCCCTTCCGGGTCAGCACAATTGGCTTATACCTTTCATAATTCACCCAATCCTGCTGATTCAGGGTTTTCACCATACTGTTTACGGTGGGTTTACTCACCTTCAGATGAATGCTCAGATCAGAAATGTTGACCTCGTCATCTTCATTAGCAAGCGCATAGAGGGCTTTGAGGTAGTTTTCTACAGTAGGTGATGCCATGGTAATTTTCAGACTCTGAACAAAAATAGAAAATTCGTACAAAGAATTTTGTTAGACTAATCTAACACTATATATTTGCTAGCATAACTTCTGAACAAGAACATGAAAACAATGCTGCGCTTTGGGTTTAGGTTTGGCTTGCTTTTGCAGCTTATGGTCCTATGCGTAGGTATCAAGGCTCAAAAATCAAGTTTATCGGGCAGGGTCACCGCTGATGACGTTCCTGTAGCATTTGCCTATGTTTTTCTGGAAGGAACACAACTGGGATCGGCTACTGATAACGAGGGCAGCTTTATCATACAAGACATCCCATCAGGTACTTATACAGTTAAGGTAAAGTTTGTAGGACACCTGACCATCTCTGAAGAGATTGTTATGAAAGCAGGACAATCTCAGGAGAAAAACTTTTCATTACAGGAAGATATCCTGAATCTGGAGAGTGTAGTGATATCCGGTTCCCGATACGAACAGGACAGAAAAAACGCTCCGGTTATTGTTAGTGTAATCGACAATAAATTATTCAACGCCACACAGTCGCTGGCCATTTCCGATGGTCTCAACTATCAACCCGGAGTGAGAGTAGAGACCAACTGCCAGAATTGTGGGTTTACTCAGGTACGCCTTAACGGGCTGGAAGGTGCTTATTCTCAAATCCTGATCAATAGTCGTCCGGTCTTCAGTGCCCTGAACAATGTATACGGCCTGGATCAGATTCCTACCAACATTGTAGAGCGGGTAGAAGTGGTGCGAAGTGGTGGGTCTGCTCTCTTCGGATCAAATGCCATTGCCGGCACCATCAATATTATCACCAAAGATCCGGTTGAAAATACCTGGGAGATTCGCTCCAATACGGCTCTTATAGCAGGAGATGCTATAGACCAGACATTTAACCTGAACGGGTCAATAGTCAATGAGGACCTGACCAGCGGGGTTACAATTTACGGCATGAGTCGCAACCGTGATAGCTGGGATGCCAACGGAGATGGCTTTACAGAACTGGTTAAACTGGAAAATACAGTATTGGGTGCAAAAGCATTTTTCAAGCCAGGCGACAACAGCAAGATTACTGTAGACTTAAGTGCACTGGAAGAATTCCGCAGAGGAGGTGACCGCTTAGATTTAGCACCTCACTTTACAGATATTACCGAAGAGCTTGATCACAATACCTTTTTTGGTGGTATTAACTATGAAATGTGGACGCAGGATGACAAGAATAAATTTTCTTTCTACGCATCTACCCAAAACACCACGCGCGATAGCTATTACGGTGGATTAGGCGGTGGAAGAACGCCAGCAGACAGCGCACTGGCCATCAACGCTTACGGCCTGACGGAGGACCTGGCCGTAGTGGCCGGAGTTCAGTACAACCGCTATTTCGACAGTGGTAATGTACTGACCCTGGGAGTCGAAAATCAAATCTATGATACGCAGGATGAAATAGCAGGCTATGGTCGTCTTGTAGACCAGCGGGTAAACACCACAGGTTTCTTTGCACAATATGAGTGGAAGGTAAATTCACGTTTTACCGCACTGCTTGGCGGCAGATATGATGCTTCAAGCATAGAGGGAGCTTACTCTGTGCTGAATATAGACAGGGCTGCGGATGTTGATGTAGGGGTATTTAGCCCAAGAGCCACTCTTTTATATCAAATCAATGATAACCTGCGGTTCAGAGGGGGTTATGCCAGAGGATTCCGTGCCCCACAGGCATTTAATGAAGATCTGCACATCTCCTCCGCTGGTGGAGACCAGGTTTTTGTTTTGCTTTCAGATGATCTGGATAAGGAGACTTCCGATGCCTTCACCGGCTCTTTGAACTACACCAGGAGTCTTGGGTTGGCGCAGATCAACTTCTTAATAGAAGGATTTTATACGCAACTACATAACCCCTTTACTCAGGTGAGTCGCGGAGATATTGGTGATATCATTTTAGAAGAAGTGGTAAATGGTGAAGGAGCTACAGTATCGGGAGTAAACTTTGAAGCCGGCTACTCGCCTTCCGGTAAGTTTGCTTTCCAATTGGGAGGTACTGCCCAACAAACGAATTATGAAGAGACTCAGGTAATATTTGAGCCGGAAAATGCAGGAGAAAATGCGATTACCGTAGATGAGTTTGTCAGAACCCCTGACCTTTATGGTTACTTTACTTCCAATTATAATCTGAGTGACGCATTTAAAATTGATTTCACAGGAACCTACACCGGCTCGATGATCGTGCCGCGAGTAGTCGGTGCCAATGGCTCTCCGGATTTACTCAATTCCGATGCCTTTTTCGATGCAAACCTGAGGTTAAGCTATCATTTCGATATCTCAGAAGATTTTCATTTGGAGTTGAGTGGAGGTTTCCGCAATATCTTCAACAGCTATCAACCGGAATTTGACTCAGGACCAGAGCGGGACTCTGATTTCATCTATGGGCCCGCTACACCGCGTTCAGTATTTTTCTCCATAAAAATTGGTAACCTGCATTGATTCGAAAGCCATTAATATTTGCAGGTTTACTATTAACCATTTCGTCTTTCCTGTGCGTTGCTCCCTTGCGTGCACAGGAGGCGGAATCAGTACGCTGGCTCAGTTTTGAGCAACTGGAAGACTCACTGGCAGCTAATCCAAAGAAAGTTTTCATTGATTTTTACACCGACTGGTGTACTTACTGCCGAAAAATGGACAGGGTGGTATTTACAAAACCTGAAGTGATTGACCTGCTCAATGATCAATACTATGCTGTTCGCTTTGATGCAGAAACAGAGTCTGAAGTAATATTTGGAGGACAAAAGTTTATAAACGATCAAATAAAGAAATCCAGAAACCCGGTCCATCAAATCGCTCAATTGCTGGCTTTAAGTGAAGGGCAGTTCGCCCCACCCACATTAGTCATTCTGGATAAAGACTTCAGGGTAACCGCCAGGTATTTCGAATACATGCACAGCAGGAAACTCCTAAAGGCCTTAGAGCAGTGATGTTTATCTTAATGGTATAGCAGCTTAGGTAAGGGAACACCAAGCAGACCTCCACTTGTCTTGTTATATCGTGTATAACCCATTACACGGTAATGTCACTATCAATCGGGTTATTCTTAGAGCTGCCATCCGCTATATCTTCCCAAACTCCGATTAACAGTGGAAATCTCATTTTTGCAACAACGATGCATTTATGAAGAATAGCCTTATATTGAAGCTCATTACTGAGTAGCGATTTTTTAAAAAACAACAGACACAGCCTATGTTACAGAGAAAGTTTGATAAGATAGTAAAGCAGTATTTCCCTGATGCCAAAGATGCCAAAGACACCTCCATACACTACCTGGGGAGAATGCAAATAGAGCATGAGCTTGACATTTCCAGAGTTCTGATGGCAACATCTGTCTGCTCCGATGACATCAACGTACCTTCAACTACTTTCTTCAATGTGTTATTCGGTCCTTTTATTATGGGAGGCCTGGGAGGCTTACCCTTTGCAGGACAAACAGGTATGACTGCTTTTGCCCATCATATTCCTGATGATGGCAGCGCTTTCATTTTCTACGGACCTCATATCGGCATTACCCTGGATGGGGACCTGGGCAAGATGTATCGCCCTCGCCAGGAGGAGACCGGAAACTCTTGTGGAGCGCTGATGCTGGCACTTGACAGGCTACAGGACAGTACATACAAGCCCGTTAAGAATGATGAAGATTATCAGCAAATGAAGCTGGAAGAAAGCCTTTTGCCATACAGAGAGCAAATCCTGGAAAGCAGCAACCAGGCCAAGGCCATCACGGAAGCGGCTTATGACATCATCAACAGACAAATTCACAATCACCTTGAAACCTGCAAAGGGGAGTTCCATGTCAATAAAGTAACCCTGCTGGGTGGCATTATCATTAACACAGACTATGGATTGGATGATTACTTTGATGCCAGGAATTTTGAGGTAATTGACCTGAGGAGTTTGTAAAGTGCAGACGGGCCTCATGCATAGTCACTTGTACTTTATTTGTCCAACGGATCACCTCGAGCCTGTAATCAACAATACTTTCCAGCGAGAGAACTATTTCCTTACCTCGCTGGGAAATTCCATTACGTTCGATATCGAAATGACACTATGGCTGAGTGAGTTTTTGAGAACAAGGCATATCGACAGCATTACCTTTGTACTGTCGGAAGACAACAGGATTGTCCGGAACGAGCCAAATAACAAAAGCCTTTCTGAGATAAGCGGGATTCGTGATTTTCACAAACAAATAGCCAGACAACAAAAGAGTACGGAGGAAAGGTGGCAATCTTACAATGATCGGCTCATGACCCTTTCTTATCATCTGAATAATAAGATTAAGCAGTTACGACAGGAGCTGGCCAGCCTGTCCATGGAGTCGGTTCAGATTACGGGTAAAATATACAGAAGAAACCCGAGAGGGTTTCGGCATATCTACCCGGATTTGATTTGTGCCGATAATGTCTGCATAAATTAAATCCATGAGTATTTCAACCCGGACCTTTTGATATACATTTGCCCTGAAATAAATGGCTTTGCACAAAAACCTGCATAGCCACTTACCCGGAAAAGATAGATTTAAAATGAAACGTATTACGTTGTTGACCGCTTTGTTCTTATGTCAATACCTCTTTGTGATTTCGCAAGAGGTAACCATTGCTACCTTCAATGCTGAATTTCTGAACAAAACCAGAATTCATGTAAAGTTCGGGAAGCAGTTTGACCTCAATCGTGAATCTGAAGAGGAGCAAAGGTTTTGGAACAACGACACAAACCGTACAGCCAAGCTAAAGGAGGCCTCAGAAAGTGTAGCACAATTGATCAAACGCATGAATGCGGATATCTTAACGCTAACCGAAGTAGGAGGTGCCGAAGATCTGGAAGTACTCAGGACAGCGCTCAGTCAAATTGGGGTCAATTATGACTATCAGGCAGTATGCGACTGTACAGATAGTTTTACCGGACAGCATGTAGCTGTCTTTTCCAGGTACCCCATTAAAGAAGTATGGCCCCAGATTCCCGGTAGAGCCCTCTATTTGGAAGAAACAGATGGGGATTCAGAGGGAGAAACAGGCATCAGCAAAGGACTTAAAGCTACGGTCACTGTAGATTCAAAAGACATAGACATATTTGTTTTACATCTGAAGAGTGAACGTGGTGGCTTTGACAGTGACGCACAAAGACTGGCACAGGCCAGCATTGCCAGAAGAGCCGTTATTCAACAGCTGAATAAAGGCAGGAAAGTAATCGTGACAGGAGACCTGAACTCTGAGAAAGGCACCGAATCTATATACAGAGTAAGAGGCTTTGATGATATCTATGAAGAACTAATCCAGACAGGACACAGTCAGTATTTCGAAAGTACGGATGTCCGCTGGACTTATAATTATCGCGGAGAGCCCGAGCAAATCGATCACATTCTTATTTCACCAGGATTAGCCGACAGATCAGGCATTAAAACCAGTATTCTGGAAACAAATGATGAGAAGGTATCAGACCACAATCCTGTGATTGTTAAGCTCACATTAAAGTGAGCCTTATCTGCCCGACAGTATCCTGAAAAAAAGGCGCCTCTGTCAAAGCTGACGGTGCGCTTATGACCCGATCGGCTTTTTAGCGCTCATCCTGATTGAGAATCTCGCCAGAAAAAGAAACTCTCAGGCGTAATCTTTTCCTACCCTCTCTCAATTCGACCTCATAACCCTTGTGATTCGCATTGTCTACTATGGTGACCCTGCGGATTTGGTGGTCGGGATATTTTTTTTCTATATCAGCTTTGATATCCTCAGGCAACTGATCAGCATAAGAAATCGTATTGTTATGCCGCCTGGCATCAATGGCATAACCTCTTCTTTCCACAATCTTGTTGGGCTTTCCTTCAGGTTGTTTGATTAAGTCAAAAGCATCGTAAAGGTCACCGGTGGCAGTAAAGGACTGATATGACAGCTTGTCTCCATCTACTTCTATCAACTGCACCAACTGTGTATTCTCTGCGGCCCGGTCGCGTTCAGCATCCCAGCCGTCCCAGGCATTCGGACGCAATGGGTACATCTTGCCTCCACTCACAGAAACCACATAAACAGTCCCGGTATAGTCTCTCTTATTGAGCCCATCCAGGATATTCTCTTCTCCTTCGGCCAGATGAGGTGCTACCCGGCCACGGGCGTAGCTGTGGTCATGACCCTGAAGTGCCAGGTCAACTTTGTATTTATCAAACAGAGGTTTCCACAGTTCTCGTAGTTTCTCATTGCTTCTACCGGCCGATGCAGAGAAAAGCGGATGATGGTATGTAACCACGGTCCATTTATTCGGGTTATTGGCCAGTATTTTCTCCAGCCAGACAGTTTGCTCTTCAAACTTTTCAAGGCTGTTCAAAGCGATGATGCGCATGCCCTGATGATCTATGTAGTAGTTGGTTTCTTCTAAACCTTCCACACCATTCTCAGGCAGGTTAAACTGTGGCCGCCATTGGACTGAAAGCTCTCTCTGTTTGCCTTCTTTGGTGAGTACCCCATACTCATGATTACCAGGAACAGAGATAGATGGCAGCATTCTGTGAATCCAGCCTCCGGCCGTAAACCATTCGTGCCATTGGCGCTCACTATGAGCATGGTTTATCATATCTCCGGCATGGATAATAAAGCTCGCATCCGGCCCCTTCCTGTACCCCTCTCGAATCAGCCTGGACCACAATTCCAGAATATAGTTTTGAGCATCTCCCACGTACAGGAAAGAGAAAGGAGCTTCTTTATCAGAAGCTGTTCTGAACTGTACCCATTCACTCCATATCTGGCCATCTCCTACACGATAAGCGTATAATGTCTCTGGTTTCAGGTCATTAAAGGTTACCGTGTGATAATGTGAAATCACCCCGGCATCTTTTACCGTTGAAGCATCCAATACTTCGGTTGCGGCCTTGACTGTTGTGGCATTTCTCCAAAACTTAGGAGCAGCAGTAGCGATAGCAATTTCTGCATATCCCGTCTTTATCTCAGTTGTTGTTCTCCAGGTTACACTCGCTGTTGTCGCTGAGTTCTCACCATAGTTTAAAACGATATGGTCAGGGTGTTTTCCCGGCTTACTCCAGTCTTTGGCAAACTGAGGAACTTTATAAGCCCTCTGTTGCGCCTGAAGAGTTGAAAACAAGCCTGTTAAAAGACAGAAGAAAATGGTTTTTCCAAGAAATCGAAGACTCGCCATAGTACTGAGGTTTTTTGAAAAGCTAGTGCTTTTCTGAGTTAATTCTAAAGTGCCTGTTTTAAGAAATGTTTATTTATGATCGGGCATTCAGCATTTACCAGAACTTGTTTTCCAGCATAGAAACCAAAGAAAGCCCTGCTGCCGCTCCTGAAATGAAGACCGTCCAGTCCCGATGCCTGACTTTTATTACATTGAGAAAAAGGAAGGCCACTCCTACGATAAAGAATACCACCAACAATTGCCCCAGTTCAATCCCCAGGTTAAAGCCCAGCAAGGGTGTGAAAATAGAGGCAGACTCCATCAACAGAGCCTTGAAATAGTTAGAGAAGTCCATTCCGTGAATAAATCCAAAGAAAAGGGCCATGGCATAATTTTTACCCATTTTACCTGTCTTCTCCACCGGGTTTCCATTTTTGCTTATCACATTACTCAACGCTGTAATGAGTATAGTGGTCGGGATGAGGAACCTGATGATATTGGAAGGAATGGTAAAGATATCAAGCGAAGCAAGAGCCAGGGTGACACTATGACCAATAGTAAAGGCGGTTACCAAAATCAGAATATTCTTCCATTGCTGAATACGATATACCGCGCAAAGCACAATCAGGAAAAGAATATGGTCGTAACCCGCCAGGTTTGATATATGCTCGAAGCCAAGCTGCAGGTAGAAGTTAAATGGGTGCATATCAGAATTTCATTTGGTAGGAGGGAGTTTTCTTGTTGAGCATCAAACTTTTAGAACCTCCATTGACATGCACATAGACAATGTTGTTTTGGTCGAAGAACAAGTCAGTAAAAACAGCATTTTTTATCTCCAGGGTAGTCACAGGCTGCTTTTGCGAATGCTCAAAGTAGACCCATAAAGCCGTATTATCGCCCTCACCACTTAGCTTTTTGCTTTTAATCTTCAGGTCCAGCACCTTACCATTGGTTTTTACATGAAAAAACCGATTCAGGTAATCCAGCAACATAGGCTCTGCGCGGGCCGCCTCATTCGGTTGACAAAAAGCCAGCTCTTTGCTCTTGGGATCAAAGACGATTGCTTCGTTGACATCTGTCAAAAAGAGCTTAAGATTGATGCTCAGTATCTGCTTCTCTGATGTATACTCAATCTCGCAGAGGGATAGCCTTAAGGGGTGTATCTCAGATGACGTGGCCGCCACAGACATGGTCAACGGGACCATGGCAAACAACAGTCTGAACAAAGGCTTCAATGATGTACACTTATGGCTGGGTGGACTGTATCTGCTCGGCAACCGCCTGGACTTCTTTGAAGACACGAATCAGATTACCTCCCCAGATTTTTTCAATCTGCTCTTCGGTATAGCCACGCTTTACCAGTTCAATCGTGATATTCATCACTTCACTGGCATCGAAAACGCCTTCAATTCCTCCGCCACCATCAAAATCACATCCAATACCAACATGATCAATCCCTGCTATTTTAACAATATGATCAATATGGTCTACCACATGTTTTACGGTAGCCGGTGGATCCGGGTATTTTTGATTGAGTTCTCTGAAGGCTTGTCGCATCGCGCTTCTCTCCTCCTGAGTCATCTCACTGGCAGGCTTCATAGAAGCACGAAGTGAATCTATGGCGGCATCCTTTTGTGGGTTAGGTGGCACTGTTCTTAAATAAGTACCCAACATGGTGAGCTGTACCACACCTCCGTTTTCTGCCATCAGCTTCAGCATTTCATCCGTCATGTTGCGGTTGTGTTTTGTAACAGCTCTCGCGTTGGAGTGGCTCGCAATGATTGGGGCCTTTGACATGGCAATGGCATCATAAAATACGCTGTCATTGCCATGAGAAACATCTACCATAATACCCAGGCGATTCATCTCTTTCACTACTTCGGCTCCAAATGCACTAATTCCGCCATGCTCTGTGCCATCAGGATCTGTGGCTGAGTCGGCCAGGTCATTGTTAGAAGAATGAACCAACGTAATGTAACGAACACCTTTTTCGTAATACAGCTCCACATTAGAAAGGTCCTTACCAATAGGGTAGCCGTTTTCAATACCGATGTAAATAGCTCTTTTTCCAGCCTTTTCCAGCTCGTAAGCATCTTCCGGATCCAGTGCCAACCCTACCATTTCTGAATTTCTCTGGGTAGAGACCACAATGGAATCAATCATTTGAAGACACAAGGCTTTGGCCCTGCTGTTGCCGTCATCATCGCGTATGTCCTGAGCTACAAATGCTGCAAAGAATATACCGTCAAGATCGCCTTCGACCATTCGAGGATAATCGACTTTTGAACCCGTTTCATTCGGGTCGTGTCTTTCAGCCATATTGAAACCCGGCTGAATCATGCGCAAAGGTGTGTCAGCATGTGTATCCAGTGTGAGTACTCTTTTATGTATTTCCAGTGCCCTTTGGACCAATTCTTCTTCTGTTTCTGTAGCAGGCTCTTTCGCTGTACAACTGAACAAGAAAACCGAGAGTATCAGAGCTAATACCTGATATTTTTTGTGATGCTTAAAGAACATAGCAAAGTATGGTTAAAAAATGATTGAGATTGACTCTAAACATCAGTGTGAGAACCTCTGTTTATGCCACAATGTTGCATAAAGATAGAAGAGTTTGACAGGCTTACATACACTTCCAGTAGTTTTTAATAACCTTTACATTACCATTGATCACCATTTCAGTCATAAAACCTGCTAAAGGCCATCGCGTTTTTGCCTCAGGCATTTTACTGATTCTGTGGGTTTTCAGTAAGCTCTGGTTGAAAAGAAACAAACAAGGCCCACCGGAGTACTTATGGAAAAGGTTGAGTTACGGATCATCAAAGCAGTTGTGATAATTCGTTATTTAGACCAGACTGAAGTTCAATTCACGAGGGTTCCACCTTTTTTCAAATCTGAAACTGAAAAAGCCTCAATCAAGGCCAGGGCCTTTCCAGAGCTTATCTGGTTGCCTCCTATTACATAAGCCATATTGTCTACCAATACAGCAGCTGTATGTCTTCTGGGGGTCATCCTGATATCCAACCTATATAAATCCCCTGTTTGGGGTTCGTATCTGTGAATCTGATCCATTTTAGCGTAATCACCGAAAATATAAATGAATTCTCCATCAGTCACTGCCGAATAAGCACTTAGTCCGTAGGGCAGTTCCTTTAACTGTTCCCAGTGCTCACTTTGGGTATCAAATACCTGAACTCTGGCAAGTGACTTTCCATTATAACCACTGATTGCATAGATTTTTGAACCTATAGACACGATTGCTCCCTCGCGCTCCAGGGGCATATCCTCCAGTCTGGTCCACTCACTCTTATCTTCATTGAGTTTATAAACACTTTTAGAGTATTGGTTTCCTTTGAGCAGCCCTCCCATCACGTATAGAACACCCGATACTTCTGTCATGCCAATGCTCCTTAACGAATCGGGAAGAGCCGGTAACTCCCTAAAAATACCTGTCGACAAATCTAACACTTCACAGTCGCTCATTTTAGGCCTCAACAAACCCATCTGGCTTCTGCCACCACAGGAGATCATTTTATTCCCGGAGATTACAGAAGCATGGTTGGCCCTTCGATGTAGCCCATTGCTAAAATATGCTGACTTTAAAGAGTTTGGATCAATTCGTTCAATCGAGGCATGGAGCCCCTGGTTCATAAAGTCTTTGCCGTTTCGTCCCCCATGAGGTGCTCCTCCGTAGACATAAATCCAATGACCATCTGTAGCAGCTGAAGGCGCATATCGGGGGAAAAGAAGCTCTCCCTTTTTGCTTTGACCAAGTGCACCAAAAGTCCAGCAAATTGTGATCAAAATGAGCATCAACTTTTTCATATGCGAAGAATAAGATGGTTGGTATACCTACAATACGCAAAACCTTTTGTCTTTGATTACCTCAGAAGTATAATGGTTTTGTTGGTTTGATTAATAACATACCCTGAACACATTTATGCAAAGCCTTTACAGCCGGTATCTGAGATAGATGTCAGGTATAGTCCTGTCTAACCCATGTCGTCTTATTCCAGCTCAACTGGCCCGGACGCCTGGTTCTAATCTCAAGCTACTGGTCAGAAAAAAGGAATTCCGTGTTATTAATAAGTGTATTGTGCGAATCAATATTTCTCATCACCAACCGGTTTGATGATGAAAACTATCCTTTGCCTTTGTAAACCGGGCCCTCCCTTAGAATACCCAATACCAACAGTTGATTGATACCCTTGTCATAGCCAATGAGTTCTCTGGCAATTTGGACAGAATCCTGGCCTTCTTGCGATCGAACACAATTGTCATTCCCAAACCGTCAAGATAACTACCAGCACTAATATTTAAATGCTGATCGCCTTGTTCTGTTGTCCAGTTTCCTTCAAATTGTGCCAGTAATGTTTTTTGATCGAGGCCTGTTTGCGCATGAAGATCAAGTGCCAAAAGGGTCAAAAACAGCAGTGAAATATGTTTCATGATCAAGGCTTTTTGGAATCATTCTTTCCATTACTAAAAGGTCTCATAGGGTCCCAGTCTTCCATATAGTGCAGTGTAGCCTTCCCTGTCTTTTCATCAAAGGTCATGGGCATCCGGGTTCATATATGGATCTACCGGTTCTCCTGCCCATAAGGTAGCATCATTGGGATAAATTGAATCTACCTCAATACCTCCAAAAACGGTAGCTCCCAGTTTACCGTTTCCCAGCACCAGACTCTCTTCCAAATATGTTGCCGGACAATCGTATCACAATCATAAGTCGTCTTGTACTTTGCTCTGGCCACAGGATAGTAAGCATAGGATAAAAAGTGCGGGAAGGTGTTTCATTTTCAAAGAGTGTGATGAAAAAGTATGCCGATCATATTTCGATCGGAATGAAAGAAAAAGTATCCATTGGGACAAGTTTTCTCAAAGTATCCTCAGGTACAAACAGTAATATTTTGACTATTAACCCATAGGACGTTGCCAGCTAAAAACCACTTGCTAACCCCGGATTAAATGCCTGCTCCTTTTTTCCAATGGTAAAAACCTGAGTCCTTTCGGAACCATTTTCGTCATTCAAACGTAAGTAGACGACCGGTCTACTATATTCAACAAAATAATAGGAGCTGGTTCTGTAGAAGCCAAAACAACGTATCCGAAAATCAAATCAGGACTATAAAACAAAAACAAATGAAACGACTCAATAAAATTCTATTAACAGGTCTGGCCACCGGTTCATTGACGATGTTACTTTTGACCTCAACATCATTTAAATCCACTCTCAATCAAAAAGCAGTGGATTTGATACAGAAAATGGAGGAAGTGAATGGTGGTTGGGAAAAGCTACGCTCAAAAAAGAATGTCGAATTCACCTATGTATATAAAGACGAGCAAAAGGGAACTGACGTATCTATTGAACGATATGTCTTTGATGACGAGCTTTCATGGGGTGACTATTTACAGCATGAGGTCAATGTTTTTCCGGATGAAAAAGGAAAGCCAGGCAGTTGTACAAAAATGGTACGGCATCCACTATGCTCGATGGTATAAACATTGAAAACACAGAGGTTTTAAGCTTCACAAAATTTCTCAGAAAGGCCAATTATTACTGGTTTTGTATGATGTACAAACTAAGTGACCCAGGGGTAGAGGCCGAATACCTTGAATCTGAAAAGGTAAATGGGGTGGTTTATGAAAAAGTCAAAATCGCCTATGATGCCGACCAGACCTCCAAAGCTCAAAACGACACTTTCATTCTATATTTTAACCCAAAATCACATTTGGTAGATTTCTTCTATTTCTCCTTACCCCTGTTCGGTGTGAATGATCCGGTTTTGAGAATGGAGTTACACTATGAGGTAATTGACGGAATTCACATTGCTACCGAGCGCATCGGTGTATTTCCTGATGAAAAAGGCAATTACACAGAGGCAGGCAGGTACTCTACAGGAAATGTCACTTTCGGGAATAACTTCTCAAAGGAAGACCTTACACTGTAGGTTCTCGATTTTAGAATGGGTGCACTCTGTATGGAGTGTACCTCTCTTATTTGACATCTCATGATCACCAACTACCGATCTATCTCTCTATTCGGGAAAGTATTATTTGAAAAGGCAACCATTGCCCCTCCCTTCAAAATGCAGATGAAAATGGAGGAGGAAGCATGTTTTCTTCATATAAGAGCGGGTACTTATGTCTCCAAATCGCCAGAAAGCCAGGTTGTTGTTGATTCGTCAGAGAGCCTGTTGATGAAATGTGGCAACTATCTGGGGCATATTCCCAAGACAGCAGATTGCTCCGAATACGAGGCCATATCCGTTCATTTCTTTCCTGACACGCTGAAAAGGGTATTTGAGTCATCACTGCCTAAATTTTTAAGAGAGAAGTCAGACCCTCAGGTAAGCATGACCAAATTCAAGGCAGACCAGATCATAACCCGATATTTTGAAAGCGTATTGTTTTACTTCGATAACCCAGACCTGGTCGATGAAGACATCCTGATTTTGAAACTCAAGGAGATCATATTGCTTCTGGCTCGCACCAGCAATGTACATAAAATACAGGCCATCCTCTCAAATCTCTTCAATCCCCGCTCTTATAACTTCCGTGAGACCATTGAATCACATCTTTATTCATCATACTCCATCCCTGAGCTGGCTACTCTGTGTAGTATGAGCCCTTCCACATTCAAGAGAGAGTTCAAACTCCATTACAAGGACTCTCCGGGTCAGTACTTTTTAAGGAAAAAGCTCGAAAAATCCAGGGACCTACTCCGGGCTTCCGGTGAATCTCTGAGCCAGGTAGCTTTTTCATGTGGCTTTGCCAACCTCTCGCACTTTTCCAAGGCGTTTAAGCAACAGTACCAAATATCTCCCTCTCAATTCAGATTGAGCCAATTATCAAATACTTGAACTCTCTGGCAAAATTAAATCGTGCCTCTTCAGTCAATTTTGTGGGGTAATGTTTCAAAAATCAAGTATCAGAAAATGAGAAAAAAACAGATCAAATTGGTCGGCTTGTTTTTAATAACAGGCCTTCTTGGTAACCAGGCACTGGCTCAAAAAGCAGAAGAACTTCGCCTGATTGAGTTGGTGACTCTGAATAAAGGGTTCTCTTTAGAGCAGCACCTTAGTTATGGTGAGGAAATCGAGCACATTCTGAACCGTTATGGGATGAGTAATGAGCAGAATTTTCGCGTGGTCCAAAAAGCGAGCGGTACCATCGCGGATGAGGTGGCCAAAGTAGGAATATTCAAGCTTTCTTCACCGCAGGCCATGCAGGGTATTTTTAGCGATAAAGAATACCTGGAGCAAAAAGTGCCAAAACGTGACAAAATCCACAATATGGCCAGAATGACCTTCCTTATGGCCAAGCCCGTCATGGAAAAGAATTTTGACAGTAGTAAGACGGTTGTGATGGATTTTGTAGTGATGAATGAGGGTTATGATACCAAAGAACGCGATTCATATTTCAAAAAGCTGGTAAGCAAGTACGGCAAACGCCATGGTCTTAAAAGATTCGCCTCTTATGAAGTAATTCAGTTCATGCGAGGTGTTGGACCTAAAGGGGTTTCTCTTGTCAATTTCTATACCATTGAAAAAGAGACCCTTCAGAACCTCACCACCGACCCGGAATACGTGAAAAAAATGGTGCCGTGGAGAGATAGAATTTTCGACATGAATGAACTCAGTGTTCTAGTAACTCAATCCACCAGTAAGTAGGCCAGACATGACAAATATTAAAGAACAAATCATTAACACCGCCTTCTTTTACATTAAGGAAGGTGAACAAGGAAACTTTGAGAACTTTAGAAACCGTGCTCATGTCTTGCTCGAAAAGTATGGCGCTAAAATAGAGCGAATCATCAGACCTACCAGTTTAGTGGAAGGCGAATTGGACCTACCCAGTGAAATTCACTTTGCCAGCTATCCCAATATGGACGCTGTACAAGCATTCAATCAGGACCCTGATTTCCAGGCCCTGAATCAGCAGTTTGGTATGCCTCAGATTCTGGATAAAATGTTTGGCTTTGTTACGAAGCAAAGCGACCTCGCCTTTTTTCGAGAGCACGGAGATGCCGGTAAAACTTATCTCACTTCGCTCATCTGGATGGAGGAAGGTGATGAATTTGCCACACCTTTTGCCGAATATCAGGAGAAAGCAAATTCAATTTATTCAGAGCACGGTATACACTTCGAGCGGTTTCTAACCCCAGTTATGGCTGCAAACAAGGTTATCGATCAGCCCAGTGAGATACAGCGATTCTTCTTTGACGGTGATCGGAATCTGAAAGAGGCTCTGGCAGATGTGCGTTTAGATGAGTTGCTCTCTAAAAGAAACCAGAGTATCAAACGAATTGTGCAAATAGCCGGTAAGGCCCTTTAGATATTTCTTTTACTCATGGTTGTAGAAAAAGCGGCACTTGCCGCTTTTTCTAAATCAACACCATCAGAAATCTGGTTTATCTCTGGAGTCTCAAATGCTCAATCCAACCAACTTTCTGCTGATATCAACCAATTTTTTAGCCGATTTCATGTCATGGCCATGTGGGTTTGGTGACTTCATAGGCCATCTATATTCGTGTCAAGTCATCACCAGTCAGAATAAGCTATCTTCGATTAAAATATGAAGATGGTCCAGAGCTAATCCAGGCAATACGCGAAGAGAATCATCGGGTCATTTTCATGCATTCAGGATAAACTCCGCTTCGGGTGGATACATGCACTAGCGTATAAAACGAGCCTGCTCTCTGACCTATTTCTCAACCTGATAGGTTTCAATTTCTGCTGCCGTCATCCAATGGATGCCATCGGCCGGAGCAGCATTGATGGTAAAGAAATAGAAGTCTTCAGCCAGCTGGTCGCTGAAACCTATGGCCTTATAGTAGTTGATGTACAAAAGGTGCTCGCTGGAGTTTCGGGGAAAGTCAGTAGCATCTCTGGAACCATCCGACCAGGAATGTACCCCCACCCTGGCATTGGTACCCAGTGTTCGTTGAGAACCCGCGAGGAACAAATCCACCGCACCCGAGGCTATAGCACCATTGTCGTCTACATGAGTTTTCAGACCTAGTTGGAATAGTTTCCGGCCCACCTGAAGGTTGGTCTCGTCATCTTCAGACCCCGGAGCATCTCTGAAAATGATGAGCTCTGTATTCGGGTTTTGCCTGAGCGCTTCATCAAAGGCACTGTCGGTGTTACTGTTGATCACACCATCGAGCACCAGGGTAGTCTCATTCAAAATGGAAAAGGGAGCTATGGATAATGAGCCTCCGTCATCACTACCACAGGAAGCGAAGACTAAAACAGCTAACACAGCCATACTTAAGCAGAGCTTATTCTTTATATTTTCCATCGTATTCAGTGTTTATAGGTACCATCGGGTAATACAGTCGGCAAGCGATAATCCGGGCTGGTGAGCAGCGCATAAATAGCCGGGTCGCCCTGCTCTACTTTTTGTCTGGTATTGAGCTTCCACTCATGGCCAATTTCATTCAATCGGTTATCCTGCGCACCCAAAATGGAGGTCATAGCCCAGTAGATGTATTCGGTAGACATGCAATCATACTCACAGGTAGCATCGTCATATGTATACCAGGCTCCCGCGGGATAAGGGTTTGGGATAGATGTGAAGCGACCTCCCCGCGCCAGGTCCATGGCATTTGACAGGGTGGTACCTGCCATTTCTCCGAAGACAGAAGGATAGGCATTGGCATAACCGGCATGCGTGATGATATGCCAGACTTCCTCCAGTGCTGCATCAAACTCCCCGGTCTTACTGGCATGCCATTGAGGTCTTGTTTCATCATTACCCAGGTCCTGACCGTCCCTGCCGCTGGGTGGATTTATGTTTTCCAGGTCCGATTCATTCTTCCACATTACCATAAAGGCTCCGGCTGCTTTCATGGCATTCAAGACGTTGAGATCGTCTACAGTACCATCTTCATCATTGTCAAGATACTGAGCCATCAGATTGGCAGCATGGAGCAGTTTGCTGTCCTCTACTCCCGGCACTGCATAGATATCTATGTCAAAGACCACCACTTTTCGGTTAAAGGCGGAAAAGCCGTTGTCGGTATTCGATACAATGGTGAAGTTAGGGTCACTCCCCGGATCAACTATACCAGGTTCAGGGGTAGTATCGGAGTCGTTTTTACATCCAAAAAGTAAGAAAAGGATGAGTGTTAAATAGGTCATATGCTTTTTGTTCATAAGTGAATTCTGTTTGATTCACCAAGAAAACCTGATCATGTGTATTCTCCCTACCTCCAACGACCTGTCAGAAGTCCGTCTGCTTCCATTCAGACTTTTAAAGCCTGATTGAGGCTCTTTTTATACTCATTGGGGGTGATTCCCTCGAGCTCTTTAAATGCCTTATAAAAGGTAGACTTGTTTCTGAAACCAGCATTCTGTGCTATTCCCAGCAGGCTATAGTTTTTGTTTTCAGGTGCTGCCAGCTGCTCCTTAAATTCTGCCACCCGAAATTGGTTGATCAGGTGATAAAAATTGCTTTCCGTAAACTGATTGATCCAAAGCGATAACTTCTTTTCATTCATATTGACCTGCTGCGCCAGCAAGCGCAAGGTAAGTTCCTGATTGAGGTAGAGCCTATGCGCCAGAATCTGTGCTTTTACTCTTTCAAACTCTTCTTCATCGCTCTTATCGAGTATAGGAACACTTGCTTTTTCCTCATCTGTATGTATTTCTGTTTGTGACTCCTTTTGTCTGAGTCCGTGATACCCTACCCAGAATACAGACAGCAGGGTGAGCACCTCAGAAATAACCGCTAATACCCAGGCTTCTGTGCCGGATAAGAGTAGTATGTCTTCAAAAATCCAGACAAAATGAAAGGCCAGAAAAATCACCACAAGCCCCTTAACCCATTGGAGGGTACGCAATTCAAGGCTGGCGAACTGATCCATCAAACTTGACTGATGCCTGGTAATATTCTTGTGCATACTGAAAAGCAGGTACAGGTTGAAACCATAGAAGGGGATGGAAATCAATACCTGGGTCAGTAATGCCGCTTCATCGGGATCTTCAACAGGTAGCCATAACAACACGTTGGTAAGCAATGCGGGAATAAGACAGAGCCATTGTGACTGCCTGATCTTCTGGTGGATGAGTAACTGTACATAGTAGAAGAGTAGTGGAATGGTAAGGAAAGCCGTTTCCGGTAACAAAGCACTGTCTTCATCAAAAAGATCCGGGGCAATCTCTACACTCTGCGATATCAGGAAAAGCGCCAGAAAAACATTGGCTCTTCTGATGGGGGAGGGCAATAGCAGAAGTAAAATGCCCAGGAAAATCCCGTTGGTAAAAATAAATACTTCAAACATGTACTTCAGTCAAGATACGAACCTGAAGCCCTAATATTGCGAACAAGCGATCAGCTAAGTGTACTGCACATAGGCCTCCCATTTCTCCATCACAGCCTTAAAGTCGTCTGGCAGTTCAGAATCAAACTGCATTCTCTTTCCGCTGACGGGGTGAATAAAGCCAAGCGACCTGGCATGCAGTGCCTGTCTGGGCATGACCTTAAAGCAGTTGTCTACAAAAGACTTATACTTCGAAAACTGAGTACCTTTCAGCAGCTTGTCTCCTCCATAGGTAGCGTCATTAAAAAGCGTATGCCCGATGTGCTTCATATGGGCCCTGATCTGGTGAGTGCGACCAGTTTCCAGGTTACATTGAATAAAGCTGACGTAGCGCAGGCGCTTCAGTACCTTATAATGGGTAATCGCCCTGCGACCTCTCTCACCATCGGGAATAGCCACCGTAATTCTACGGTCTTTTTCGCTCCGTCCCAGGTTCACATCAATGGTTCCGCGATCTTCTGCGGGCTCTCCCCATACCAAAGCATTATAGGTACGCTCAATACTATGGTCAAAAAACTGCCTGGCAAGACCCGTCATGGCCTTTTCAGATTTCGCAATTACCAAAAGGCCCGAAGTGTCCTTATCTATTCTGTGCACCAGCCCGGGTCTGCCTTCATTGTCTTTCATGGTAGGCAGGTTCTGAAAATGATGCACGAGCGCATTGACCAGGGTGCCACTCCAGTTATTATAAGCAGGGTGTACTACCATGCCAGCTTCTTTGTTCACCACCAACAGGTCGTCATCCTCATATATAATGTTCAAGGGGATGTCCTCTCCGACCAACTCCGTTTCACGAGGGGGCTCAGGCAAAGCTATCACAATCTCATCTCCGGGATGCACCTTGTAGTTTGGCTTTACCAAACCGTCATTCACCTTAACAAACCCGTCTTTAATTCCCTGCTGCACCTTATTCCGGGTCACATTGGGAAGCCGGTCCATCAAAAACTTATCGATGCGTAAGGGCTCCTGGCCCGGGTCGCACACAATACGGTGATGCTCGAATAGTTCGTCATGTTCTTCGCTAAAGCCTGGTTCAGTCATGTATTTTCATTTCAGAGAAGCAGCGGATCAGCCTACCCCCTTATCGCTCCAAAGATATGATTAACTTCGGGCAGTGGAAACCCTGCCTACCCCTATCATACCCATTCAAGACCCGAAGCTTGCAGAAAAGGGGGTAGAACTGATGGTAAAAAGAGAAGATCTCAATCACCCGGTGATCTCAGGAAATAAATGGAGGAAGCTCAAATACAACTTAGCAGAAGCCAAAAAACAAGGCCAGAACAGGCTACTGACCTTTGGCGGAGCTTATTCGAATCATATTTATGCTACGGCAGGAGCCGGACAAGCATTTGGCTTTGAAACGATCGGTGTTATTCGTGGTGAAGAACACCTTCCGCTAAACCCAACACTAGCATTTGCCAGTAAAGCGGGTATGTATTTCCATTATATGGACAGAGCTACTTACAGAAAGAAGTCCGAGGAATCTGTAATTAAGTTGCTTAAACAACAATATGGTGACTTCTATCTTATTCCTGAGGGAGGAACCAACGCTCTGGCCATTCAAGGCTGTGAGGAAATCATTGAGGAGATTGACACAGACTACGACTATCTCTGCTGCCCGATAGGAACAGGGGGTACTATCTCGGGGTTAATCTCCGGACTGAAAGGAAGGTCAGAAATTCTTGGTTTCTCCTCCCTCAAAGGAGATTTCCTCCATGAAGAAGTCGTCCGTTTATTAAAGCAATACGGCATTCATTACACCAACTGGTCTATCAATACCGATTATCATTTTGGAGGGTATGCCAGGATAAAACCGGCCTTACTCAACTTTATAAAGGACTTCGAACAAAATCAACAGGTTCCTTTAGACCCTGTTTATACCGGTAAGATGATGTTTGGTATTTATGACCTGGTTCAATCGGGCTTTTTCCCTAAGGGAACAAAGATTATCGCCATACATACCGGAGGCCTTCAGGGCAGGGCCGGGTTTGGGCTGTAATGACCCTTACTTCAAAGGTGAGCCACCCCAGAGCTTAGCGTATTGCTCACAGTGAATGATAATGGTAGTAAAGTCTGCAGGATTAATACCGGCAGGGATCTTATAACTGGCCTTGCCCTTGTAGGAAGTGAGTTTGGCTACTAAAACCGGCTCTCCCAGGCTTACTGCATTTTTACCACTGATCTTATCCAATGATGCTTTGGAAAGAAAAATCTTCAAATCAGGAGCTTTTTTGGCTTCAAAATCATCACCCAGCTCCACCGTAAAACTGTCTCCCGTTTTTATAATTTTCCATGAACCCTCAAAAGTGGTCCATCGGCTTTCCCTTTCCCACTCTCCTTTAAAAATAACTTCCTGATTCTGAGCAAAAGCAGTAGCTGCCAACAGTAGGAATAAACCTGAAAATATGATTCTGACGTTTTTCATTTGTCTAATAGATTTGAACAGATAACCAAACCCAACCTTACTTCAGTTGCACACATATGAAAGCTATATGACAAATTCTGAATTCGGAAGGCTACAGTTCCTTGAACCTCTCAATCATTATCCGTGCTTCCGCAAAAGATACTCAACGACCAGTTGCCAGTCTACAAATTTCCCGATCAACCCACTATCCCATCAGATCGGAAAAAACAGAGGCCAGCTTGGCAAAGGGACGTATGGTGATGCCGAACTTCTTCTGATCGAGCCCTTTGGTATTGTAGGTAGAGATATAAATGATTTCATAGCCCAGCTTTTGGGCTTCTGAAATACGGTTTTCAATCCTGTTGACAGCCCTGATCTCACCCCCAAGGCCCACTTCTGCAGCAAAACATACCTTTTCGGAAATAGAAATGTCGTGAAGCGAGCTGACAATAGAGGCACACACGGCCAGGTCGAGAGCCGGTTCTTCTATCTTGATGCCTCCCGCCATATTCAGAAATACGTCCTGGGTTCCTAAACGGAAACCTCCCCGTTTTTCCAACACAGCCAGCAGCATATTCAATCTCTTGGCATCAAAGCCTGTGGAGCTTCGCTGAGGTGTGCCATAAGTGGCTGTGCTCACCAGTGATTGTACCTCTATTAACAAGGGCCGGTTTCCCTCTACGGTAGCACCAATAGCCACTCCGGACAGATCATCTGCTCTTTGAGAAATCAGTATTTCTGAAGGATTTGAAACCTCCCTGAGCCCTGCCGCCTGCATTTCATAAATACCCAACTCTGATGTAGAGCCAAAGCGGTTCTTTGAGGTGCGAAGAATCCTATAAGACAAATGACGGTCTCCTTCAAACTGAAGTACCGTATCTACCATATGCTCCAGCACTTTCGGGCCTGCCAGGCCACCGTCTTTCGTAATATGACCTACTAAAAAGACCGGAGTATTCGTTTCCTTGGCAAACTTCATGAGTTCAGCGGTACATTCTCTCACCTGTGAGACACTACCGGCTGCTGATTCTATTCTGTTCGTATGAAGCGTCTGAATGGAGTCGATAATCAGTACATCAGGTTGAACTTCTTTGATCTGAGCAAAGATGTTTTGAGTAGATGTTTCGGCCAGGATAAAACAGTTGCTTGATTTAATACCAATACGCTCGGCTCGCATTTTAATCTGTTGCTGACTCTCCTCTCCCGTAACATAGAGCACCTTGGTAGCAGGCTGGTTCAATGCCACCTGAAGCATGAGTGTGGATTTGCCTATTCCCGGTTCTCCCCCGATTAATACCAGTGAGCCGGCTACCAAGCCTCCTCCCAGAACACGGTTCAGTTCTTTATTGGTAGTGACCAATCTCTCCTCAGTCTGCGAAGAGATTTCCTGAATAGGAGCCGGTTTGGCCAGGGCCTTACTCTTTTCACCGGGAGATTGCCAGTTGGCCGTTGTTTTATCTACCGGCTGTACTACCTCTTCTACATAGGTGTTCCATTCATTACAAGACGGACACTTACCTATCCACTTGGCTGAATTGGCACCACAATTTTGACAAACAAAGAGAGATTTGACTTTGGCCATGAGGCCGGCAATATAAAGGCTTTTCGATTCACGACATAAAAAAAGCGGGTACCTTACATACCCGCCACAACCGAATTTCATTTCTGCTTACTATGAAGAGAGTTTTCACCGCACTTCCAGAAATGTATTCTAATACTTTGATGCGATTTTATGGGAGAAGGTTGGACGGACACCTGTAAAAAATCAGGAGGGATGATATTGCAGCTATCGGATCAACAAAAAATGACACCCGAAGGCATAAAAAAAGCGGGTACCTTCTGTACCCGCTACAACCGAATTATCAACATTTTTTCTACTACTATGAAGAGTGCGCTTGTACGCATTTTGTAGAGTCCAATGTTAACAGTATTAATAACTGCTTAAATAAAATAAGGATACACCGTTCAGAGCGTTTTTAGACCGTTTTACTAATAATTTCGACAAACCGCAGGCAAAACGATAAAAAATCGGCTCAAATGGGGCTAGCGACCGCATTCGGACACAACGAAAAGTTTAGGAATAGAGGGTAATTCTAAGAGAAAAATATCACCTGATAATATAGTGTAAGGCACTCGCTACCTGGTCCAGAGAGGTCACTGTAGCCTGGGCTCTGTTGCTCAATTCTTTCAGTGCATGTGACGAGGCTCCGCTGTTTACAAGTATTAATGGCTTATCTGAAGCCAGCGCAATACCTGCATCCATGGCGGAATTCCATTGCTTGAATTTATCTCCGAAAAGAGCCACAACTACATCCGCTCTGGCCATCAATACCCGCGTACGGAGGTTATTGAATTGAGAGGCTGTATCATCTTTGAGCAGGGAGGTGGCCTGTTCACCCAGAATATCTTCACCAATAGCATCTGACTGATCATGGTCTTCCATGGGAGCTACAAAATCTATGGGCAGATGGGCACACTTTTCGCGTAGTTCATTTCTCCAGTTGCTGTGTATTTCTCCGGCAAGGTAAACGGTCAGTCTCATCGCTAATTCAATAAATCATGGATATCATCAGAAGTAAGTTTCTTCACAAAGCTCTCTTCTGTAGTAATCAGGTCAGAGGCCAGCTGAAGCTTATTCTGCTGTAGCTTGAGAATCTTTTCCTCCACACTATTTTTGGTAATGTACTTATAGGTAAACACCTTGTTCTTCTGTCCGATTCTGTGAGCCCTGTCAACGGCCTGTGCTTCGATGGCCGGGTTCCACCAGGGGTCCAGCAAGAATACATAGTCTGCCTTGGTCAGGTTTAGTCCCAGTCCTCCTGCTTTTAAGGAGATCAAAAACAGCCTGATGCTTTCATCTTCCTGAAAGCGATTTACCTGTTCCTGCCTGTCTCGTGTAGAGCCATCGAGGTAGGAGTATTGCAGGTGCTGTTTATTCAGATAGTCTCTGACAATAGCAAGATGCTTGACAAACTGACTAAAGATGAGGATTTTGTGCCCTCCGCTAATCGCCTCTTCAATCATATACGTGACATCCTCCAGTTTTCCGGAACCACCTCCAAATTCAGGCTCTATCATCTTGGGGTGATTGGCTATCTGCCGCAGTTGTGTCAAACCCTGCAGAATAAGCAGGTGAGATTTTCGCATGCCGTCTTTCTCAATCGTATCCAGAATCTGATTGCGGTAGTATGACTTAACCTCTTCGTACTTTTCTTCCTGCTCGGGAGACATTGAAACATATCTCACATTTTCCACCTTCTCAGGTAAGTCTTTTGCTACCTGTGACTTCTGTCTTCTCAGAATAAAGGGCTTGATAATGACGTTCAGTCTTTTGGTTTTGGCCTGATCCTGCTTCTTCTCTATCGGGTTCTGGAACTCATTGCGGAAGTAACGTTCAGTGCCCAGAAGACCCGGGTTTACAAAGCTCATCTGCGACCATAAATCCAGCGTACTGTTCTCTAATGGTGTACCGGTAAGTATAAGCCTGAACTTAGACTTCAGTTCCCGTACCGATTTGGCAATGTTGGACCCTGGATTCTTAATTGCCTGCGACTCGTCAAGAATTACATAGTGGAAATAATAGGACTTGAACAGCTCTATATCAATTCGGGTAATACCGTAAGAGGTAAGCACCAGGTCATAATTCTGGAAAGTGGAGATGTCTTTTTCCCTGTTGGTACCGGTATAAACCAGTACTCTCAGCTGAGGGGTAAACTTCTTTGCCTCTATCTGCCAGTTATAGATCAGCGAGGTGGGCATGATCAGCAAAGAGGCATTGCCAGGATTTTTGTCCTTTTCGGCCTGGAGCATCGCCAGGGTCTGTACTGTTTTACCCAGACCCATGTCGTCTGCCAGGCAACCTCCAAAATTGTATTTAGACAAAAACTGCATCCAGTTATAGCCTGCTTTCTGATAGGGCCGCAATTCTCCTTTAAAGCCTTCAGATACCGGGTAGTCCTCTATGTCTTCAAAGTCATTAAGCTTTTGCAGCTTGCGGTCCATTGATACCTGAGCCAGATTGCCATTCCTTAAATCTTCTACCAATGCCAGGTGGTATTTCTTCAATCGATGGTTTTGCTCACCGGTCTCCTGCTCCATAAAAGCGAAGAGCTCTGCATAGTTGGTAAACCATACATCCGGAATGATCGCTATCTCACCATTAGGCAGTTTGATTTCCCTTTCCTTACCATTCATAAGCTTTCGAAGCTCATCAAAGGGAATTTCAAAATCACCGAATCGTACCACGGCATGAATATCAAACCAGTCGATGTTTTCACGGACCTCAATATTCAGTTCAGACTCGCCCACAAAGTACTTCTTCTGGTCAGCCTGGCTTTGCTCAATCAGGATACCTTCTTTTTCTATGAGCTCGGCATTCTCCGTCAACCAGGAAAAAGCGGCACCTCTTCTAAGCGTTACCCTGCCATTCTGTACTGCCAGACCACTTTCGTGCAGCAGGTTCAGTATTCTTACCTCTTCATCAATATCACGCTTTACTTTATGAAAGATGTAGTCATCTCCCTTCTGCTCAAGCTTGACAGAGCTGCTGGCATTCTGCTGATAGGGAAAAGAGTAGGGACCGTATTTGAAAGAAAGCTTAAAAAGAATTTTGGCTTCTTCTGCCTGCGCCACCGCAGCTCCGTTGGAAGCGTTTCCAAAAAGGTCGGTGGTGGTATTCATAGTAGTACCGAGCTCACTGAAGGTCAGCTCTGGTATTAGTGGATACTTCTCTGTGTTAATCTCGAACCCCTTGGCATATACATCAAATGAAGCGACCAGTTGAGTCACAAACTTCTCGAAGTAGGTATGCTCCACTTTCTTGGGGATCACGATAAATTTCTTGTTGAGAAAGGGTCTGAGTTTTTTACCATCTACCCCTTTGGCAAATCTGAAGAGCTTATCCTTCACAATAAGCCACGCAGGCTCATGACAGGCGAGAAATGATCCGTTGTATTGCCATTCCAGCTTTTCACCGCCATGCTTAATTGTGGGGAAATAATGGGTATTGTCTTCATTACGCCTGAAATGAAAGAGGACAGTAGCCTTTTCTTCCATCCAGTGAATCTGCTTCCAGGCAGGTTCTCCATCACGGCCCATCTCAAAGATCATTTTGCCATGCAGCATCTCAAGAATTCTGGCTCTTCGGCTCTCCAAAAACTGGTGAATCACTTCCTGAAGCCCTTTGTCGCCTTTTTCCTTATCGTAAACCTTGAAGAAAAACTCAGCCGGCTTTACCTTCTTCTTGTAAAACTTGAGTACAATAGCCTCTTGCTGCATCTGATCCATGAGCTTAATCAGCTCATAATCACGGTCGTCAAGGCCACTGGCAAATTCTTTAGCGTTTTTAGAGGAAATGTTTTGATGAAGCAGGGTAAGCCGCCCTTTTTCATCCAACTGAATTACAAAGGATTCGAATAAGTACCCAAGGTACTCATGCTCATAAAGCGAGTAGATTAATTGGAATGGTTGGGCCGTAGATACTTTCATTTGAAAATAGAGCGATTCGCAAATTATATATTTTCCGCAGAATCAGGGACTGAATCCGGTCTATTTTTCAAACAAATTTGCTAGCCCAAATGCTCGGTAATATTGACCCGTGAGGCAATAAGAGCCGGGCGGTAAGAAGTAAGTATGGTGATCAGCGAAATACTGGTACCCACCAGCAAAAAATCAGTGGCTTTCAACTCAACCGGATAGGCCATGACAATGGCCGATTGCATTCCCATTCCAATGAGCTCATACTCCTGCTGAATCAAGGCGAGGCCAAGCCCGAGCACGAGCCCGACAGCACAACCTGTAAATGCGATGATCGCACCTTCTTTCAAAAAAATCTGTCTGATCAGCTTACTGGTTGCTCCCATGGCATAGAGCACCGAAATGTCCTTCTTCTTTTCGATAGCCAGCATGGATAATGTAAAGAAGACGTTAAATGCTGCAATAGCTGTAATAAAGGAAAGGGTTACGAACACGAAGAACTTTTCAATCTTAATTGCCTTTAACAAGCCTGAATGCTGTTCATCACTGTCCAATACAACAAAATCTTCTCCCAGGGCTGTTGCCAGTTTATCCTTTACTGATGACAGATCGTTTCTGTCTTTGACAAAGACCTCTATGGCCGTTCGCTTATCTCCATAGTTCATGAGATCTTCCGCAAAGCTCAAAGGCACAAAAACATAATTTTCATTGTACTCCTGCTCTATGCTGAAAATACCTGCCGGTACAATGCTCTTGCGCTTTACTGAGTTTCTGGATATGGGTGCTCCGGGCCTTATCTTCCTGGGGTAAATCATCTGCATTCCATAGTGATCACTATCCAGCATTAAGGATAGCTCATAGGCTACCCCACTCCCCAAAATAGCATAGTCGACTGCATCTCCTGCCAATCGTGCCTCACCTCTTAGTAAAAATGTATCCAGCCTGTTAAGCTCAAGATAAGTATTGTCTACCCCCTTGATACGGGCCACTACCTGCTGATCACGATAGGTAATCAGTGCATTGTCTTCGATGACTTCCGTATAAGCTTTGATTTCCGAGATGCCCTCAACCCCGGCCCGAATTTCGTCTGTCATTACGAAAGATTTACCCAGCTTAGCTTCTACCTTGATTTCAGGATCAAATGAGCTGTATACAGAGCGCACTAAGCCCTGGAGCCCGTTGAACACCGACAAAACTACCACCAGTGCCATAGTGCCTACTGCCACGCCAATCATAGAGATCCACGACAGCACCTGGATGAAGTTCCTGGATTTTTTTGCAGTGAAGTACCGCTTTGCTATAAAGCTTGAGGGGTTCAAGTCTACTCTGAGTCTTCTTGGTCTTCTGGTGTTTCGGGAGGTATTACCAGAGAGTCAATGAGTTTGTCCATGTGTGATGCCTCCTCTGCTGTTTTATCATCGAACAACGCCAGCTCAGGTACAATTCTTACCTGTTTACCTATTCTTTTTCCTAACGCTCCGCGCAGTCGGCTTTTTTCAGCATTGAGCATTTCCATCACGGCATCCGTTTTACTTACCGGAAAAATACTGAGGTATATCCGCGCCAATCCGAGGTCGGGGCTCATCGTCACATCCGATACCGAAACCAAACTTCCGGCAAACTTTCCTGAGTACTCACGATGAAGAATCTCACTGATGTCTTTCTTAATCAATTTGGCAAACTTCAATTGGCGTTGACTCTCACTCATAGAGCAAATATCTGATTAATTTATTGATTTTCCTTCCTGTCCGAATTTTGCATTACTTTGCAGCAAACGCAGAAAATTGATCCGGTATTTTAAGGTAAACGACCCCTATCGCCTCCTGGCAGTCTTAATCTTTCTCATCGTAACCCGGACCCTGGCATTTTTCCTGGAAAACCCTTTTCTCCTTTTACAAAATGAGTCTGAAAGCATGGGAAGCACCATAAATCAGGGGGCTTTCTTTGCCGAAAACATTAGTACCAATGCCGCTCCGCTTTACTATTACCTCTACGCGGTACTTACATTTCTGGCGGAAGAAACTGCGCTTATATCCATGCTATTAGCTGGCGCACTGATTCTGATACAGGCTTTTCTGTTAAACACAATTTTGATTCGCAGTGCCGCTCTGAACGACAACACTTATCTGCCCGCGATTATTTATACTTTTTTAATCAGTGCTTCACCAGAGTTTCTCTTTCTGAGCCCAGAGCTGTTGGCGATTACTTTTGTATTACTTGGCTTGAATTTTCTGTTCACACACCTGAAGTATCGCGGCTCTGAAGAGAACATAATCAGTACCGGATTTATGTTCGGGTTGGCGGCTCTGTTTGCAAAACCTGCCTTTCTATTCCTGTTGTTCTGCTTCCTGGTCTATTTGCTCTATTCCAGCACTTTGACCAGAAGATACTTTCTGATGACTTTCGGGTTCTTATTGCCCTTTATTTTCGTCTGGATTTATTTTCTCTGGAATGATCAGGGCACCAGCTTCTGGTCTGTCTACTTCAGTGACCTGATACACTATAGTTCTCGTCAGTTAATCCCGAGAACCGATCTGCTGATCTGGGTGGGACTACCCGGGTTGTTAGCATTAATCACCGCTGCCCAGAATTTCACGGGAATTGGCATGACTAATAACCAGATACAGATACAGCGCTCAATGCTCTGGCTCGCCATTTTTGGAGTGATACTATACATGGTGAGTGCCAACGGGTCTTTCAATGAGCTTATCTGGCTCTTACCCGTCATCACCTATTTCATTACCATGTTTTTGAACTCAGTACAAAAACCCTGGATGGGTGAACTCTTCTTTCAGCTCCTACTCTGGGGGAGCCTTTACTTCCTGCTTACCCCACTGATCGAACCATCCCTGTATGGCCTTGATATTTCAGGTTTGATTCCGGGTAACTAACAGCTGATTTTGTTGACCCTTCTTTCGTGTCTGCCACCTTCAAAATCAGTGGTAACGAAAACCTGGATCATGGCTTCAGCAAGATCATAATCCACGAAGCGCGCAGGAATACAGGCCACGTTGGCGTTGTTATGCTGACGAGCCAGCTCTGCCAGCTTGGTATTCCACATCTGAGCTCCTCTTATGCCCTGATGTTTGTTTACCGTCATACAAACCCCGTTACCGCTGCCACAAACAGCAATACCCAAATCGAGTTTACCAGATTCCACTGCTGTTGCAAGAGGGTGTACATAGTCAGGATAGTCAACGGAAGCTTCACTATCAGGGCCAAAGTCAGTTACTTCATAGCCTTCTGATTCTAATTTGGCTATCAGTCTCTTTTTGTAATCGTAGCCAGCGTGGTCTCCGCCAATTCCTATCTTTTTCATATAGATTGATTTTCTTCTTGTTTTCTCTTTCTTTCTGCTTTTTTGACTACCCGCTTGCATACCCCTATACTTACCTCGTAGAGCAACATTAAAGGCAGGGCGATTATTACCTGACTTATGACATCAGGTGGTGTAATGATCGCTGATAAAACCAGAATGGCCACCACAGCATGCTTGCGGTAGGTTCTCATTAATTGTGGTGTCACAATACCCGCTTTGGCCAGAATATATGAAGCCACCGGTAGTTGGAACATAAAACCACATGCCAGCGCCAGTGTAGCTACCATGCCCACTACAGAGCCTACTTCAATTTTGTTATCTATGACATCAGCCAAAGAGTAGTTTGCCAGAAAGTTGATTGACAAGGGTGTTACCACAAAATAACCGAATACCACCCCCATGATAAAGAGCATAGACACGGCAAAGACGATTCCTCTTGAAGCTTTTCTCTCTTTGGGATGGAGTCCCGGCTTGACAAAACGCCAGATTTCCCAGAAGATATAAGGAAAACCAAGAGCCAGACCAATGATGAATGATGATTTGATGTGATTGGTAAACTGAGCCGTGATTTTAGTATTGATGATTTCCATAGGAATCTCACCAAAGCACAAAAGCGGTGCATCCAGTAGCTCAGCCATATCGCATAAAAAGCGATAAGTCCAGAAGTCAGGCTTGGTAGGACCCAGAATTAAGGTGTCCCAGACAAACTCCTTAGCGATGAAAGCTGCGATTGAAAAAACGAGAATTGCAATAACTGAACGTATCAGGTGCCACCTTAACTCTTCAAGGTGGTCAAGGAAACTCATTTCCTTACCTTCTTCTTCAATCTGATCCAGTGGCACGAGACCTACAGTTTATTTGAACAATGGATATTCGCTCATCCAGGTATTAATTTCGCCACGAACAGAAGCGATTTTACTTTCATCTTCGTGATGAGTCAATACATCATCAATCAATGAAACAATACGTTCCATATCGGCTTCTAACAACCCTCTTGTTGTAATAGCTGCTGTACCAACGCGCATGCCTGAGGTAACAAAAGGCGATTTATCGTCAAAAGGAACCATGTTTTTATTGATGGTAATATCTGCCTGGCCCAAAACAGCTTCTGCAATTTTACCTGTCAGTCCCTTCGATCTCAAATCGATAAGCATCAGGTGATTGTCAGTACCTCCTGAAATCAGCTTATAACCTTTGTCAACAAAGGCCTTTGCCATGGTAGCTGCATTCTTTTTTACCTGAAGTACGTAGTTCATGTAATCGTCACTCAAGGCTTCACCAAAAGCAACAGCCTTAGCCGCAATTACATGCTCCAATGGACCTCCCTGTGTACCCGGGAAAACTCCGGAGTCAAGCAGCTGAGACATTTTTCTGGTAGTTCCCTTCGGTGTTTTAATACCCCAGGGGTTTTCAAAGTCTTCTCCCATCATGATCAGTCCTCCCCTTGGTCCTCTCAAGGTCTTATGAGTCGTGGTTGTCACTATATGGCAATGCTCTATCGGGTCATTCAGTAAACCGCGGGCAATCAGGCCTGAAGGGTGAGAAACATCAGCTAAGAGAATAGCACCTACCTCGTCAGCAATATCACGGAGTCTTTCATAGTCCCAATCACGACTATAGGCAGAAGCACCGCAAATAATCATTTGTGGCTTCTCTTTTAGTGCTGTTTGTTCTACTTTATCCCAGTCGATCAGCCCGCTTTCTTCTTCAACTCCATAAAAGAAGGGTTGGTAAAGCTTTCCTGAAAAGTTTACCGGAGAGCCATGTGTCAGGTGCCCCCCGTGAGACAGGTCAAAACCGAGAATTTTATCCCCTGGTTTCAGGCAGGCCAGCATAACCGCGGCATTCGCCTGTGCTCCTGAGTGTGGCTGTACATTGGCCCACTCAGCCCCAAACAATTCTTTGATCCGATCGATGGCAAGGTTCTCCACCTCATCCACTACCTCACAACCACCATAATAGCGCTTACCCGGAAGCCCTTCAGCATATTTGTTGGTGAGAACACTGCCCATGGCCTCCATCACCTGAGGTGACACAAAGTTTTCTGAGGCAATTAGCTCTATTCCTGAGGTCTGACGATTTTTTTCTCGGGAAATGAGATCAAAAATTACTTGATCGCGCTGCATAGAATTATCGGGGTTAAATTTTGCCAAAAATAAGCGATCGACTTAGAATAACCAACCTTTGAATCAGGCAGTCCTGATTAAATCTCAGCACACATAACTCATTGCTTATCAGGAAGATAATGAGGAGAAAAATGAAGGGGGAGGTATTTAAAGGATTATTGTGGCTTGACAGCTTCGATAATCCGCTCTAAAACCTGGTATTGGGTAAAGGGCTTACCAATATAGCCATCCAAACCACATGATTCAATTTGCTCTTTTACATCCTCAAAGGCATAGGTAGTGTAAGCAAGGATGGGGGCCGGTCTTTCAGAAAACTCCTTGGTTCCTTTAAGCTTTTGAGCAGCCTCGAAACCATCCATAAAAGGCATATGCAAATCCATCAATATCAGCTGGACCGACTGCTTTTTAAAAGCCTTAATTCCTTCTGCCCCGCTCAGTGCTTTGACCGTCTTGGCACCAAACTTAGCCAACGTCTTGTGGGCTACTGTCAGATTTATAGGATTGTCGTCAACTACCAGAATGGTAATGTCTTTGAGAAGATCGTTTTGAATCTTTTCAAATAAACCGCTCGAAGAAGGCTCCTCAGGGATATCTCCCATAGGTTTTATCTGATTATCTTCGAAATAATATGACTTGGCGCCCATAAATAGAGTCTTGCGGTATAATATTAGTGTTTGGGAAAGATAAACATCACCCTTTCTGAAAAAAAATTTTCCCAAAAATTCTTGTCGGTAAACTTAACGGTTGTCTTTTTGTTAGCAGATTCAGCTTATTAGACAGAAGTCATAATTAATGTTAGTATTCTGTTTATAAAAATACTTTTCACCTATGGGTAAATTTTTTTCGAAAAAAATCTTCCTCCTTTGGGTGACGTTTCAATTTCTAAAACACTAAACAAGTGAGGATATGAGTGAAAGCTCTCTCATGCTTCGTCTGCGGAAGGGAGATTCAAAAGCACTGGAAGAAGTTTATGCAAGGTTTCGTACAAGCTTCCTGGCCTGGATCACTAACGCTCATAAATGCACGAAGGAGGAAGCTTTAGATATTTATCAGTACACTATCCTTTCCTTTTACGAAAACGTTGTAGAAGGCTCATTTGAAAACATGAATGAAGCAGGTATTAAGACTTACTTATACTCAATAGGGAAAAATAAGTTGCTTAATGACTCCAGGAGGAAGATGAAAGTAACTTATACAGATACCATTGAGGATAATGATGAGTTAATCGAAATCGAAAGTGATGTAGATTTTATTAAGTCTCAAAAGCTTGATAAAATCAAACAGGCACTGGGAGAGATCGGAGACCCCTGCAAAGAATTGTTAGAGCTTTTTTACTTCAACAACTTATCAGCTGATGAGATTGCTGAAGTAATGAACTACAAAAACGGAGGCACTGTGAGAAATTTGAAGTACAAGTGCATCCAGCGAATAAGGAAATATTTAGAATAGAAAACGCAAATACAAGTGGATCAAAATTTCCATTTAATAGAAAAATACTTTCAGGGAAAGCTAAGTCAGGATGAATTGCAACTCTTTAATGAGAAGCTTCAGAAAGATTCGACTTTCGAACAAGAGTTTCGTGATATGAAACTCATCCGTGATGCGGTGAAAGAAACTTCCCGCACCAGGGCTTTAGATATTTTACAGAATGCTGAAGCCAACCTTACCAACCAAGAAACAACCAAAATTAATGTATCAATGAAACGACTTGTATCTATTGCTGCAAGCCTTCTTATCGTTGCTACTGTAAGTTACTTTGCATTTTCCGGAGGCACTGGGGCGCTGACGGGAGAGGAAATCGTTGCTAATTACTATAAATCCTATCCTAACATAGTTGAAACTAGAGAAAGGGGAGGAAGTATTGAGTTAACGACATTGAGAGCCAGGGCTTACAATGCTTATGATATTAAGGATTACAGCACATCAGCTGACCTTTTCAAGGACCTGTTAGCTTCTGAAAAAATTGCTGAAAACTATCTCTATTCTGGAATTGCCAATTTTGAAGCTGGTAATTTTGATGTAGCTAAAAACAACTTGAACACAGTTTTGAACAATTTTTCATCGTTCAAAGAACAAGCCCAGTGGTATTTGGCTATGACCTTATTTAAGGAGGGAGCAAAGGAAGAGGCAATTTCCAATATTGCCACCCTTTCTGTAAGCGAAGCCGGAGGGAAGTTTGTTGATGATGCTTCAAAGGTTTTGAAAGACTTGAATTTGGAGTTAGACTCTGGAGATCCAGGGACTGTAGACGAGGTTGCTCAAAGACCTGCAGAGGGAGATTCTCCTAATGGACTAACCTTAGGTCAGCGAAAAGTTCAGTTTGGTTCGATTATCTCGAACAAAACCGGAAAGCTTCATAGTTTTTTCAATGACTATCCAATTGATGGTTTAAAAGAAGGAGACGTTGTTGAGTACCTTCTTGTCAACGGTGGCTCAGGCAAATCAATGGCGGTAATTTTAGGCCCACTTAATTAGAATTCCATATACACACATACACACACTAGGGAAGGAGCTTTTTAGCTCCTTTTCTTTTTCTTAAAAAGGAAATTATCCCTCCAGTTAAGAAAAGAGCTGCCAGAAGTGCTATCCAAATATCAAAAACATTTTGCCGACCATTTTCCACTTCTTCGCCAAGAGAAACAAATGCAGACCAATAATAAGGGTGGCTTGTGTACTGGTCAGAATTATCAAGATAGCCTCTTTTAGCTAAGGACAGTGCTTTGTTAATAGGTTCTCCTGCTTCAAATTTTTTATACATTTCAACCATTATCTCTGGTGTAACTTGGTCGTTTACTTTCCAGAGGCTCATAACTAGTGAAGGTACTCCAACCAAAGCAAATCCACGTGCAATACTGAATGTTCCCTCTCCCTTATTGATTTCCCCAGTACCGCTTTCACATGCACTCAGAATTGCCAACCGGGCTTTCAGTCCAGCCAAGTAGAGATCACTGGTTCGCATTAAACCGTCTTCACCATTAAAGAATAGACTTGACTTATATCTATCTGTACTGTCCGCTTGTCCATGAATTGCCAGGTGCAGAATATCGTAGTCTCCAGCAATGTCCAAAAAAACACTCTTGCTTCCATTATCTCCTAGAAAAAAATCCCCCGACATGTTTTTCTCTAAGTACTCAATTTCGTCTTCAGTACCCGGCAAATCACCATACCCCTCCCTCTCTAGCGAGTTTCCCGAACCGCTATACCCTATTCCTAAAAGGCCCTTATCTGTTAATTTGTCACTTCCAGTAGTTTCAAGCTCATGAGCAGATAAGGAATAATTGATATCGTATGTCCTTATCAGATATGATAAGTTTCGGAAACTTACTTTACTTTTTGAAGAATCATTTGTAAGTACTCCAAAAGGTAGTTTTGAAAGTACACCGTCTGGAATAATAGTAAGTTGATTAATATCATTCCCCAAATCCCTTAAAACATCCTTCAACAGTAGTTTATACAGAGCACCGGAAGAATTTTGAAAACTTTTTAGAGATTCTTCATAATGAGATACTTGTGGTCTCTTTGAAATCTCAGACATCAAGGAAAAAAAGAGCTTCCCAAAATCATCATCTAGCTCTATCTTATTGAAGCTATAGTTTGTTTCAGAAAGTCCAAAAACATAAATGCTTTTTTCCCCCATAAAATACTCTATAACAGCTCTGTTTTTGTAATGGTTAACAAAGCTCTCAATACCATCTATTAATGCTCTTGGTTCCAATAGTCCATAATCACTGTTATTGTTTAAAGTCTCTTCGCCTACAACCTGTCTTTTAAGAAACTTCAAAGAGTCATGCAACAACATTAATTCAGAATTTACTTCACGGATTGAATCGCTAGAAACAACATCATCTATAAGCTCGAAAAATATAGATTCTAGATTGTCAATTCTGGTTTTAACATTGAAAAACCGATTTTTTAGTTCTGATGGTAACCTACTGTTTTGAACTTCTGCTAACTCACCTGACTGTTCCAGAAACAGTATTGACTTACTCTGAGAAGAAAGCCAGAGAGCCTTTTCAAAGTTGATTTGAGGGTCAATTCCTCTTTGAAAAAGACTATAAGCTGCTTCTATTCCAGCCTCATATATATCTTTAAAGTCTTCACTCAAGAAAAGTCTTCCTTGTGAAGCTTGAAGATCACTTCTATTCTCAATTATTAACCGGTGTATATTTTCGCTATAATTCAGAGCAGCTTTACTTAAAATAAGACTACTGTCGAGACTTTGACCTTCTTTAAGTGAGTTAAACCCTAATAGTTTCCTTCTTAGAATATTCAGAACATTGTATGTTGGTCTCAGCAATGAATCACTCGGAAAATTTGCCATAGAGGACCTATAGGTACTTATTCCACTTCGTAAAGCAGAGTCATAATACCAAATTGCTTTTGAATACTGGGACCTGGAATCATAATATTGACCGATATACTTGTATTTATCAACGTATCTTAGTCCGAAAGACTCATTTAGCTCTTTTTCAGAGTCCAAAGACTTAAAAAGGTACTTTTCTGCTTTCTCATAATCTCCCATTAGTTGATAACAAACCCCTAAGTTCATTATTGTTTGTAGATAGAAGGCATCATGCTCACTTCCGTTCTTCCCATCCAAAATTGAAATAATCTTCCCAAACTCAATTGCCGCTAAATCGTATTGCTCTGCACCGCTCAATGAAGCTGCTTTTAAATTGTAAAAAGCCAAGAGTTCTATATACTCGGGAGCGTTTTCTAGTGTATAATCGATTAACTGGTTAGCTATTTTTAGTGCTCTATCGTAGTCGCGTTGTAAATAGAACGATCTACTTAAATTAAACAATGCATCAGCGTAATATGTAACAGGTACCCCCGGGTTCTCTAATCCCAACTTTTGAGCTTCAATAGCATAAGCCATTGCCCTTTGAAAATCCCCACTTTGAAGAAATGCGAAAGAATAATCGTTCAAAAGATAAAGCCTTTCCGCAGGTGTAAAATCACGACTATCCATGAAATCGGATCTTAACTCCAAATATTTTACAACACTATCGATACTTTGTTTTGAGTAATAAAAATTGTAAAACTTATAGTCAACAATCATTTTCAGAATAGCAGAATCAAAAACATCAGAAAGTTTATAGACAGTCATAGAGTTCTCTAGAGAACTCTCGGCAGAATCATAGACCTTCTCCCTGTAAAGCCTAATTCCGTTGCTCAAATGTAGTTTACTTATAAGCATATGATTTGGGCTTAGGCCGGTATCTGCGAGTTGAAAACCTATATCAAAAGAGGTTCTAGATAAGCTGTCTTTCTTAAGTCTTCTGTAAATATGCCCCATCCTCTCCTTGGCATACACCATACCCTCATAGAAGCTCTCTGACTCATAGATATCATAGGCTTTTTGGTAGGCATCTAAGGCCTCCTCGTACTGGCGTTTTTTGAGAAGTGTATCAGCCTGGCTGATGCGAGCATCCGTGAATTCGTACTTTGTTTTAACCCTGGCAGGAGAGTCCTGAAAAAAGCCAAATACGGATATGTTGGAAAGCCATAAAAGGCTGAGTATCAGGAATGCGCGAGAGGTCAGAAATACTTTCATGGCTGTAAACCCGATACGAATTTGGACAAAGGTGAACTAAAGTAAAAAATAAAAAGATTTGACCCCAAATCCAAAATGAGTGTCAGAACAATCTCTTTGTAATACAGTTTACTTTCTGTGAATATCACAATTAAGACACTTGTCGACCAGAGGCTACCGGAAGTGATAGCCGGCTTTAACGGAGATCTTTTTTTAAAGTTGAATCCCCCATTTCCGAAGGTTCGCCTGATTCAGTTTGACGGTTGTAAGACAGGAGACCTTGTATCACTGGAATTAAACTTTCTTTTGTTCAAACAGGTATGGACTAGTGAAATCACAGAAGATTTCAGTGACTCGGAACAGTTCTTTTTTGTGGACCAAGGTATAAGGCTACCCTTCTTTTTTAAGACATGGAAGCATAAGCACATGCTACAGGTAAGAGATGACAAAACTGTAATAACAGATGATATAACTTACCAGACTCCCTCACTTTTGACAGATTGGTTGATGTATCCTTTACTATACTTACAGTTCCTGTATAGGAAGCCCGTTTACCGGAAGGTATTCGGACTAAGGGTTTCATAGTTAAGAAAATGTTATCCCATTGGGGTTAATATTCGTACTAACTCTTACATCACCAATCCATTGAGATATCTATCAACCATATTATTCTCATTATTCAGTGTCTGTACCCTGGCGCAAAACCCTTTGGGTTTCGACCTGGATAATGGTGCCAAGGTGGTGGAACTCAGTTTTATCAGGGAGAGTAACCTGATCATTGTGCCCATCAAAATCAATGGAGAGGGGCCCTTTAATTTCATTCTGGACACCGGTTCAGAATCTGGAATGGTCTTCGACAAATGGGTGATTGGTGAAAACAACCTTGTCAACGCGCGCACGGTACCCGTATATGCAGCAGATGGCAATAAGGTAACGGACCTCTGGGTGGCCAACAACCTGAGTATCAATTTTCCGGGGGTAAGCGGTGTGCAGCAATCCATGCTTGTACTTCAGGAGAATTTCATTGACATAGAAAACGTAATCGGGGTACAAGCTCACGGAATTCTGGGCTCGGAAATATTCAATCGCTTTGTTGTGGAAGTGGACTATGACAAAAAATTGCTCAAACTCTATAACCCACAAGACTTTAAGGTTCCCAGAGGTTTTAAAAAGGTGCCTATTACCCTGGAAAACTTCAGGCCTTTCGTAAAAGCCAGCGTAAAACAGTCAAAAACAAAGAGTGCTGATGTAAAACTGCTGATAGATACCGGGGCAAGCAGCGCTCTGTTTCTGGATGCAAACAAGCACGATAATATTCATCTGCCTGACAGAACAGTAGATCATACACTGGGTAGAGCATTGGTCGGGGTGATTGAGGGAAAAATCGGTAGAGTCAAGCGGTTCAACCTGGGCAAATTCAAATTTAAGAAGGTAACCACCTCCTTTCCTGAAAACTGGATTGTCTCCAAAACAGGAAATAAAGATGAACCAGACACAGATCCAAGACATGGTACGGTCGGCTCTGAGATTTTGTCACGGTTCAGAGTAATTTTCGACTACCACGAAAAAGCGATCTACCTGAAGAAAGCAACAGGTTTCAGTGATAGTTTTAAGTTTAATTCAGCCGGATTAAATGTACTGGCTGTAGGTGAAGAGCTGAACTCTTATTTTGTAACTGACATTATTAAAGACTCTCCAGCCGTTAAAGCCGGCCTAAAAACAGGGGATGAAATTATTGCCATAGACGGTAAGCCGGCATTCTTTTACAGCCTTACCGACATCAATGCCATTTTCCGTGGACCAAGAGGAAGAGTACTGACACTCATTGTGAGGCGTGACGGAAAGCTGGAGCAGAAGGAGCTGAGACTCAAACCCCTTCTATAAAAAAACCCCGGCTGATCAGCCGAGGTTCATTATCTGTTAACAATTGCTATTTCTCTTACTTAGGATCAAGAATGTTATCAATTCTCTCTAGAGCATCTTCCAGATGAAGCTTGCTCATTCTGTCACGTGTTCTGGGAACAGCCGCTCTGATTCTTGAGCGCATCGTCTTCAATTCTCCGCGAACTACTGCACGAATATCAGACTGACTCGCATCGATACCAGGACCGAAGAACCTTCTGAACTGAGCCGGTACCGGAGGCAACTCGCCAGTCATCAGTAACTCAAGTCTTTCAATATGAGCGCGCTGCAGGTTTCTTCTGTAAGTATCAATAGTGCTGCCATTTCTGAGCTCAGACCACACACCATTTCTTACATCAGTGAACAAATCCAGGATACCATAGGCGTCAGAGCCATTCATCGCTTCGTTCTCAATGACCCTTCCAAGCTTTCTCCACTCGAGCATAGAATTCAGGGCTCTTACCTGCATACCTCTCATACCTTCAACAGTACCGTAGTCTCTGAGTCTGTTGATAATCTCCTCATCCAGCATCCATTTAGGTGTAGTAAACAGGTTATCACTGATAAACTTCACTGCTTCTTTCTGCTTGGCTTTAGGAGCATGCGTATAAACAACTCCTTCCTGATCGGTGCTTTTGTAATTCTCTTTAACACCACCTACATAGCGCCCTACATGGCCCATGTATCTGTTGAACTGGCTTTGCACCTCTCCATACATTTCATTGAGCTCAGAATAGTCACCACCTTCTGTGTATGTCCAGTCACGAAGACCTTTCATAATCACCTTCAGGTTTTTGATACCATACATACTTGCTTTCATGGCATCGTCACCCAAATCTTCGCTTTGAGCAGTGTAATCATTTGGGTTACCCTGACGTCCATAACGGTACATCGGGTTGCCTTTTTTGTCGTCAATCCATTTTCTTAAAATCGGCAACTCCTCTTCTGCAGAATTCGCATCCAGGATGGGGCGATAACCCCAGGCAATTGCGTATTTATCGTACTCACCCACTTCAGGCATCAACGCCACTCCCTTATCTTCAGGCTGAGCTATGTAGTTAAAGCGGGCATAGTCCATGATGGAAGGAGCAGTACCCATTCTCTTGGTAAAGCTTGCAGAACGTAATGAATCAACAGGGTAGGCAACACTTGAGGCAAAGTTATGCGGCAAGCCCAGTGTATGGCCCACTTCGTGAGACGATACAAAACGAATCAGCCTCGACATTACCTCATCCTTAAACTCTGATGACTGTGCATCAGGATTGATGGCAGCCGTCTGAACGAAGAACCATCTTCTCAGGAGTGTCATTACATTGTGGTACCAGTTAATATCACTTTCCAGAATTTCACCAGAACGTGGATCAGATACGTGAGGACCGTTCGCGTTTGGAATAGGTGAAGCCAGGTAACGTACTACAGAATAGCGTACATCCTCAGGACTCCAGTCAGGATCTTCCTCCGGGGTCGGAGCTTCTTTAGCGATAATGGCATCTTTAAAACCTGCCGCCTCGAAGGCTACCTGCCAGTCTTCCACACCATCTTTAATGGCTTGCACCCACTTCTTAGGAGTGGCTCTGTCGATATAATAAACGATTTGCTTCTTAGGCACAACCAGTTCTCCCCTGCGGAATTTAGCTTCGTCCTCTGGTCTTACTTCCAGTCTCCAGCGATCAAGGTATCTGACTGTTTTAGACTGCTGAACGTCCAGACCGTAATCGGTGGTACCTCTGGCAAACCAGCCTACTCTTCTGTCGGCCAGCCTTCTTTGCATAGGTACTTTCGGTAACAGGATCATTGAGTTACTCATTTCAACAGAAATAGAACCATCAGCAGAACTTGAAGGCGAGTTACTGGCGAAATAGGTCTTTACGTGTCTCAGTTCGATATTCTGAGGATAACTGCTCACACGTGAAACGTAAGAACGCTCAGCATCCAGACGAGAAACTCTGTACTGAGATCTTCTGAATTGAGGAAGACCCAAAGGCTTCACATCTTTGGTGAGCAGATTGGTCGCATCAATTACTACACCGGCAGAATCTTTGGCCAATGCCTTGATAGGAAAAGAAGCCAGAATAGGTGCAAAGTTTGAGTTCTCAACAGCTTCGCTGATTGGTAAACTATCAGCCGCAGTAATGGTGTAAGAAATAATTCTCAGATGAATTTTCTTGTCAATCTTGTCCCATCTCAGGACTTGCGTATTGGTTTTGCCACCACCGAAACCGATACCGGCCGCAGTTTTAGCAATTCTGGTTACCATGAGCATATCTCTGCCCATGAGCGAATCTGCTATCTCGAAAAAGTACTTTCCATTTATCTCGTGAACATGGAAAAGACCTTCGTCCGTTTTCGCGTCTTTTGTAATTACCTTGCTATAAGGTTGCATTCCGCCTTTCTTGGTAGGTGGTTTCTTGGTGGGTGGTTTTTGAGCAGGCTGCTCAGTTTTCGAATTCTTCTTTTTCTTTTTCCTCTGAGCTTCAGCCGGATTGCCTAATGCCAGCAGCATTACTGCAATCATACTTACACTCAGCAAAAACCTCCAGGAGGATTTGCCAGATCTTGTCATGTGATTTTTTTTTGGTTTACTTTGATTAGTGGTTTTAAAGGGACCTCAAACATAGACCAAATAAATCGGTGAATTGTTCATATTATGTAAGCGGTTTTGGTCTTCTTTAAAAGGGGTCTTATGGGCGACAAAATTACCATAATCGGAGGAGGGCTTGCGGGCCTGGTAAATGCTATCTTATTGGCCCGGAACGGCATCTCAGTAACGCTTTTTGAAAAAAAGACTTATCCTTTCCACAGAGTCTGTGGTGAGTACATTTCCAACGAAGTAGTACCTTTTTTGAAAAAAGAAAGTCTTTTTCCAGAACACATAAAAACTTCTTCAATCAGACAATTCGAATTCACCTCTATAAAGGGGAGATCCAATGAATTATCCCTTGACCTGGGTGGTTTTGGAATCAGCCGCTACGCTCTGGACCATTTTCTTGCCATTAAGGCAAGGGAGGCCGGGGTTGAGGTGAGAGAAAAAGAAGCCGTAAACACAGTAAGGTTCCTTGATAATTCATTTGAGATAACCAGTAGTTCCGGAACCAAAAGGGATGCTGATTTCGTCATTGGTGCCTACGGTAAGAGTGGAACACTGGACAAGAAGCTTGACAGAGGCTTTGCCAAAAAAAGGTCTCCCTTCATAGGGGTCAAATACCATATCAAAACTGACTTTCCACAAGATAAAATTGCCCTGCACAACTTTGAAGGGGGCTATTGTGGTATCAGCGCCATAGAGGACGATAAGTTCAATCTGTGCTATCTTGGTAGTAGAGAGAGCTTACGAAAGTATGGCAGTATTGAGGCTATGGAGGAAGCAGTCGTCCGAAAAAACCCTTATCTCAAGGTGATTTTCGAGAACTCCGATTTTCTTTTTGACAAACCTGAGGTCATCAACGAGTTCTCATTCCGACCCAAGTCCCTGATCGAAAATCACATTCTGATGTGTGGTGATACAGCAGGGCTTATTACCCCACTTTGTGGTAACGGAATGGCCATGGCCATCCATTCAGCCAAAATACTTTCGGAAATCATCATGGCAAACAGGGAGACCGGTGAAAATAGAAGGCTCAAGGTAGAAAGAGAGTATCAGGCGCAATGGAACGCTACTTTTAAGCACCGGCTTTGGGTAGGCAGACAAACACAGCGCCTGTTCGGATCAAAGCTCACCTCAGAAATAGCAGTCGGCCTGATGAAGGGCTCCCCGTGGATAGCACGGAAGATCATGAAAGGCACGCATGGTGAACCTTTTTAGTACTGGCCTGCCACAGAAAGGATATTTGTGGAATTGAGAAAATAGTACAGAAAAAAGCCTCCCAGACAAGTAGCAGAAAGAAAATTAAGCCGCATCGTATTGGTGAAGTCAGCGGCACTCTCCGTTCTCATCACTTTTAGAAACCACCAGCTGAAATATAGCACAACGGGACTCATGGCCAGTAAGAATACCTGGCCATAGCGCTCCTGAGAAAAGCTGGCGAAATACAGATAAAACAAAGCTGAGGCAACGGCAAAACAGATGCCTGTAAAGAGGAAAGTTCCTTTTATACCAAGCTTGAGACTGAGTGTGAAATCTCCGCGTTTTGCATCCTCTTCATGCTGATAAACCTGTGTCATAGGATAAGAACCCCAAAGCAAGCCGGAAGCCAGCATGGCAGGGTAAGCTACGTGAGGCTTGAGCAAATGAGCAAAGCCAAAATCATTCAAGCCTAAAAAGACAGCCCCCACTACCCAGGCTCCCTGGAAAAAGCCCGCAACAAACCAGCTAAGCCAGGCATACTTCTTCAGGCGCACAGACGGGTGACTGTAAGCCCTGGAAACCAGACTATATATCATAATCATTACAGTGAACTGCCAGTTGACCAAAAACGCAGCCAAAACAAAAGCAACTGTATCAAAAATGAAGGAGAGATGAAAAAGACGTTTGTCTACCGGAGGCGGGTTTTTAAGCCCCCCTATGCTTTTCTCGTCCTTGTCAAAGTAACTATTGTAACCATTACTGGCTGGATAGAGAAACAAATGAAGTATGACAAATATCCATAAGAGCCGCGATTCGCTCAGGTTAGGCCCCACTGTAATACCAAACAGGTAAACCGGCAGGAGAAAATAAGAAAAGGGAATACGCAGGTGTAGCCAGTTAGACTTTTTCAGCATGTGTTTGAATAAAGTTCAAACAATTTAGAATAAAATAGTCTATTATAGAATGTGACGTCCACAATACAATCGATAGGAACGGCCGTTCCTGAAAACAGCATAGATCAGAGACAAATTGCAGAGTTTATGGCGCAGGCTCATGGTTTCGGGTCGGCAGAAAAGAATAAACTCCTGGCCCTTTACAGAGCATCAGGCATCTCCAGAAGACATTCCGTTATTTCTGATTATGCCCACCTGAAACCAGGGGCCTGGAGTTTCTACCCCCATTCCAAAGACCTGAGACCTTTTCCCACGACAGGTGACCGATCGCGGCTCTACAAGTCGCACGCCCTGCAACTCTCTCTTCAGGCGATCAAAGACTGCCTGAAAGGGGTGGAAATTGCTTCAGAGGATATCACGCATATCATTACAGTCAGCTGCACAGGCATGTATGCACCCGGGCTGGACATTGATCTGGTAAAATCCCTGGGGCTTGCAACCAGTATTCAACGCACTTCTATCAACTTTATGGGCTGTTATGCAGCCTTAACCGCGATCAAAACGGCTGATGCCATCTGTAAGTCACAACCACAGGCAAATGTATTGATCGTAACTACTGAGCTTTGCACGATTCACTTTCAGAATAAAACCGATGATGATAACCTTCTGGCCAATGCCATTTTCAGCGATGGTTCTGCAGCTATGATTATGTCGGGAGAAAGTTCAAAGGTCCCGGGAATGCCAAAACTCAGCCCGAAAGCCTTTCACTGCGAGCTACTGACTGATGGGGAAAAAGACATGGCCTGGAATATTGGTGATTTTGGCTTTGAAATGAAGCTTTCGGCTTATGTTCCAAACCTCGTTCAGAACGGCATCAGGTCGCTGATAAGCAGACTTACATCTGGTTTACAAAAGTCTGATATCAGCCAATATGCTATTCATCCTGGTGGCAAAAAAATACTGACGGTAATCGAAGAAGAGCTGGGTATTGAAAAATCTTCCAATCAGTTTGCCCATCAGATATTGCGACAATACGGGAATATGTCTTCGCCTACCGTACTTTTTGTATTGAAGGAGGTAATGAACAGCCTCAGTGCAGAAAATGCGGGTGACAATATTCTTTCTTTAGCCTTCGGGCCAGGACTCACACTGGAGTCGGTTTTATTCGAAGTCAAATAAGAGGTACTTAACGGGTATCAGTACCATAAAGGGAGTTAAAATACAAGAACCTTCCCAGTGAAGGGTATCGGTTCAGGTGTGCTTGTTGTTTTCTTATGAAATAACTGCTGTTACTCTTCTGGCTGGGGTAGTACCTCCGCCTGAAGAGAGACAAGTCCAGCAGGTCGCCATCAGCATCTACGAAAGGTTCTCTGCGGTAGGTTGTATCACTGGACGAGATAAAGACAATATGGCCTAAAGACCTGGCCCCTTCAGGGTACGATTTCTCCATCTCATCTTTTGTAATTTCTTCTTCACTGGGCAAAAAAATGTCTCTGCGCAAAGGGTAATAACTCATCGGGTTTTTGTACTTCGAAAGTACCTTGAGAATAATCCGCTGCTTTTTTTCCTCTTCTGATTCGGACTGAGTCTGTGCTCCGGCCATATAGCCGCTTAAGAGTGACAAAACCAGTATGAAAAGCTTTCGAATCATTTGGAGTATTTACTATCAATTTAATCATTATGTTTAGTGAAAGGGTACTCCATTCGTAAAAAACAGTCATTGTTAAAGGAAAGATCATATGATGAAGAGCTCATGGACGACCTCGAGTCCGCTGGTGAAGTCATTGATCAAACCTTGCGTGAGCTTGAAGTAATCAATCGCTTGCTTGGAGGAAATTCTGTCACTACCAATGGCATTCAAAAACTAATCGCAGACAGAACTTATGAGCAGCCTCTGGTGATTGCAGATCTGGGTTGTGGTGGTGGAGATATCATGATTTTAGTTGCCAAATGGGCAGCAAAGAGGGGAGTTGAAGTCAAACTGATTGGTTTTGATGCAAACCCTCATATCATTGATTATGCCCTTGAAAACTGCAAGGCTTACGATAATATCAGCTTTGAGGTACAGGATATCTTTACCGAGGAATTTCGAAAACGAAGGTTTGACATTATCTGCTGTACTCTGTTCACACATCACTTTACTGATGAGCAGCTGATCAATATTTTTCATCAGTTCAAAAGTCAGGCGAGGACAGGCACCATCATAAATGACTTACACAGGCATTGGTTTGCGTATTATGCCATTAAGTTGCTTACACAAGTATTTTCAAAATCTCCCATGGTGAAGTACGATGCACCACTATCAGTAGCACGCTCATTCAGAAAAAAGGACTTAAGAAAAATTATGCAGAGAGCCGCCATTGACCAGTATCGTCTGCGATGGATGTGGGCCTTTAGGTGGCAGCTTTTGTTTTAGCTCTCTACCCAGGTTACCTTATCAGCAATGGGCTTACGCCTTCCCTGAGGCCATTTATCGCTTTTGGGCTTACCCACATAGAGAAAACCTAAAAGCTGATCTTCTTCTCCCAGACCGAAGAATTCATTCGCCTCCTTTTTGTAGGTAATGCCTCCGGAGCCCCAATAACAGCCAATTCCGTAAGCAGTAGCTGTCAGATACATATTCTGTACGGCAGCCGCCACAGCCGCTACCTCTTCTACCTCAGGAACGGAAAGCTTCGGGTCGCGTTTCATGGCAATAGCTATAATGTGAGATGCCAACAGGGGTTTACTCGCCAGCTTATTGAACTTGGTTTCGTCAAAAGTTCCGGCTTTCTCAGACAATTCCCGATATAGCTCTGACTGGAATTTTGCCAACGACTTCAGCCCTGCTCCCTTAAATACCACAAATCTCCATGGTTCTGTCAATCGATGAGTAGGAGCCCAGTTGGCATTTTCCAGCATCTGATTGATAATAGTATCATCTACTACTTCCTCGGAGTACATGTTAGGGTAAATTGATCGTCTTTCCTGAATCAGACGATTGGCTTCCTTTATATCAAATTGTGGCATTCTAGTGATTAAATTTAAGTTTGAGTCCTATGTAGTAATTGATCTCCGGAGCTGGCTGAAAGTACCTTCTTCCAAAGGCGTTCAGATCATTTCCCAGGCTATAATCCACATCAAACAGATTATCAACTCCAAAATAGAATTCAAAGTTTGTCTGATCTGAAAATTTGCCATTAAATCCGGTCCTCAGGTTTACAAGGTTATAAGGTCTTGAGAAAAAAGTGTTTTCATCATTTAATGGAATAGCATCTGAATAGTGATATGTGACATTTGCATAAAGACCGTTGTTAAGTGTCAAATCCGTTCTGAGATTTACCACATGCGGTGCAGTACCCGGTAGCGCATTCCCTGAAAAATCATCTCCGCCATCTACATAATTCCTGAATTCAAAATCATGGTAGGTATAGGAAAGTTCCGAGCTTAGCGAACGAATGGTACCCGGTGCATTTTCAATCCAGTGGTTTTTCAACTGAAGCTCCAGACCTCGCTGCGACACCTCACCGGCATTTCTAAAAAGCTGAACACCCTGGAAGTCGGTAAAAGAGGTGATAGCATCATCTAGTTGAAAACGGAACAAGGCCAGGTCAAAAGAGAGGGTCCTGGCCGGAGACCCCCTGAAATTCAGCTCGTAGTTGGTGCCTTTCTCACCCTGCAAGGCAGTGTTGACACCTCCCTCGTTTGTGCGTACCTCTGTAGTAGTTGGTGGAGAAAACCCATTGGATAAGCTAAAATGTAAAGAATATTTGTCATTAATTATCTTTGATATAGCAATCCGAGGCGACCAGACAGCATCAAACTTCTTCTCAAAACGATGTGGGTTATTGTTAATCTTATCTATCAGCCGATCGATATCATAAGTGAGTGTATTGTAGCTAAGGCCTCCCGTGATGGTAATGGTTTCTCCTAAAGGCACAGCTAGGTTGACAAAGCTGGTGCTTAGGTCAGCCCTTAGCTCATCAGCAAAGCGAATGGTATCGGCTCTGCCGTTGACATTCCCGAAATTCTTGCCATCAAAAAATGAAGACTGGTACTCGGTACCAAAGGCCAGGTCTCCCTTTGAACTTCCGATAGTCAACTCTTTGGTAAACTCCGTTCTGAGAGCAAACACCTGTTGATTATCCTTCTTATAATCCAGAATAAACGGGTTCTCAAACTGGTTAAAGCTGGCTGAGATACTGGTTTTATTCTCCAGTCCGGATGCGAAACTGTATTCATGTCCCAGCTTTATCAAAAAGAGCTTATTCGCCACAGAAGCGTTTCGTTCAATGCTATTAGGTCTCGACATTCTCGGGTTTTCGGCTCTCTGATCCGGGTTTAAGCCTCCCGGTATCTCATAAAACAGGTCACTGAAGAGAAAGGAAGTGGAGATCGTTCTGCGATCATCCGGAAAAAAGAGCCCGTCAAACTCAAAGACTTTCCTGTCCATTTCATTATGGTCACGATAACCATCAGATTGCTGGCTGGCCCATTTAAAAGTGAGACTGCTATTCTCTTTGAGGATGTTATGAGCAGCAGTATAACGCAACCTGCCAAAGGAACCTGTCGACAAGCTGAGACTTGTAGCATTAGTGAGAGAAGAAAGGTCTGTGCTCTTAAGCTTTAAAACCCCTCCATTGCCAGCTCCATAGATACTCGCTGCCGGCCCCTTGATAATTTCCACATTCGACACATTGGCCAGGTCAAGCAGGTTGATAAAGGTATTGCCACCGGGTTCGGTAAAAGGAATATCATTCCAATACACTTTTACATTTCGGACCCCGAAAGGAGAGCGAATAGAGCTACCCCGAATGGACACCCGATAACTGGCACCGGCTCTTTCTTCAAATCTGATGCCGGGAACAGAGTTAATTGCCTGCACAAGTGAATTTTCTCCGTAGCGCTGGAATTCCTGCTTATCAATCTTAGCAATGCCTCCCGCCTGATTTAAAATTGACTTCTTTTCCAGAAAACCCTCCACCTCTATATCACCCAGATTCTGATTGCTTTCAGACATCACCACCTGTTGCCACCTGCCAGGCCTGACATAAACTTCCATTGTTTGAAAGCCAACATAGGAGACACTTACCGTAGTCTTTTCCGTAATCTCTAATTCCGCCCGACCTTCAGCGTTCGTCACAACGCCACCCTGATCAGCCCCTTCTACCAAAATATTAGCCCCTTCGATAGGACTGAGCTTGCTATCTACCACAGTAATTCCGGTTTGGGCCATCATCCACCCCGATGAAATCAGCAAAAGGAGTGAAACGACCCCAATACGCAAGAATTGACTACCGTGAAAGGCTTTGAATTGGTATTTTCCCATCTATCAAATAATTCATGAAGGCCCGAATATCGTGCTTTTCATGGATTAGAAAAGATGATTAGTTTACCAATGGCATTATTTAAAATCAAATCCATGAAAAAGGTATCAATACTCCTGCTACTCCTTTTGTCGCTTCAGACTTTTGCTCAAAGTGACGTTTACTTTGCTTCTACTCCCAGTCTCAATCCTGATGGTACCGAAGTAATCTTCTCTTATGACGGAGACTTGTGGAAAGTGGCTTCTGAGGGTGGTACTGCCACCCGCATTACCGCCATGGACGGACAGGAATCTTATCCTCGTGTTAGCCCTGATGGAAAGTGGATTGCCTTTTCTTCGGCCCAATACGGTAATACGGATATCTACGTGATGCCTTATAACGGAGGTAATATCGAGAGACTCACCTATAACTCTTCTGCCGACCAAATGGAAACCTGGTCATGGGACAGTAAAACCATTTATTTCAGGTCAGGCAGATACAATAGCCGTACGGCTTACAGCATTGAAAGAACCGGTGGTACCCCCAGGAGACTCTTTGAACACTACTTCAACTGGCCTCATAACCTGGCTATGCACCCGGATGGCTCGCTCTATTTCAACGAAAGCTGGGAAAGTAGTAATCAGGTAGCCCGTAAGCGTTACAAAGGAGCCTTTAACCCGGACATCAAGTCTTATAACCTGAATTCAGGTGAGTATAAGCAACATACTACCTACGATGGAAAGGACATGTGGGCTACTATTGATAAAAACGGAGCGGTATACTTCGTATCGGATCAGTCAAACGGGGAGTATAATCTATATCAACTGAATGGAAACCAGAGCAGCAGACTTACGAATTTCAAAACCTCGATTAAAACACCACAGGTAAATGCCAATGGGGGCAAGGTGGTTTTTGAAAAAGACTATCAGCTGTTTTTATATGATACCGGCAGAAAGCGAAGCCAAAAAATCGCGATTACCACCTTTCAGAATTCCACACTGGCTCAGTCACAAAACTTTAACACTAAGAATAACGTCTCGGCCTTTGATATTTCATCTGATGAAAAAAAGATGGCCTTTATCTCCAGGGGAGAGCTGTTTGTCTCAGATATCAGCGGAAAGTTTATCAAGCAATTGTCTACGAACCCGAAAGAAAGGGTGACAGAGGTAAAGTGGCTTGAGGACAACAAGACACTCATCTATACACAAACCGTAGATGGCTATACCAACCTGTTCAGCATAGATGCTTCCACCGGTAAGGGAGAAAAACAACTCACCAAAGACGATCAGTCAAACCGAAACCTTGAGACAAATACCGAAAGAACACTTGCCGTCTACCTCAGTGGTATCAATGAAGTAAGACTACTCGACCTTAAGACTCTTAAAAGTGAGACGATAGCCAACGAGGAGTTATGGGGTCTGTATAATCCACAGCCTCGTTTCTCTCCCGATGGTAAATACATTGCCTTCACGGTAAAGAAAGACTTTGAGGAGGATATCTTCATCTACCACATCGACACAAAAAAACTCACCAATTATACCCAAACGGGAGTAACCGAAACAAGCCCTTTCTGGGGCCCCGATGGTAAGTACATATACTTTGTTTCAAATCGTACCAGACCCAGCTACCCCTTTGGCCTGCAGGATGGCAGGGTATACCGAATTCCCCTTTCCAGACAGGAAACAGACTTCAAATCTGATAAGCTGGCAGCAGTCTTTGATGAAGACAAAAAAGAGAAAGATACGGTGATTGTCGACATAGATTTTGATCAGGACATTATGCGAAACCTACAGCGCATAGGACCGAATTTTGGTACCCAGTCCAATCCCTATATTGTCAAATCAGGGAAGAAAACACAGGTACTTTATTTCTCAAACCATGATGAAAACCAGCGGGCTCTCTGGATGACGACCCTTCAGCCTTTCGAGCGTAGCAAAACGGAGAAATTTGCCGGAAGCGGCCGTGCCGGAGGCAATATCATCAAAGTGAAAAAGAACTACTATATCAATAATCGGGGTGCCATCAGCAAACTCAATCTGGGAGCTAAAAAACTGACTGCCATAGAAACCAGCTTCACTTTCCGAAAATCACTGCGCAACGAGTTTGATCAGATGTACTACGAAACCTGGGCGGGGGTAGAAGAAAACTTTTACAACGAAACTTTCCATGGTCAGAACTGGGAAAGGCTCAAGGGTCAGTATGCGAAGTTTCTGCCACATTTGAAAAATCGTGCTGAGCTGCGAGTACTCCTGAATGACCTTTTAGGCGAGCTCAATTCTTCTCATATGGGTTTCCGGTCTGGTGGCAGGGAAGAGGGCTCATTCTACAATACCCAGAGCATGAACCTCGGGGTGCTCTTTTCTAACGACAACCCCTACCAGATCAGCAAATTGATCAAAGAGGGCCCGGCTGATTTTAAAAACAAAGACATTCTACCAGGCGATATTCTCACGTCTATCAATGGTCAGAGCATAGACCCTGAAATGAACAGAGAGTATTATCTGGCACAGCCCTCTATAGATGAAGAGATAACACTGGGCATTCAGCGAGCAGGACAAAATCTGGAGGTGAAAATTCACCCCAGGAGTACCGGACAAATGAGAGTTAACCTTTACGATGAATGGATCGCAGACAATCAGCGTAAAGTAGATCAACAGACCAATGAGAAAGTAGCCTATGTGCATATGAAAAACATGGGAGTTGGCTCACTGCAGCAGTTCCTGATTGAAATGACCTCTGAAGGCTATAACCGTGACGCCTTGATTCTTGATCTGAGGTACAATACCGGAGGTAATGTGCATGATGAGGTACTCAAGTTCCTTTCTCAAAAGCCTTACCTTCAGTGGAAATTCCGTGAGGGCAAGCTCACCACACAAGGAAATTTCGGAGCCGGATCGAAGCCTACCGTACTACTCATCAATGAGCAAAGCCTCAGTGATGCTGAAATGACTGCACAGGGCTTTAAGCAGCTGGGTCTGGGTACTATCATCGGTACAGAAACTTATCGCTGGATTATCTTCACCAGCGGTGCCGGCCTGGTCGATGGCTCTTTTTACCGATTGCCCTCTTGGGGATGCTATACACTGGATGGCAAAAACCTGGAAAAAGAAGGGGTAAGCCCTGACATTACGGTCAATATGGATTTTTCCGACAGGCTCAACGGCCGCGATCCTCAACTTGACAGAGCTATTCAGGAAGTAATGAAGCAACTGGGTAAGTAGAAAATCAAAATAAGGCCCGGAATTCGTTTATTTGTACCCGACAACAGTCAGGGCACTACTGGCCTGTGGACGCTGCAGAAAAAGCCTTATTATGAAATGGTACAGGTTGTTTGGTTCTGAAGAGGGTTTGAAGACCGCCCTCGGAAATGCGGGACGCAAGATGGTCCGGATTGGAGAAAAGAGAGTTTGTCTTTTCTTCCATGAAGGAACCTATCACGCTTTTGATAATTTATGCCCTCATAATATGCATTCACTCTTCGGTGGAAATATCAATTTTCTCAAAGAAATCGTCTGTCCGCTGCATGGATATCGCTACAGCTTAAAAGACGGTCGGGAATGCGAGGGCAAGTCAGGAGACCTGACCATTCATAGCCTGGAAATCAGGGCAGATGGTGTGTTTCTCGGATTGAGGAATTAGTTTTTGCTTCTGGCACTTATTCCTTAATTTTCCCACTAGTGCCAGGATCAACTCTACTATTAACACCAACACAGCCCAGCAAAAGACTTGTCTCCATTGACATTCTGAGAGGTTTTGCCGTATTGGGAATCCTGGTCATGAATATCCAGAGCTATTCTATGCCTGGCTCAGCTTATCTTAACCCCACTTCATTCGAGTCACTGGAGGACAATCACCTTTGGGTTTGGCTGATCAGCCATGTATTTGCCGACCAGAAGTTCATGTCTGTCTTCTCTATGCTTTTCGGTGCGAGTATTATCATGATCTCCAGTAAAGCCAAAAAAGAGCAGCTCAGGTCAGGCAACCTGCAGTCAAGAAGGTTTGTGGGGCTGTTGGTACTTGGTATTCTGCATGCTTATTTACTGTGGAGCGGAGACATCCTGGTGGCTTATGCCATCTGTGGTTTTCTCATGTATTACTTCCGTACCAAAAAATCAAAGTCGCTTTTCAGAACAGGCATCATCTTTCTTGCCATCGGTTCGGCTATCAGCCTCTTACTCGGTTACTCCGTGCCCTTCTGGGAACCAGGTCAGTTCAATGCTCTCCGGGACCGTATCTGGAGTCCGGACTCGTCCATGATCATGGACGAAATAACCACTTATCGGAGTAATTGGGAAAGACAAATGTTAATGCGGGCTCCCAGCGCCTTCGAGCTGCAAACCCAGGTATTTGTCACTGAAACTTTCTGGCGGGTAAGCGGTCTTATGCTGATAGGCATGGGCTTTTATAAGAAGCGTGTTTTCTCCAGTAAGCAATCCAAGAAATACTATCGAAAGATGGTGATTTATGGCATGGGCACCGGGCTGCCGCTTGTCGTAGCCGGGGTTTTGATAAACTTCCACTACGACTGGAGTTTCAGGGAGAGCTTCTATTATTATTCACAGTTCAACTACTGGGGCAGTATCGGCATGGCCATCGGCTATATCGCCATTGTGATGATGGTGGTGAAGACCAACACTCGCAGCAAAATACTCAATAGGTTCGCTCAGGTAGGCAGAATGGCACTTAGCAATTACCTGATGCAGTCCATCGTCTGTACCTTTATCTTCTACGGACATGGCTTTGGTCTCTTCGGAGATCTGGACCGATCAGCTCAGGCCTTTATGGTGCTGGTAATCTGGATATTCCTTTTTGTCTTTTCAGCCGTCTGGCTAAAATTCTTCCGATATGGTCCTTTCGAGTGGCTCTGGCGTTCGTTCTCCTACGGAAAAATCCAGCCCATTACCAATCCCAGCTATTAGCCTGTATAGGAATTGGCATCTATCAGCTCGTTCTGATTGTTACTCTTTACGGCAAAATCAAAACCCTTATGAATCGAGTGAGCACCATATTCTCCTGATTTGCTCAATGCCAAAAAGCCTACCTGCAGGTCCATATAATCCTTCTGATACTTTCTCACAATGCGCTCCACTGCTTCCTTACAGGCTTCCATAGGAGGATAACCCTGTCGCATGAGCTCAACAATCATATGGGCTCCACAGATCTTAATCACAAACTCGCCCAGACCTGTGGCTGTTGCGGCCCCCACTTCGTTATCTACGAATAAGCCTGCTCCGATAATGGGAGAGTCTCCCACGCGGCCATGCATTTTCCAGGCAGCCCCGCTGGTTGTACAAGCTCCGGAAAGATTGCCATTGGCATCCAGTGCCAGCATGCCTATGGTATCGTGGTTTTCTACATTGATGATGGGCTTGTAGTTTTTAGTGGTCAGCCACTTTTTCCATGCTTTTTCTGCTTTCGGGGTCAGGAGGTTTTCTTCCTTGAAGCCCTTTTCCACAGCAAAACGCCTGGCGCCTTCTCCCACCAGCATAACATGAGGGGTATCGTCCATCACCTTGCGGGCTACCGAAATAGGGTGCTTAATGTTCTGCAAAAAGGCCACCGAACCACAGTTCTCATATTCGTCCATGATGCAGGCATCCAGCGTCACATTGCCGTCCCTGTCAGGGAAACCACCAATGCCTACTGTACTGTTATCAGGGTCAGCCTCTGTTACCATTACCCCTTTTTCCACAGCATCAACAGCCCTGCCATTCGCAGCAAGTACGGGCCAGGCTCCGGCATTCGCTTCCATTCCATGTCGCCAGGTGGAAATCACGATGGGTTTCTCTACGCTACCCTGCTCTTTAGCACAGGATATGGCCGGGAGACTTCCTGCCCCAAGGGCCAAACCTCCTAAAACACCTGACTTAATAAATTTTCTGCGACCGCTCATGACTGTATAGTTTGCCGAAGATATATTATTTGTCGGTTGAGCGATAAACCTTTTGTAAAACTTTCTGGAACCTTCTTACTCATACACAGGAAGTGTAGTGTAGCATGCGCCTCCACGGCAAGGGTTAACACTGATTAACGGTATATCTGAAACTCCCTCAGTGGATTAGAGTATCTTAAAGGGCAAACAACACTTACTCTCATCTCATTACAAGTTAAAAAACTCAACCATGCGGCTTTTTTCTATTCTCTTACTGGGTCTGTTGGTTTTTCAAGCCAGGGCTCAGGAGCCTGAAGCGGTCATTCCTTTCGATATTATCAACGGACATATGTACATAGATGTCCAGGTCAACGATAGCGAGCCTCTGCATTTTGTTTTTGACACAGGAGCTGCTGCTAATCTCATATCTGAGCAAGCGGCATCCTCTTTGGGTCTGGAAGCATCCGGCAGCAGAAATGTACAGGGAGCCTCCGGGAGTACAAACATTAAAAGCACACTGGTAAAGTCAGTTAACCTTCAGGGTGTCATATTTAAAAATGCAGACTTCCTCGTATTGGATATCAACCATTTGTCTGATGAGGATCACCCATTGAGTGGTATCATCGGAGCAGAAGTGCTGAACCGCTTTATCGTAGAGATAGACTATGATAAATCTGAAATTATTCTGTTTAACCGAAAAGGGTTCGAAGTGCCTGAGGGCTGGACCAAACAAAGTTTCTCACTGAGGCCATTCGGGGTGCCTGTCATTTCAGCTACCATAACGCTTCCTTCAGGTGAGAAACTAACAGGCCCTTACCTCGTAGACACGGGCGCTGCCACTACCGTCAAGTTTAACACGCCTTTTGTGAATGAAAATGAGCTTATAGAAAGCCTGGGAGAGCACTATTCCTACACATCACGCGCTTTGAACAATGAAGCAACAGATGAAGTGAGTAAACTGCCGGCTTACGAGGTATTCGGGCAAACTTTCACAGATTTTGCGGTAAGGTTATCCCAGGTAAAACGTGGGGTCAGCAGCTATGGACAGGTAGACGGTATTTTGGGTATCGATATTCTTAAGCGCTTTAACACCATATACGACTATTATCGACAGACCATGTATATAAAGCCCAATACGCTCTTCGGGGAAGTTTTCAGGTTAAACCATGATGGTTTGCAAATCAGAAAAGGGAAAGGTGTTTTTACCGTAAAAAAGGTACATAGCGGATCAGCCGGAGATTTGGCCGGTATCAAGACGGGGGATCAGATTACCGCGCTTGACGGTAAGAGCAATTTCAGCCGCCCGGAATTTCATCGCTATATCCAAATGGCCGGGAAACCGGTGACCATCAGCCTGAAACGAGATGGTAAAGCGCTCAAGCTCAAACTCAAGCCCAAAGCCATGCTATAAGCTTAGCCATGAGGTTTTGACTATTGAATCCAGGTGGTGTCGGAGTTGAGGTGGTCGTCTCAGACATCTTCCTGTCATTCCTGCGATTACATGTTGACGGAGCTTCAGCACAAGCAAAAAACCTGGCATCTCATTCACTGCTGAAAATTGACCTCGCAGATTCCCAGTCGAGCTGGGAATGACGCCCCTTTTAACATTTGTGCCTTTACCAGACAATGAGGGTTATGTCGGGCTTAGCCTGTCGTTTGGCGGGTTGCCGGGGTAAGCAGTCGTAGGCGATTCTTGCTTAAAACCAGTCGGTTTGACTTTGGCCGTGCTTTTTACGATTTTGTAATTCGGTCAAACTCAAAACTTTACACTATGTTCTCCAGCTATTTCCGGACGGCTTTCCGTAGCCTGCTCAAAAACAAAGTCTTTTCTTTTCTCAATATCTTCGGCCTGGCTATCGGCATGGCCTGCTGTATGGTCATCTTTCAGTATGTGACCTTCGAGCGCAGTTATGATAAGTTTCATGCCAATCATGAAAACCTCTACAGGGTACAATACAACTATTATAAAAACGGGGTCAACATCTACAAGTGTGCCGCGGCTGTACCTGCGGTAGGTAAAGCCATGAGGGATAATTTCCCCGAGATAGAAGAATATGCCATTGCCTACCCTGCTTCAGGCATTGTCACCTACAAAGACAAAAACTTCCGCGAAGAAAAGGTACAGATGGCCACCCCTTCCTGGCTTACTGTGTTTAACTGGCAACTGGTCAGAGGGGATATCGAAACGGCACTGGACGCCCCTAAAAAAGCCGTACTCACCGAAAGTACCGCCAGAAAATATTTTGGTTCAGAAGACCCGATGGGCAAATACATTGAGTTTGGCTCAGGCTGGCTTTCCGGAGAGTACCTGGTCACGGGTATAGTCAGGGACGTGCCTGAGAATTCTCATATCAAGTTTGGTTTGTTACTGTCGCATGCTACACTCAATGAGCCTTCTAATGGAGGCTCAGAAACGAGCTGGGGCTGGTACGACCACAATACCTACATTAGCCTGCAACCGGGAACAGATCCAAAGGAGTTTGACAAACGCTTTGCAGCCTACTTGTACGACCTGAAGGGAGCCGACTTTGAAGAGAACAATTATCTTCAGGAGTTCCCGCTTCAGGCCATTACAGACATCCATTTGAATTCGGAATTGCTGCAGGAGTCTGAGCCTGAGGAAAACGGGGATGCGCAGTCTGTATACTTCCTGGGAATTCTAGCCATTTTTATTCTGGTCATTGCCTGGGTAAACTATATCAATATGGCCTCAGCCAAATCCATGGAGCGCGCCAAGGAAGTAGGGGTCAGAAAAGTGCTGGGAGCCTTTCGCAGCCAGCTCATCAGGCAGTTTATTGTAGAGTCCGTGATAGTAAACCTGATTGCTGCCGTTTTGTCCGTGCTGATTGTAGCCATGGTACTGCCCTATTTCAATCAACTCACCAACTCTCCCCTGTCTCTGGTATTGATCTTTAACTCGGGTACCTGGCTGATCGTGATAGCCGTATTCCTGGCCGGTGCATTCCTGTCAGGCATTTATCCGGCATTTGTACTTTCCTCATTCCGGCCTATTGTGGTGCTCAAAGGCAAACTGAGCCGGTCAGGGCAGGGAAATGTTCTGAGAAAAGTACTGGTGACCTTTCAGTTCTTCGCTTCGGTTTTCCTGATTGCCGGCACCTTTATCGTGTATAAGCAGCTCCAGTTCCTTAAAAATAAAGACCTGGGTTTCGATATGGAACAAACGCTTGTCTTACAGGGGCCCAACGTTATCAATCAGGATGTACCCTTCGAAAGCTTTGTGGAGAGCTTTAAAAATGAAGTAACGCGGGCGGCCGATATACAAGCTTTCAGCAGCTCTACCAATGTACCGGGCGATGAAATATTCTGGACCAATGGAGCAAAACGGGCTGAGCAGCCCAATTCTGAATTTAAAACGATTTACAATGTGGGTATCGACTACGACTATGTGCCCAACTATGGCATTGAAATAGTAGAAGGTCGCAATTTTGAACGCGGTTTTGCCACAGATACAGCCGCTGCCGTATTGAATGTGGCAGCTGTTGAGTTTTTGGGCTTTGATAGTCCTCAGGCGGCTATCGGACAAAAAATCACCCATGAGGGAATCGAAAAAGTAATTGTCGGGGTGCTGGATAACTATAATCAGATGTCTCTGAAGTCAAATGTATCTCCTATTCTGTACAGGTTGATAGAGGCCAGTAATTCCTTTTTCTCGCTGAAGCTACAAACCAACAACCCAAACCAGACCACAGAACGGGTGCAGGCAGCCTGGAATAACTTTTTCCCGGGCAACCCAATGGACTACTTTTATCTCGATACCTTCTTTAACCGGCAGTATGCCAAGGAAGATCAGTTCGGTACAGTCTTCAGTATTTTCTCTGTACTGGCCATCATTGTGTCATGCCTGGGGCTTTTTGGTCTGTCTGCCTTTAGTGCCCTGCAGCGCACAAAGGAAATCGGGATTCGTAAAGTTCTGGGGGCCAGCATTCCCAATATTCTGCTTCTGCTCTCCCGCGAGTATATGTGGCTCATTCTTATCTCAGTGCTGATCGGAGTACCCTTTACCTACTATTTTATGGACCTATGGCTCAATGACTTCGCTTACCGGACCAGTATGGGCTGGACGATCTTTGCGGCAGCGGCCAGTATTGTATTTATAGTAGCCATACTCACCGTGAGCTACCAAACGCTGCGAAGCGCAAAGGCTGACCCTTCGAGGACTTTAAGGTATGAGTAGGCCAATGAGCCAGAACTGATATAGCGGGTTGATAAGCCCGTTATCGCTAAAGGAGAGGCCGTGATTAATTAAAATTAATCGGGCTTTTCTTTTGACTGAGGGCCTCAGACACTGTGATTACTGAATTCAACAGTATATTAGCTGCATGAACAAAAAGAAGCTCATCGGAAACCTGTTGCTGATTGCCCTGGTCGTTGGGTTAAGCCTCACCTTTTTTGAGCCGGGAAAAGCAGACCGCACCTATCAGGAGCAAATCCAGGCCTTTATTCTGGATAAACTTGAGCAGGCCGGAGAAAGTGTAGATTATACACCTCTTAGCTTTGAGGAAGTGAATGAGTCCTTTCTGCTGGCCCGTGAAGACATCAACCAACCCATGGGCATTATTGAGGATACTATCAAAAGTCAGCTTAGCCTGATGAGAAAACAATATGTATCCGCAGAGGTAAATCGACTTATTTATGAGGCAGAAGAACAGTTAAAAGATCTGAGCCTTTCAACTGTGGCAGATTATCTGGCGCTGGATGCCCGATTGAAGCGAAGCATCAAGCAGGCGGATGTACTGAGTTCGGAAATCCGGGCAGACCTCTATTTGGAGGAAAGCCGCATGATGGATGCGATCAATCAGCTTGGCTCAGCAGTGAGTCAGTTTAACCTTTCTGTTTTCAACATAGATTTTGAAAGAGCCGAGACAGTGCTCTACTACCATACTTTTCGTCTGAAAGACAACCGGGGTAATACAGACCATGCTGCTGTTTTTGAATTAGGCAAAGAGAACAAGGAGATTATATCGTTCAAAAACATCTAGGAGCGAACGGCTCGTTTTTCTGATAATTTCTTTTTTAACAGATGACCTCTGGCTTTGGTTAGGTACCAAAGAGTAACTCTACACAACTGTCATGACCAAACATTTTTTTCAGTACCTACTGCTGACCCTGATCGCTGTTTTTTTTACTGCCTGTGACTCAGGTAATACCGGACAGGCTCAATCTTCCGGCAGTGTCCAATACGACCTGGTTAAAACAGATTCTATTCGAATAGACAAGCTTGAGGCCATACAGGTAACAGACTATGATGCCGAAAACCAACGGCTGCTGGCCTATGCTACCAGTACCAAAGCCTGCCTGGAGCTGGATATGGAGGGTAACATCCTTACCACTGCAGACCTGACAGGAGAGGGACCGGGACATTTCGGCCGTGGACTGACAGAGCTGGGCTACTTTGGTGATGGAAAAATCATCCATGGGCCTGCCGTCTATTTTACCTATACCGATGACTGGACCTATGAAGACAGAATTGTGTATGGAGCAAACGGCTATAGCATCCCCTTAAGATATATTGATGGTGCACCGGCCGTGATGCAGGCAGAAGGTGAAAATCTGCTGATCCGGGTGATTGATCATAATGGCAGTGGCGTCTTAAAATTAAAACCCGACCATTTTGAAACAGCCTCCATGATCAGTGTTTTCAGCTCTGGTGCCGAAAGCGGAAATCCCATTCTCACTTACCCTGAAACCTCAATATACAGGACTTCCGATCTCTTTTATACCAGTCATCAGCCCAGGGTATCTTTCAATTCCACCAAAAACGAACTGGTACTGGCATTACCCCTGGAACAAAAGCTCTACGTCTATGACGCAACTAACGACTTCAAACTCATGGAAACGATAGAGCTCAGCTTAACAGATTTCAATACTGAACCCAGAGGCATTTCCTACGAAGATCAGCATAAAAACAGCCTGAAGGGTTTTGGCCCCGCCAATGAGCTCAACTATGTATATGGTTTAACGAATAGTGCTATCCTGGATGTTTATTCAGAAGGTGATGCGACTGTTGTTGTGCACAAAACAGGCTTCGTCAGTAATAGTATCACCAGTTATCAGGAAGCCAACAAACTGGCTCGTACTGAAAGTAAAACGATCACTTCCTTTTTCTTAAAGGGTCAGAAGGTATATGAAACTGAGCGGTATTTCCCCCGAATGGTGCGGCTCACCGAACGCAGGTTTTTGGTACCCAATGTCAACGAGGAGATTGAGCGGGACTACAACCTGTATGATATTTATGAGCTGAGCGAGAGGATTGACTCTGGCAGATAATATCTTACCTCCCTTAAGAATTAGTATGATTGACAGTCAGTTACAGAACATTTATCATTCAATTCATCCGTATACCATTAACTTGTCACTAAACAGGTAGAAAAGTTCGTTAGTCTTAACAATGTCATTAATAGGGAATATCATTTGGATAGTTTTTGGCGGCTGGGCCATCGCATTGGAGTACATTATCGGGGGCATTGCCCTCTGCCTTACCATAGTAGGTATTCCCTTTGGCATTCAGTGCTTTAAGCTGGCTATCCTGGGTTTTGCCCCTTTCGGACAGCATATAGAGCCAGGCAGAACACTTTCGGGTTGCCTGTCACTTCCTCTCAACATCATCTGGCTGATCTTCGGTGGATTCTGGGTATTCCTCACGCATATAGTCTGTGGCATTATCTTCTGTATCACCATCATTGGCATCCCTTTTGGCGTGCAGCACTTTAAACTGGCCGGGCTGGCCTTTGCTCCCTTTGGCAGGAGTTATGGATATTGAACCATAGTCTCTGAGGCTTAGAGAAGCGAAAATTCCATAAATCTCGTAATGCGAGATTTATCGCAACAACCTGTTTGGGCCTTTATATTACTTTCTTATGTAGCGTGTATTCTGAGTGTAATGTAATCTCAGCAGAATCGTCATGGGTATTTAGTCCGGTATTCTCTTTACAAAAGTAGAGCAGAGAAGCCCGGGTTTCAGGACAGAATTCACGCAAATATGTATCGCAACTACTTCAAAACTGCCTACCGCAATCTTCTGAGAAATAAAGGTTATTCTATCATCAATATTGGCGGGCTTGCCATGGGCCTGGCGGCCACTATGCTCATAGGCCTCTGGGTCAATGATGAGCTCTCTTTTGATGACTACCACAGCCATCATGACCACATTGCTCAGGTGATGGTACATCGGGATATAGACGGCTCGAGAGTAACGGAAAAGCCCGTTCCCGTAACACTGGAAAATGAATTACGGGCCCAACACGGAGATCACTTTAAGCACCTGGCAACCGCCTTCTGGCCACAGGAGCAGATCATTTCTCACGAAAATGACAAGTTCACCAAAACCGGTAATTACATGGGGCCGGAGGTGGTTTCTATGTTTTCGCTCAAGATGCTTAGCGGAACAGCCGATGCATTAGCAGAACCTGGGTCGGTGATACTTTCGGCCTCACTGGCCAAAACCTTTTTCGGAGAAGAGGAGGCCACGGGAAAGCTTATGAAAATCAACAATTTCATGGATGTGATGGTCACCGGGGTCTATGAAGACCTGCCTGAAAACTCCAGTCTGCACCAACTACAGTTCATAGCACCCTGGCAGCTTTTTGCCCAATCGCAGGGCTGGATCAGGTCTGCCATTGAGCAAAACAACTGGAACATGAGCTCATTTCAGCTATATACACAGCTGCATGAAAATGCTGATATGAGCTCAGTCAGCGATGCCATCAAGGCTACACTATTACCACACCTGAGCACGGCCGAACAGGCCTATCATCCCGAGCTGGCCCTTTACCCTATGAAAGACTGGCACTTGAGATCAGAATGGAAGAACGGAGTTAATCAGGGAGGGGCTATCCAGTCAGTATGGCTCTTTGGTATAGTAGGTGTTTTTGTGCTGTTGCTGGCCTGTATCAATTTTATGAACCTGAGCACGGCCCAATCAGAACGAAGAGCAAAAGAAGTAGGAATCCGCAAAGCCATCGGTTCGCTCAGGAGCCATCTGATCGGGCAGTTTTTTGCCGAGTCAGCTTTGGTGGTCATGCTGGCATTTCTTCTGACTTTGGGCATCGTCATGCTGGCAATGCCGGCTTTTAACAACCTGGCGGGTAAGAGCATTGCCATTCCCCTTGACAGCCCTTACTTCTGGCTGATTTCTTTTGGGTTTATGTGCATCGCAGCAGTGCTTTCAGGAAGTTATCCCGCTTTATATTTATCGTCATTCAAACCGGTAAAAGCCCTGAAGGGCAGCATCAGGGGAGGTAGTTCTGCTACCAATTTCAGAAAGGCATTGGTAGTACTTCAGTTTACGGTATCCGTCAGCCTGATCATAGGCACAGCGCTGGTCAGAAAGCAAATTGAGTTTGCCAAAGACCGACCCATGGGATTCGACAATAAAAACACCATCATGGTCTGGAGTAATACCAGCGACTTTAATGGTAAATATGAATTACTGCGCACTGAACTACAGGCACAGCAGGCCATCGTGGACATGTCTGAATCGAGCAGTCCACTGACGGGTATTTTCTCGCAACGTGCTGATTATCGATGGGAAGGCAAGGATCCCAGCGCACAGTATAGCTTTGCTGACATAAGAGCCACTCATGAGTACGGAAAGACTGTGGGCTGGGAGCTTGTGGACGGTCGAGACTTCTCCAGAAGCTTTGCTACCGATTCATCTGCCTTTATTCTGAACGAAAAAGCCGTGGCCTATATGGGGCTTGAAAACCCGGTAGGAAAAGTGATCAGGAGAGGAGAGGGGGCTTATGCGAGAAACTTCCGCATTATTGGTGTTGTCAAAGATATGCTGATCGAATCTCCCTTCAACCCTGTTCAACCAACCATTTACTCCATTGGTAGCGGCCGAATGGATTGTATGAGCATCAGACTGAACCCGGATATAAGTACCGGTGAGGCCCTGGCTCTGGTTAAGAATACTTTTAACAGACATATGCCGGCCATTCCTTTTGATTATCGCTTTGCCGATGTGGAGTATGACAGAAACTTCGCGGCAGAAGAACGCATCAGTAAACTCTCGGGCACCTTTGCTGCCATGGCCATTCTTATTAGCTGCCTGGGATTACTGGGGCTTGCCTCATTTGTGGCTGAGCAAAGGACCAAAGAAATCGGCATCAGAAAAGTACTGGGAGCCTCGGTGATCAGTATCTGGAAAATGATGTCTGGCAGCTTTATATGGCTCGTGGGTATATCATGCCTCATAGCTGTGCCCATTGCTTACTACGTGTTCAATGGCTGGCTGAACGGTTATGAATACCGAACCGACATTTCATGGTGGGTTTTTGCTGTAGCAGCAGCCGGTGCACTGGTTATCACGCTGCTCACTGCCAGCTTTCATGCTGTCAGGTCGGCCAGAATGAACCCCGTGAGGAGCCTCAGGTCTGAATAAACGCTGAGTCAGCTACTTAAGTCTGAATTCAAAATCCAGCTGCTGGTCCTGTTCCACACCATTGATGATCAGGGCCAGCTTATGGCCTCCTTCGTAAAGCTTACGCGTAGTGATCAGCTTGAAAGGCTGTTTGCGGGTAATGTCTGTCACAGAATCAGCGGGGTATAGCTTCTCGCTGATGGTGAAGACCTTTTTCGAGAGACTGTTATTGGCTTTGAGGAAATAGATGGCATACTCCAGACGAATTTTGGCCTCCTGCTTTGACTTGTTGATCAGCTTAAACCGAAACTCCATGGCGCTACCCAGCTTTACCAGGCCTGTCGTAATCTCAAGGTCCCGGATTTCGATGTTCTTTACTGATCCAAAACCAAAAAGTACCATGGCACGGGGGTGGCCCTGCTTCAGCAGGGTCCGGCAGGCATGCTTTATCAGCCAGTCTACTTCTTTGGTCTGTCCCTGCCACTGATCAGCAAGATCAAGAACCAGTTCCGGGTGGTCTTTTGAAATATCATTCAGGTTATTGGCCACACTTCGCCTCACAGATTCAGAAGGGTCTGACTTCAGCTTCTCCAGTATAGGCAGAATGGCAGCAGGGTCCTTTTTCAGGTCAGGAAGTGCCATGGCCCAGGGAAGCCTCGGACGACAGCCCTCTGTTGAGAGTCTGCGAACAGCAGGGTGATCATGTTGCGACCATCTGGTCAGGCGCTTAATCATCTCATCGGGATAGCGGATAATGAAAGGCCTTACGCCAAACTCGCAGCTGGTAAACTGAGTAACCTTTTCAAAAGCACTTACCGAGGTGTCAAAGTGGTCCAGTCCATAGAGCTCGATGTAGTCAGGAAAGAACATAAACTCTATACTCGTTTCTCTGATTCCCTTCTCCTGATACTTTTCAATAATGCCCAGGAGCTGACTTACACTTTCGTGATAATCCGGTGAAAGACGGGGGCGCAATGCAGTGGAAATATGACGCATGCGCTGCTTTAGCTCCCTTTCTTCCCATTCCGTATCAAATATGGTTTTGAGAAATTCTTCTTTTTGAAAGGTGGGAACCACCTCAGTGGCGATGTCCGCGAAACGAGTGAGAAACTCAGTATTGTAAATGTTCTTAAAAAGTTCAGCCATGTCTTATTGATGCTGATTTATCAGGATCTTCCGTAATTTCCTAACGGCAAGAAGACTGGCAGGTTTAAGGCAATTATGACCAATTTTGACATGATTCAACCAACCGTCACAACGGTCCGGAAAGTTTAAGTTTTAATGAGAAGCAGGCACCTCAATCAAAGTGCCGTAGGGCGTTCCTCCTGTAGAGGTATCGAAGTCCAGAATCTTACGAAAGTCCGTGCCTTCTTTGCTGATGGAGAAAAGTACTCCGGTATCATTGACCCCACCAAACCGGGTCATGCCCCAGAGCCGCTCATTGCTTTCCATCAAATTCCCTTCAGGAAAACGACCATTGGTTTTCTCAAAGTGATGGACCGCTTTATAGCCACTATCATCCATTGTAAAAATCACCCCGGCATTATGATCACCACGAAGCGACATCATACCCCATAATTTGCCATTGCTGACAACCAGGTCTCCCAGGGTAGGATATACGAAATCATGATGTTTTGTTAATACAGATTCATCAGTGTCAATGGAGAATACAGACCCTTCATTGTGGCTGCCTCCACGGGCGGTCATACCCCAGAGTTTATCTTTATAGAGTGTCAGGCCGCTTTCGGGTTCCCCTCCGTTCGTTCTTTCGAAATCATAGACCTTGCGATAGCCGGTTCCGTCAAGATTCAGACTAAAAATAACACCCATGCCATTAGCTCCTCCACGAGAAGTAGTACCCCAGAATTTTCCCTTGTAGGGTAAAAGACTGTTCCTGGGCATAGCGCCAGAGGTTTTGTCAAAATCATACTCCTTTCGAAAGCCGGTTCCGTCAGGTTTTATAGAAAAGATAACTCCCTGATTGTGTCTCCCTCCCTGATTAGTCATTCCCCACAGGCGATTTCCGTGAGCTATCAGTTCACCCAGGGGCATACTACCATCAGGGCCATTAAAGGCATGTACATTTTTAAAGCCTGAGCCATCGGTTTCCAGAATAAAAATTGCACCATGACCAGATTGGGCCCTGGAAGTAGGAGTACCTGTACGGCCCATCGTCATACCCCAGAGTTTGTCTTTGCTATAAGTGAGGCTGGCAAAAGGGTAGCCATGCTCGCTGTGGAAATCATGGACTTTCGTAAAACCGGAACCGTCAGGATTCAGGTAAAAAATGGTGCCGTAGCCATGTTTTCCATCTACAGAGGTAACTCCCCAGAGCTTACTATTCTGTGCATTGGCTTGTAAAGAGACGAGAATGAGCAGGAGAAAGCTGAATCTTTTGAAGGTTGAAAGCATTGTATCTCTACCTAATGTGATTATGTATAAGGAGCTATACGACTGATGTACGAAAAGGTTCGTATTAAAAACATTAAAGAAGGCATTTATTAAATGCAACAATGTTGCATTAGAAAGATCCCCGTCCCACCTTTGTGTCTCAACAAAGACTCATTTGAAATGACAAATACAGATTATGAAGTAATCATCATTGGCGGTGGCCCGGCTGGTATGAGTGCGGCTCTTGTACTGGGCAGAAGCCGAATTAAAACACTGGTGCTCAATACCGAATCGGCCAGAAATATGGTCACTACCCATTCTCACGGCTTTCTTACGCGTGACGGGGTACATCCGGGAGAAATACTCAACATTGCCAAAGAACAGCTCCTAAAATATCAGGCAGTCACTTATCTCAGGGAAGGTGCGATAGGATTAGATACAAGTGATAACGGTTTTCTCGTTAGTACACCATCTGGTTCTTATCAAAGTAAGCGCGTTGTCCTTGCTGCCGGCCAAAAGGACCATATTGAGCAGCTGGGCATTCCAGGCCTTGCTGAGACTTATGGTAAATCCACCTACCCCTGCCCCTTTTGTGATGGATTTGAGAGGGCTGACAAAAAACTGGCTGTCTTCGGTCCTGCCAGTGCGGCTCCTCACTTTGCCAAAGTAATAGGCCATTGGTCAAAGGACGTAATCGTGTTTACACATGGAGAAAAAGTACAAGACGAAGCTTTGGTTGAAAGTCTGAAGCTTAATCGCATTGAGTTAATAGAACAGGAAATACAACAACTCATCCATCACGATGGTATGCTTCATGAAGTAGTTCTTAAAGATGGTACCACCATAGCGAGAGAAGGAGGTTTCCTTCCTGATACCAAAACCACTGAAAGTGTTGATTTTGCGGAGAAGCTGAATATACCAACGATTGAAGGGCACTTTGGTCGTCCATCATATGAGGTAGATGAAAACCTGGAATCGACAGTAAAAGGCCTCTTCATTATCGGAGATTCACGTGTAGGCTTCGGTGGAGTAGCCAGGTCCGTAGCAGATGGCAGTACAGTAGGTGCTGCTATCACCCATCAGATCATCGAGGATCGCTGGATAATATGATATCTATAATTTCCGCTCTTCAGATGTGCACAATGCTTAAAAATGTAAAGTTCATTTGTCTCTTAGGTGCGGCTAGTCAAAACCAAAAACCAGAGTCAGCTTCTAATAGGAAGCTGACTCTGATTGATAAAAATCGTCCTTTTTGATCTCTATTGGTTCCTGGAGCTCAGGTTTAGCCTGTTCACCGCATCTGAAATCTCATAACCCAGTCTCAGCCCTTCCGCACAATCCATACTGATATGCACACCCAGTGGTACCCTTGAAAATGCGTTCTCTTCTGCCATTTCTGAGAAGCTTGTATAGGTTCGCGGACTGCTCTGAAACTCTGTTCTGCCTTCATGGGTCCTGTCGGTGAAGTTGGTAGCATTGCCAAACATATCTATGAATACACCACCGGCAGCAGAGGCAAAAGTAGAGTGTCCTGATGGGTATCCCGGAAAACTCGGGTTTGGCCAGTCAACCAGCCTGTAGAGGTTTGTTTGAAAATCCGGATCGATAAACTCATGGATAAACACATTAGGGCGCATCACCATGAACTCATACTTATACTTCCAGGCAGAAACGGCTGCATCGTTCAGGGCAAAGCCTAGCTTGAGATAAAACCCAAGTGTTTCTTCCAGGCTCAGGTTGTATTGTACAATCAGCTGATTCGCAATAGCAAACTGTCTGGCCGGAGGGCTCATCATCAGGCCTTCTACATCATCACTCCAAAACTCCGCTATCCACAGCTGCTCCCCGGCTTCATCTCTTGCACTGTTATTCGCGTCATACACCTCCTGCATCTGTGCAAAATAGGCGCTATTGGGATCTTCACTGTATTCTATCGGGTCTACCGCGGTGGTCTGTCGTGGTGAAATCACGAAGGTTCTGGCCGTTTCACCCCAATACGGATATAGCGCGCGTTCCGGGTCAGCTGAGTAAGTCCAGAAACCATCTCCGACAGGTGGTTCATAACTCAGTGGCTGGGGGTCGAGTATCTGAGCCTCTGCTTCTTCATCCGTCTGGCTATAGGCTATGATCTGATCCGCTACGTAATTGCCCCAATCCTGTGAATCACTGATAAGTCCATCAAGCATTCCTTCTGTCAGCTGTCCTTCAATCTCAGTTTCCAATGCCGCCACAGCCCCGTCAAAACTGGCAGGCAGGTTTAGCAAAAAGTGATCTATCACTCTTGCAAAGCAGGTATTGAGCGCTACAAGCCAGTTTACTTCTTCTGCCCGTACATCGTCATCAATCCTAAGCCCTCTCAGCTCACGGTCAATAGAACCATAATTTTCCATGCCGGGAGCGACTGTCTCATAGGAGGCCAGATAAATATAGGCCAGCGCCCTTGCCGAGGCATTCGGCCTGCCACTCGCATAACGTTCCAGCTCCAGCAGCAGATCGGTCCATTCATGAGCAATACCATTCCCTGTGACTGAAACATCATCTATGATTTCATCCAGGGCATCATTAAAACCTAACTCCTCCTGCTCATTGGTACAGGCCTGTACAAACACCAACAACACGGCCACCACACTTAACAACTTGATCTTCGCCTTCTTCATATTCTTCACTTTTAGATTATTTGAATGATCCGTCAACAAGGCCCCTCAATTCAGCCCGATTTGTTGACGCTCTGCATCTATGACGGAGCGCAATCGAACCTACCCAACCCCGGCCAGGCAAAGAAAAGTGAAGAAGTGCGCTATAAATCAGTCTGAACAGATGCTGATCACCACCTTGGCGCGAGCGTGACCTTCTGCCAGATATTTCATGGCATCGGGCATTTCAGCCAGGGGATATTTGCGATCAATTATGGTCTTAAGCTGGCCTGAAACAACAAGTTTCCTCAGCTCCAGCAGGTCTTCTTTAGTCGGTTCAGCATTCCATATTCCCAGTTTTTTAGAGGAAAACGCAAAAATCAGCCTGCCTAAGAACATGGCTTCCATCAGCTGTATTCCGGTACCTCCTACAATCACATAGCTACCTCCTTTTCTCAGGGCTCGCTTGTATTTGATCACAGCGTTATATCCATTTACAGCAAGTACCAGATCGTAGTATCCCTTGTTTGCGAAAACATCCTGAGTTTTATAATCGATGACCTGATCAGCACCCAATGCATAAGCCTGGTCCACCTTGTCTGTACTGCAAACAGCAGTCACTCTGGCCCCGAGCGCCCTGGCAATTTGAACGGCATAGGTACCAACACCCCCGGATGCTCCTATGATCAGTACCCTTTGCCCCGGTTGTAGCTTTGCCTGATGCTTGAGCGCCTGCCATGCGGTAATAGCAGCAATGGAAATGGCTCCGGCCTCTTCATGACTGATATTATCCGGCTTTTTCACCAGGCTGGACTCTGGTAAAGCAATATACTCGGCAAAGCCTCCGTAACCCGTCAGTGTAGTATCGCCAAAGACGGCATCTCCCGGCACAAACTCACGAACTCCTGGTCCCACAGCCTCCACCACACCAGAAACGTCAGCGCCCAGTATCTGACTCTTTGGCCTGAAAAAACCCTTTACCAGCCTTACAAACAGTGGTTTGCCACGCATCAGATGCCAATCCAATACATTGAGAGAGGAGGCATGAGTCTGAACCAACACCTGCCCCTCACCGGGAACAGGCTTCTGTACCTCTTCCAGTCTGAAAACATCGGGAGACCCGTACTTTCTATATACAATCGCCTTCATACCGTCAGTCTCTTAAGAGTTCGCAGTAATAACCAAAAGCATTGAGCAGATAAGTAATATCTGTATACCTCAGGTCTTTGCGTGCTTCTATTCTCAGTACATTGTCGCAGTCTTCTGTATCGACAGACCAGTCGTTTACCAGGGGGTGGCCATCAAATAATGGCCGTATATGCCTGACCTTTTTTTTTGTTTTCAGACTGGTTTTATAAATGAGTATTTGCATGGTTGTTCTTTTCAAGTGTAACATTTGACTTTTGACAGCCTGGAGAACAGCCGATCCATATTGCCTGATGGCACGGTCCTGACCTCAGACCATGGTTCTGCTGTAAGACTATGTATTACAAAGTTGGGAAGTACCCGGCATTCGGGCTTATCTGAAAAGTCCGATTACTTGCCTGAGAGGTTCAGGCGATATTCTGAGGGAGTTACACCGTACTTATTCTTGAAAACACGGGATAAATGTGCCGGACTGGTAAAGCCACAATCGTAACCGATATTACTGATACTCTCATCTGATACCGAAAGCAGGCTCGCCACTTTTTCTGCCCGCTTGTCCATGATATAACTGGCAGGAGTATCATTGTAAATGCGCCTAAACTCCCGCTTAAATGAGGAGAGGCTGTGATTGGTCAGCATGGCCAGATTTTCAACTGTAGCCGGGGTACAGATATGGGCGTCAACTACCTCTTTGAAGCCAAAAGTTCGCTGAGTAAACAGGCTCCTCATGATCTGCAGAATTTGCGGAGAGTTATCCGTTTTCATCAGGAGTGCCATAAGCTCTTTCAGTTTCAGGATCAAAATCTCTTCTGATACGGCCTCGCGATATTCAAACAGGTATATAAGACTTTCAAAATACTTCTTTACCAGCTCTGAAGCGGCCATTTGTACGATATACTGAACAACAGGTGCTTCCAGTTCTTTCCAGAAAGCAGGAGGGGCATCCTGATATGCCTGTTTTAATATCTCTGCATGAAAATGAACCACAACTGTGCTCACGCGACCTTTTTCCTGCTCTGAGAGCATCTGCCCCACCGTATTACCACAAAGGGAGAGTATAATCTGACCGGCCTCCGCCCTGATATCAGGTTTTACAGACAATGCATGATTATCTCCCTCCATGATATAGGCAAAACAGGCCTCAGAGGGAAGGGGCACCGACTGCTCCATGGGTGTCTCCAGGGTGACCCAGGTAAAAAGCGGTCTGCCCCATAAATCAATCGTCTGGTGCTCAATGATCATCTTCCGGGTTATACGAGAAAACCTCGTGAAGGGGTAAGTTAAAAACATGCGCAATGCGAAAGGCCAGCTCCAGGGTAGGAGAGTATTTGCCTTTCTCAATGGCTACGATAGTCTGGCGACTCACACCCACCATATCACCCAATTGTTGTTGGGTCATTTCGTCCTGATTGAACCTGAGCTTTCTGATGTTGTTACTGATCTGATGCTTGGCCACCTTATATTCCTTTGCGGTAAAAATACAGTTGCGATGCGTTTTCCACAATCTCAGAAACGACTCCTGCCAGGACGATTACAACGAACATAACATTGACCGACATATTCATGGACAGAGCCACCATGGCCAGAATAAAGCCAAGGCCAAACATATACCGCGAATTGCGAAGCGATTTTAGTTCAATCAGCTTATCGCGCTCATCTGTAGAAGGTATTTTCTCACGTGTGGCCACCGTATTGCCCACAGCAAATACGATGGCGATAATGATCTTGGCCACAATGGTCACCGGTATAAGGATCAAAATAGACTTACCCCAGAAATAGAGCAGTTCGTCAGAGGACATTCCTGCTGTGGGGTCTCCCCTGAATATGTACCAAAAATAGATTCCGGAGATCAGCAAAGTACTGATCATATTAAGGATGCTTCGTTTTTCCTGATAAGACATAAGACCTGTTGTTTAGTCTAATAACTTTTACTTTGTGTATGATATTACGGATACTGTGAAAATAATGTTTTACACAATGTCAAATATTTTTAACATGCAAGAGTAAAAAACACAGATCGTCTTTCTGGAATCAGCTCAGCTCATCAAAAAAGAGATCACTCCACCCTCAGGCCATTTACGGGGTTTGATCGGGATACTTTGAAAACACGGGTACTGATTACAAAGGCAAAGACTGCCAGGAGCACCATGACTGCCACGGTTACCCCAACCAGGTTCATAGGCAAAGCATATACGAACAAAAGGTTCAGTTCTGCCTCCACCAGTTTATAGCTTACCGGTGCCCCTATCAGGAGGGCAATCAGGGTAAAAACAAAGTATTGTCTGCCAATAGTCCGGGCTATGTGCTTGTGACTGGCTCCCAGAACCTTGCGAATGCTAAATTCCCTGAGTCTTCCAGAGATATTCAGTGATACCAGCCCATATAAGCCCAGGCCTGCCAGAAGTACAGCCACCATGGCTATGGCCTTATTGAATCTCTCATAATTATCCACCCGCTCAAAATAACCCGGCCATACGTCTTCCTGCAGGCCTCCCAAAAAAGGCTCTTCGGGAAAAAGCTTCAGCCATTCAGATTTAAGCTCGTCCAGCACTTCCACCTGCTTTCCGGGAGTGGTTCTCATGGTCAGAAAGTAGTAGTTGTCCTTCACAGCCACTCTGTAGATCGTGGGCCTGATGGGATTACCAAAGTTATAGGCATGTGTGTCTTTCACTACACCAATAATCTGATATCGTGCACTGTCAATGGTTACTACCTCATCCATTGGGTTCGAAAAACCCAGTCTCTTCACGAAGGTTTCATTAACAACCAATGCTGTTCGATCGCTTTGTGGCGTTTTCTCAAAGGTTCTTCCGTCAACAAGAGCTACGCCCATTGTTTCAAAGTACTCCGGGCTTACATACATCTCCACAGTCTCGTATTCACGCTCAGGCAAATGGACAATGGCCTGACTATAGCCTCTGCCCAGGTGATGCGTGGTGCCTGCCATGGAAGCGACATCCGGATTTTGCGACATGGCAGCAGCCAGCTGGTTATGAGCCTGTCCGTTGGACACGGTAGCGTAAAGTGTTTCAGACTGATTATATCCCCAGCTTCGTTCAGATTGGTATTGGGTGTTCTGTGTAAAGGTGACTGCCCCGGTAATGGTAATACAAGCCAAAATCAGCTGGAAGGCCAGAAAAACCTTGGTTAAGAGGTTCTTCTTACCAAAGCGTGTACTCCCCTTAAATATCTTAACCGCCTGAAATCTGGATATATAAAGAGCCGGATAAGCGCCTGAGGCAATACCCGTAAAAAGCAGCAAAATGATGAGAAAGGCCCATAGTTTTGTGTCCATCAGGCTCAGGTCCAGATGCAGACCTGATATTCCTTCAAACCAGGGCATCAGCACTGTTACGCTCAGAATAATACCCAGTAGTAAGGCAAAGAAGGTCATGAAAATGTTCTCTGCCAGGAATTGCACAATCACCCTGGCCTTGTTAGCCCCGATTACTTTTCTCACTCCTATTTCCTTGAGCCTTTTAGTAGCCGAGGCAATGGCCATATTGATGTAGTTGAAGCAAGCCAGCGCCAGCATCAGAAGCCCTATAATCGGTAGCACAATACGGCCGGGTGACATGGTGTCATTTGAGATACCATTGATAATATTGGCGGAGCTGTAATGCAGATTGTGTATAGAATGGAAATCAAAAGCTGAAATGGCCCAGTCACCACCCACAGGGTTCTGCAGAGCCCTGTACTTTTCCATACCTGCTTTGATGTCATCGATCGCTGCCGGGTCGTCCAGTTGGATGAGCGTGGCCGCTACGTAATCCCCCCAGTCCTGACTATCAAAACCGGGAGATTCAAGCCGCACATTTTCAAAGTTGATAAGGAAG
>DIYF01000012.1:7314-22504 GCA_002427745.1 Roseivirga sp. UBA6061 | reverse complement strand
CGAGCCATAATGGGCAGAGGCGCCATCGCTTAAAATCTCTACTCGTTTTACAGCAGCAGTAGGAATAGCCGAGATGTCAGCACCGGTTTCTCCTCTACCGGGAGAGGTTTGCGTATATAGCAAGGCACTCAGGTTTTTACGTTTTCCGTTAATCAGAATCAGGGTTCTACTCGGCCCCATATTCCTGATCTCGTACGGGTCAAGCAGGGAGGTGGCATCATTGACAGGAGTCTGGACAGAATTGAAAGAAGGCACCCGATAAGTCAGTGCTTTGTCAAAAGTGGTCTGTCCACTATTCATTAACTCACGGGCAGGCAGGATATCTACCGGAACCGGAGAATCTACTGCCGATCGGGTTTGCCCCCTGGTCCCTACTACCACCATTTCATCAAGCAGAGCTGCCTGCTCTTCCAAAACCACATCTAACTGATAGACTTCACCGTCAGCTACCGTCACTGTTACAATTTTTGTTTGATAACCCAAAAAGCGAATACTTACCCGATGGTCTCCGGCAGGTACTTTCATTTGGTACCTCCCGGCAGCATCTGTCACACTGCCCAGGTCATCTGAAATGCTCACCGTAGCACCGGGAACAGGCCCGGTTTTATCTTTCACCACTCCCTTAATTTCCTGGGCAAGGGCATTAACGGAGATGAACAAAAAACAGAGAAAGGTAAAAGCTAATCTGGTCGAAGATTTAGAAAGCATAGGTAATTTATCTGATGGATGAAGTGTGACTTAGCGCCCTGAATTCCTTCAAAGGTGAGTTCGCAAGCAGGCACATGATTTCACAAAGAGGAAACTAATCTCTATTTGAATACTGACCTGCTCAAAGCCGAGGAATTGATCGCGCTGGCTACAGTTTGTCTACTCTGAGACCATAAATGGAGGTGGCAGTAGAGAATTATGTCCGGAGTTTGTTTGTAAATCATTTGTAATGAAGGACATAGCCTAAGAGCTAAAAAGCGGCCCACAATAAAAATCCAATTTGATGAGGCAGTTGCTTTTTGATGCCAATCTCACGAATTTCCGGTGTAAGCCCCTCCTGACTATGAAAACCCGATTCTCCTTACTTTTCATCGGCCTGCTCCTGTTTGGTCAGTGTGCACCAAAAGAAGAAATTAAAATTGAAGAGCTTACCATTGCCCAAATCCATCAGGCACTGGAAAGCGGATCATGCTCTTGCGAAGAACTCGTTCAGAAGTACCTGGATCGCATTGAAGCTTATGATCAGTCTACCGGTATGAATTCACTAGTGGTGATCAATGCCAATGCCCTTAAAAAAGCTAAAGCACTGGATCAGGAATTTAAAGAGTCAGGACAGCTAAGAAAGCTCCATTGTGTGCCAATGATTGTGAAAGACAATTATGACACGTACGACCTGCAGACTGCCGGAGGCTCCCTGGCCATGAAGGGTTCTTTGCCTCCAGACGATGCCTTTCAGGTAAGAAAAATCAGGGAAGCCGGAGCCATTGTGCTGGCCAAATCGAATATGGCAGAATGGGCTTTTAGTCCTATGGTTTCCATCAGTTCTATAGCCGGAGAAACGAAGAACCCCTACAACCTGGAGCATACCACGGCAGGCTCGAGCGGAGGTACTGCAGCAGCTGTAGCCGCTAACCTGGGCACCATCGGGTTAGGCACTGATACAGGTAACTCCATTCGGGGGCCGTCCAGCCACAATGCACTGGTGGGCCTGCGCTCTACCCTCGGGCTCACCAGTCGGGATGGTATCATTCCGCTGTACTTAAGAAATGACATCGGTGGACCGATGGGCAGAACAGTAGAAGATGCTGTCAGAGTATTTGAGGTCATTGCAGGCTACGACCCGGCTGACCCCCTGACAATTCATGCAAAAGGCCAGATACCGGAAAACTACACACAGTACCTGCAAAAAGACGGTCTGAAAGGAGCCCGCATCGGGGTTGTAAAAGCTTTGACCGAAATAGGTGAGCCTTCTGACGAAATTCTGGCGCTATTCAATCAGGCGGTAGCCGATATGGAAAAAGCCGGAGCTTCTGTGGTAGAAGTAGAAATTCAGGATTTCGATTCACTGAGGCAGAACCAGTGGTGCCCTATGTTTCGGACAGACCTGGAAAACTACCTGGCTTCTTTGGGAGATAAGGCTCCAGTTAAAACACTGGATGAATTGGTCGCCACCGGCAAATACTCAGATTATATAGAGAATAACCTCAGGTACTTTCAGGGAATAGCAGGCGACCCTTCGGCTGATGGTATTGCCTGTCAGGATGCATTTAATGATGCGCATCGTATTGCTTTCCGGGATGCTGTCCATATCGCCATGGATGAAAATGAAGTGGACGCTCTGATCTACCCGACCTGGAACAACCCGCCTGCGAAAATCGGAGACTTTTCCGGTTACAAAGGGGACAATAGTCAAATCATTTCTCCCCATACCGGCCAGCCCGCTTTTACCGTGCCCATGGGCTATTCCTCAGGTAATCTACCCGCTGGCATTCAGTTTCTGGGCCGCATGTTTGACGAACCCACCCTGATCAAACTGATCTACAGCTACGAGCAGGTCACATTGCACAGAAAAGCTCCGGAAGGGTTTGGGGAGTTAGAGTGGAAAGATTGAGACAGACAACCTGTTTGAGCATAATTAAGCATGGATTCAGAATTTCTGATTTACATTTTCATAAGCCTTGTATTTATCACAAGAGCCTTTATGTGGATTGTCGCTATAAGAAACGAAGGGTTCAGGCATGCAGGCATGTTTGTGACCGATACCTTTATTCTGATTACAGCTTTCTGGATTATTGAAACCTTATACCTCTTTGATTGGTCAGTTGCGCCATACGACCTGGCAATATTTTTTGTGATTTTAATGGTCATGGGTACCCGAAACATCCTCGTTCTCATCAGAAGAATTCAGAAAACACAAAGCCTTAAAGGCAGTTTTGATCAGTGGCTGACCATTGGTCTTTGTCTGGCAGGTACACTCATTATCTGGTTTGGATTGATTTAGACGGACTCACTGAATCGGTTACTTACAATGAACACCAGGACTCTGTCCGTAAAGCTTGCTTCATAAGTCATGAAAACCTGAAACTCGTTGTAACAACCTCACCTTACCCCCAAACTGTAAGCTTTAGGCGTCTTTCCGGTAATCTCCTTAAACTTGCGATTAAAGTTCGAGAGGTTGTTGAAGCCAGCGTCATAGCAAACCTGGGAAACCGGTTTATCCCGGTTGGTAAGCAGCTTACACGCCTGGCCAATTCTGTATTCGTTGAGAAAATCCAGGTAAGTTTTCCGCGTATGTTGTTTGAAATAGCGGCAAAAAGCCGAAGGGCTCATATTGGCGATAGACGCCACCTCATCCAACCTGATGGGTCTCGTATACTCCTGCATGGTAAAGCGGAAAATGTCATTCAGTCGCTGACCTTCTGCTTCATTGAGTCTTTTTACCTGCAACTGACTGGTCAAAAAGTCATAACATTCTGGTCTCGACAGATTATTCAGAATTTGTAGCAACAGAATAATTCTCCCTAAACCCTCTTCTTCAAACACCTCCCGAATCATCCCGGACATTTCAGCTGTCTGTTCTGACTTGACCTGCATACCCCGTTCTGCGGCTACCATAAAATTCGACAGACCATGTGCTTCGGGCAATTCCAAAAAAGTTTTTCCAAAAGTATGCTGATCGAAAAACATGGTCATAGCCCTGGCACTCAGGTTTTCATTCTCATAGTATTCAGGGTCGTTTCTGAATACATGGGGGGCATTGGGACCAATGACAAAGATATCCCCCGTTGCAAACGAACCCAGGTAATCTCCATAAATCAGACTCCCCGAACTCTCCAGAATCAGGGTTAGCTGAATTTCAGGATGTTGATGCAGGGTGTCGTAGAAATAAGGCTCTTGATCTATCTGCACGTGAAAGGAGTTCTGTTCTGTCTTGGGAATTTTAAAGGGAAGCGCCTTCATTGATATGATTTAATCTGATAAAGTCATTCAGTAGAAGTAAATATGTTAAAATCATATCAGTTTTAGTAAAAATTCGAAATGAAATTGCTAATGAGGCCCAATACCTTTGTTAAGACAAAAGCAAAAGAACAGCTCATGTTTCAGGGCGGCAAATCAGCAACTAATTCTGGTCAACCGACAGAAACATTGAATCAAAAAAGAAACCATGAAAGTAGCCTGGGAAGGAGTGTACCCTGCGGTCACTACCAAATTTACAGCAGATGACCAGTTGGATCTGGCCATGTTTGAAACCAACATCAAAGCACAACTAGAGGCAGGTGTTGACGGCATTATTCTGGGAGGTACCCTGGGAGAAGCCAGTTCTCTGATGGAGGATGAAAAAGACGAGTTGGTCAAAGCCACTGTCTCTATGGTGGAAGGTAAGGTACCTGTAGTCATGAATATTGCCGAACAAACTACCAAAGGAGCGATTCTGGCAGCAGAAAAGGCAAAGAAAAACGGAGCAAGCGGCCTGATGATGTTGCCTCCTATGCGCTACAAAGCTGACGACCATGAAACAGTAACTTACTACAAGGCCGTGGCCAATTCTACGGATTTGCCCATCATGGTGTACAACAACCCGGTTGACTATAAAATTGAAGTGACGCTTGACATGTTCGAGCAGCTGAGCGAATGCGAAAACATTCAGGCAGTAAAAGAATCTACGCGGGATATATCAAACATTACGCGTATGAAGAATCGCTTTGGTGATCGCTTCAGTATTCTTTCCGGAGTGGACACACTGGCACTGGAAAGCATCTTCATGGGAGCCAATGGCTGGGTAGCCGGACTGGTTTGTGCCTTCCCTGAAGAAACTGTGGCTATCTATCGCCTGCACAAAGCCGGTAGATATGAAGAAGCTTTGAAAATATACCGATGGTTCCTGCCTTTGCTGGAGTTGGATATCAATGCCAAACTGGTTCAGAATATCAAGCTGGCAGAAGTGTATACCGAAATTGGTACTGAAAACGTACGGGCTCCTCGCCTGCCACTGATGGGAGAAGAAAGAGCAAGGGTAGTCAATATCATCGAAACGGGTCTGAAAAACAGGCCTGAGCTACCAGACTATCTGAATCTTTAGTCTGAGTTATAAGAGGTATCAGTAAAGGCTGATTTCGCCCTTTGATTCCCCGAAGGGAGTTCTGATATGATTAACTCACCACCCTTTAGAAACGGGGCGTAATTAAGTTTCAAAAATGATTGACGATGGGATTAACACCCTGAAAAGAGATAAGGAAAAGAACATATGATCAACGGAACAAACTTTATTGGCTCGACTCCCTCTGGCCAGGGCGAAGAGACATTATTTTCATACAATCCGGTAGACGGCTCTGCATTTGCAGAGTCGTTTGCTGTTGCTGGCACTGATGAAATCAACCAGGCAGTAGACAAAGCGGTATCAGCCTTTCAGGCTTACCAAAGCATTTCTAACCAGGCAAAAGCAGATTTTCTGGACGCCATTGCAGATGAAATCATGGCACTGGGAGATGAACTGGTAGAGCGCGCCTGTGGAGAGTCAGGGCTACCGGCAGGCAGGATTCAGGGTGAGCGCGGCAGAACCTGCAACCAGCTGAAGATGTTTGCCAGCCTGGTACGTGAAGGCTCCTGGGTAGAAGCCATCATTGACACGGCCATTCCTGACAGGGCTCCTGTTCCCAAGCCTGATCTGCGCATGATGCAGATTCCTATCGGACCGGTGGTTGTATTCGGAGCCAGTAATTTTCCACTGGCCTTTTCTACAGCAGGCGGAGATACCGCTTCTGCACTGGCAGCCGGTAACCCCGTAATTGTGAAAGGTCATGAATCGCATCTGGGCACCAACGAGCTGGTATCTAAAGCCATTCTGGCAGCTGCAGCTAAAACAGGGATGCCGGAAGGTGTCTACTCCATGGTAAACGGAGGTATTCCTGTAGGTCAACAGCTCGTAAAACACCCCGGAGTAAAGGCCGTAGGTTTTACAGGCTCCCTGAGAGGAGGCAGGGCCCTTTTCGATCTGGCCAACCAGCGTGAAGAACCCATTCCGGTTTATGCTGAAATGGGAAGTATTAACCCGACCTTTCTGATGCCGGAAAAACTGGGTGAAGATCCTGAAGGTCTGGGGAAATCATTCGCTGGCTCTGTCACACTGGGTGTAGGTCAGTTCTGCACCAATCCGGGTCTGCTCGTAGGAGTAAAATCCGAAGCGCTCGATACCTTTAGCAAATCTCTGGCTGATGGCCTGGCGGGTGCTACCGGCACTATGCTCAATGCCAAAATTGCGGAAAGCTATTACCAGCACAGAGATGCATTACTTAACGAAGCCGGTGTTGCACATGAGGGCAATACGGAAAAAGCAGAAGGTAATACAGCTCGTGCCCTGACCGCCATCGTAAGTGCAAGTGCCTTTCTTGAAAACCCCAGGCTTCATGAAGAAATATTCGGACCGTTTACACTCCTGGTAGTTTGTGATTCTGCTGCTGAAATGGAACTGATAGCAGCCGGCCTTCAGGGACAACTCACTGGCACTCTGGTAGCTACAGAAAACGACCTGACCCAAAATGACACAGTTGTAAAAAACCTGCAACAGAAAGTGGGTCGTATTCTTTTCAATGGAGTTCCTACCGGTGTGGAAGTTTGTCCAGCCATGCATCACGGTGGCCCCTATCCCGCTAGTACCAATGCCAAATACACTTCTGTAGGTACTACTGCCATTAGTCGCTTCACGAGACCTGTCAGCTACCAAAACTGGCCGGACAGGTTACTACCCGCGGAACTTCAGCGAGACAACCCATTGGGCATCTGGCGACTGGTCAACGGAGAACGTACTAAATCGTAAAACCATGAGAATATTACTTGTTCTGTTGACCTTCGGGCTCTTCGCAGCCTGCCAGCCTACCGGGGCAGGCCTTGATTCCATATTGACGGAAATCGAAGAAAAAAGCTTTCTGACGGAGGAGGAAAGAGAGCAGTTCCCTTTAGGAAGGTACACAGAACAAGATTTTAAAAACCGGGCTGAGTTTGCAGAAAGCATGATCGCCCGGCTTCAAAAGCTCCACACTTCTGAGATGGAATTTACCGATCAGATCAGTGTGGAGCTGATGATTTACAGGCTTCAGGAAGATGTAGACAATTACAAGTACCAGAGCTACCTGAATCCTATTCTGGTAGATGCCGGTTTTCATATGAGCTTCGTCAGCAGGCCTCGCAGGTATCGCTTTAGCAGTGTAGAAGATTATGACAACTACATGCGCGACCTTAGGGCTTTCCCGGATTACGTTCAACAGCATATCAACCTGATGCGCAAAGGCCTCTCACTGGGGATTGCCCAACCGAAGGCCATTCTGGACGGTTATGATGTCACCTATAATACCCATCTGGTTGACGATTACCGGCAAAGCTCTTTTTACGCCCCATTTCAGAATATTCCCAACTCCTTCTCTGAAGGCGATAAATCCCGCATACTGGCAGAAGCCAAGGAGGCCGTTGAGTTGGGTGCGCTGGCCGGTTATGAGCTGGTCAAAAACTTCTTTGACAATGAGTATATACCCAACGCACCCGATAACATAGGAGCGGCCCACTGGCCCAATGGTGCCGAATATTACCAGGTACGCGCCAATCACTTTTCCACCCTGGACATGTCCGTGAAAGAGATACATGAGCTGGGGCTGAAAGAGGTGGCACGCATACAAAAGGAAATGGAAGCGGTGATGAGAAAAGCCGGCTTCGATGGGACAAGAAGAGAGTTTATTGAGTTTTTAAGAACGGATCCTCAGTTCTATCCTAAAACTCCCCGGGAACTACTCTCTTTTGCCGCTTATCTGTCCAAAAAGGCAGATGGTAAACTGCCTGCTCTCTTTACCAGGTTACCCCGTCAGCCCTACACTGTTGAGCCGGTAGCACCTCACCTGGCCCCTAAATACACGGGAGGACGCTATTCCGGAGCACCGCTCAACAGCACGCGCCCGGGAGAGTACTGGGTAAATACCTATGACCTGCCCAGCCGCCCCCTCTATGTGATGCCATCGCTTACACTACATGAAGCCGTACCCGGCCATCACCTGCAATCAGCCCTCACGAAAGAACTGGAAGGCTTACCCGGATTCAGGAATAATATGTACATCTCTGCCTATGGAGAAGGCTGGGGATTATATTCAGAATACCTGGGTGTAGAAATGGGCATGTACGAAACACCTTATGAAGACTTTGGCAGACTCACCTACGAAATGTGGAGAGCCTGTCGGCTGGTGGTAGACACCGGTATTCATGCCTATGGCTGGCAGCGACAACAGGTAATCGATTACCTGGCCTCTAACACAGCACTGTCTATCCATGAGTGTACGACAGAAACAGATCGTTATATCACCTGGCCGGCTCAGGCACTCTCCTACAAAATAGGTGAGCTGAAAATCAAAGAGCTGCGACAGAAAGCCACCCGGGAGCTTGGGGCCGATTTCGATATCCGTGAATTTCATGATGCACTCCTTTCACAGGGTACGCTGACTTTGCCCTTGCTGGAAAAGGTGATTAAACGTTACATCGCTGATAAAAAGAAAAGCTGATCCATGAGGTTTATTTCAGCAAACGATATCGAAGCAGTTTTTGGTTATACGGAGTTTCTTCCACTACTCAAAGAGGCCTTTCTGGGGGAGTTTACGGTACCCCAGCGACACCATTATGAATATGAGAACGGTGTAGGGGAAAACACCTCAACCTTACTGCTCATGCCTGCCTGGAGCAAGGGCCAATATGTGGGTATTAAAACAGTAACCGTTTCGCCCTACAATGGTGAGTTTGATCTGCCTTCCATTCAGGGAATCTACACACTGATAGACGCCAAAAACGGGCTGGTTAAAACCCAGATGGAAGCGAAAACGCTCACAGTGAAACGTACAGCCGCCACCTCAGCACTTGCCTCGCTCTACCTTTCGCGAACGGATTCTTCTACCCTGCTCATGGTAGGAGCAGGAGCCCTTGCGCCTGAATTGATTAAGGCTCATCATCATGTGAGACCTATCAAAAGAGTATTGATATGGGGCAGGAACCCCGGGAAAGCGGAGGCAGTCAAAGAACAACTGTCGGGTTTTCCAATGGAGATAGAAGTAGCTACTAACCTGGAAGAGGCAGTGTCACAGGCCGATATTATTTCAGTGGCTACACTGAGCCAGGAACCCCTGGTCCTGGGAAAATGGCTGACACCAGGACAGCATCTGGACCTTGTAGGAGCCTACAGACCGGATATGCGCGAAACTGATGATGACGCCCTGAAACGATCTTCAGTCTTCATCGATCACCCCGGAGCATTGAAAGAATCAGGAGACTTAGCTATCCCCCTGGCGGAAGGCGTGATTACTGAGAAGGAAATCAAGGGAGAGCTAAAGACCCTGTGTAAAGCAGGACAGCTCGCCAGAACTGATGAGGCGGAGATAACACTCTTTAAATCTGTGGGCCATGCCCTGGAAGATTTGAGTGCTGCTCTGTATGTGATGAGGAAGATTGACAATGATGGGTTAATGGGTTAACGATATACGTGATCAATCGCCTGGCTTTGCCGGGTGATTTAAAACTAGATTAAAAGGCCTCTGGCCTATAGTAGAAATAGAGCACTCGAAGTGGTGGCTCTGTGAAAAAGCGTCTCGTCATTGCGAACGCAGTGAAGCAATCTCCTCAAAAGGCATCGAGCCGAAGATGGAGATCACTTCATTTGATTCATGATGACGCGCCTTCAACTTTTTACACGGCCTCAAATGCGAGTGACAGAATGGGCCTGGCGAAAACAAGATTGCTTCGCTCTGCTCGCAATGACGATAAAATGAACAGTAAAAGATTCTTCTGCATAGATGCACACACCTGCGGCAACCCGGTAAGACTGGTGGCCGGAGGCGGCCCACTGCTTGACGGAGCCGACATGAGTGAAAAAAGACAGCATTTCCTCCGGGAATTTGACTGGATTCGCAAAGGTCTGATGTTTGAACCCAGGGGGCATGATATGATGTCGGGAAGTATTCTCTACCCTCCTACCAATCCTACCAATGACATTGGGGTGCTCTTTATTGAAACCAGTGGTTGCCTGCCTATGTGTGGCCATGGCACAATCGGGACGGTCACGATTATGATTGAAGAAGGGCTGGTTTCTCCCAAAACTCCGGGGCATTTAAGGCTCGAAACACCAGCCGGTCTGGTCACCATAGATTACAGACAGGAAGGCAACAAGGTCACTGCGGTAAAACTTACCAATGTGCCCGCTTACCTGGCCAAGGAGAACATTGAAGTAGAATGCCCTGAATTAGGACTCCTTACTGTAGATGTAAGCTATGGAGGCAACTACTACGCGATCATAGATCCACAGGAAAACTACAGGGACATGGCAGACTACACCGCCATGCAACTGATTGGCTGGAGCCAGAAAATCAGGGAACGGATCAATGCTGAGCACAGCTTTTCCCACCCTCAAAACGATACCATTGGCGGCCTGAGCCATGTGCTCTGGACCGGAGCGCCTACTCAGGAGAATTCCACGGCCAGAAATGCAGTGTTCTATGGAGACAAGGCCATTGATCGCTCTCCCTGTGGTACGGGAACCTCTGCTCGCATGGCACAGTGGGCAGCCAAGGGCAAGCTGAAGAAAGGCGATCAGTTTGTACATGAAAGTATTATAGGTAGTCAGTTTACAGGGCGTGTGGAAGATGTGGTCAAACTAGGTGAGTATGATGCCATTGTACCCAGTATCGAAGGCTGGGCAAGAATAACAGGTTATAACACCATCGTAATTGATGATGAGGACCCTTATGCATACGGGTTCCAGGTGATTTGATTTTAAGTCGGAAGTTGGAAAAAATGAGTGAGAAAAAGGTAATTGTAATCGGGGCAGGTATTGTGGGATTAAGCACCGCCTACTATCTGCATAAGAAAGGGATAGCCGTGACCGTCATTGACAACACTGACGGGAACGATAACTGCTCCTTTGGGAATGCCGGATACATTTCCCCCAGTCATATTATTCCTTTAGCCTCTCCGGGCATTATCAACCAGGGGTTGAAATGGATGCTCAATCCTGAAAGTCCTTTTTACATCAAGCCCCGTCTTAATCGCGACCTGATCCGCTGGGGACTGCTCTTCAAAAAAGCAGCTACACATACCCGCGTAAAAGCATCAGCCAAAGTATTGAATGCGCTCACTGTGGAGAGTCAGAAGCTTTATGAAGACATACTACAGAACGAGCGCATTGAAGCGGGGTACAATAAGCCCGGCCTTTTGATGGTCTGCAAAACAGAAGCCGCCCTGCACCACGAAGAAGAGCTTGTGAAGATGGCACAAAGCTTCGGACTGGAAGCAGAAATGCTCACCAGGGAGGAAACCGAGAAAATGGAGCCAGAGGTAGAATACAATACCGTTGGCTCTGTCTATTTTGGCTGTGATGGCTGGATGACGCCCCATTTGTTTATGCAGGAGTTCAAAGAGCGTCTGACTGACTCTGGTATTGATATCCGGTTCAATACCACGCTCAGACAAATCGTTCACAACGGCAGTCAGATAGACCGGCTGATTACTTCCGAAGGAGAATTAAAAGCTGACGAATATGTATTGGCAGCAGGAGCATGGACTCCTCTGTTGATGAAGCAGCTAAAGGTGGATATTCCATTACAAGCCGGCAAGGGCTATAGCATAGTGCTGCCCAGGCCTGTCGTTATGCCTAAAATGCCTTCTATTCTGGTAGAAGGGAGTATCGCCACTACCCCGATGATGCATGGCCTCCGCCTGGCAGGCACCATGGAAATTGCCGGTACTCAGCTTGAAGTAAATCAGAGAAGGGTACAGGGCATTATCAAAGGAGTAAAAGATTTTATGCCTCAGTTCAGAGATGAGGACTTCTCAAAAGTAGAACCCTGGGCCGGCTTGCGCCCCTGCACCCCTGACGGACTACCCTATATAGGCCGAACAAAGCGCTACAAAAACCTGCTGGTAGGCACAGGCCATGCCATGCTCGGCTGGACACTCGGACCTGTAACCGGTCAGATGCTGGCCGAAGAAATATCAGGTGAAACCCCATCCATTACATCACCTTTACTGGCTGTAGAACGATACGCATGAGTGTTTTTGACAACATAAAGAACCAACAGGATTATCCCGCCCACAAAGGCTGGAGCAGCATCAAAAGTATTGATATGCACACAGGAGGAGAACCTCTGAGAGTAATTCTCGATGGACTCCCTGAGCTGAAAGGTGATTCTGTACTGGCCTATCGCAGGTATATCAAAGAAAATCACGATGAGTACCGCACTGCACTGATGTTTGAGCCCAGAGGCCATGCTGATATGTACGGCTGTATTCTGCTTCCCCCCAATGATGAAGAAGCGGATTTCGGAATTCTGTTCCTGCACAACGAGGGTTACAGCACCATGTGTGGCCATGCTATCATTGCCATTACCAAACTGGCTGTGGAAATGGGCTGGGTTGAAATCAGCGAACCTGTCACCCGTATGGCCATTGATGCCCCCTGTGGCCGTATTATCTCCTATGCCAACATCGAAGGTGGAAAAGTACTAAGCACTCACTTCCATTGTGTGCCTTCTTTTGTTGTGGCACTCGACCTTCAGGTAGAAGTAGAAGGACTGGGCACAGTGACCTATGACCTCGCTTATGGGGGAGCCTTTTATGCCTATGTAGATGCTGACAAACTTGGTATCGATTTATCTGCAGAAAACGTACAGGAGCACATTCAGAAAGGCATGGCCATCAAGCGTGCGGTAATGAACTCAGATCAACCCATTGATCACCCTTTTGAAGCTGACCTTAGCTTTCTGTATGGCACCATTTTCATCAGCCAGAAAACCACCGGTGAGTCCCATAGTCGCAATGTCTGCATCTTTGCAGAAGGTGAGGTAGACCGCTCTCCCACCGGATCGGGGGTTTCTGGTCGCATGGCGATACACCACGCCAGAAACGAAATAGGTGTGGGAGATACCCCCTTTGTGATAGAAAGCATTCTCGGTACCACCTTCAAAGCTTCGGTGGTTAAAGAGGTCGATTACGGCCCCTTCAAAGCGGTAATTCCCAAAGTAGAGGGTAACGCCCATGTAGTAGGACAAAACGAGTGGATCATTGATCCGGACGACCCCTTAAAAACCGGATTTATTTTAAGATAGCATAACCTCAAACTTAGATTAAAACTGATATGAAAAGCCTGAAAGCAATACTGATTTTACTGATTTTTTCCTCAACAGTATACGCCCAGGGCGACCCGCAAATGCTCTCCCTGGAACGTATCTTTAGTTCAGGAGAGTTCAGTCAGGAGAGGTTTGGCCCGGCCCGCTGGATAGAAAACGGAGATGCCTATACCACCCTGGAAAGTGCTCCGGGTACTCCCGGTGCCCGCGAAATTATTCGCTATGAAACCTCCACAGGGGCACGCTCTGTACTTATTCCGGCTCAACGCCTTATTCCTTCCGGAGCTGACCGCCCTCTGGCCATCAGCAACTACACCTGGTCTCCCGATAAAAAGAAGATGCTCATTTTCACCAATACGGTTCGGGTATGGAGAACCAATACGAAAGGAGACTATTGGGTGCTGGATCTGGAAAACTGGAATCTCACCCAGATGGGAGCAAAGATGGAGCCCTCTACACTTATGTTCGCCAAGTTTTCCCCGGATAACACCAAGGTAGGCTATGTGCAAAAACACAATATCTATGTAGAAGATCTGGCCAGCGGCAAGATCACGCAACTCACACAGGACGGGTCGGTAAAAATCATCAATGGTACCTTCGACTGGGTCTATGAAGAAGAGCTGGGCCAGCAGGACGGTTTCCGCTGGAGCCCTGACAGCAAGCGTATTGCTTACTGGCAGCTGGACGCCAATGGCATTCGGGATTTCCTGATGATCAACTATACTGATTCGGTCTACTCCCGTACCATCCCCATACAATACCCGAAGGTTGGCACGGATGGCTCCGCTGCTAAAATCGGGGTGGTCAATATCACCGGAGGTGCTACGCAATGGATGAACATAGAAGGTGATCCGCGACAGCACTATCTCGCCCGTATGGACTGGGCTGATAATGAAGAGCTGATAGTTCAACAACTGAACCGCAAGCAAAACACCAATAAGGTCATGCTTACCAATGCCTCATCAGGAGCGGTAAAACTGGTGATGGCAGAAAAAGACGAAGCCTGGGTTCAGCTTCACAGAGACCTTAACTGGATCAAAGGCGGAAAGTCCTTTACCTGGGTGAGCGAAAGAGATGGCTGGAAACACATTTATGAAATCAATAAAGACGGAGAGGCAAAAACACTGACTCCCTGGGAGTTTGATGTGGTATCCATTGAGCACCTCGATGAGAAAAAAGGTTGGGTTTACTATATCGCCTCGCCTGACAATGCCACGCAACGCTATCTTTATCGCTCCAGACTCAATGGTAAAGGAAAGGCAGAGCGCTTGTCTCCTGCCGGGGAAGCAGGTACTCACAGCTACCAGATATCTCCGGATGCCAAATGGGCCATTCATACCTATTCGAGCTTTGATCAGCCCAGAACCATCGACCTGATATCGTTGCCCGGTCATACCGTTCAACGCGTACTGGCTGCGAATACCCGCGTAAAGCAAGCAGTGGCAGGCCTGGCCAAAACACCTTCTGAATTTTTCAAAGTAGACATTGGAGATGGCGTAGAGCTAGACGCCTACATGATCAAACCCCATGATTTTGACCCGACAAAAAAATACCCTGTACTCTTCCATGTGTATGGAGAACCTGCCGGGCAAACTGTACTGGACCGTTGGGGCGGGTCCGGCTACCTGTGGCATAAGATGCTGGCCCAGCAAGGATACATCGTGATAAGCATGGACAATCGCGGAACCCCCGCCCCCAGAGGCAGAGAATGGCGCAAGAGCGTCTATGGACAAATTGGTATTCTGGCCTCCCACGATCAGGCCAAAGGCGCCAAAGCCATTATTAAGAGATTTGATTTTGTAGATGAAGACCGCATAGGCATCTGGGGCTGGAGCGGTGGTGGCTCCATGACCCTGAACATGATGTTCCGCTATCCGGAGATTTACAAGACGGGCATGTCGGTAGCACCTGTAGGTAATCAACTGCTTTACGACAATATCTACCAGGAGCGCTATATGGGCCTGCCCTGGGAGAATGCCGAGAATTACAAAAACGGTTCTCCCTTTACCCACGCCAAAAACCTGCAAGGCAATTTGCTCCTGGTACACGGAACCGGAGAT
>DIYF01000012.1:0-7251 GCA_002427745.1 Roseivirga sp. UBA6061 | reverse complement strand
TCCTGGTACACGGAACCGGAGATGATAATGTGCATTACCAAAATACCGAAGTGGTGATCAATGAACTGATCAAACACAATAAATTTTTCTCCATGATGGCTTACCCAAACCGCTCGCATGGAATTTATGAAGGACAAAATACCTCACGACACCTGAGAGAATTGCTGACACGCTATCTGCATCAAAACATGGAGGCAGGCCCCAGAAGTAAATCCGGCAACGATCTCAGCCGAAATAAATAATCAGATAAAACCCGGAGCTATGAAGAAGATTACTTTCCTCGCCCTGCTGTTTATGGGCATAGTGTGTTTCCACCCCTCGGAAGCACAGCGCAGAAAAAAACAGACTGCCGCAAAGCCGGTATTGGAGGTATCTGAATACGGAACGATTCCCCTTCGCAATCTCAGCCCGGGTCATACCGGTGGTCGTATCACCGATATTGCGGTTCATCCGGAGAACCGCGGCATTCGCTATGTCGCTACGGCCAGCGGTAATGTCTGGAAAACAGTCAATGCCGGCACTACCTGGCAACCGATTTTCGATCGCTATGGCTCCTTTTCCATCGGGGTTGTTACCCTTGATCCCAACGACCCCAACGTAATCTGGCTGGGCACGGGAGAAAACAACAGTCAGCGATCAGTAGGTTATGGTGATGGGGTGTACAAAAGCGTAGATGCGGGTAAAACCTGGCAACATATGGGCTTAAAAACCTCTGAGCACATCGGTAAAATCATTGTTGATCCACGCGACTCTGAAGTAGTCTATGTTGCTTCTCAGGGACCTTTGTGGTCTGGCGGAGGTGAGCGGGGTCTTTACAAAACCACTGATGGCGGAAAGAGCTGGGAACGCATCTTACATGTAAGTGAAAACACCGGAATATCAGAACTGGTGATGGACCCTGAGAACCCCGATATTCTCTATGCAGCTTCTTACCAGCGCAGAAGGCACTTCGGTATTCTGATAGCCGGAGGGCCGGAAGGAGGCATCTATAAATCGAGCGATGCCGGCAAGAGCTGGAAACCTTTAAAGAAGGGTCTGCCCGGAGGCGACCTGGGAAGAATTGCCATGGCTATTTCCCCCCAGAAACCCGAAGTAGTATATGCCCTCATAGCCGGCACAGATCAGACCAAAGGCTTTTACCGCTCCAGTGACCATGGTGAAAGCTGGGTTAAGAAAAGTGATTACATGGTGGTAGATGCCCAGTACTATATGGAGCTCTTCCCTGATCCCAATCAATTCGACCGAGTGGTTTCGGTAGACATGCGCACTCATATTACTGAAGATGGCGGCAGTACCTTTCAGCGCATCAATGAAAACCGTAAACATGTCGACAGCCATGAAGTAGTTTTCGACCCTGACAACCCTGACTATATCATGATTGGATGTGACGGGGGTATTTATGAGAGCTGGGACAATATGAATACCTGGGGCTTCACTGATAATATGCCACTCACTCAATTTTATCGCGTGGGTATCGATAATGCCAGGCCTTTTTACAATGTCTATGGCGGTACCCAGGATAACAATTCCCTCGGAGGCCCCTCCCAAACAACCAATACCAATGGTATTCGCAATGGTGACTGGTACTTTACACTGGGAGGAGATGGCTTCCAGACCAGAGTAGACCCGACTGATGAGAACATTGTCTATTCTCAATATCAGTATGCAGGCATTGTGCGCTACGATAAGAAGAGTGGTGAAAAAATCGACATCCAGCCACAGCCCGGTGATGGAGAACCGGCTCTGAAATGGAACTGGGATTCTCCACTGCTGATCAGTCCTCACCATCATAAAAGACTCTATTTTGCGGCCAATAAGCTTTTCAGAAGTGATGATCGTGGTGACACCTGGACCGCCATCAGCGATGACCTGACCCGGCAGGAAGATCGTAACCAGAAAGAGGTGATGGGGCAGGTATGGTCTGTAGATGCCATCTTCAAAAATGTATTCACTTCCCCGCTTGGGTCAATAGTAGCATTAGATGAGTCACCCGTTCAGGAAGGACTTATCCTGGTGGGTACGGATGACGGACTTCTGAGAATTACGGAAGACAATGGCGAAAACTGGAGGCTTATTGAGAATTTCCCGAGTGTACCGGCCAGAGCCTATGTATCAGATGTACATGCATCCCGCCACGATGCCAATGAGATATTTATCGCATTCAATTACCATAAATATGGCGACTATAAGCCCTATGTATTAAGGAGTACTGATAAGGGAAACACCTGGACATCCATTACATCTGGTATTCCAGCCGGTGAGTTTGCCTGGACCATCTATCAGGACCATATCAGTCCTGAGCTTCTCTTTCTGGGCACCGAGTTTGGCATGTACTACTCCGTTAATAGGGGAGAGCAATGGAACAAATTTCAAAGAGGCATCCCTACTATCCCCATCAGAGATATTGAAATTCACCAGGGCGAAGATGACCTGGTAGCAGCTTCTTTCGGACGCGGCTTCTTTATTCTGGACGATTATTCCTACTTGAGAGAGGCTACCAAAGCAGTAAGCAACAAAGATGCTCACCTTTTTGCTGTAAGCGATGCTCTGCAGTTTGTGCAGCAAAGCCCGGACAGCTACGCTATGGGGCACAGCTTTTATACTTCTCCCAACCCCCGCTACGGTGCTGCTTTTACATACAGGTTATCACAATCACCGAAGTCATTAAGCCGGGAAAGAAAAGGAAAGGAAGCCGCCCTGATTAAAGAAGGGAAGCCCGTTCCCTATCCTACCTGGAGCGAACTGGAAGCTGAAAACGAGCAGGAAAGTACAGCCATTGTTTTTACCATCAGGGATGCCAATGGTCAGTTGGTTCGGAGAATTACCGGCAGAGACAGAAAAGGTATTCATCGTATTCACTGGGACTTACGGTCTTTTGGCTATCAGCAGACCAGAGCCGGTCGAAACCCCGCAGGGCCGCTGGTTCCTCCGGGAAATTACACGGTTGAAATGGCCAGATCAGACAACGGTGTATGGACTGATTTAGGTGAGAAACGAAGCTTTGAGGTAGTTGCTCTCAACAATACCACCCTGCCGGCAAAAGACAGAAAGGCACTGTATGATTTCCAAAACAAGGTCTCGCAAATGGACCTGCAGGCAGACAACATCAACGCAAAAATTGAGGAAGCTTTTGAAAGCCTTGCAAAGGCAAAACAGAAAGCACTCAATCAGGGAGATGACAATGAAACCCTCGTTAAGAGCATTTACGAATTAAAACAGGCTTACCAGCATCTGGACAAACGCCTTAACGGTCGATCTGTTATTTCAGACAACGCAGAATTCGCCCCGCCATCCGTCAGTCGCAGAATCGGCAGGGTGAGGGGTATTTTGTACGGAACCACCTCTGCCCCCACTACCACTCAAAAGGAAAGTATTGCGATTGCAGAAAAGCACCTGAAAGAAATTGAAATAGCGCTAAAGAATTTGGAAGTTAGGCTTTCCAAATTTGATCAATAATCCGGCACGGAAGCCGAAAAATTAAATCAAGAGAGATGTTCAGCAAAGAGACCTATACAGCACGCAGAGAAGTACTTCGTCAATCAGTGAGTTCAGGAATTATCCTGCTATTGGGCAACGAAGAAGCCGGAATGAACTACCGCGACAACTGGTACCATTTCAAACAAGACAGCTCCTTTCTCTATTATATCGGGCTAAATCAGGCCTCACTGGCAGCAATCATCGATGTAGACGAGAATACCACCACGGTGTACGGCAATGAGCTTACCGTTGATGATATCGTATGGACCGGACCATTACCTTCTATCGCAGCGATGGCGGCTGAGGCCGGTATCTCTCAGACTGCTCCTCACAATGATGTAATCAAAGCCCTTCAGGCAGCACAGCAAAAGGGAAGGACCATTCACTTTCTTCCTCCCTACCGGGATGAGCATACGGTCAAGTTGCATCACTGGCTGGGGCTGGCTATCGCAGAAGTAGATAGCAAAGCTTCTCAGGAGCTGATCAAAGCCATTGTGGCACAAAGAGAAATCAAGACAGCCGAGGAGCTGGCAGAGCTGGACAAAGCAGTGGACATCACTTCTGATATGCACCTGGCTGCTATGAAAACTGCCAGAGCCGGTATGATGGAGTATGAGGTGAGTGGTGTGGTAAACAGCACAGCCCTGCTGAACGGAGCAGAGCTGTCTTTCCCTATAATCCTCACTACCAACGGACAGACCCTGCACAACCATTACCATGGCAATGTGATAGAGGAAGGTCGCCTGCTGCTTTGTGACAGCGGTGCCCAGACCAGCAGTCATTATGCCGGTGATATGACGCGTACCTTTCCCGTAAACGGTACTTTTAGCCAAAAGCAGAAAGAGGTATACTCCGTATTGCTACAGTCACACGACAACGCCATCGCAGCTATGAAGCCGGGTGTACCCTATAAAGATGTACACTTACTGGCTGCCGCTACCATTTTTGACGGGCTCAAACAAATCGGTCTTACCAAAGGTGATACCCGGGAAGCAGTGGCCGAGGGAGTGCATGCTCTGTTTTTCCCACATGGGCTTGGCCATCAAATGGGCATGGATGTACATGATATGGAAAACCTGGGAGAGGTACAGGTAGGTTATGATGGTGTGCCCAAAAGTACCCAGTTTGGTCTGAAATCACTGCGCCTGGGTAAGCCATTGAAAGAAGGCTTCGTGCTGACTGTAGAACCCGGTATTTATCTGATTCCTGAGCTTATCGATATCTGGCGCAATGAAGGCAAATTCATGGATTTTCTGAACTATGATAAGCTGGAAGATTATAAGGACTTCGGGGGCATGCGGGTAGAAGAAGACTTTGTGATTACGGCAGATGGTGCGAGAAGACTGGGTAAGAAGGTAGCTACCAGCATTGCCGATATCGAGGCCATCCGACAGGAAGCCATAGGCTCATAAATCAAACCGCATCATGAATTCACTTTTTAAACTATTGGGCATCACTACGCTGATGTTGGCAGTCATGGCCTGCAATACACCTGATGCCGATGAAGTCATCGCACCTTCCCTACAGGAGAAATATCCGGACGTACTGGCGTTGAGAAATGCTCCGGACTCCATTAGGCACTACGGGCTTTCGAGCTTCTCAGATATGGGTGCCTGGCACAGTTTCGCTCTGCCGGAAGAGGGTCAGGCCGGCACCTTTCCCGGACCTTTCCTGATGACCCAGGGCAATGGTGAATGGATGAGCGCAGGACTGAGTCAGTTACAACTGCTGGATTCTGAGACTGGCGCAAGTCTGCATACCAATCAGACATCTGCCCTGAAAACGCATTACTATCCCGGTAAGCTCTGGCAGTCTTTTGAGTTGGGAGGGCTATCAGTAGCAATGGAGCTGATCTTTGTGTCTGACCGCACTTCTCTGGTTAAAACAACTGTAAAAAATACAGGTGACAGGCAGCGTAGCTTCTTACAAAACTGGACAGGTTCCTGCTACACAGTCTCTGATCAGGCATTTGACACCGGCACTATTCTGATTCCTTTAAAAGAGCAGGGACTTGCCAAACTCAGCTTTGAAAAAGGTATCTATGACATAAAGACGCATTCAGAACCAAATCAAAACTCTTATAGCCTCCGCATTGGCAGGCCACATACACTGTCGCCAGGAGAAGAAATAGCATTCTACCATACCACATCGGTATATTTTGATACCGAGGAGGAGCAGCAAGACCAGGCAAATATTAAAAAGGCTCTCAAAAACCCGGAAGTCTTCTTTGCAGCCAATGCAGATCGTTGGAATGGCTACCTCGATAAAGTGCTTGACCTCAGGTATCCGGAGTATGATGTGGTGGCCGTCAAGGCACTGAACACCCTGATGAATAACTGGCGTAGCCCTGCGCAGGATTTACATTATAACGGCCTTTTTCCGTCCTATGCCTATCGTGGCTTTCATGGGGTCTGGTCATGGGACTCATGGAAACACGCGGTAGCCCTGGTTCGGTTTGCTCCTGAGCTAGCCAAAGATCAGATGCGGGTAATGTATGATTACCAGGACGACATGGGCATGGTACCCGATGTAATCTATCGCAACAAGGCATGGAATAACTGGCGTGATACCAAGCCTCCTCTTTCAGCCTGGGCTATCTGGAAAATATATGAGGCGACCCGGGATCAGGCATTCCTGGAGGAGATGTATCCCAAAGCAATGAAGTATCACCAATGGTGGTATCTCTATCGCGATCATGATCAAAACGGACTCTGCGAATATGGCTCCACTGATGGAACACGCATAGCTGCAGCCTGGGAAAGTGGTATGGACAATGCCGTGAGGTTTGATGATGCCGTCATGCTGAAAAACAATGAACAGGGCTGGTCGCTCAATCAGGAATCGGTAGACCTGAATGCCTATCTCTATGCAGAAAAGAACTATTTGTCTCAAATGGCCAGAGTATTGGCAAGAGAACAGGATCAGCAGCAACTGGACAAAGAGGCTGAGACCTTAAAAGCGGCTGTTCAAGAGCATTTTTATTCCGGGGAGGCCGGATATTTCTACGACAAGGTGATTTCCTCAACAGAGCTGAAAACTGTGGAAGGGACTGAGGGCTGGACCCCGCTGTGGGCCAATATTGCCACCCCGGAACAAGCAAAATCCGTTTTCAAAATCATGCTCGACACCGCAAAGTTCAATACCTACGTGCCCCTGCCCACCTTTACCAAAGATCACCACAAATTCAATCCCAGAAATGGCTATTGGAGAGGCCCTGTCTGGCTGGACCAGGTTTATTTTGGCATCAGAGCCTTTGAGCAGTATGGAAAACCCGAAGCGGCTGAGAGGGTAGTTCACAAGCTTATTCAAAACGCCAACGGACTCGGGCAAAAAGGAGCTCCCATCCACGAGAACTATCACCCTGTAACGGGAGAGGGACTCAATGCCAGACATTTCAGCTGGTCATCTGCCCACCTGCTTCTCATGCTGCTAAATGACAAGTAAGCTCTGAAAACACAATGCCAAAACGTAACTACTTACATGTAACCAGCTGTAAGAGAACCACTTATTCTCTTATATCAAAACACTTAACAGAATCTGACACCTGCTTCAAAAGGCGAATTGTAAGAACCAAGGTATAATTTTTACTATTCCGATAATCACCCTGAAAATCCGGAATTAGCGTATGGACAACGCTAATTTTCATGCCTCATATTTGGAAAAAAAACTTTCCTAAATCATATTGAAATCGCTACTCAGCACGTTCCGATGCACCCCTCAACCCACGGCTGCTAATAGCACTTTCTATTCACTACCTAATGGGGAAATCTGTCA
>DIYF01000035.1:53459-53959 GCA_002427745.1 Roseivirga sp. UBA6061 | reverse complement strand
TCAAACTTTTTTTTTTGATTCCGGCCTCCGTCACTGTGACGCCCTTTGCGCAAAATAAGTGACAGACCTACGGCTATAAATACGATTGGCCAGAAGTCGAATACATCCCAGAAGTCAAAGCGCCATCTGTAATAGTGACTCATTTCTTCCAGAAGAAAAATACTGCCGAATATCGTGAGAGCAATACCAAAGCCTACTTTGTCTCTGGTGGTGATCAGCACAATACCGATCAACAGTGGAATAGAATACCAATCGAAAAGATAATATGGAAAAATGTTGTCGAGAATTCGCAAATTCTCAAGTACCAGGAGGCCGCCTATTAAGACCAGTATTCCTCCGAGTATGTAGCGTTTATTTGGGTTGTTAGCCATGATTTCAAGATTTTTAAATGCTGGCGGTTTTTTGGGCCGCCAGCCGACCTGTTAATAATTTTGAGTTTTTGTTTCTGTCTTTCGGGGACCAACCTTCTGACAGTGTTGTTTTTTGAGTTTTGACCTTTG
>DIYF01000035.1:0-53391 GCA_002427745.1 Roseivirga sp. UBA6061 | reverse complement strand
TGTTTTTTGAGTTTTGACCTTTGGTTTTGACCGTTGTTTGTTTTTAACCTTTGTGCATTAAACACATTCAAATGTACGGGCACATGGCCTCTCAACGATGAGAGAAATCGGTGAACGCACGCCAGCTATCGGTAAACGCCCGAAGTAGTATTCCGGCTTTTTTTGGCTTTCGGTGAACAACGTCTACCGAATAGTTTTTATCTCAGCATCTGATGGCTAATTTTGGGCTCTTCGAAAAGAAAAACACCTTATAATGGAATACAGAATCGAAAAAGATACCATGGGCGAGGTAAAAGTACCTGCCGATAAATACTGGGGTGCACAAACCCAACGCTCTCGTGAAAATTTCAAAATAGGCCCTGAGGCCAGCATGCCGCTGGAGGTGGTTTATGGCTTTGCCTACCTGAAAAAAGCGGCTGCTCACACCAACTGTGCCCTGGGTGTTTTAAGCGAAGAAAAACGAGATTTGATTTCTGCTGTTTGTGAAGAGATTCTGGAGGGCAAACATGACGATCAGTTTCCGCTGGTGGTATGGCAAACGGGTTCGGGTACACAATCCAATATGAATGTAAATGAGGTGGTGGCAAACCGCGCTCATGTGATCGCAGGTAATTCACTGGGAGAAGGTAAGAGTGTGATCCACCCCAATGATGATGTGAATAAGTCGCAATCATCAAATGACACTTACCCTACCGGCATGCACATCGCTGCCTATAAGATGATCGTGGAAACCACCATGCCAGGTGTCGAACAGCTGCGTGATACGCTCAAGGCCAAATCTGAGAGCCTGATGAATGTGGTTAAAATAGGTCGTACCCACCTGATGGATGCCACTCCGCTGACACTGGGACAAGAGTTTTCAGGCTATGTTTCTCAATTGGACCATGGACTTAAGGCCCTCAAAAACACACTTGCCCACCTTTCTGAGCTGGCCTTGGGGGGTACAGCCGTAGGTACCGGCATCAACACACCAGCGGGTTATGCCCAAATGGTAGCAGAAAAAATTGCAGAATTTACGGGACAGCCTTTCGTAAGTGCCGAGAATAAGTTTGAAGCACTCGCAGCACATGATGCTCTCGTAGAAACGCACGGGGCTTTGAAGCAACTGGCCGTTTCTCTGAATAAGATCGCCAATGACATTCGTTTGCTGGCCTCAGGACCACGCTCGGGTATTGGCGAGATCATTATTCCTGCCAATGAGCCCGGTTCATCTATCATGCCGGGTAAGGTAAACCCTACACAGTGTGAAGCTATGACCATGGTATGCGCCCAGGTAATGGGAAATGATGTCACCGTATCAGTAGGCGGAGCACAAGGGCATTACGAGCTCAATGTATTCAAACCCGTGATGGCCTACAATGTATTACAGTCGGCCAGACTGATAGGAGACGCCTGTGTCTCTTTCGACCTGAACTGTGCTGTTGGTATAGAACCCAACCACAAAACTATACAACAGCACCTCAACAATTCGTTAATGTTGGTGACTGCTTTGAATACCAAAATCGGATATGAAAAAGCAGCTAAAATCGCCAAAACAGCTCACGAAAACGGCACTACTCTGAAGGAAGAAGCTGTGAACCTGGGCTACCTCACAGCAGCAGAATTTGACGAATGGGTGAGGCCTGAAGATATGATTGGAAGTTTGAAAAGCTGATTTTAAAGTTCTAATTTGTACAACCGTTTAATTAAGACACTACTCATAAACCCTTTATAATGAAAACGTCAAAGGTATTTTTTACTCTACTCATCGGAGTTTTGACGGCCAGTATGGCTTTTGGTCAAATGACCAAGGCCGAGAAAAAGGCTCTCAAAAAAGAGATGAAAGAATGGAAAAAGAAGAAGAAAAGCATGTCTGCTGATGACTTCAAATTATTGTTTGAAGAGCACCAGCAGTTGAAGGCTTCCAATGCAAGCATGGAAGGCGAGCTTGCCACGCTTGAGCAGCAGGCTTCTGATAAAGACAAAAAGCTTAGTGATCAGCAAAAAGAAATCACACGCATGCAGGCGGCCAGCCAGGCATCGCAGCGTGAAATCGAAAACCTCAAGGAAGAATTGAAGAAGCCGGTTTACAATCCGGACCTGATCAATGGTGAAGATTTCAGCGTAGGTGTGGTTTTCAAAGTACAGGTGGGGGCTTTCAGAAAAATGGACATTGGTAAATATGCCAAACAGGCCAAAGACTTCTCTGAGGAAGAAGCACAAGACCTGAGAAAGTATGTGGTAGGTAACTTCAGAAACTATGAGGATGCCAATGTGCTGAAGCGCTATCTGAGAGAGATGGGTGTGGAAGATGCCTGGATCGTACCTTACAGAGATGGCAAAAGAGTGCCTCTGAAAGATGTGATTGGCAGCACAGCTCAGAATAACTAATAAGATTTTATATCAATCAACAAGCAGTGGGCTTTTGAGTCCACTGCTTTTTTTATGCCCAGGTGCAGATTCGCCCTTTCCTGACTCACAAAGAGTCTTGTTTCGTTCGCGCTTGGGTTAATTCTTTGTTAATTTTATAGAATGCAGAAGAGGTGGTTATTGGCCGACAGACCGGATGATGAGATCGTTGCGTTATTGACGCAATCGCTGAATATCAGCGAACCTCTGGCTACCCTGCTGGCACAGCGAAATATCAGGGATTTCGACCAGGCAAGAGCCTTTTTCAGACCCAGTCTGGATCAGTTTCATGACCCTTTTCTGATGAAGGACATGGACAAGGCGGTACTACGCCTCAACCAGGCAATTGAAAGACACGAAAAGATACTGGTCTACGGTGACTACGATGTTGACGGTACTACGGCCGTCACCACCTTCTATGGCTTTATGTCTGAGGTATACGATCAGCTTGAGTTTTACATTCCTGACCGTTATGCCGAGGGCTATGGTGTTTCTCAAAAAGGTATTCAATACGCCATCGACAACAACTTCGGGGTAATTGTCACACTCGACTGTGGCATCAAAGCCTGCGATCGCATCAGCGATGCCCAGGCAGCAGGCATTGATGTAATCGTATGTGATCACCACAATCCGGGTGATGAGCTTCCCTGCGCACTTGCTGTACTTGACCCCAAGCGTTCAGACTGTGACTATCCATACGATGGACTTTCCGGCTGTGGCGTAGGTTTTAAGCTCTTGCATGCCTTCTGCATTAAAAATGATATACCACTACGCCAGCTATATGAGTACCTCGATCTGCTGGCCGTAAGCATTGCCTCTGATATTGTGCCCATTACCGGAGAAAACCGGGTTATGGCTTATTTCGGATTGAAAAAACTAAACAAAGACCCAAGACCGGGTCTTAAAGCACTGGTCGATTTGTCCCGTTCGCGAAAAGACCTGACGATTTCAGGTGTTGTTTTTGGTATTGGTCCCAGAATCAATGCAGCAGGCAGAATGGATCATGCCGGGGCAGCTGTTAATCTGCTCCTGTCACGATCTGAGGAAGAAGCACAGGTTTTAGCCGGCCTGGTGGACACCAAGAATGACGCCCGCAGAAACTTTGACAGCTCTATCACAGAAGAGGCCCTTCAGATGATCGAAGCCGAAAAGGAGAATTCAGACTTAAAGTCCACCGTACTATATAAAGAAGACTGGCATAAAGGAGTGATCGGCATTGTAGCATCACGCTGCATTGAAAAGTTTTATCGCCCTACTGTGATTCTCACTGAATCTAATGACAAGGTGACCGGCTCGGCACGGTCGGTCCAGGGCTTTGATGTGTATCATGCCATCAGCGAGTGTGCAGACCTCCTGGATCAGTACGGAGGGCATATGTACGCAGCAGGGGTTACCATGGATGTAGATAAAGTGGATGCCTTTAAAAAACGCTTCGAAGAAGTGGTTTCACGAGATATTACCGAAGAACAACTGACCCCCTCGGTCAATGTAGACACGGTGATTTTTCTGGATGAAATCAACACCAAGTTCTACAATGTACTCTCTCAGATGGGCCCCTTCGGTCCGCAGAATATGCAACCTGTATTTGTGAGTGAAAACCTTCATGCTGTGAATGTAAAGGTACTCAAAGACCAGCACCTTAAGTTTCAGGTAAAGCAGGAGGGCACCGATGCTGTTTACGAAGTAATCGGCTTCGGCCTGGCAGAGTACCATGACCTGGTACATTGTGGTATGAAATTTCATATGGCCTATACCATTGAAGAAAATGACTTCAGGGGCCACAGGTCGCTCCAGCTCTTTGTAAAAGATCTCAAGTTCGATTGAGTCAGGGCCATATCCCGGCTTGTTAAAGAATCACAAAAAAGCAGTCTTTCATCAATAGTGGCGCACTCCTTGTAGCCAAACCAGCTTGCCAATACCTGGTTTTCGAAGTAAAATCCAAGGTTTGGTGAATTATTCCCTTCAATTTTCAGAGAGGGGCAAGAAGTTAAATTGATATACTCTATTTTTGATGCCTATGATACTGCGAGCTGATAACATGGTGAAGACCTATAAGAAGAGGAAGGTCGTCAACAACATTTCTATCAGGGTGGAGCAAGGTGAAATTGTGGGACTGCTCGGCCCTAACGGTGCCGGAAAAACCACCAGCTTTTATATGATTGTGGGTCTTGTAAAGCCCAATGAAGGTCACATCTTTCTGGAAGATGAAGAGATCACTCAATTACCCATGTTCAAACGGGCACAGCGCGGTATTGGCTATCTGGCGCAAGAGCCCAGTGTCTTCCGCAAACTGACGGTAGAAGAGAATATCATGGCAGTGCTGGAAATGACTAAGCTGCCCAAAAAGGTTCAGAAGGAAAAAATGGAAGCCCTGCTGGAAGAGTTCAGCCTTACCCATGTAAGGAAAAATAAGGGTCAGGTTTTGTCTGGCGGAGAACGAAGAAGAACCGAGATTGCCAGGGCACTTTCAGTGGATCCCAAGTTTGTTTTGCTGGATGAACCATTTGCCGGGGTAGACCCGATTGCGGTTGAAGAAATTCAAACCATCGTAGCTAAGCTAAAAGACAGAAATATTGGTATATTGATTACAGACCATAATGTACAGGAAACACTTTCCATTACAGACCGGGCTTATCTCATGTTTGAAGGTAAATTGCTGAAAGCAGGTACCGCAGAGGAGTTGGCAGCAGATGAGCAGGTAAGGAAAGTCTATCTGGGAAGGCATTTTGAGCTGAAAAGAAAGATCTAAAACACACGCACCTTGGCCATACTCAACTCCATACTGACCTGGGTCATGAAAAAGCGCATGCACCAAATTGAGCTTTTCATGAAATACCCTCTTGAGGTGCAGGAGGAATTGTTCAAAAAACTGATCACTACGGCCCGGAATACTGAGTTTGGACGCACATATGGCTTCGCAGACATTCATACAGCTGAGCAATACCGCAGAATGATCCCCACCTTTACCTATGAGGACATTCACCCCTACATAGAGCGCAATATGACAGGAGAGCAAAATCTGCTCTGGCCCTCTGATGTGAAATGGTTTGCCAAGTCTTCAGGCACTACCAATGCCCGAAGTAAGTTCATTCCCGTTTCTTACGATGCCCTGGAAGATTGCCACTTCAAAGGAGGCAAAGACATGCTGGGGCTTTATTGCAATAACTACCCCGATACGACTCTTTTCGATGGCAAAGGCCTCACCATAGGTGGTAGCCAGCAGGTCAATCACTTCGATGTCAATAAAGACTCTTACTACGGAGATGTATCGGCAGTGATTATGTCTAACCTACCCTACTGGACCAAGTTCGTTCGGACCCCGACTTTGGATATCGCTCTTATGGATGAATGGGAGTCGAAGATTGACAAGATGGCCCGTGTGACGATGGAGGAAGATGTTACCAGTATTTCAGGCGTACCTACCTGGACTCTGGTACTGCTACAAAAGATCATAGAGATCAAAGGAGCTTCCAATATACTGGAAGTATGGCCTAACCTGGAAGTATTCTTCCATGGAGCAGTAGCTTTCGGGCCCTATCGCAATATCTTCAAAAGCCTCATCCCATCAGATCAAATGCGGTACATGGAGACCTATAATGCCTCAGAGGGTTTCTTTGGACTGCAGGATCAAAAAAACGGGGATGATATGTTGTTGATGCTGGACTATGGCATTTATTACGAGTTTATCCCCTTTGCAGAGATACACAAGCCTTCTCCTAAGGTAGTAGGGCTTGATGAAGTAAAAGCCGGAGAACACTATGCCATTCTTATTTCAACCAATGCAGGTCTCTGGAGGTATCAGATAGGCGATACGGTGCAGTTTACTTCAACAGATCCTTTCCGGATTAAAATTTCAGGTCGCACCAAGCATTTTATCAATGCCTTCGGTGAAGAGGTGGTGATAGAAAATGCCGAAAAAGCCATTGAGATTGCCTGTGAAAAAACAGGAGCCATGATCAACAACTTTACAGCAGCTCCCAGGTATCTGGCTAAAGATGAAAAAGGAGCCCATGAATGGGTGGTAGAATTCGAAAAAGATCCGGACGATCTCAAAAAATTTACCCAAAAGCTGGATGCTGCCTTACGGGAGCTCAACTCAGATTACGATGCCAAACGCTATCGCAATATGGCACTGAGTCTGCCAATCCTGCACAAAGCAGAGCCCGGTACCTTCTACCAGTGGATGAAAGGCAGAGGCAAACTGGGAGGACAACACAAGGTACCCCGACTCTCCAATTCAAGAGAGTATCTGGATGATATCCTTAAAATGATGGAAGTAGCTCAGGTGTAGCCTGGTCATTAGTTAATAGTCAACAACCACAGTATGTCAACTATTAACTAATCGTAAGTTTTGCAACTTAGTTCGCCCATTTAATGGTACAACCAATGGCCTTGGTATCAGTAGTACCTATGTTATTACCTGCTGAGAGGGCGTCAATGGCTTCTTCAACATACCTGCGTGTGGCAGCACCGGCATTACGGCTGTTATTGTCAATGGCACCGATATAAGCCACTTTAAAGTCATTCCCCTCCTTGTTCAGAATATACACATGTGGAGTATTGGTTGCGCCATAGGCTTCTGTGATTTCCTGAGTCTCATCCAGTACGTATGGAAAAGGAAAGCCCTTTTCCTTGGCTCGTTTTTGCATGTTTGGATAAGAATCTCCCGGAGATCTGCCTGCGTCATTAGGCTGTATGGCCAGCACAGGATATCCCTTACCGGCATACTTATTATGAAGGTCTATGATTCTGTCTTCATACATCTTAGAATAAGGGCAGGTATTGCAGGTAAATACCAGGATATAGCCTTTGGCGCCTGCATTTGACTTCAGAGAAATCATTTTGCCATCTACGTTCTTGAGATTAAAGTCTATGGCGGTATCTCCTACCTTCACTCCGGCATCATCAGCCGTAAAGCCCCCTATCAAAAGAAAAGCGCTTATAAGTATTGAGCTTACATAGTTCATAGCTTTCAGGTTTAGTTTAAAATCTCTTCAATTAACGAATTCAACTCCCCTTCGTTCAGTTCTTTTTCCAGGAACTTCCTTTTTCCATTTGAGGGGTTAATAATTAATGTAGCAGGAATCGCGCCAGACCAGCTCGGGTCTACCTTATCGATCCATGAGTTGTAGTCTATCTCGTCCAATAGCAACACCTGTGACCGGAGGCTGCGCTTCTCTACAAAGGGCAATACCCGCTTCTCAAACTCATCGGCAAAGTCGAGAGATACGAGTGTCACATCTATTTTGTCAGCTGCTGTTTCATTCACTTCTTCAAAATAGGGCAGTTCTTTGATGCATGGCGCACACCAGGTAGCCCAAAAGTTGATTACCTGCAGTTTTTCGGTCTTTCTGCTCAGCACGGCTTCCAGTCCATCCCACTTTATCACTTTCGGTGAATGAGTTACCTGCTCTGTTGGTTTTCCCTCGCAAGACCAGGCAAACAGCGCCAGCACTACACATAGAAAAAATTGTTTTTGTATCCCGGTAAAACGAATCATCTCCTAAACTTTTTGACCAATTGGTAAGTTGTTACTTATGGAATTCAAAAAATCCAAATATAACTTTTCTAATATTCCCGATTTTGGAAAAGGCTGATGTTAACTGAATATTTTGTGCAGATCACCAGGCCTTTATCAAAGTACCCTTTCTTCTTAACAATCCCATAATCGTCTTTTAGGCGACTTCAGACAAGCTATCTTACAGAAGCGGCACTTTTTCAGGCCAAATCACCTAATTTTTTTTACGGAATTTCATTCAACTAAAGACCTCGGTTTCGGCCAAAAATCTTCTCTTTTTTTAGACAAAATATAGAATGAACAAAATCAAGATAACTTTTCCACAAATGCCAAAAGTTATCCACAGTTATCCACAGAAATTTTACAAACAATTGTAAATCAATGAGTTATGACAAAAAATCGAGCGCCATTTTTTGTTGATAACTGAATCAAAAAATTGCTTCTTCGCAAAATTCAATTCAAAAACCCACGATTTTCTTAAGCGATTGATTTACTGAATTTTAAGGATTTTTACGACAATCTATTCTTTATGCTGCCGCTTTAAGCGTGTTCGATATGCATTGAAAATCCGGGACTTGGAAACGATTCCCAAATACTTACCATCATCGATAACCGGCAGATTCCAGGCACCTGTTCTTTCGAATTTGTTCATCACTTCCTGCATTTTGGCCCCGGAAGAAACCGTATCGGGCGGTTTATGCATCAAAGTGGCGGCAATTACACTTTTTTGGGACACCTCATCAAACATGATTTCGCGGATGTCGTCCAAAGTAATAATTCCTAATAGCACTCCTTCCTCATTCACTACAGGGAAAATATTACGTTTTGAACGCCTTACCAACTCCACAAGATCTCCCAATGACTGATCAGGCTGTATCGTCAGAAGGTCTGTTTCAATAAGCTTATCAATCTTAAGAAGGCTCAGCACCTGTCGGTCTTTGTCATAGGGTATGAGGTCGCCACGCTTAATCAGCTTACTGGTATAAAAGGAGTATTTTTCAAAATAGCTACTCGTACTCAGAGCAACCGCTGAAACCAGCATCAATGGTAAAAACAGCGTATAGCCACTTGTAATTTCAGCAATGAGGAAGATAGCCGTGAGAGGAGCATGCAGTACTCCGCTCAATACTCCACACATACCTACCAGGATGAAATTACTCGCAGACAGTGTTTTGCCAAGATTGAGTAAGTTTATCCCCTCAGAAAAGATGTATCCCGTAAAGGCTCCCACAAAAAGAGACGGAGCGAAAATACCGCCATTACCACCGGCTCCGATAGTGGCTCCTGTTGCAAGAGGCTTGAGCAGCAACACGCCTAAGGCAAACAATACCAGCGGCAGCTTGCCATCAGTATCAGACAGAAAAAAGCTCTCTGCCAGCATTTCTACCGGCCGGCCATCCAGGATATCAGTAATGGAATTGTAGCCTTCCCCATAGATGGGCTTGAAAAAGAAAATGATCAGACCGAGAGCCAGCCCTCCCATAGCAGCCCGTCCATAGCGACTCGGAATACGAGAAATCAACCCTTCACTCCACAATGAAGCTCGTGTAAAATACACAGAGACTACACCACAAATAGCTCCCAGGAACAGGTAAAAGGGAAAGTCAGAGGTAGTAAAGGAGTCTTTGAGCTCAAAAGAAAACAGGGCCGCCTCTCCCAAAAGAAGCATCGATGTCATAGATCCCACAACCGAGGCGATGAGCAATGGAATGAATACGGCAATGGTCACATCGGTGAGAATCACCTCCACACTGAAAATTACCCCCGCCACAGGGGAATTGAATATACCGGAAATCGCAGCGGCAGCTCCACAGCCGATCATCAGGGTTCGCTGTTTGTAGTTCAGATGCATAAGCCTGCCCAGGTTTGAGCCAATGGCCGAACCTGTGACCACAATAGGGGCCTCCAGGCCTACTGAACCGCCAAAGCTTGCCGTAAGCATAGAAGTGATCATACGGCTGTACATTTTGGCCTGAGAGAGAATACTGGACTTCTTGGAAATGGCATAGAGAATGCTGGTGAGGCCATGACCGAGGCTATCTTTCAGAATACGATCTGCCACAAATGTGGTCAACAATATTCCCAACAAGGGATAAATGATAAAGAGGTATTCGCTGAACTCTCCCGGCAGCTCAAGCAACAGCTTTTGCAGATAATGTACCGCACTCTTGAGGGTTATGGCTGTGATGCCGCCTACTACTCCCACAAGACCGCCCAATACCATAATAAAGTTGCGCGAGCTCACGTGCCTGATTCGCCAAACGAGTAATCTGGAAAGCCACTTGGGTCGGTTCATATAGGTGTACTCAATTTATGTAAAAAGTACGAAGCGAGTTACCACAGGAGAGTTGCAGCCAGAATCAAAGCATGGCTAAAGCCTCTTGGCCCTCTCCCAATATTCGTCCATTTCTGCCAGCGACATATCTGCTATACTCTTTCCGTCTTTCCTCGATTCTTCTTCCAGGTATTGGAAACGCCTGATAAACTTCTTATTGGTTCTCTCCAGTGCCTCTTCGGGGTCTATATCAATGAATCGGGAGTAGTTTACCAGTGAGAAAAGCATATCGCCAAACTCACCCATGGCCTTTTCCTTGTCCACTTCAGTATCATCAGCAATATTGAATTCACTTTTGAACTCCTCCATCTCTTCTTCTACCTTCTCCCAGACCTGCTCCTTTTTCTCCCAGTCAAAACCGACTCCTCTGGCTTTATCCTGAATACGAACCGCCTTCACCATAGCCGGCAAGCTCTTTGGCACACCTCCCAGTACTGAGGTATTTCCTTTCTCCTTCAGCTTAATCTTTTCCCAATTGGCTTTCACTGCCTCTTCATCATTGGCCTCCACATCTCCATAGATATGCGGGTGTCTGTGTACCAGCTTATCGCAAATAGCATTGAGGGCATCCGCCACATCAAAAGCCTTTTGCTCATCCGCTATTTTAGAGTAGAAGACCATATGGAGCATCAGATCTCCGATTTCTTTTTTTACCTCATCCAGATCATTTTCCAGAATGGCATCTGACAGCTCGTAGGTTTCTTCAATGGTAAGGTGCCGGATAGTTTCAAGCGTCTGCTTTTTATCCCACGGACAGTTGAGCCTGAGCTCATCCATAATGGTAAGTAAACGGTCAAAAGCGGCTAATTTTTCTGGTCTTTTTTCGTCTTTGGGTGGCTGGATCACTTGATTTGCGGGGTTTGGAGAAACTTATGGTCCAAAGGTAGTGTTAAGCCATAAACAATAGTATTTTTGTATCAAATTAGTGAGCTATGAGTACGTTCGTCTTCACATTGATTTTAGTCGGGTTGTTTTTTGTAGGGATGTCAGTAAGACTATTGCTCCTCAAAAACGGAGAATTCAAGGGTACCTGTGCCTCACAGAGTCCGTTTCTCAACAAAGAAGGTGTTAAATGCGGCTATTGCGGCAAAGACCTTAAGGCCGGTGAGTCTTGTGGTAACCCTGACAATGAGGTTGACAAAGTGCTCGCCAAGTTCAAATAATACCTACCCAACTACTTATCGACAATTTTTCCACAAGCATGAAAATGGTGTGCTCGTTGTGCGCTTTTTACTAGCTTTGTGCCACAATCTTAACTAAGTATCTGTGACATTAATTAAGTCTATTTCAGGTATCCGCGGTACTATTGGCGGTACCGTAGGAGAATCACTCACCCCCGTAGATGCAGTAAAATTTGCCGCTGCTTATGGTACATGGGTAAAGCGCAATTCTGATAACAACAAGATCGTTATCGGGAGAGATGCGAGACCTTCAGGTCAGATGATCTCTTCACTGGTTTGCTCCACTCTTTCCGGACTCGGACTGGACGTGGTAGACCTGGGGCTCTCTACCACACCCACAGTAGAAATGGCGGTGGTAAGCGAAAATGCCGGAGGAGGCATTATTCTCACAGCCAGCCACAACCCGATACAATGGAATGCACTGAAACTTCTGAATGATAAAGGAGAGTTTATCAGTGGACAGGATGGTGCAGAAGTGCTGGCTATCGCAGAAGAAGAGGCTTTCGATTTTGCAGAGGTCAAAGCTCTTGGCAAATACGAGGAAGACAATACGCAGATAGAAAAACATATTGAAGCGATTTTGCAGCTCCCACTGGTAGATGTGGAAGCCATTCAGGCTGCCAGCTTCAAGGTGGTAATAGACTGTGTTAATTCTACAGGAGGTATCGCTTTGCCTCCGCTTTTGAACGCGCTGGGCGTAGCAGAAGTGAAAGAGCTGAACTGTGAACCAAACGGTCTTTTCCCACATAACCCTGAGCCTCTGCCAGAACACCTGGGTCAGATCTCCGGAGTACTGGAAAATGGTCAGTATGACCTGGGCATTGTGGTAGACCCGGATGTAGACAGACTGGCCCTTCTTTGTGAAGATGGAACTCCTTTTGGCGAAGAGTATACCCTGGTAGCCGTGGCTGACTATATTCTTCAAAACCAAAAAGGAAATACGGTCTCCAACCTTTCTTCTACCCGTGCCCTCCGGGATGTTACGGAAAAGCATGGTGGCAGCTACGAAGCTGCCGCTGTAGGAGAGGTGAATGTGGTGACAAAGATGAAAGAGACGAATGCCATCATTGGTGGAGAAGGTAACGGAGGTATTATTTATCCTGAGTTACACTACGGACGTGACGCCCTGGTAGGCATTGCCCTGTTTCTGACACATCTGGCAAAATATGGTAAACGTACTTCTATGCTGAGAGCCAGCTACCCCAATTACCATATATCAAAAAATAAAATAGATCTTTCGGCTGAAATCAACGTTGATGAAGTACTGAAAGGGATTGAAGAGAAATACAAAAAACAGCCTGTTAATACGATTGACGGGGTTAAAATAGAATTTGATAAAGAATGGGTACATTTGCGGAAGTCAAATACTGAGCCGATTATCCGTATCTATTCGGAATCTGAGTCTCAGGTAACGGCTGAGCACCTGGCCCAGAAAATAATGGCCGATATAAAAGAGATTGTTTCTGCAAACGCGTAGTAATATGAAAGTATACTTTGACAACGCTGCCACCACGCAACTGGATCCTGAAGTGTTTGAGGCCATGAGACCTTTGATGCTGGACATGTATGGCAACCCCTCCTCAACTCACTCTCACGGCCGTGAAGCGAGATCGAAGGTGGAATATGCCCGAAGAACTGTGGCACAGTTGTTAAACACTACTCCATCAGAAATCTTTTTTACCTCGGGTGGCACCGAGGGCGACAACACAGCCATAAGATGCAGTGTAGAGGCTTATGACCTCAACCATATCATCACTACCGAAATAGAGCACAAAGCGGTAGGGCAAACTGCTGATAAGCTGGCCGCTGCCGGAAAGGTAAAGGTGAGTTATCTGGAGCTTGACAGCGAGGGACATATCAACCATGACCACCTGGTAGAGTTGCTAAAGAACAATCCGAAGTCTATTGTATCAGTGATGCATGCCAACAATGAGATAGGCACACTTCAGGACATTGCCCGCATCGGTGAAATCTGCGAAGAATACGATACAGTTTTCCACTCTGATACTGTTCAGACTATGGGGCACTTCAGACATGATCTGAACGAACTTAAGTGTCACTTCCTGGTCGGTTCTGCACACAAGCTACACGGGCCTAAGGGAATAGGTTTCCTGAGAGTTTGCAAAAGCAAGAAAATCGGTCGTCTGATAGACGGTGGTGGGCAGGAACGCAACCATCGGGGTGGTACGGAAAATGTACATGGCATTATTGGTATGGCCAAGGCTTTGGAAATTGCCTACAGAGACATGGATGCTCATCAGAAGCACATTCAGAGCCTTAAAACCCGAATGATTGAGAGGTTGCGCGAAACCGTACCGGGCGTTTCTTTCAATGGAGATATTCGCGAAGGACACAGTCTATATACAGTATTGAATGTAAGCTTCCCTCCTAACGAGGATAACGACATGTTACTGTTCAACCTGGACATCAATGGTATTTCTGCCTCAGGAGGCAGTGCATGCAACAGTGGTGCCAGCACCGGCTCTCATGTATTGACAGGTATTAAGGCCGATCCCAACAGACAAGGCATCCGTTTCTCTTTTGGCAAGTACAATACCATGGATGAGGTGGATTATGTTATTGAAAAACTCGCTGAAATTGTTGAGCCGGCCGTTGTTTAATCCAAAACAGCCAACCTTTTTCAATTATCGGAGTCTATACAACAACAGATTCCTGAAATGAGATACTTAAAGTTCATTGTAGCTCTTGCCCTTGCCATTTCCGTCAGTTCCTGCGGAGGCGATGATGCACCCATAGAAGAGGTAACCGGACGCGTGTTCGAAGGCACTACCGCCAATGGCCTGGCTGATTGCGGCTGGCTTATTGAAATCAACGGACAGAACTATGTGCCGAATGTACTGAATAGTCAGTTCAGAGAAGAAAACCTGCAGGTGTTTCTTAAAGTGGAGTTCCTGAATGTGTCTGCCGAATGTGGTACACTGACTAGCTCTCCTGAAAGACTGCGTATTGAGCAGATTCGGAAGGTGCAGTAACATGCTCAAATCCTACTTTCTAAGTCTCTTGTAAAACCTCTTAACTTAGTTCTATTTCTAGAATAAGTCCCTGATCGTTTTGGCACTTAACAAGGCTTTCAGATTGGTATACCCTGGTTCTTGTAGTGAGCCAGCCTTAGCATCTCCAAGTTCAATAGGATTGATTCTTTGAGGTCGATATTTAAAGTTCAGTTTGTATTCACCATTGCCGTTATAAGATTCGACAGATTTTATTTCTGCACAATAGGTAATCGCAGAAACGGGTGCTGTCTGGTAAGCGCCCAGGTATTTTATTTTATCCACTCTCTTTTCATCTAGCTGTATTGGGTACCAACAGCTTTCCTCTAAAAACATCTTTTTAAAGGCATCTCCCTCTGTCGGGATTATGATGGTATCGTGATCATCTTCAGTACCTGGAACAACCCGGGAATCCTGCACACTTTCTGTATCCTGCCCAACCTCGGTGTTTTCAATGACCTTCTGAGGTTTTTCGGGTACTCCTGGGAGCTGTACCTCCGCTTTTTCAGCATTATCAAAGAGCTTCACCTTAACAATATTGAGCACATTTAATATCTCATTCAGAAACTCCAGTGCATCGGCTTTTTCGTACTCTGAAAGAGCGGGTTCATTGGCAGTAATATCGTTATCAAGCCGGCAACTTCCTGTTTCATCTATCTTTTGAATGAGCATCCATTGAATCCAGGTAATATGTTTTCTGTCCAGGCCATAATTACCTGAAACAAAAACCGTTGCCCTATCCCAAAACATTTTATTTTTATAATCAGAGTCAATACTCTCTTTTACCCAATCACCCTGACCAATGTATAACATTGGAAGGCCTGATTCTCCATCTTGCCCACTGAGTATATAAACACCCGTTTGATTAAATTCAGATCTGTCTTGATGTACTTCCCAACTGTCTCTTGATATTTCAAGACTCACACCAGTCCAGTTCATTTTTTGAATAATCTTGAAAGAATTCGGGTCTCCGTCAGGAACAAAAAGCCTTACGCTGTAGGGTCTAAAATGACGTTCGATCATTTGATTATGGTTAATACATAAACCGGGTCGGTGCTTAGGGTCATTGAGATCAGGTAAGACACAAAAATCCACATCTAAGGAGTATCATTTTCAGCAAACCTTAATCTTGTCTAAAAGATACACCAAAGCCAGTTCAGAGCAAATTATTCCCGTCTAACCAGAGCGTCTGAGGGCCGTTTATACAATACATTGCGGTGTCGTTTATTATAATAAACGGGCAAATAATGTTAAAAAGAAAGGGGGCAAAAAATTGAGTGAAAGGAATTCAAAAAAGAATAAGGAGTTTTAAATTTTTCTAATTAATTGACTCTTTTTAATCATTATAAATGGTCGGTGAACCTGTAAGATCAATACCCTACCTAAAACCTGATTTCAATTACCCAAAGTCCGACTACGCCTTCTTTACTATCTCCTTCAGACAGTCAATCCAAAGCTCAGAGGTGTTAAGGCTGGGCACCAAATCCCACTCTTCACCACCTGCTTCCTCAAATTCTTCCTTGAATTCCTCACCTACCTCTAAGGTTGTCTCCAGACAGTCGGCAATAAAGGCCGGTGAATAAGCCAGCACTTTCTTCTTCCCCTCCCCAGGCAAATCCTTTAAAACCACATCCGTATAGGGCTGCACCCAGGGATCTTTGCCCAGGCGTGACTGAAAGGCGGTAGTGTACTCACCTTCCTTCAGGTCAAGCGCTTCGGCCAACAAACGTGTGGTATGGAAGCACTGAGCACGGTAACAATAGCGGTTTTTGTCGTGCAGGGCATTACAGCAGTTACCCAACTTACACTGATCACCGACCGAGCCCTTTTTGATATGCCTCTCGGGCACTCCATGGTAGCTGAATACAATATGATCATATTCTTTCGTCTCCATCATAGCACGCCCTTTAGCTGCAAAAGCCTCGATAAACTTAGGGTGGTCCATAAACTGGTTGATATGGGTAATAGAAGGAATGATCTGCCATTTATTCACAATCTCACCCACCTTCTGGTTAACAGAACCCGTGGTAGCCGAAGCATACTGAGGAAATAGTGGAATAACGATGATACGCTTTACATTGGCTGCTTTTAACTCGTTCAGAGCAGTTTCGAGGCTGGGGCTCTGATAACGCATACCAAAGGCCACCACATACTCATTACCCAGAGAATTCTGCAACAAATCCCGCACATCGCTGAGGTGGAATTTTAAAGGAGAGCCGCGTTCTTCCCAAAGCTTCTTGTATTCTTTGGCAGATTTAGGAGCCCTGAAGGTGGCGATAATACCATTGACTAAAAGCCATCTCAATGGATAAGGAATATCAATAACGCGTTCATCCATCAGGAATTCCCTCAGATATTTTCTCACATCCGGAGTTTCAGGACTGTCAGGGGTGCCCTGGTTTACGATTAATACGCCTGTTTTTTCTTGTTGCATATGCTTTGATTACCCTTCCAAAACTGCCTGCAAAGATATTTGTTTTGAGATTCTGCCATCGATTATAGAATACAAAAAGTCAGCCTGAGATTGGTTTTTCTCCAGAGCCAAGCTATTAGGTAATTGCCTCAGTCAGAGGTCTAAAACTGCCCGATATGCTTGTTAATGGAGGTTGTAATCAACCATATTTTTTTATTTTTATCAGTCGAGTGTCAAATTAAACTAAAATGAAAAACATCAAGAGCTATATATGTCTCTGGGGGCTCTTACTAATAGTTGCATTAGTGGCTGGTGCCTGTGGGGGTGATGATGAAACACCAAAAAACGAGGCCCCTGTTATAATCGATCAGTCCTTCTCTGTAGCAGAGGACGTAGGAGATGAAGCGATCATTGGTTTAGTGCAGGCCAGTGACCCTAATGAGGATGTCCTGAGTTTTTCCATCACAGAAATAGTTGAGCTTAATGGTAACAGAGATTTTACAGACTTGTTTGAAATAAATGAGACCACCGGAGCATTGAGTCTTGCAGCCGGTGAATCTCTGGACTATGAGGATGCCAGCGGTTTTTCAGTTACTGTTTCCGTTTCTGATGAGGAATTAACCACCACTGCATCGATCACCATAAATGTGACTGATGTAGAAGAAATAGGTAATCATGTTCCTTTTATAACAACCTGGAGAACTACAGAGGCCAATGAAACAATTCGTTTTCTGACGAATGGTAACCTGACGTATAACTACAGTGTGAATTGGGGAGACGGAACATCAGACAGTGACCTGACAGGATCACCCACGCACACCTATACCACTCCGGGAGATTATCAGGTAGCGATCACAGGTACTTTTCCAGCCATTTTAACCAATGGAGCCACACAAATTATATCCATTGACCAGTGGGGCCTTATCGAATGGGAGACCATGAGCCTCGCTTTTGCATCTTCACCTAATGTAGTGGAAAACGCTTCAGATGCACCTGATTTATCCCGGGTAACCAGTATATCAGGGATGTTTTCCGACTGCAAAAATTTTAAAGGTGACCTAAACAACTGGGATGTGAGCAATGTCACCGATATGAGCGATATGTTCGCTGATGCTCTTGCTTTTAATGGTGATATCAAGGATTGGAATGTCAGTAACGTCACCGATATGAGCGGTATGTTCAGCATGCGGAATGTTCCTTATTCCAGCTTTAATCAGAATATAGGGGATTGGGATGTGAGCAATGTTACTGATATGAGTGATATGTTTCGTAATGCCTATGCCTTTAATGGAGACATAGAGGGTTGGGATGTGAGTAACGTCACTGATATGAGCAGAATGTTCGCTGATGCTGATATTTTTAATGGAGATATAGGGGGGTGGAATGTTGGTAGCGTCAATGACATGAGCTATATGTTCAATGGTGCTGTAGGTTTCAATCAGGATATCGGAGACTGGGATGTTAGCAGTGTCACTGATATGAGCGGTATGTTCGGTCGTGCTTATTATAATCAGGACATTGGAGATTGGGATACAGGTAAAGTCACCAATATGAGCAATATGTTCGGTCGCGCTGTTAGATTTAATCAAGACATCGGAAGTTGGAACGTAAGCAACGTCACTGATATGAGCTATATGTTCCAGGGCGCTTTTAGATTTAATCAGGACATTGGAAGTTGGAATGTTGCGAAAGTCACTGATATGAGTGGTATGTTCCAAATGCCTTTTGACCCTTATAACCCCGATGACCCTTCTGATTTCAATCAGGACATTGGAGATTGGGATGTCAGTAGTGTTACTGATATGAGTTATATGTTCCAGGATGCGAAACGTTTCAATCAGGACATTGGGAGCTGGAATGTAAGTAGTGTGACTAAGATGGATGGTATATTCTGGGGTGCTTCAGCTTTTAATCAGAATATCGGGAGCTGGGATGTAAGCAATATTGCTCAAATGAATAGAGTATTCAGTGGAGCTTTAGCTTTTGACCAGGATATCAGGAGCTGGGACGTGAGCAATGTGACTCATATGGGCAGCATGTTCGCTGCTGCTGAAGCTTTCAATCAGGATATCAGGAGCTGGAATGTAAGCAAGGTCACTGTTATGAGCGATATGTTCCATGGTGCTGGTGCTTTTAATCAGGATATTGGGAATTGGGATGTGAGTAAGGTCATCGATATGAGTGAAATGTTCGAAGATGCTTCTGCTTTTAATCAGAATATCGGAGACTGGGATGTACGCAACGTCACTTTGATGAACAATATGTTCTCCGGTGCTTCTGCTTTCAATCAGGATATCGGGAGCTGGAACGTTAGCAATGTCACTCAGATGGGGCATATGTTCGAAGATGCTTCTGCCTTTAATCAGGATATCGGAGACTGGGATGTCAGCAATGTCGATGTTATGATCTCTATGTTCTCCGGAGCTGCAGCTTTCAATCAGGATATCGGGAGCTGGCATGTGGGCCATGCCCTTAATATGATCTTTATGTTTGAAAGGGCTTCTGCTTTTAATCAAAACCTGACCCAGTGGGATGTGGCAGGTGTAACCCAATGCACAGGCTTTTCAAGAGATTCTGGCCTAATGGCCGCCAACTTACCTGGTTTCACGAATTGTAATTCGAATTAAGTAACCGTAACCTCAGGTTAAAAAACTATTCTACAGAGAGCTTTCTTTTAGTCATGTGGAATAAAACCAGGTCTAGGTCATAAATATGCTTATTCTCCTTATGCAAAGACAATGACTTAAAAGCCAGGAAGCTTGTCCTCAGCTCCTCTGCAAAAATGATAAATGGAATCAGGCGATTATGGCAAAATGCCTTTCCGTATTCCTTGTCTTCGAGCTAAGTCATTAAGATTGGAATCAATCATTTTTTTATTTTTATAAGTCGAGTGTCAAATTAAACTAAAATGAAAAATATCAAGAGCTATATAAGTCTGTTCGGGCTCTTATTGATGGTCATTGTTACCAGTGGCTGTGGGGGTGATGATGAAGAAATACCAAAAAATGAGGCCCCTGTCATAACCAACCAATCCTTCTCTGTTGCCGAGGACATAGATGATGAAACGATTATTGGTTCAGTACAGGCCAGTGACCCTGATGGAGATGCCCTTAGCTTTTCCATTACAGAAACTGTCGAGCTTAACGGTAGCAGAGATTTTTCAGGCCTGTTTGAAATAGATGAGACCACCGGAGCATTAAGTCTTGCTGATGGCGAATCTCTGGACTATGAAGACGCTACCGGTTTTGCGGTTACGGTTTCAGTTTCTGATACAGAATTAACGACTACAGCATCAGTTGCTATTACAGTCACCGATGTAGAAGAAGGCGGTATTCCTTTTATAACCACCTGGTTAATTGTACAACCTCCGCAAACCATTGGCTTTGCTACGAAGCCCGGCCATGAATATAATTACAACGTAGATTGGGGAGATGGAACAGTAGAAAATGGCTTGACAGAAGGTACCACGCATACCTATACAGATTACGGGTTTTATAAGGTATCCATTACAGGTATCTTCCCAGCAATAGACGCCAACGGTTCTCAAGACATCAGATCTATCGACCAATGGGGTAATATCGAATGGGAAACGATGGAGGAGGCATTTGCAGGTTGTAGTAACCTGGAGGAAAAAGCAACTGACGCACCTGACTTATCCCGAGTGACGAATATGCAGGGTATGTTTTCAAATTGTAGAGATTTTAACGGTGATTTAAACAATTGGAACGTGAGTAATATCACTGATATGTCTTCTATGTTTGAGAATACTTCTCCTTTTAGTGAGGATATAAAAATAGGAAACTGGGATGTTGGCAACGTCACGGATATGGATCGAATGTTTGCCGGAGCTGATGTCTTTAACCACGATATCGGAAATTGGGATGTTAGCAGCGTTACTAGTATGAGAGAGATGTTCATTGATGCTATAGCGTTTAATCAGGATATCGGAAATTGGGATGTTGGTAAGGTCACCGATATTCAAGGTATGTTCCATGGCGCCAGAGCATTTAATCAAGATATTGGAAGCTGGGATGTGAGCAACGTTACTAGTATGGATCAACTATTTCGTGAAACGGATGCTTTTAACGGTGATATTGGGAATTGGGATGTTGGCAAGGTCACGAGTATGTTTGAAGTGTTCGCTCGAGCCGGAGTATTTAATCAAGACATTGGGAGATGGAATGTCAGCAATGTAACGGATATGCGAAGAATGTTCGAATTAGCCAGAGCATTTAATCAGGATATTGGAGACTGGGATGTTAGTAACGTCCAGAATATGTTTGAAATGTTCAGCTATACTACCTCCTTTAATCAAGACATCGGAAGTTGGGATGTTAGCAGTGTGACTGAAATGACTAAGATGTTCGGTTATACAGGCGCTTTTAATCAGGATATAGGAGATTGGAATGTCAGCAATGTCCTTAGTATGCGAAATATGTTTCTTGGAGCCCGGGCTTTTAATCAGGATATAGGGAACTGGGATGTCAGTAATGTTAATGCCATGTCTTTTATGTTTCATCAATCTGTAGCTTTTAATCAAAACCTTACCAGATGGGATGTAACGGGTGTAACGGGTTGCAGTGGCTTCTCAAGGAGTTCTGGCTTAGCGATCACCAATCGTCCTGGTTTCACGAATTGTAATTCGAATTAAGTAAGCGTAACCTCAGGTCAAAAAACTTTTCTACAGAGAGCTTTCTTTTAGTTATGTGGATAAAACCAGATCCAGGTCATAAGTATGCTTATTCTCCTTATGCAAAGACAATGACTTAAAAGCCAGGAAGCTTGTCCTCAGCTCCTCTGTAAAAATGATAAATGGAATCAGGCGATTATGGCAAAATGCCTTTCCGTATTCCTTGTCTTCGAGCTTAGTCATTAAGATTGGAATCAATCATTTTTTTATTTTTATAAGTCGAGTGTCAAATTAAACTAAAATGAAAAATATCAAGAGCTATATAAGTCTGTTCGGGCTCTTATTGATAGTCATTATTACCAGTGGCTGTGGGGGTGATGATGAAGAAACACCAAAAAATGAGGTCCCTGTCATAACCAACCAATCCTTCTCTGTTGCCGAGGACATAGATGATGAAACGATTATTGGTTCAGTACAGGCCAGTGACCCTGATGGGGATGTCCTTAGCTTTTCCATCACAGAAACTGTCGAGCTTAACGGTAGCAGAGATTTTTCAGGCCTGTTTGAAATAGATGAGACCACCGGAGAACTGGGTCTTTCAGCCGGTGAATCCCTGGATTTCGAAGACGCCTCTGGCTTTTCGGTCACTATTTCAGTTACTGATGCAGCATTAACGGCTACCGCATCCATCACCATAAATGTGACTGATGTGGAAGAAAATGAGGCCCCTGTCATAACCGATCAATCCTTCTCTGTAGCAGAAGACATAGCAGATGATGTGATTATTGGCACGGTGCAAGCCAGCGACCCTAACGAAGATGCCCTGAGCTTTTCCATTACAGAAACCGTTGAGCTTAATGGTAGCAGAGATTTTTCGGGCTTATTTGAAATAGATGAGACCACCGGAGCATTGAGTCTTGCTGAGGGTAATTCCCTGGACTTTGAAGACGCTTCTGGCTTTTCGGTTACTGTTTCCGTTTCTGATACACATTCAACTGCTTCAGCATCAATCACCATAGACGTGACCGATGTGGATGAAAGCTCTTTCTTTATTACTACCTGGAGAACTACACAAGACGATGAAACGATTGGTTTTAGCACGAATGAGAGCCTGACATACAGCTACAACGTGAATTGGGGTGACGGAACAGCGGAGAGTAACCTGACAGGGCCAGCTACACATACCTATACTAGTCCGGGGGATTATCAGGTAGCCATCACAGGTACTTTTCCAGCTATTTTGACCAACGGAGCATCACAGATAATATCCATTGACCAATGGGGGGATATTGAATGGCAAACTATGCAGGAGGCATTTGCATCTTCTTATTTTGTGGTAGAAAATGCTTCAGATGCCCCCGATTTATCCCGGGTAACCAATATGTCAGGCATGTTTTCAAACTGTAGAAATTTTAATGGTGACCTAAACAATTGGGATGTGAGCAATGTCACGAACATGAGATCTATGTTCGCAGATGCCTTTTTTTTTAGTGGAAATATTAAGGATTGGGATGTCAGTAACGTCACCGATATGAGTCGTATGTTCCTATATGCCAATCATTTTTATGGAGATATAGGAGATTGGGATGTTAGCAGCGTCACGGATATGCGTCTGATGTTCTTTCACGCTGTTTTTAATGGGGACATAAGTGGTTGGGATATGAGCAATGTCACAGATATCAGTGGTATGTTTGGATATAACACTTCTTTTAATCGAGACATCGGAGGTTGGAATGTGAGCAATGTTACCGATATGAGCAGCACCTTCAGTAATACTTATTTTAATCAAGACATCGGGAACTGGGATACAAGCAATGTCACTGACATGGGCGGTATGTTCCGTAATGCGGTTAAGTTTAATCAGGATATCGGGAGCTGGGATGTGAGCAATGTTACTGATATGAGAGCTATGTTCGAAGATGCTTCCGATTTTAACGCAGATATCGGAGCTTGGGATGTCGGTAATGTCACTGATATGAGCTCTATGTTCTTTGGGTACTATCATGAACCAGTTTTCAATCAGGATATAGGAGCCTGGGATGTCAGTAAGGTTACCGATATGAACCATATGTTTTCTTTTGCTCGTGCCTTTAATCAAGACATCGGAAGCTGGGATGTGAGCAATGTTACTAATATGCATGGAATGTTCACTGGTGCTGTAGTTTTTAATGGAGATATCAGGGATTGGGATATAAGCAACGTCACAGATATGATAGAGATGTTCTATTTTGCTCATGCGTTTAATCAAGACATTGGGGATTGGGACGTGAGTAGTGTGACTAATATGAATGGAATGTTCTGGTATGCTAAGAGTTTTAACCAGGATATAGGGGGTTGGGATGTGAGTAATGTCACGAATATGACTATTATGTTCCGGTCTGCAGAAGCCTTTAACCAGGACCTGACCCAGTGGGATGTGGCAGGTGTAACGTATTGCAGTGAATTTTCAAGGGATTCTGGCCTAACAGCCGCCAACTTACCAAGTTTCACGAATTGTACTTCGAATTAAGTAAACCTAATCTCCAGGCAGGAGACCATGGGTCTTTAATTCTGCAGAAGTACCGACCCAATGGTCCGTCAACCCGTAGTCAATACATAAAAAAAGTCCTGACATACATGCCAGGACTTTGATCTATTGTCGCTTACCCTTCCTGAGGGCTTATATATAATCCAGCAATTTCCCCCTTTCCCAGATTGGCCTTTCAGCAATTCAAGCGATCTTTTATATAGGTAGATCACCTAGATAACAACCCTTTGCGGGCGTACCCTTATACCGTTGCCAATAATTCAGGAGCGGCAGGGAAGTCAACAGTGGTTCCTGCTGTGTTGTTCAGGAAGTTGTTGAAAGTATTCACAGCCACAAAGCCAATCAGCTCTACCAAAGCAGCTTTTGAATAGCCTGCTGCAAAGAAAGCATCGATAAAGCCCTGAGCTGCACGACCTTTATTATCAGCCAGCTCTCTTGCCAGTTGCGTCAGAGCGGCCAGTTTGGCATCTTCAATATTTCCTGTTCTCAACTCAAGTGTCTGAGCCTCAGTAAATCCATTCATTTTACCGATAGCCGTGTGGGCAGCCAGACAGTACTCACAGTTGTTTACCTGGCTCACAGCCAAAGCAATCGCTTCAACTTCTTTTCCTGAAAGAGTTCCTCCTCCCAGTGCTTCTCCGAAACCCAGGATAGCACCCAGGGCAACTTTTGAGTTAGCAGCTGTAGCATAAAGATTAGGAACCATACCTACCTTCTTCTTCAAAGTGTCAAAAATCTGTTGGTTGTTTTCTGATACCTGATCTCTGTTTAATGCTTCTAAAGTTTTCATTGTTATGTGTTTTTGTTTTTCGTTTCTCTTTTTTGGTTGTGCATTATCATGCATTCCGATATTGTAATAAATAATGTTACAAATAAGTTCCTGGCTTTAGAAATATTTTTTCAATACCCTGAAAATTAAGAGATTAACAATCGAGAATTTTATTCAGCTTCTCTGTCAGATCACTGATTGTTACAGTGTCCAGTGCTGGCTTCATGGCCATTTCAGCATTGTGAAACGTATCTTCTACCAGGTATTTGAGGTTACTGCCCACCACACAGTCCGGGTTAGGTTTGGGTCTGTTAAAAAAATCTCCCTCCCGTGTGGCTGTATATAAGTCCCACAGTGTAATCTCATTCGTGCCCTTTACCAGGTAGTAACCTCCATTGGGGCCATTCTGGCTTTCCATCAGTCCTGCTGTTTTTAATCGTGCCAGTTGTCTGCGTATTACCACCGGGTTTGTATCCACACTTTCTGCCAGCTCCTGCGAAGAATAACGCTCGTTGCCTTTATAGTCCATAAAGACACAAATCTGAATTGCGATACTGAAATTTTTGTTGGCCTGCATAGATATAAACTCTAATTAACAGAATTCCGCTCAAATGATAGGAAGAAGACACGCTTTTTGAATGATTAAGCTCAATTTTAAGTTAACTCACCAAGGTCAAAAATGGGTCGTATTAAAAATAACAGGGTCATAGCAGCCGTGTTAGAGCCGTCTGCGCTTATCGTTGCTGCAAAGATGAGTCTCGTAGTAGGCAGCATTCTCAACTGCATTAATCAGGGTGAGTGTATCTTTTCTCTGGATTTTGAAAACCTTCAGATAGGTAAACTTCTGATCACCTATACCGTTCCGTTTTTTGTGTCCCTCTATACCAGTACAATTATTAAATTGAGGAGTAAATCCTGATTAATTCCCTTGCCTTATGAAAACCATTAAGCTGCAATTTAAGAATGCAGAAGGCCTGTCCTTGTCTGCCCGCTTAGAACAGCCTGTTGATAAGCGACCCCTGGCTTATGCCATTTTTGCACACTGCTTTACCTGCACCAAAAACCTGATGGCTGTGACCAATATCAGTCGGGCACTTACAGCTAAAGGCATTGCCGTATTAAGGTTCGACTTTACCGGACTTGGAGAGAGTGAAGGAGATTTCGCTGACACCAACTTTTCTTCCAATGTAGAGGACCTGGTATCTGCCGCCAGTCATCTGACCGAGCATTACGAAGCCCCCAGGATTATCATCGGGCACTCACTGGGCGGAGCCGCAGTGTTGATAGCCGCAGGTCGTATTCCTTCAATCGAAGCAGTGGCCACCTTAGGGGCTCCGGCTGACCCTCCACACGTTAAGCACCTCTTTCAGAATTCCCTCGAAGAGATTGAATCCACGGGCGAAGCGGTTGTATCTCTGAGTGGCAGGCCGTTCAAAATCAAAAAACAGTTTATAGACGACCTGGAGGGAACGGATTTAGCCTCCAGACTCAAGGCCCTGAAAAAACCTCTGTTGATCCTCCATTCCCCACAAGATGAGACAGTGGATATCAGCAATGCAGAAAAGATATACATCAATGCCATGCACCCCAAGAGCTATATATCTCTCGATGGTGCTGATCATTTGCTTAGCAACAAAGAAGACTCATTGTATGTAGGCAGTATGATTGCCTCATGGGCGGCTCGTTATGTAGACCTGAGTACTGACAAACCAGATTTGCGCACCAGCCGCCAGGTGGTTGTGCGAAACGAGAAGGGCAAAGGGTTTCTTTCTGAAATCATGGCCAATGGACACTACTTTATGGCAGACGAACCCAAAGAAATTGGTGGTACAGACCTGGCCGGTACGCCATATGACCTGCTGGTAGCTGCATTGGGTGCCTGTACGGCTATCACGATCCGTATGTATGCCAACCACAAGAATATCCCTCTGGAAGAGGTAAAGGTACACATGACCCGTGAAAAGCGACATGCCGCAGATGCCGACAATACAGATGACCCTGCCAGCAAAATGGAGTACATTGATCTGGACCTGGAACTCCATGGCAACCTGACGGAAGAGCAACGTCAGGGAATTCTCAGAATTGCCCATAAGTGCCCCGTACACAAAAGCTTAGTGAATGGCCTGACTGTGAATGCAAATTTGCTGTGACTTTTTTGTACATGGACTGAACATTTTAGGCCTCCTTTGCTTATTTTGGTAGCTTACTCTATGGCAGATTAGGGTAAGACAAATGAAAAACGCCTCTATGTCCAATATCTCAGAAACCTTGCTACTACTCGGTGGATTTGCCATTATCGCTGTGGCAGCTAACCAGATTGCCGGGTTTTTCCAAAAGCTCAAGCTCCCCTTCATCACAGGGCTTTTGGTAATTGGCTTGTTTTCGGGGCCTTTTATTTTCAAGTTATTACCCAAAGAATCGGGTACCAGCCTTCAGTTTATCAATGATATTTCCCTGGCTTTCATTGCCTTTGCTGCCGCTGCTGAGCTTTATATCAAGGAGCTGAGAAGCAGATTCAAGAGCATTAAGTGGATGACCTTTGGTCAGCTGGTAGTCACCTTTGTGGTGAGCTCTGTGGCCATTTATTTTCTGGCCGGGCAGATCAATTTCATGAGAGACATGAATGCGGCCAACAAGATAGCCGTCTCAATTCTGATGGCCACCATTTTTGTGGCACGCTCCCCGGCATCAGCCATAGCGGTGATCAACGAAATGAGGGCCAAAGGGCCTTTTGTGCAAACGGCTATGGGGGTAACCGTGGTAAAGGATTTCCTGGTGATTCTGCTGTTCGCTATCTGTCTTTCAATATCCAAAGCCCTGGTAGGCGGAGAGCCTTTTAGCCTGACCTTCCTTCTGGTCTTAATCGGAGAATTACTGGCTTCCTTCGGACTAGGCTATCTGGTAGGACAAATGCTTAAGCTGGTGCTGAAAATACGGATGCACCAGCATGTTAAAACAGGCATTATACTGGCCATTGGTTATGGCGTATACGCACTTTATTATTTTGTAAAACACTTTACCCTGGACGAATTCGGTAAAGAATTCCACCTCGAGCCTCTGCTCATATGTATTATAGGTAGCTTCTATGTAACCAACTTCAGCAGGTTCCGCTATGAATTCCTGAAAATTCTGGAAGAAGTAGGGCCACTTATCTACATCGCTTTCTTTACACTGACAGGAGCCTCCGTATCACTGGATATACTACCTAAAGTGATTGGCGTTGCGCTGATTCTCTTCTCTATCAGATTGATTACCATGATCATGGGTTCCTTTGTGGGAGGTACCCTGGGTGGCGACTCTGGCTTATTCCGCAGAATCGGATGGATGCCCTATGTAACACAAGCGGGTGTCGGACTGGGACTGGCTACCATTGTGGCCAATGCCTTTCCAGCCTGGGGCAATGAATTTTCGACCATTGTTATCGCTGTCATTGTGCTTAACCAGTTTGTAGGACCACCACTTTTCAAATGGTCTATTAATCTGGTAGGCGAATCAAGGCTCAAGGCCAATGTTCCTCATTTTGATGGTGTTCGGGATGCCCTGATCATAGGAATGGAGTCGCAATCGGTAGCCCTGGCACGGCAGTTGAAGGAGCATGGCTGGGAAGCTGAAATTGCTACCCGTCAACAAGACATCGATCGAAGTGAATACCCTGACATCACCATTGTATCGATTGAAGATCTGAGCCTGAAAAGCCTCACAAGTGTCAATGTAGAAAAAGCCGAAGCAGTAGTGCTGATGCTTACCGATAAAGAGAACCATCAGGTGGCTGAAACTCTTTATGAACATGTGGGTACCAAGGACATTGTGGTTAGGCTTAATCAGCGCTATAACTTTGAGAAGTTTCACAAGCTTGACTGCCTGATTGTGGATCCAAGCACAGCCATTGTGAGTCTTATGGATCACTTCGTGAGATCTCCTCAGGCCGCTTCACTTCTGTTGGGCATGGAGGAGAACCAGGATACAATGGATGTAGAGGTACTCAACAAGGACCTCCGGGGTCTGGCACTTCGCGATCTGAGGCTTCCGTCAGACATCATTATACTCTCTGTAAAGAGAGGAGGCCATATGCTCATAACACATGGCTATACCCGTCTGAGGCAGGGAGACATTCTCACCATGGTGGGCTCCAATGACAGCTTAGATAAAGTAGCTTTGCGTTTTGAGCGCTAACCTCTTTCTTGTCGGGAAATAGCACTCCCATGAAAATCCGGCTCTCTACTCTTTTTCTGATACTCCTGTTAAGCTTCCGGCTCAATGCACAAGACCTCTACATTACAGGAGGTCACTATTTTGATACAGACAGGGGTCAAATGGTTGAGAACCAGGGCATCACTATCCGAAGCGGTAAATTTATCGCCATCAATAAATCACTTGACAACCCGGAAGGTTACAGACAAGTCAGCTTGTCTGATGACCAGTACCTGCTACCCGGGATTTTTGACCTGCACGCTCATTACCGTGTTACTTTCGATGGTGTGCGAAGAGATGAAGTAGAAGCCAACCCGGTTATCTTTCTGGCCAATGGTGTTACCTCTACCTTTCCCGGAGGTGAGATAGAACCGGAAAAAATGCTGGAGGCCAGGAGAAAGATTAACCGAGGTGAAAAGACAGGAGCGCGCATCCATAGCTCAGGCCCTTACTTCGGTACTGCCTTTCCAGCCTGGGATCGGGGTACGACTATTCAGGATATATACGATACGGTTGATAAGTGGGCAGAGCTCGGAGTAGCCGGCTTCAAAGCCAAAGGGATTTCTCCCGTACTGTTAAAGGCACTGATTGAAAGAGCACATCTGCACGGACTGACCGTGACGGGTCACCTGGGCTCCGGTTTCAGAAATACTGTGAATCCCAGAGACGCTATTCTCATGGGAATTGATCGCATTGAACACTTTCTTGGTGGTGATGCCCTTCCCGATACACAGTCGGCCTATGCCAGCTTGCAAAACCTGGATCCGGAGACCCTTCTCCTGGACAAGCAAATCGATCTCTTTATAGCCAATAATGTCTACTTTGATGCCACTCTCACTGCCTATGGCTACTACGGCAACAGAAATCAATTCTACGAACACTGGCACAATGAGCGAAAGTATCTTACACCCTATGCTGCTAAAATTACTGAAGACACCCGTCAGGAGTTGGGGATGTTTCAAAAGATATTTGACGTAAAGCGAAGAACCGTCAAACGCTATTTTGACAGAGGTGGTCAGATCACACTTGGAACAGATCACCCTTCTGTTGGAGAATATATTCCGGGTTTTAGTGCCCACCGTGAAATGGAAGCTCTGGCCTCAATTGGCATTCCCAATCGGGACGTGCTCAGAATTGCCACCATCAATGGTGCCCGGGCACTTCGCCTGAGCGATAAACTGGGAAGTATTCATGTAGGCAAACTGGCAGATTGCTTCGTAGTGACCGGCAACCCCATCGATGAGATTACCAATACCCGCCATGTGACAACAGTAGTAAAGGGCGGAGTGGTCTACGATGCACAAGCCCTTTTGGAAAGTGTGGAAGGAAAAATGGGCCCTGTAGATGAGAACGACTGGAAATAAAAGAGGCTGACTCAAAAGAGTCAACCTCACCCAAGCTTTAAAAAGCAACTTACTGACTTAGCACGTAGTTATTCTTTACTGCCGATTGCCGGCAGATTTACTTTCAACTCAAGAGAAAAGAGGCGCCCTGTAAATGGAGAAGCCGTAAACTCCCTGAACTCGGCATCAAACAGGTTAGTCACCTGACCAGATACGGTAAACACATCGCTGATGCGATAACCCAAACCAATATCCACATTGGTAAAACCACCCAAAGGCCCGTAGTTAAACGAATCGCCACTGGGAGCATTTTCAACAACAGGCACCCCACGATAAACCAGGTCCTGAGTACGAGCAGCAATCTGGAAGCTGGAGAAGTAGTCATACTCCTGTACCCAGCGCACAAAAAGGTTGGTAAAGAGTTTACCTGCTCTGTAGTTCAAACCTGTTCCGAACTTATTCCTCGGTGCGTTAACCAGAATATCCAGTTTGTTCACCACCCCGTCATTGTTAAAGTCATTGTTCTCCAGATCATTCTCGTCAACACTGTAGTCAAAGAAAGAGTAGTTGAAGGTCCAGTTGAGTTTATCGTTGAAATAATAATTCACTCCCAGATCAAAACCGTAGGTATCAACTTTACCAAAGTTGATATAGGTGGCAACCAGACCACCAAAAGCGCCAAAACCAGACTGTACTTCACTAATAGGTGTATTTCCCCGGTGTGTAGTCACCCCTACCACAGTTACCGGAGAAAGGAAGTCTTCCGAGATATTATAGTAAGCATTGGCATCCACAAACAGTTTTTGCTCAATCACCTGGCCTTTGTAGCCCAATTCAAAGGTTTGAATTTTTTCAACTTTCTGCTTTTCTATTGTGCCCCCTGACGCCAGCGTGAAACCCTCGGCATTTCCCAGAATCAATCCGCTGAAAAGGTTTCCATATAAATTGAGGATGGTCGGGGCTGCGATACCCTGGCCATAGGTAAGCCTCCAGGCATTGTTATTCTTCGTGTATACCAGACCGGCTTTCGGCACAAAGTTAAAGTCGTAGATCTCGTGATTATCTCCTCTGAAAGCCACTACCCCTTTCAGGTTTTCATTGAAACGATAGTCCAGCTGGCCGTAAACTCCAATCTGGTTTACTTCAATGCCGCCATCATCCAACAGGTAAGAGCCCTTACTGTCTGCTATGTCTTTTTGCCACTGAGCACCCACAACGATCTTGGCATCACCAAAGGTATTGTTATACTGTACTTCAGCATTCCAGCGTCTGGAGTCATCTACGAACTTAGCACCACTGGCGAAAGACTGCTCTCCTCTGGCTTGTGCATCCGGTACACCAGCATCCAACAGCCTGTAATATTGCTTGGTTCGCTCATCTATGCTATAGGTATCATCTGTTTTACTGGCCGTGCGATACACCTGTGCAAAGAAATTGTTAGCCACATAGCGAAGGTGCAGGTAGTTAACTTTCCAGTCCACAATCTGGTTTCTTCCCACATTGGTAGGAGCCAGGTAGGTACTGTTACTACCTCCCCAACCCAGAATAAGGTCTGAATTATTATTTACGTTGTAATACACAGCTGCCTCACCCCGGAAGAACTGCAAGTCACGATCCAGCTCTAATTCTTCGTAAGCCTCTTTTACGCCATCTACACCCGGGTTTCCGTTGGCATCCCGTCTGTCGATGTAAACAGAATCTGCAAATTCGAATTCTTCTGCCTGCGTATATTCTCCCGTTACCTTGAACGACCATTTATCATTCAATACCTGGGCATGACGGAACCTGGCCGTGAGCATACTCTGATTACCCGCTCCTAATGCGATGGTAGTTCCCTCAGAGCTTCTGGGGTCTCTGGTGACCGTATGCACGAGTCCGTTGTGTGCGTTGGGGCCATACAGGGCGGCATTAGGGCCCAGAATAACCTCTACCTGCTCTACATCCTCCTTAATCTGTGTGGTGAGCGGGCCAAAAGGAAGCCCGGTAGCAATAAGTGTTGAAAAACGACCATCATTCACCTGTAGATTTTTCGCATTGAAATTGCTGTTGAATCCCCGGATGTTCACACCCGTGCCTACTACACCAGACCGGATATAGTCCACTCCCTTGACCCTGGACAATAACTCTCCCGGGTTGAAAGACGGAAGCTCCTCAATGTCCTTTCTGGAAATTACCTCGATGGTAGCCGGAGTTTCGGTTATTTTCTCGGCCTGTCTGGTACCCGATACTACAATCTGATCAAAGGCAAACACTGCCGGTTCCAGACTAATATCACCGAGATCGATATCTGAACCGGAAACGGTGATATCTCTGGTAAGCGTTTTATAACTCACAAAAGATACAACCAATGTGTAAGTGCCATCGGCTACATTTTCTATGATAAATTCACCATTAGCCTTAGCAATGGCACCTTTATTGGTACCCTGAAGCGCAACCGTAGCCCCCGCCAACGGATCGGGGCTATCTCCGTCAAGCACTTTGCCTTTTATTACCTGTTGACTATGGGCCTGAAGACTCAGACCAAGGAGTAAGGTGAGGATAAGCGAACTAATTCTTTTCATTTTTCAGCGATTTAAGACCCTTGAGATTTATAGAGTATCCTAAACTCAGAAAATGGGTGAAGACTTCTTTCCAAACCAGAAAAATGACCCAACCGGACTTTTGGATTGTTTTAAATTAAAAAATCTCATAAATCACTCACTATCAGTCAATTAAAGAGCCGATTTTACCCTGTGACTTTTCATCTGGAAAACGATTGAAATCTAAGGATAACAGCGCAAAATTCGCTCCTTTAATCAGCCAAAATCAGCTTTTTAACAGCTACTTCGATGATAGCAGAGATGGGTGTTTCTGTAAAAACAGGACAGGTGCTATAAGCGAAAATTCTTCTACTGACCCCTGGCGTGCAAAATGGCCCGTGCCCTGACTATTGAGCGGGGAACATAGTTTTCCAGTTCAGAAAACACCTTTTCAAGGATGAAGGATTTATGCCGGTCGGCCTGGTGTTCTCTCGAGAGCTCTACGATAGAATTAATCAGTTCATCCTGATCAATTCGCTTCTCCTTAAGCAGGGCGATCTCATAGTACCATCGGATGGTTGGCAGATAGATATCTTTATTACGGTCTTCCTGGTCTTTGGCAATAAGCCCGTACTTTTTAAATACCCTGATGACCTTATCAGTCTTATTCTGCATGATCAGACTCTGTATGTAGGCAGAAAAGAAGGAGTACCATCGCTGCTCCAGAATTTCTTTACTGTAAATTCTCATGAAGCCCTCAGCCAGCAATTCTCCCCTCCCGGGCTGATTGTTCAGGTTAAGGCACTTGACGTAGAAAGAGGTAAAACCGATTTTGTGGAAAAAGTTGCTGGATTTTTGTACTTCAGAGAAGGATTCTTTGAGAAGTGCCAGGGCCTCTTCAATTTTCCCTCTGCGGATCAGTATCGCACTAAAGTTACTGAGATACTGTATGTGATCGGAATTGCGCTGCCTGATGGAAAGGTGACCGTACTCCTCTGCCTGTTGCAATACATCGAACTTAGAATGAAGCATCAGCCGGTTTGCATAGTAGTTATACAGGATTCTGCGCGTGTAAAACTTACCGGCAGCCAGCAGCTCATCAAGTTGGTCATACACATCTTTGAGCTTATCAAACTCACGACTGTTGAAGTAAAGGAAGGTTAGCCTTACTACCGACATATAGCGGTTAAAACCATCAAGTTGTGAGTCGTTAAAGCAGGAAAGCAGCCATTCTTCCCACTCCTGAGAACTTCCGGATTTATTAAACTGATCAATCAGCAGTACAGTGGCCTCGTGCAGTTTATGATTCACCTCTTTCGAACGCAGGTACTCCTCCTGATAGCGCTCAATAAACTGATTCACCACCTTGTATTCATTATAGCGCAACCTGATGAGCAGGAAGTGGCGAAAGTTTATTGCCAGTTCATATAGCTTCATAAAGTTGTGGATGGGGTGCCGATAGTTTTTGATCCTCCTCAGCAGTTTGCGTTCTTCTTCCACAGAAATGGCATCCGTGATCACCTTACGGTCCATTTCGTTGATCCACTCGAAAAACTTATCTACATCAATATCATCGAGCTTCTTTTGCATCCATTGCATAAGACTCGAATACTTGCGCTTGTCTATCGACAGGTTGAAAGGAGCTTTCTGGCGCTGATCGTGAGCATTGGCCTGAACCCTTAGTAAAATGTCCAGCTTCTGCCTGTCTTCGAACTGATGGACGCTCATCAAATAATCAGCTTCGTGAGGCAATATCTCCCGTACAAAGGCTGAAAATTTTTTAAGCTTTACTTTCAAAGCAGACTATCTGGTTAAAAATGTCCTTATAAGCTCGTGAATTTTATCTGGCTTATCAAAAGAGATGAAATGGCCACATTGTGCTATGATTTCCAGCCGGGCCTTTGGCATTTCCGCAACTCCGGCACGAGCCACATCACGGGTGGTCATGCCAGGGTTCAGATAGGCATTCGGAATAAGCCTGTCATTCTCGCCATACACAACCAGGGTTTCAATCGGGACTTCTTTCAAACGGTCGAAAACAGGCTCGTCCAACATGCCTGCTACTCCACGGGCTACTGACCGACAGTAGGCCTCAAAATCAACGGCCTCCTTCATGCTTAACCGGTCTTTGATCATGAACTCCACCGACTCAGGCATATTGTAAAAGTTGAGCTTCCAGTTGGCCCTTATCTGCTCTTCTGTGGAGTGAAATACGGACTCGGGAGTAAAAACGCTTTTCAGCCAGTTTTTTTGAGGCTCTTTGAAGGTTTCAAAACCGGCAGGGGCCAGGAGTATCAGCTCTCTGTACATTTCGGGCTCAGTCAAAACACTGGTAAGAGCCACCTGCCCTCCCATGCTGTGCCCCACCAGGGTGACGTTCTTTAGGCCGAGTGACTTCATCAGCTTATTGATCACCCCGGCATAGTAAGACATAGTAGCGGGATAATCCCCCTTAGAAGACCGACCATAACCAGGCAGATCCACAGCAATACATCGGTAGTCCTTTTTAAAAGCTTCAATGCTGCTATACCACGCAGGCAAATAGGTAGCCAGCCCATGAATAAAAAGCAGGGTTTTCTCGCCCTGACCCTCGTCTATATACGCCACCTGCGTGCTATCATCAACATCATGATACTTTACCGGATAGTGATAAGGAGCGATCATATCGTTAATGGTCTGAGAAGTCTGTTGCCCCTGCAATGCAACAGACATGAGCGATAATAATAAGATAGTGATGTGTTTTGTACCATGCTTCATGTTGCACTATTTGAGTTGCTTTCGGTCTAGTTTGCCACTATCGTTTTTCGGCAGTTCAGTCAACTGCACCAGGTATTTAGGTACTTTGAACTTTGCCAGATGCCTGAGGCAATAAGACCTGATTTCTTCTTCACAGAATAAAGCCCCTGGCTTCAGGCTTACATAGGCTCTGCCTACCTCGCCCCATTGGCTATCGGGCACCCCAATGACTGCCACCTCATCTACCGTAGAGCATTGCCTCAGCACTTTTTCTACTTCAGCCGGATACACATTCTCCCCTCCTGAAATAAACATGCTTTTCTTGCGATCGACCACATATAGGTAGCCTTCTTCATCTTCTTTCACCAGGTCTCCGGTATGAAACCAGCCCTCTCTGATGGCCAAAGCTGTCGCTTCAAGATTCTTCCAGTAACCAGGAGTCATCATAGGGCCTTTCAGGCATAGTTCTCCTATGTCCCCCGGATTAACCGGTACATTCTGGTCATTGACGACTTTATGCTCTACATAAAAGTTAGGTTTACCGATGGAGCCAATCTTTGTCTCAGCATCGTCCTGATGTAGCGAAGTAATATTAGGCCCTACTTCTGTGAGACCGTAACCCTGCCTGATACGCACACCCTTGTCATGCCATTGCCTGATTACAGCCAGCGGCAAGGCCTCACCTCCCACAATAAAATATCGCATTGCACCCAGGTCTGCAGCCTGAAATGACTCACTCTCGCTCATCATTTTCAGCATGGTTGGCACCCCAAAGAACAGTTTGCACCCTTCGCTTTCCATCAAGGCAAGCAGTCGGTCGGCATCAAACTTTTTGAGTAGCCCTACAATACCTCCTCTGTGCAGCAAGGGCGCGAGTAGTACATTCCAGCCACCTGTATGAAAACTGGGGGCACAGTTGATGGTCAGATCAGTGGCGTCAAGAGAGAGGCTCAGTGTGGTATTGACACTATTCCAAAAGAGCATCTTATGTGAATACACAGCCCCCTTGGGAAAACCTGTGGTGCCTGAGGTGTACAGGATAAACAGGGGGTGATCTTCCGGTATTTCTTTATTCTCAAAATCGATTAACGGACAACCCCGCAATTCCTGCCCTAAATCTTCTAACCAGACCACCTGCACATCACTTTTCAGGTGATCTACCTTATCGGCAAACTTCCGCTGTACAATCAATAGCTCAGGTTCAGCATCACTGATAAGGTAATCGATCTCAGTGGGGGCCAGCCGGAAGTTAAGAGGTACCAGGGTAATACCTGTCTTTTGGGCCATAGAAAAAAGGGCCACAAATTCCAGACACTGCTCCGCCATAACCATCAGTCTGTGCCCTGTATTCAGCCTGAACCGGTTAATAAACTTATCGGCCAGAAAGCAGGCCTGTTCATTGAGAGTCTTGTAGGTTAAAGATCGTCCGGAGTCATATTCTTTCAATGCCACCTGATCGGGAGTGTACATGGCCCATTGTGCAATCCAGTCTTTTCTATACATGGCTGGCTACTTTGTTTGTACTGAAATGCAGGATCAACCCTATAGAAAGCGAGACCAGGATAGCTGCAGTACTGGCAATGGCAGGGTTATTCACGGTTTCTTTCATATAGGGCAAAAACTTACCATAGTATACCAAAAAGTGTACGACCAGCGCCACAATGGAAGAGACAAATACGGTTTTGAGTTTCACCTGCTTAAGAAACATCCCGAATAAAACAGGGACAAAGGCCGCTGAAAAGTAGGCATATACTCCATTCTGCGCGAAAATACCAACACTCAGATTGGGTGATCTGAGTTGCTGATATGATAAACCAAAGCTCAGGAGTCCTAAAAAAACGATTATCAGCTTGTTCACCATAATCTCACGCTTATCACGCTGGCCATTGCGGTATGCTCTTTTGGCAAAAAGTGGATTGAAGAGATCAGTGGTCAGAGTCGTGCTCAATGACTGAATCAGGCCTTCAAGGGTAGACAGACCTGCTGATATCAAGCCGAGTATTACCACCACGCCAACACCCACTGAGAATTTATCGACTACATAAGCGGAGACCATGCCATCCATGGGAATAGGTTCACCGGCCACACTCATTTCAGGAAAGCGAAGCCGGGCAAAGAGCCCGACAAACACTACCTGAAAAAACACGATAAGCACTAAAATTCCGACTAATAAATAGCGATTGACATCCCGGTCGCTCTTGAGCAGAAGGGATTTGGTAATAATATGTGGCTGACAAACAATGGCAATGCCGATAACGATCTGGCAAAAAACAATCTCAAAGAAATCCCTGAAGAGAAAGCTGTCGGGATTGGTCCACTCACTGAAGTGGGGACCTATTTTGCTAAGTTGTTGATAAAAACCATCCACGCCTCCCACAAAGTATTCCGTTCCTGAACCCAGGAGAATAACCGCCACAATAAACATAAGGGAAGCCTGGATGGCATTGGTGTACACCATTGAATTTGCTCCTCCGAACATCATGTAACCAAAAACAAAGACCACCACACCCAACAGAACATAAGTGGGGTTCGCATTGAGCGCACTGGACAGTACCTGGGTGAGCCCCACACAAATGAGCACAATAAAAGTGACCAGCAACAAGGATATAAAAGCAAAGAACAGGGCATAGATCTTACTATCGTACATCTTACCCATCCATTGAGCCATGGTCAACGCTTTGATGTTGCTCCCGAATTTTCTGAAGCCCTTAGTGAACAGAATCAGAGCCACAAAAATTGCCAGGGGCATAACAATGCCAAAAGACAGTACTCCTGAGAGGCCGTAAAGGGCAATAAACCCGGGGTTAATGATAAAAGTAGCGGCACTCGTCATAGAAGCCGCCAGGGCCAGACCAACTGCTACAGGTGAAAAGGAGATATTGCCAATCGCATAATCCGAGATAGTCTTGATTTTCAAGGCTCCCCTGACCACAAAGAACAGGATCACCAGCATATACCCTATGACGAGTACCCAGGTAGCTGTTATCTGATCTTGCGAAGCCAGGCTATTCATTTTTTCCGGTTTTAGAATCTCAAAGCCGCTGCAGCAAAAGCCAGTCCTCCCCCTGAGCCAATAAACATCATCAGGTCTCCTTTTTTGAGCTTACCTTCCTGCCAGGCAGCGTGAAGGGCCATGGGTATACAGGCCGAACCGGTATAGCCATAGCGATCCATAATCATTTCGGCTCTTGACCGGTCTGCTCCAAGGTTATCCATTGTTTCATTGATGGAATTGAAATTAAGCTGAGTAATAAAAAAATGGTCAATATCCGTGGGCTTAATTGATAGCTTCTGACAAATATCCTGCGCCATTTGAGTCCAGATCTTCGGATTCAGTTCTTTTGGGAACCGGTGCACAAACTTAAGCTGGTGATCTTTTTCCGCAAGTGTTTCTTCACTCACCGGCTGCCGGGTACCCCCTCCGTAAATTCCCATCCAGCCATGGTATTGGCCTTCTGTTTTCAGCTCACTGGCCAGCAAACCACGGTCTCCTTCAGCGGCAGACATAACAATGGCTCCCGCCCCATCAGCAAAGAGGGTCACGGTCTTTTTATCAGCCATATTCAGGTGCTTGCTCATCGCATAACCCCCAATCACTAAAACGTGCTGATAATGACTATCAGACATGATATACTTGGATGCCACATCCATGGCAGTAACGAAACCGGCACAGGCGGTATTCAAATCAAAGGTACCTGCGTTCTTGGCTCCCAGACGGTCCTGAACCACAGAAGCGGTAGAAGGTGAAACAAACTCGGGTGTATCTGTGGCCAATATGATCAGGTCAATGGCCTCCATATCTATCCCTGCTGCACTGACAGCTTCCAAAGCCGCTTTTTCACAGAGGTCAGCTACAGATTCATCTGCCCGGCACCACCTGCGTGTATGGATATTAACATTTTCACGTAACCAGGCATCGACATCTTCACCAAGCAGTTCATTAAAGTAGCTGTTGGGTATTTCTCTTTCCGGAGCACAGGCCCCTATTCCACTGATAATCGCTCTTCTCATGAGTTATGGGATTATATGGTTACCGCTCCGTCTACACTCAGTACCGAGCCACTGATGAAGGAGGCCTTATCAGATGCCAGAAAGGCATAGGCATTGGCTATATCCTCAGGAGTGCCCAGCCTGGGAATCGGTGTTTTACTCACCATCATGTCGATTATCTTTTCAGGCATAGCCCTGACCATCTCTGTAGCGATAAAACCGGGGGCCACGGCATTTACAGTAATGGAATAACGCCCCAGCTCTTTGGCGAGACTTTTAGTCATACCGATCACTCCCGATTTAGTAGCGGCATAGTTCACCTGTCCGAAGTTTCCGTAAAGACCTACCACTGAAGATGTGTTGATAATACGCCCGTAATTTTGTGTGATCATTGTATGGGAAATAGCATTCACACAGTTGAATACTCCTGTGAGATTGACATCAATTACCTGCTTCCACTGATCCGAGGTCATTTTTTTCATAGTGGCATCACGAGTGATTCCTGCATTATTGACCAGGATGTCTATGCGGCCAAACTCTTTGACAACCCATTCAGCTTGCTCCACCACCTCTTCGTGATTAGCCGTATTGACCAGTTTGAAATACAGCGGTCCCAGACTTCCCAGTTCTTCGACCAGGGCTTTACCTTTTTCTTCGTTGATATCCCATACTACCACATGGGCCCCTTCTTTCAGAAATCGTTCTACAGCCGCCTTACCGATACCGGCAGCACCCCCCGTAATAATGGCTGTCCGGCCTTTCAATTCATCCATTCTATCCGTGTTTAACTTCGATAGTCAAAATTGATCAGAAAGCCTGCTGCCCTGTGTACCCCAATAAGATATTACCGGTATGACTATTGGTCATTTAAGCCAGTATTCTTCTCACAAATCAATGAAAATCAGATAGATAGACAAACAACACATATATCTGACTATTCTACTGTTTATCGATTTCTCTGTGATCCTTTTCTACCAGTCAGTTACCAAAGTCCACCCCCTGTTTCTCGAATGTCCTGACATTACATATCGCATGCTGAATAAGTTTCGGGCACAATTCACGATAAACCAACTCATACAGATATGTCAGAAGTATACATTATCAGCACCGCCAGAACACCCATCGGTAGTTTCGGAGGAAGTCTCTCATCACTCAGTGCTGTAGAACTGGGTGCACATGCCATTGATGCGGCACTTCAGAAGTCCGGAATTGACCGGACCATGGTAGACGAGGTGTTTATGGGCAATGTCATATCGGCCAATCTGGGTCAGGCACCCGCCAGGCAAGCTGCTTTGAAGTCCGGATTACCTGAAACCGTCCCCTGTACTACTATCAACAAGGTATGCTCATCGGGAATGAAGGCGGTTATGATGGGGGCGCAGGCGATCACGCTGGGGCAGGCCGACCTGATTGTTGCGGGAGGCATGGAAAGCATGTCTAATGCTCCCTACTATCTGCCCAAGGCCCGATATGGCTACCAATATGGCCACGGAAACCTGATAGATGGCCTGATGCATGACGGACTATGGGAGGCCTATCATCAGTTCCCCATGGGAAAATGTGCAGATCATACTGCCAAAGAAATGGCCATTAGCCGGGAAGCCCAGGACGCTTACACCATCTCCTCCTATCAAAGAGCGCAGGAAGCTTCCGATCAGGGTCTTTTTGATCAGGAAATCGCCAGAATCTCCATTCCGCAAAGAAGAGGCCCAGACCTGGTACTTGACAGGGATGAAGAAGTGGACAGAGTGAAATTCGAAAAAATCCCGGGATTAAAGCCTGTATTCAGCGAGGACGGCACCGTTACAGCGGCCAATGCTTCTACCATCAATGACGGAGCTTCAGCACTGGTGCTGGCCAGCGAAAAAGTAATAAAGACTCATCAGATCAAACCTCTGGCCAGGATTGTCTCTTACGCTGATGCAGCCCAGGCACCCTTGTGGTTTACCACAAGTCCGGCCAAAGCCATTCGCCTGGCTATGGACAGAGCGGGAACTACGGCCAGCGATATAGACTACTATGAGATTAATGAAGCCTTTGCCACAGTGGCACTGGCCAATATGGAGCTTTTGAACTTATCGCCTGATAAAGTAAACATCTTCGGAGGAGCAGTTGCCATAGGCCACCCGCTCGGGTGTTCCGGGGCACGCATTATCGGTAGCCTTATGACAGTACTATCCCAAAAATCAGCATCTATGGGTGTGGCAGGCATCTGTAATGGTGGTGGCGGAGCTTCAGCCATGGTGATAGAAAATCTGGGCTTGTAAATCCGGAAAAACACTAAAAGCACAAAAAAACCCCGGCACCTCTACCGGGGTTAAGTACAAACTAATGCTAATGAATACTATTTGTCTTCATCATCATTTCCTTCTTTATCTTCATTCTCAAATTTCTTCTTCATTCTGAGCTTCATACCGGGCCTGCCTTGTTGCCTGCCATGACCTTCAGCTCCACCTGATCTTCCAAACTGCCTTCCCAAAGCCTTTCCGCGGTTGCCCTGCTTCTTCCTTTCTGCTTTCAGCTTCTCATATTCTGCCCATTGCTGGTCTGTAAGGATCTCCTTCAGGTTCGCCTCACGTGCCTGCTGCGCCACAAAGGCGTCTCTCATCATTTCTTCGCGAAGGGCTCTGAGTTTCTCAGCCTGAGCCTTTCGTTCTGCGGCAGCTTCTTTAAGCTGCTTGTCCAGGGCGGCTTTTTGCTTGTCATCCAGACCAAGCCTGGCGGCCATTACCTCTGTTTTGAGCAGTGTCTTTTCACCTTTTTTCTGACCGTATGTAACAGTGACTACCAGCATCAGGGCAATCAGCATCATCATTTTATTTATAGACCTCATGATATTTATTGTTTGTTCGCCTTTTTGGACAAAGCCTTACCATGAAGGTTTAACCTTTCCCAAAAAAAGTCTTAAATGGTCAAAGCAGGGAAGCTTTGGGAGGGACATAGAATGGACATTCAGTATGAGCCTGCCATACCTTACCATTATGCTTCAACAACCAGAAGGACGAAACCTCAAAGGATGCCTCAAATTCACGCTCTCTGAATTCACTCCATGCCTGAGGAAAAAGAGACTTTTTTAAATCGCGAAAGGCCACCGTCATATGTGGATGATAGCCGTGGTCTTTATAATTGGTATTAAAGAGGCCTAATTGTCTCCTGTTAAATGCGCTCAGGTCTCTTTGAAATGACATCAGGGCCTCGTTCTTCTCAACCTCTATAAAAATGGTTCTGGGTTCAAAAGCCCCGAACCCATTGAGCCTGATTTTGAAACCTGCACAGGACAAAGCAACCTCCTTAAGTTTTGTCTGCAACTCGGCCTCTTTGACAGTTTTGAAAAGAAAAGGCATGTGCAGGGTGATATGGGCAGGAGATCTCAATGGAGCCTTACAGTTGTATTGATCACGAAAGAAGGTTTTGATTTCCATGACCCGCTCACTGATGGGTACAGGGGGAATAATTGCCAGGAAGTAGCGCGAAAAATCAGACATAAAGGCTTTGACAGCGCGTTGAAATTAAGCTTATTCCCACAACATGAAAAACCGACCGTAATACGAACCGGATTTGATAATTTTTCACAAGTTAAAAGTGATAACCTCTGAATAAATATGGTTTTGGCATACCCTTTGATTAAGGGGCTTAACATGAATATGAAAACTCAACCAAATCGCATTTTTTGCCTCTCGCTCGTCCTGCTAAGCCTCTTTTTTGCTTCTTGCAGCAGCGATGATTCTCCTGTTAATCAATTTACGGCACAAGACCTTTCGCTCATTCATGGTGACGCTGAAAAGACCTGGCGCATCACGGCTTTCTACCGTAATTATGACCAGAGAATCCTTCATGATTTTAATGATTGCTATTTAGATGATCAGTACATTTTCAAGGCTGCTACAGAAGATGTGGAAGCCATACTCGGTCAATCAGGCTGTTATTGGGACATGCCTGACGAGGCCGCAGCTACGGTATCATACTCTTTTAACCCGGAAAATGGTCGTATCATGCTGAACCATGGTCGTGGGGAATCGCGGGGCGATGATTTTGCATCCAATTTCTTCTTTATACAACTGCAGGAGCTCAGTGAAACCCGAATGCTCTTTGCTGATGACATCGATGGTCGGCTGGTCAGAGCCATAGAACTGGAAAAAGTGAACTAGGCCATGGAAATAATGAATTCAATCCAAAAACCTTTGAAGCTGACGTTGATCATCATGCTCTTCGCTTTCGCTACTTCCTGTGGCACTGATGACGATCAGGGACCAGCACTGGAATTTACCGAAGCAGACCTGCTACTAATGCATGGCGGTTCAGAAAAAAGCTGGCATGTCAAAGAAGTATACCAAGACTATGGTGACAATGAGCGCAGTACATCTGAGGCTTGCCATCAGGACGATGTCTATACTTTTAAGTCCGACACCCGGGAAGTGAAAGTGACTTTCGGTGATACGGCATGCTACTGGACAGAACCGGATAGTGAAGCCGCTGGTGTACTATATACTTACTACCCTGAAGATGGCTCATTGTTTCTGGACCATGCCAGAGCGGAAGGAAAAGGAGCCGAAACTGCCAGTGTCTTCTACATCATGAAATTGAGAGAGATTTCCGAAGACCGGATGCTTTTCTTCAATGGTACTCCTGAGAATCCTGGTCGGGCCATCCTCTTCGAAACCAGGGACTAGCCCCTGGTTAATATCATCTTGTTTCAGGCCGCATATTGCCGTAAATTCCTCGCAGATTACAAGCCTCGCATCTATCAGGGTCAAAACCTGGCAGAGGTTTCAAATGCAACAAACAAACACAATGAAAAAAACGCTCTTCGGTCTGTGCCTTTTGGCATTATCCATTTTATCCGTTCAGGCTCAGGGTCTGAAAAGTCCAGATGAATTCCTGGGTTATGAACTGGGTACCCGGTTTACACCACATCACAAAGTAGTCGCCTACTATCAACATGTAGCCGATGAAATGACTAATGTAAAAATCCATCGCTACGGAAAGACCAATGAGCTTCGGCCGTTGATTGCCAACCTGATCTCAAGCCAGAAAAACATAGACAACTGGGATCAGATCAGAGCAGATAACCTCAAAAGGGCCAAAATGATGGATGGCGAGCCTGAGGGAGGTAAAATCGCTATCGTATGGCTTAGCTATAATGTGCATGGCAACGAAGCCAGCGCTACTGAGACTGCCATGAAAACACTTTATGAGCTGGCTGACCCAAGTAATGCCAGGTCAAAAGAGTGGCTCGAAAATACCGTAGTCGTACTTGACCCTTGTATTAACCCTGATGGTCGCGACCGCTATGCCAACTGGATCAACCAGGTAATTGGTACTACACCAAATCCAAGCCTTGATGCAAAAGAGCACCGTGAGCCCTGGCCGGGAGGTCGCCCTAATCATTACTACTTTGACCTGAACAGGGATTGGGCCTGGCAAACGCAAGCAGAGTCAAAAAGCCGCCTTCGCTTTTATAATGCGGTAATGCCCCATATTCATGTAGATTTTCACGAGCAGGGCTTCTCTAGCGAATACTACTTCGCTCCGGCAGCAGAGCCTGTACACGAGCAGGTAACAGACTGGCAACGTGAATTTCAGAATACCATTGGTCGCAACCATGCCAAATACTTTGATGAGAACAGCTGGCTGTTCTTTACCAAAGAGAGCTTTGATATTTTGTACCCCAGCTACGGGGACTCCTATCCTATGTACAACGGTGCCATTGGTATGACCTATGAGCAGGCAGGACATAGCCTGGGAGGAGTGGAGATAGAAACGGACGAAGGAGATACCCTGTCTCTAACCGACCGTATCACCCATCACCACACTACGGGCATGTCTACAGTAGAAATCACTTCCATGAATGCCGAGCGCGTGGTTGATGAGTTTACCACCTACTTTAATAATGCGGTTGATAATCCTAAATCAAAGTACAAGAGCTACATCATCAGGGGGACCAACCACCCGGATAAACTCGCAAAGCTGGAAGATTTTCTGAACAGACATCACATTGAATATGGTGTGGGAAGTACGAAAAAGCCCTTCTCAGCCTTTAGCTATACAACCGGAGAAACTGCCAGTGCACGGGTACAAAACGGTGACCTGATCATCAGCGCCTATCAGCCACGAGCAGTACTGGTTCAGGCTTTCTTTGAGCCCAATACCTACACCAGCACTGAAGACACCTATGACATTACAGCCTGGGCTGTGCCTTACATGATGGGACTGGATGCTTATGCTACAGAAACGAAAATATCTGTTGATCCGGGAGACTTTATCGACCATGAGCGTACGGAAGAGGTAAGCGGAACTCCTGCTGCCTACCTGGCAAAATGGGAGAGCCTGGAAGATGCCAAATTCCTGAGTCATTTGCTGAAAAATAAGATCAGGCTGCGTTTTGCTACCTCAGATTTCAGCGTGACCGGCAAAAACTTCGAAAAAGGCACTTTGATCATCACCCGTAAAGGAAATCGCCACATGGGAGCCAGGTTTGACCAACTGGTAAAAGAAGCTGCTGAAACTTTCGGCCGCGACCTGTACTCTACTCCCACCACTTTTGTAGACAGCGGTAAGGACTTTGGCTCTAACAATGTACCATTTATGCATGCTCCTAAGATTCTGGCTGTACGTGGCAGTGGCGTTTCTTCTTTGGCTTTTGGTGAGTTCTGGCACTTTATGGAAAAGGAACTGAACTACCCGATCACCATGGTGGACAGCGATGACTTTGGTGGCGTTGAACTGGACAACTACAATACACTGGTACTGCCAAGCGGTGGCTATGGCCGTATGCTGAACGAGTCACGTATGAAAGAGCTTAGAAGCTGGGTACGTGGTGGTGGAAAGGTGATTGCCATTGAGCGTGCTCTCAATACTTTTGCAGGTAAGGATGGTTTTGCACTGAAGCGTTATGCCAGTGATAAGGAAAGAAAGAAGGTTACGGATAAGTCAGATGAAGAGAAAGAAGCAGACGCTCTGGTGGCCTATGAAGACCGCGGAGATAAATTTGACGACTACCGCCTGCCGGGAGCTATTTTCAAGCTAAAAGTAGACAACACTCATCCGATGGGCTTTGGTTACGGCAAGCAGTACTTTACTATCAAGAATAACAGCAGCCGCTATGCTTATTTGCCAAATGGCTGGAATGTGGGCATTATCGAAAGTGAAAACTCCCATGTAAGCGGTGTGGCTGGCGCTAAGGTAAAGGAGAGCCTGGCCAAATCGATGGTATTTGGTGTTGAGAACATGGGCGGTGGTGCTATGATTTACATGGCCGACAACCCACTTTTCCGTGCCTTCTGGGAAAACGGAAAGATGTTTGTAGCCAATGCCTTGTTTATGGTAGGGCAATAAGCCTGAAAGATTTAATTGAAATGAAAGGCCATCCGAAGGGATGGTCTTTTTTTATGCTAAACCTCTTTTTCGAGTTTTACCAGCACCTGCTTTGACCAGGTTTTGAATTCTGATACACGCATCAGATAGTCTTCATCTACTTTTCCGGCTTCGGCCTGTCCATGGAGCCAGTGACGCTCCCGGCTCAGTTCAGGAATGCCCAGGTAATCAATGCTGGGCCTGATCTTGTGTAATACCTTGGTAGCCATGACATGATCATTTTGCTCTAAGGCCTCATCCAGCCTTACCAATTCAGAAGGCAGGGTGTCCAGAATGGTCTGTACCAGATCTTTGAAGAAGGCCATATCTCCTGAGATCATGTCTTTCAGGCTGGAAAGATTGAGTTCGGTATTGTATTTCCTGGGTAGCAGCTCTCCGATTTTAACCATCACCTCGGACATATCTACAGGTTTGTGCACAAAAGCCCAGTTGTCATAAGACTGCATTTCGGATTTCTTGGCAAGGTTACTACCAGAAATAAACAGGAAGGGTTGCGCTTTTCCGGAAGCACGCATTTCAAAAAACACCTCCAGTCCGGTCTTCCCCGGCAGATTAATATCCGTAATGATGAGATCGTAGTCTCTCTGATTCATTTTATCAAAGAGCGCCTGACCATCAGGTAACACCTCAAAATCCCGGGCATTCATGCCTTTGAGTAACTCCGTGAGTATTTTCTGATTTACCAGATCATCCTCAGCCACAAGTATGCTGTAATTGCTCAGATTCTTTTTGACGGCTTCAAGCTTCTTGCTGCTTAAAGCCAGCTTGCCTTTTTCCAGTACCAGCGTAAAGTACATCCTGGTACCTTTATTCAGAGCACTCCTTATTTCGAGCTGGCTACCCATCGCCTCGATCAGCTTCAGGGCGATATGAAGCCCCAGGCCTGTGCCGCCATACAGACGCGAGGTTTTTTCTTCAGCCTGACTGTAAGGTTCAAGCAGGGTCTCAATTCTCGAAGGGTCCATGCCAATACCGGTGTCTGCCACGCGAAACTCCAGTGAGAAGTGATTTTCAGAATCTTTTACTTTGTTTACCTCAAGGCTCACATAGCCCTTCTCTGTAAACTTCAGGCTATTACCCAGCAGATTGTAAAGCACCTGAGCCACCCTGATCGGGTCAGACTTGACCACCAGTGGCTCGGAGGGCAGGTTGAGATTCAGCGAAACCCCCTTATTACCTGCTTCATATTCAAAGCCCTTGATGATGGCCCTGATATTATTGGACAGGTCAAAATCGAGAGATTCAAAATTGAGCTTGCCTGCATCAATCTTGGAGATATCCAGAATATCGTTAATAATAGAATTGAGATGTCTGGAAGTAGCCTGCAAAGCCGGCAGATATTCTCCTGACCTTGCCTGATTCTCCATCAACAATGAAACCAGCCCGCTTATGCTGTTAAGAGGAGTACGCATCTCATGACTCACCTGGGCAAAGAAATCTGTCTTGAAATCCTGAATACGTTTGAGTTCCTCGTTCTGGAATTCAACCAGCTCTTTTTCAATTTCAGCCACCTTCTTCTGAATCTGGGCAAATTCCTCACCGATGGCATTGTCGTTTCTCCCCTGTTGTAACTCTACCAGCTGCTGGTACTCACGCGTATTGTCCTGAAGTGTCCATTGAATCAGGTTACCATGCTCCTGGTTGGTAATTCCGAGAAATTTCAGATGGAAAAGTCCTTTGGCCCCTTCATCCCATTCAACTATCGGGAACTCATAGTTTTCACCAGGTTCCATCAACTGAATGATCTCCTGCAGACTTTGCAGAAAGACAAACTGATCGTAGACCGGCTTTTCAGGATCGATTTGAAGAATTGAATGGCAGGAATCAATCAAAGCACCGTCCGGTTTAAAGAAGGTAATCTGGACCTGCGACCCGAAGGTGTCTAACTTAATCTGGTTGATATCCAGCTTCATGCAATCATAGCCTTCGCCAGTGCCTCAAATATCTCCTCTACACTTTCGCCCGTCTTGGCACTACTCGTGTAAATGCCATCCAGGGCTATTTCAGCGAGTACTTCTTCTTGCTTTTCAGCAGAGATCAGATCCTTTTTGTTGGCGATAACCTTAACGGGAGCATTGGGAAGCACCCCACTGAGGTAATCTAGTTGTTCATGCAAGTTTTGATAAGTAGAAGGCCTGGTGATATCAAAAACATACAATACACCGTGTGCTCCGAGTTGGTAACTCTTGGGAATTTTGGCCTGATTGGTCTCTCCGGCAATATCCCAGATGATCAGCGTTACCTCCATGCTGTCTACCTTGAGTACCTTCTTATCTATTTTAACACCAATCGTGGTAAGGTAATCGTCTGAGAACTTTTGGTGAACAAACCTGCGAATCAAAGAGGTTTTACCTACACCGAAATGTCCTACCAGGATTACTTTTTTACTTATCGCCATTCTCAAATTCGTTAAAGAACTCGGCCAGTCGGCCTGAAAGTTTATCTTCTTCCGGCTCTTCCGTTTCAGACCTGGCGTTTTTCAATACCTTGTCTGCAAAGTCAATCAGCTGATCATCCAGCTTATCACGGAAAGCCATGCTCATGCCGCCCGAAGTTACGACAGCCAGGAAGAAAGACTTGAAGCTTTTCAGTACAATCTTATAGTTTTCATAATCGATACTCTCAAGCTCCTGCTTTTCAGAAGTGAAGGCGTCTTCCACAAAAGCCTTAATGGCGGTAAGCATACCGGCCACCATGTCCTGGTCTACTGACTCACTTCGGGAAAAGCTTCCCATCAGAATACCGGAATCACGTTCAATCACAAAAATCTCTTCAATTTTCGGCTCAATCAGTTTAGACAGCATCACCTCTTTTTGGGGAGTGCCACTGAACCAGGCCTTGATGCGTATTTTCCAGCCTTCCCAGCTAAAAGCCAGCTCCATCTGCTGGTCCACTTTTTCTGAAAGTTTTTGTATTTCGTTCGTGATATACTTCTTGATCATCCGGCCGATGATAGGATAGAGTGCTTCTACCACTTCGTCTTGTGAGTCTTTAATCTGCTTGCGGATAGACTCGGTGATCTGAGGTCCGAAGAGGTGAGAGAAGTTATTACGAAGGTGCACCTCCTGATCTTTCAGAATGGGATCTACCCTGACTTCCAGCTTTTCTTTTTGATTGAGCTGCTGATCAAGTTCTGAAAGCTTTTGAGCAAGTTCGTCCCTTTCCTCCCGGTCTTGTTCCAGGAGGATTTTCTTTAATTGATTGAAGGCCGCACCTTGCTCCATTCAGGAAAGAAGACTATTCCGCGATTTGCTTACCCATTTCCTGGAGCAGTGCTCCGAGTAGCTTTCTGTTGAGCTTTCTGTCGTCAAGATCAGCAATAGACTCATCCATATCTTCTCTGAGCTGAGACACCTTCTTGTTGGTATCAGATCTCAGGTCGCTAACAGCTTTTGTCAGGGCCTCGCGCGTATCGTTGATCAGATTTGTCAGGGCATCTCTTGTTTCGTCAATCTCATTGACAAGCTCCTGCTTTGTTTTCTTAATGGTGGCTCTGACTTCTGAGAACTCAGAGTCGTACTGTTGCATATTCTCACCAAAGATGAGCTGCTTAACTGCTTCTATTTTTGGGTCTCCGCTCATTCCTGAGGTATTTGAATCGTCTTGAGATCCTTCTTTTTGCTTTGCCATTTCCTTATTTGATTTATTTCAATAAAGCCTTAAGTGTCTTTTCATCTACCTCTCCCGAGGGGAACAGATTGTTTTGGGACTGAAACTCCCTTAGTCGATTGGTCGTGATCAGGTTAAAAATGCCATCTTCTGGTATGCTGTCACCTAGAGCATTGAGCATCTTCTGAAGCTCCCAGACGGCCGAACCACTGCTGCCTCTTGAAAGCCCAAACATGTGAGCATTCTCCCTTAACCTCAAATCCTCTGGGGTTAACCCTTGCTCCATAATGAGCTTGATTTCAGGATTGGTATATCCCTGTTCCTTATAAACCTTAGATTTTTCGAGCTTATCCTGAAGAAACAATGCTGTTTCTCTCAGTTGATTATAGTAATCTGATTTTAGAACCTCTTCCGGATTATCTGCATCAGGCGATCGTACATCAAAGGTGTATGTTCGCCACATAGAACGAGCAAAAGTGCCTACTTCCAGGACAGTTCCATAATACTCCTTCAATACTGACGGATCGTAAAAATCCTTGTCGATATTCTGACTTATTTCGAAGTCGTAGTCAGAAGGAACATTAAACCTTCTGTCTTTCAGAAACTGAACAGCAATGTAAGCGATGATCCCGATGATTATCGCAATGGCAAGGAGGCGTTTCATGGCAAGGTTCGGTTAAAAAGTGATTCCGCCATAAAAATAGCAGAAAATATGATTGACCTGAATCAAGAACATAAAAGCTGGTATTATCAACAAAAAAAGCCATTCCGTTATTCCGGAATGGCTTGGATAGAAAACACCTGTAAAGACTAATCCTCGAATTCAATAGTCTGCCCCTTATCCAGGGGCTTGCCCATCACTTCTTCATACATCTTCAGGTATTTCTTTAAAGTCTTTTTGGATTGCTTTTCATTGTCGATCAACAAACTCTCTCTGGATAGCTGAATGTTCTTCCACCCATCTTGCAATAAGTTCTCTGCCATGAGTGAGTTGATAAACCGTTTGGAAAACACCTCTTTCCTTTCGAGGTCAGAGATTCGGGTAACACGATCAACCACTGATTGGATCTCAGGTCTTTCATAACCCTTTTCAGCAGGTTTGGTGGTCACCAGCAGTAGTACGTCTCTCCCTTTCATGGCTGTTCCGTAGCCCAGGGGAAAACCACTTCTGAGAACGCTGACTGATATGATATTTCGGTTCTTATCGATTTTGTCTAAATCTGCATAAGACCAGTCTTTGTACATTTTATTATCAACCACAATCAGGGGCTTTTCATCGGAAATACTATACCGGGCAATTTGCTCTGCTGCCTTAAGCTGTCCTGCAGGTTCTTCTGTGAACTCAGACTTTACCGGTAAGTTGCGATTACGAATTTCATTGTACAGGAATTCATACTGCTTCAAAACTTCCCTTCTCCGTTTTGCCTCAATCTCATCTCGTTTTTGTTCGAGTGCTTTCAGTTCAGCCATGAACACCGTGTACATCTCCAGGACTTTTCTCTGTTCTGAATACTCCTGCTCCTTTGTTTTCAGTTCCTCAACCAATTTAGACTGACTTATTTGCCTGTCTCGTTGCTCAGCAATCTGATCTTGCCTTTCCTTGAGACTTTTTTCATAAAGCTCTATCGTTTTCAAACGGTTTTGGTGCAACTCATACTCTACTAACTCTTGCTCCAGGGCTCTTTCTCTGCTTTTCAGCTCATCCAGAGATTGCTCTCTTTCGTTAAGACGCTTTTCCAGCTCTCTCAGGCTTTGACTTAGGGCGCTTTCGTTTCTGACGTACTCCTTGAGGCGTGTGTGGGCCTTTTTATACAATTTAAAATCATCACCACTCACTTCTTTGCCGTTTTTCTTCAGAGTCAGCAGGTTGCCTTTTCCGTCTGTTTCCAGCATAATACCACTTGCCTTTGTATCTATTAACTCCAGGATGGCCTGCTCCAGGGTAAGCGTATCGTTTTGTGCAAATGACCTCAATACCAATTCTATCGCGGTAAATCCGGCCGAATCTGCCTGTGAAGGGTTTACCAGGGGATCGAAATGAGCACTTGCCGCACCAATTGAGTCAAAAGCCGGTTTGGCAGTTTCACTTTTCTGCTGATTACCGTCTTTCGACTGATAGCTCATCAGGAAAAAACTGAGTAGTAAAACGGACATGGATATCAATCCACCCAGCCAATTCGTTCTTGTCTTCTTTTTCATAATTCTTTCTACACGTTTTAACAATTGATTTTTATGGCCTGCAAAACCCAATGCAGGCGATTGGCCCGTTATTTGAAATTCTCTTACAGCTGCCAGTGCCTTGACCAGTGAAAGACGGTTGCCCGTTTGATTCAGAACAAGGTCATCACAGCTATATTCACGCTCACTGTCCAACTGACTCTGTAGCCACCAATAGGCAGGGTGGTAGAAGAACACTACCTGTAGCAAACTCACAAATACATTGATGAGGTAGTCATAGCGTTTTATATGGGCGAGCTCATGCAATAGAATGGCCTCTACCTGATCAGTAGGCAAACCCTGAAGCAGCCCGATAGGAAAAATGACTATTGGCTTCAGGTAGCCCATTACTATGGGCGAGGTAAGCCTGGCGGATTGTCTCAGCTCTACCGGAAGCTTAATACCCAGCTCCATACACATAGAACGAATCTTGTTCACCCAATAATCATCCATCGGGGTTTTGGAGTTCCTCTTTAGCTTGTGCACCATATAAAAGCCTCCGCTGAGCCTGAAAGCGAACAATGCAAATCCTATGACCCAGATAAGGCTGATATAAGAAGCATTGGATTGGGCCCAGTTATGCCATTGGTCTACAAGCGTTAAATCTGGTACAGGCAAGCCTTCATCACCCGCCACAGAG
>DIYF01000084.1 GCA_002427745.1 Roseivirga sp. UBA6061 | reverse complement strand
AATCGCATATTATAGAGGTACTTCAGCTAATTCATAAATCCCCAAAACCCGTTTTAATTCATTGCTGGCATGGTTCTGACCGGACAGGGATAATGACCGCTGCCTATCGCGTAGTCTTTGAAGGCTGGCCGAAGGAAAAGGCTGTTAAAGAATTCAGGTATCCTGATTTTGGCTATCATGAGAAATGGTATCCTAACCTTGTAGATCTCATCATGGATCTTGATACTGAGAAAATAAGAAGAGAACTGGGCATAAACTGATGACTTCAGTGCGGAGAGATATCTCCATCTTTGGATTCTTTACGCTTCTGCCTTAACGTACTAGCTTACAAATGCCGCCATAAATCTGCTTCGGTAGCTACGGCCAATGGGTAGTTCTTCAAGGTCCAGGCAAATGGTATTGCCTTCCACCTTATCAATGTGCTCCAGGTTAACCAGATAGGATTTGTGTACCCGGCAAAAGCCCTTGTCCTTCAGTTTTTCTTCCCAGTTTCTCAGGCTGTCAAGGAAAACGTATTTGCGTTGTGGCGTATAAATACAGACATAGTCTTTGTCTGAAGCAATGTAGCAAATGTCGGACAAGTTCAATTGATAAAGCACCTTATCTACATTGACAATAATCTGCTCACTATTAGACTCTTGCCCTGCTACACCTGAAGTAATTTCTTCTGCTCCTTTAAGCTTAAAAGCTTTATTGGTCGCCTTGACAAATCGCTCGAATGAAAAGGGCTTCAGCAGGTAATCCACTACATCCAGTTCGAAGCTTTCCAGTGCATATTCTGAGTAAGCCGTGGTGACAATTACCAGCGGTGGATTTTTAAGGCTCTTCAAGAGGGCAATGCCTGAAATGAGCGGAAGGTTGATATCCAGGAACAGTAAATCCACCCCACCCTGATTAAGTTTGGCCTGTGCCTCCATGGCCGTCTTAAACACGCCAGATAAGCTGAGACCGGGGCTGTTTTTGATGAACTGCTCCAGTACTCGCTGTGCAGGTTTTTCGTCTTCTATAATCAGGCAGTTCATTCAGACAAGTCTATGCGTAAATCTACTTTAAATAAGCCACTCTCTTCCTTAAGAGTCAAGCTATGTTGGCCTGGATAACTGATGTTCAAAATAGCCCGGGCATTTTTAATACCCAATCCATTACTTTCTCCGGGTATCCCTCTTTGTTCCTCTTTATTCTGCTCAAAGGTGTTTTGACAATGGAAATGCAGCTCACGTCCGTCCTGCCCTATCTTCACCCTGACTACAGCTTTATCATCCGAAGTCTGACTGGCATATTTAAACGCATTTTCCACAAAGGCGATAAAGATCATAGGGGCTATCTGATGCTCATGGATCGGACCCGAAACCTCAAATTCAACTTTTACATCTTCCAGCCGCATTTGCTGCAGGGCCACATAATCCTTTAAATAGGCCACTTCCCTTTCTAATGGCACAAGGGGCTTATCACATTCATACAGCATGTACCGGAGTATCTCTGATAGCTTGATCACCATATCAGGCACTCTTTCCGAATTTTCAAGTGCATAGGAGTAAATGCTGTTAAGACTGTTAAACAGCATATGTGGATTGACCTGAGACTTCAGAAACTTCAATTCGGTCTCTAAACGGGCATTTTCTGATTTCTCATAGGCCCTTAAGTTTTCATTCAGATGCCTGAAAATATGCACAGCCCCGAAAATGACCATAATACTGCCCAGATGAATAAAGTTGTAGATGACATAGGTAGAATTAGGCCCCTCACAGGAACAGGTTTTGAGCAGGGTTTTGTTGACATAACTCTCAAGAATGGCTGCTGCCAACAAGACAGGCACTATGATCAAGGCATACTCTTTGAATTTTCTGCTTTTCAGATATTTAGGTAACAAGTACAGATTGTTCGTGTAGAGTATGGCACCATAAAAGAAGAGATAGAAGAGTACTTCTTCTACCGTAATGGTGTGCTCTCCCGTATAGCGAAACCTCAGAAAGGGATAGACAAAATAGGAGATCCAGAAAATGATATTCAGGGTAATTCTGTGCGTCAGAAGGGTCTGTAAGGCGGGCTTCGGCATATCTCTCAGCTGTGAATTTAGGGCTTTCAGTACATTCCGCAAGACTGGCTCTACCAACGACATTTTCATCACTACCAACGTATGACTGACCCTGAAAACAGTTTTTATAGCGCTACATAATCGGTTGATAGACCGATAGCCGCTTTGGGCAGAGAATGTTCAGAGCGATATGCATGAAAGGCCTTCTTGGTCAAAAAATCATGCTATGAAGACATTTCTCATTTCACTTGCTCTCCTGACTTTTACTACATTTCCCTCTAGCCCGGATGCTGAAATCAATAAAGAAGTAACCGTAAACGGGCTCACTTACCTTTATGGAGAAATCAATCGCGAAGGACTTACCTCAGGCGCATATAATGGCTGGTTTTCAGCGAACTATAACCGTTATCAGCCCGACACAAAGAAGCTCTCTACCTGTAAGGAAGGCTCTATGGAAGGCATTAGCGTCAAGCTGTTGATGGCTACCTGGTGTGGAGACAGCAAGCGAAATGTACCGGTATTCTATAAGATTATGGATACCCTGGGTTTTGATGAGGAGCAGCTGCAGGTCTGGGCACTTGACCGAAGAAAGCATGGCCCGAATAACGAACAGGCGCGTTTTGGTGTAACGCGGGTGCCGACTATCATCTTCTACCGTGATGATGTGGAAATTGGCCGCTTTGTAGAAAGACTTAAACCCGGACAGAATATGGAAGATATTATCCTGGGCTTTATCAATGGCTAATCCCATCACATCGCTCAGTGTCATCCGAAGGAAATTCTGAACATGCAGTACATCTGTCTTCCTCAGCGTCTTACTGGGCAATGACTCAGAGGGTTTTAGCTGGTTCCGGGCTTTTGTCTGCCAGTATTTATCCCGTGACGATCCAGAGCTTAGCCCCTTGAGGAGAGGCTTTAAACCCACCCTAACGCTCAGAGTCATCCGAAGGGGACTCTGAGCATATAACGCACAAACCTCCTTATAATCTTACTGCTCAATAACTCTGAGGGATGTTTGCCTTTGTGATTTTAACACAGGGTATTATTGGCTTATATCATAGCTTAGTCCGGACACCTCACCAACTGTCCTTCGCTTTGACTAATTTAGCTTTATGATCAACTACAACGGAAAGCGCTTTAGTCCGGTGAGTAATACTGAAAACGGAGAAGTGGACGCAGAGACCGTCTTTCACTACAAGCAGCAGGGTAATGTGCTCAGCTGTGATTATAGTGGTAACACCATTCTTCAAGGACACCTGATTGGTCTGGTTTCGGATGATGGTGAGATTGACATGCGTTACCACCAGGTCAATACGCAAGGTATACTGATGACAGGCACCTGCCAGTCAACTCCGGAAATACTGCCTGATGGACGTATCAGATTGCATGAGTCCTGGCAGTGGACCTCAGGAGATGGTTCTAAAGGGAGCTCTGTTCTGGAAGAGGTTTAGCCCCCTTATTCCATACCCCGTTTTCTGCATGCACAATTCCCCCCAAAGGAAGCTGTCCGAACATAGGCCTGGCATTTGAAAGAAACGACAGTGGACAGAGGGGCTACTGTGCAATAAGCTCGTGATTGTGCTTATGCCAGACGAGACTGGCCGCCCCTACGACCGGAGCTGAGTTGGCCAGCAATTCAGATGGTAAAATCGGCACTTTATTCTTAAACACATGCAGCAGGTTCTCCTCCATATGCTTTTTAGTAGGCTTAAAAATGTATTCACCCGCCTGAGCCAGGCCTCCCAGCAGGAAGATAGCTTCCGGGTTGGTATGCTGTACAGTCTCTGCCAGCTTAGACCCCAGGATTTTACCGGTATACTCAAAGGCCTCCAAAGCAATCTGATCTCCTCTGTGAGCTGATTCGCTGATCATTTTAGTTGAGAGATCATCGAAGCTAATGCCACGTAGCTCACTGGGGCCATAATGATCAGCCAGGAGCTTATAAATCGTTCTTTTGATACCTGTGGCCGAAACATAGGTTTCCAGGCAACCTCTGCGTCCACAACGGCAATAGCGACCGTTGATGTGATTATAAGTCACATGCCCCAGCTCCCCGGCAAAACCATCCATGCCTTCAATCAACATCCCATTGGAGATGATTGCGCTGCCAAGCCCGGTGCCCAGGGTAATCATGACAAAATCCTTCATGCCTTTGGCACCACCAAATACCTTCTCTCCCATAGCGGCTGCATTGGCATCGTTGGTAACGGTTACTTCAATGCCGAGCAGGTTTTCCAGCGACTCCTTTAAAGGCAGCACGCCTGACCAGGGAAGGTTGGAGGCATGCTCAATGGTCCCCCTCTTTCTGACACCGTGAGGTGCCCCTACTCCTATACCGGTCAACTCCAGATATTGAGTCCCCTGTTCCAGCTCATGCCTGATAGTCTTGGCAATTACATTCGTGAAGGATTCAAAATCTGCGTATTTATCCGTACTAAGGCTATTCTGAAAGTGAATCTGACCATTTTCATCCACGGCACCGATCTTGGTACTGGTGCCGCCTATATCAATTCCTATGGCAACCTTTGTCATGATTTGTCAAATTTTAGTTTTCCCCAGGCCCTCACCAATAGCCAGGCACCAATCGCTGTAAAGGCCATCATGAGCCCTCCCATGTTCATCCTGCCATACAGCAGGTATCCTGTACCAAACAAAGCCGAGTATACGGTAAAGCAGCCTATCAGCATCGTGTAAATTTCCACTGACAAACGCGATTGGGTAGCTTCTTTGATCTCATGTCCTTCCGTCTGCGCCTGACTGATAAAACGCTTCCAGCCTGGAGTAGCAGGCCGGATCATATTGTAAAAATTCACCAGGGTCTTAGCGTCTGTTGGCCGGGTCATTAAGGTGACGGCCATCCACACCACGGTGGTTACCAATACGCTCAATACGAGACGATAGTGCTCGTTGATAGGCTCAAAGCCCAGTCTCTGATGAATGAGTTCGAAGTAAATAGCAGTTATCAGGGAAATTACCATCCCGGCAATCTCCGTATAGGCATTGATCCGCCACCAGAACCAACGCAAAATAAAGATGAGCCCCGTACCTGCACCAATGGATAACAGAATTCTGAAGGCCTGTATGGCACTTTCCAGATACAAGGCCAGTAAGGCCGAAAAGAACATTAATATAACCGTGCTGATTCTGGCCACATTGACCAACTCCTTTTCGCTTGCCTCAGGTTTTACAAAGCGCCTGTAGAAGTCATTAACCACATAGGAAGATCCCCAGTTGAGATGTGTGGAGATGGTAGACATAAATGCCGCAATCAAAGAGGCAATGACAATTCCCAATAGTCCATGTGGCAGGTACTGGAGCATTGCCGGATAAGCCAGGTCATCATTGATAATGGCTGCATCAATATCGGGGAATGCCGCCTGAATAGACTCCAGATTAGGAAAAACAATAATTGAGGCGAGGGCAATGAGAATCCAGGGCCATGGCCTGAGCACATAATTGGCTACATTGAAAAGCAGTGTAGCCCCCAGGGCATTCTTTTCATCCTTGGCAGACAGCATACGTTGTGCAATGTAGCCACCCCCACCCGGTTCAGAACCAGGATACCAGACGCTCCACCACTGTACTGCAATGGGAATCACCAGCACGGTAATCAGGGCCTCTGTATTAGAGAAATCAGGAAAGAAATCCATTTTAGGGATCACATCTTTGTGGGTCACCAGATTTGACAGCCCCCCAACTTCAGGAAGGTTTACAATCACGTAAGACGCCCATATCGAGCCTACCATGGCTATAAAGAACTGGAAGAAGTCAGTGATTAAAACGCCTTTGAGCCCTCCTAAAGAGCTATAGATCACCGTAACCACTGAGGCGATCAGTAAAGTTTGAATGGGCTCAAGCCCTAGCAGAACCGAGCCCATTTTGATGGCGGCAAGAGCCACAGCCGCCATAATCATA
>DIYF01000062.1 GCA_002427745.1 Roseivirga sp. UBA6061 | reverse complement strand
GGAAATGAAGTTAGTGGCGGAGTGTTTTTCTGTTCCATTGTTAATTATTTTCACTATCGTTTTAATCTATGTAAACATAGAAATAAACTATGATTATCACAATCATAACAATTTTTTAGATTAATGAAAATCACAAAACAACCAATTGAAACATTGGTTCAACCTATGTTTTAGGTGCAAAAACTGCGTTTTCCTTATCTTTAAGCCGTATTTTAGATTTAATGGAGAGAATTAATCGACTTAAAGAAGTCCTGGTCATAAAAGGAATGTCTCAGAAAGAATTAGCTGAGCGAATGGGTAAAAACCCGAACACTATCACCTCAATTTGTAACAATAAGTCTCAACCCCACTTGAAAGATTTAAAGACCATGGCTGAGATTTTAGATGTGGATATAAGAGAGCTTCTCGTAAGTACGAAGAGCTAACCAATTATATGTTAGCTACCTAAGAAGCCTGCCCGGTACGCTTCATATTGTTCCTGATTATAGCGTGCTTTGGCTTTCCGTTCATTTTCTATACTGCTATGCTTATCTCTTAGTAAGAAATATACCTTCTTGGCTAAATAGATTCCAGAGATGTTAAGGTTAAGTCTGAAGAATTTAGGAGCAAACGAAATATTTGTCTCTTCTTTGATCTGTGAGATAAGCTGGCTCGTATAATACTCCTTTAGTCCGAGATCTTTTGCTTTTGGAAATTTCCTGAAACTAGGTTCAAACGAGTTATGAAGGATGAAGTTTGTCCCACTGTTTTCATAATCTCGCAAGTCAGCAAGCCCTGTACTTTTCAAAAAATAAACGCTTTGATCACTCATTTGGACATCAGTTAAACATTCAAACTTCTCAATTCGATTGCTTATATCGATGGTATTTCTTTCAAGGAAATATTTATCCTGAATTGTTCCTTTCTCCCATTCTTCGTAATGATCGATTTCAAATAATGAATCGGATTCATAGTCCTCGCTCAACTCAAGAAGGTAGGCAATGGCTAATATATTGAGTTCGTTGGTGGATAATTTCTCAATTTTTGAAATACAATCATTGACAAGCTGATTCTCAATATTCTCAGGGTTTTCACTCATTAATCTTGCCCAAATCATGTCTGCGAGAACCTCAGACTTTAAGGGATCACTATATTGATATGCCCCTTTTAAAGCCAAATTGAAGATTAGATATGTATCAGGGTCTTGGAGGTTTTTATTCATAACCTCTCTGAGCTTCTTATTGAGTTTCTTTATTTTTTTATCTAGTATCCTGATTAAATCTGCTTGCTCATTTATCGCTCTTTGGGTTGCCAATTCTTTGGATTTGGTAAGAGCTTTTTTGACTTCAGAGTAAGCCAATTCAATACCTTTACCTACAGCTGCTGCTGCTATACTTTGTGTGATAAGCTCCATTCTCTAAGAATAACACGTGAGAAATATACTCATGTAAGTTCAACCAATTATTAAAACACGGCCTTTCAAGATATTCTGGAAAGACAACACTTAATGATGCATATAATACCTCATATAGTGTGACATCAAAATTAAGTTTAGAGTGTAATTCATTGGATGGTTTAATATTGATAATTATATATTTTATATTACTAATTATCAATAAATAACGCAGGTTTTATGGCTAATGGAGCCCAATTTTTACGAGCTGACTTACATATACATTCTTTTGGCGAGTTTGGATCTTACGATGTTAAAGACTCGACTATGACCCCTGAGGCAATTGTTGATATGGCAATGAAGAAGGGGCTCAGCATTATTAGCATTACTGACCATAATGAGATTCAGAATTCGAGTGTTGCGATTAATCATGCTAAGGGAAAAGGTATTTTAGTAATTCCAGGAATTGAAGTCAGCACAACTCAAGGTCACTTGTTGGTTTACTTTAGTGAGTTTAAAGACTTAAGAGACTTTTATGGAAAGTTGACAATTACTGCTGACCGAAAGACATGCCAAGAGGGCATCGTTAAGTGTTTGGACTATGCCAAAAGCCATAATGGTATAGGGGTATTGGCTCATATAGAACTCGAGTCAGGGTTTGAAAAAACTATTAAACGTTATGGGCCGCAGATGGATGAAGTTTTCATTCATGACAATCTATTCGGCCTTGAAATTAGTTCAAAAAGTTCTGTAGACTTTTTCACAGAATTAGATGCTGATTCTAATAGAAAGAAACTTTTCCAATTGAGGAAGAAGTCGATTGAAGGTTTAGGAATATCTACCCTTCCAAAGCTAATGTCTTCTGATGCTCATACTCTTGACAAACTTGGTACTAATGCAGATGGCAATAAGAAGTTAACAAGAATTAAAGTGGATGAGCTTAACTATCACGCATTTAAAGTAGCATTACTAAATCATAGCTCAAGAGTTAGGCTAGAAGACTTCATTCCTGAACAACGTCCATTAATCAAGTCTATTAGAATAACTGGAGGTTTACTAGATGAGATAGATGTGAGTTTGAGCTCCAATCTTACTTGTATAATTGGAAGCAGAGGAGCTGGAAAGTCGACCTTTCTTGAAGCCATCAGAGAAACTAGCGGGAATAAGTCCAAAGCAAAAATGGTAGATTCTGAAGTATGGCCGGACTCTATTGACTTGGCATACCAAGACGAAACAGGACAACTAACTGAATTTAGACGAGAGAAATTTAATACATCAAATAACTTAACAGATCCGCAAAATGGAATTTCAAAAGTCCTGATTGAAAGTTACGGACAAGGTGAAACAGCTGATACCATTCAGCACAGCGATGAGAACCCAATGGTCTTAATATCTTTCTTGGACTCCTTCTTGGATATTAAGACCATGCATGATGAAGATCAAGAGCTTATAAATAAACTCATGTCTAACACGAGTGAATGTAGAAAGAGAAGACTTGATTTGTTGAGTTTTGATGAGACAAAAAAAGCCTTGAGTAATGAGAAAAAGAAAATGGAAAACCTCATTCAGGAGAAGGCTGGTGAGTTAGCCAAATTTCAAAATGCTCTTCTTAAAGAAAGAGAGATTCGCTCGACCTTAATTAAGGACTTACACGAACTTGTTAAGACCTATCGCGACATTTTGGGTGATCAATCTACATTTGACGGTTTTAGCAAGCTTAATGATGATGATATAATAATTGGGAAAGATTATTTCAATAGTGTCAAAGAACTTGTTTCGGACTTTTCGAAGATTGTAGCATCAAAATCAGAAGAATTAAATAAGTCCCTTAACGAAAAGATTGACTCACTCAAGGTGCAACTGAAAGACTGGTCTGGCAAGGAAAAGGAATATCAAGACAAGATTGACAAAAAGAAAAAGGAACTGAAGGAGAAAGGCATACCATTTGATCTCGGTAAGATCAATCAAATCTCAAATGACATAATCGATTTGAGTAAAAGAGTAAAATCTTTAGAAACTACTCAACTTGAATTGAAAAACTTAGTCAAGGAAAGAAAAGAGATAATCAAAGAACGGAAGGATTTAAAAAATAAGATATACTACAAACGTTACAACTTTGCTTTAGAGATTAATAAGAATTTGAAGAACTCAATGGATGGTTTGTTTATTGATATTGAATACCAGCAAGGTAAATTCTCCAAAGCATTCGAACTTGAATTGAAGAGTATTATGGATTGGCGAACTGTACAGGTCCCAAAGGCCCTATTTATTGCTCAACAAATGTCACCGATGGAGTTTGCAGATTGCTGTAAAAGGAAAAACAAGAAATCATTTGAAGCGATGAAAAATGCCAAGGGAGAACGCCTTCTTACAGATTCAGATATAGAATCTATAATTAAAAGGTTGACTAACGAACAGGCTTATGAAGACTTTGAACATTTGGAATTTGAAGACAGACCTAGAATAACAGTCACAAAAGTCTTTTATGATGATAATGGAAAAAAAGTGACTCAGAAACGGTCAATTTCTCGACTTTCATTGGGACAACAACAATCTGTTCTTTTGGGAATACTTATGCTATCTAAGAGTAAGACACCATTGATTATAGACCAACCAGAAGACAACTTAGACAGCGAGTTTATATTTAAGACTATAGTCAAAAACCTTCGAAAAATAAAGGAAACTCGACAAGTAATAATTGTGACACATAATCCCAATATTACTGTCTTAGGTGATGCAGAACTCATTATTCCTCTCAAAAGCACGAATACTAAGACTCACGTTATTGACTCAGGTTCTATTGACCGTGAAAACACAAGGAAAGTATGTTGCGAGATTTTGGAAGGAGGAATAAACGCATTTAAACAAAGACAAGCGATTTACGGGATATAAAATGACAGCGAAAGAATATCAAGAATTGGTAGGTCCAAGCCTACAAAACTTGCTCAATGGTTTGGAAGTAGTTCAAGAATGGACGGCATTTAGAAAAACACCATATCAGTATTCACCTAGGGTTGATATCGCTGTGGGTCCGTTTAATGTAGCACCAGGACAGAACAGAACCAATGAATACAACTTGATTGTTAATGGCAACCAACAGTTTGAAGAGTTCATTACTCAAGTATATGAATGCCATATCAGCAATATTGGTGAAGAATGGCTAAATGAAATTGAACTGCCAAGGTTAAATGTGGTCAAGAGAAAGAACCAAAATGCACGTTGTTTACTCGCAATTGAAATTGAAAACACCAGTACCAAGAAACATATAATGGGGAGTATGGTAAATGCAGCTTCACTTGGAAGAATAGGTATTGGCGTTGCATTTAACGATTCTGTGCTTAGAAGTTTTATCAGAATAATGAACTATATGGGCTTTTTGAAACGAGTTGAGAAGAATACTTATGATACAACAAACTTCCTAATTATAACCAAAGAGCAACTTCTTGATATTCTAGAGATTGAAAGGCAATAAAGACCATATCTTTCAAATTGAAGCCTTAATACCACACGAATAAATTTTAACACTATGATTGAAATTAAAAGTAGTAATCCAGAGACAATAGAGATTTTGAAGCAGATTGCTAAAAGTGATACTAAGAATATACTTGATTTACCTCAGTCTGGGGCAAATGGAGTGGAGATCCTCACTTTAATAGTAGAGAATTGGACAAGTTTAGCTTTTGGAACTGTTGGTTTGATTGCAGCATTAAAAATGAAAATTGGATACTTAGAAATCACCAAGGATGGTTTGATTTTAAAAGAGTCTGAAAAACAAGAACTACTCGATAATGTCAAATGATTCTACGCTTTCTTGGGTTCCGCTTGTATTAAGGACTCGTCAAAGTTATATCAATCCTATTATTCTAAAACCTGCATATAAGCAAACCTTAGAAGAACTCAAAGATCATCTGCTTCCTGAAGAATTAGACTCGATAGATATTTTTCCAATCGCTGACGAATCTCAATCCAGTTTCATTATTAAGAAAAATGATGGTGCAGCTATTTTCTTTGACATTGGTCAAAGCATGATATTAAAGACAGCATTTGCTGCCACTTACTCCCTACGACCTCAAGACCTACTTTTCTACGTATTTCTTTCAGCTGCTTCTCTCCATGTTAGCAAGTCAGATCAGTTTTTCACAGACAAATTAGGAGATTGCACCACCCCTACATACGAAGGAGAACCAACGGTCAACAAAGCATTACTAGATAATGCTCAAGGTACTCTGTCGGTTTATCTCAAACCCGAGTACCAATCACTTTATAATTTGGTTTTTGATTCGACAATTATTGCGCATGAATTCTATCACCACCATGTACAACTGAAAGGACATATCCCAGCGATCTTTGAGCCTATTGATTCCAACTATCTACAGTTTGTTGAATTAGTGTTTTCGGATTTAAGTGTCACCTCCCTAGATGATTTACCAAAAGAAATTCAAGATAAACTGGAAAGAGAAAGACTAGGTCGGAGAAACCACAATCTGGACAACAGAAAAAAGATCTCAGAGGAGATGGCTTGTGATTATTATGCCATGAAAAAGACACTTGAGCTTTTCGTCAGTAACCAAACTTCAAACTTAGATTACTCTGGTATTAAAGCATTTGTAGCCATCCATAGTATAGTCTTTAACTTTCACCTGTTGCATTTGGCTTTTTTGGAAAGAGCTTCATTTTATCAAAAGAATGATCCAACAGTTGATTTTGAAGACAGTATGTCTCTTTTCAATATTAGAAGAGTCGCAATTGGAGTCCTGACCTCTGAATTGGTTGCTGAAGAACTTGCAGGCTATGATCCAGCAAAAAAGGATTTAATCTCAGCTAATCTCCAACAATTTCAAAATGAGCTATATATTGAAATGGGCAATGATTTAATTCAACCATGTATTATCCGTTTAGGCTCATGTTTCAAGCTCATTGAAGACCACTTTCCTAAAAACGAAAGGCCTGAGCCAACCCCAATCAATGATGTTGATGAAAGGTTATATTTATCAGCGTTGAAAAATAGATTAAACCCTTATGTCATCTCTGAAATGCTTGAAAGATTCTGATGTCAACCTATAATGGCACACACATGTGCCAGCAAAGCGTGTCACATAAGTGTGCCATTGCCTTCCCTCCTATGTAGCTAATTGGCCAACTGCTGCTTAGAATAAAATACCCCTGCCGAACCCCAACACATAATCAATAAGGAAAACCTTGACCCCTTTGTAATAGAGTTTTTGAATCAATTCATCGTAATTACTATTTCTCGGGTCAAACCGATCGATGCTCGCCTCTCTGAATGACAATAGCTTCAACCCCTCCAGTTCAAGAATCTTAGCAGGCAAATAGGTAATGTCAGAGTCCGTGAAATCTATCGATTCCAAGCGGTCGAGCCCCAGGAGCTGAGACGGGAATTCCGAGATGTCTGTCTTATTGAACTTGATATGCCTGAGGCTGGACAAATTCCCGAACGAGGCGGGTAATGAGGTTAACCGGTTGTTGTACACATAAATCTCTTCAACCTCCATATGGCCCATATCTTCCGGCAGATACTCGAGCGCATTGTTTTGTAAAAACAGTACCAGCATGTTCCGGAGCTTGGAAATACCTTCGGGAAGTCTGCTAAGGTTGTTTTTGTGCAGCGTAAGAGACATAAGCTCCTCACATTGGTATAGATCTTCAGGTATCGTTTCCAACCGGTTGTTGTGTAGCGCCAGGGCCATCAGACTGTCAAGCACTCCAATCTGACCTGAAATGCGGTTAATTTCATTGTGCGACAGGTCTAAGCCTCTGAGGTTAGCCAGGTATGCTATTTCATCAGGAACCTCTGGGATGTTTGAACTGTGCGCTTCCAGAAAATTAAATTCCTTCAGTTTTTTCGCATACCTCAGGTGTTTTCCAAAGTCTGTCAGGTCGTTCCTATTGATGGTGAGCTTCTCCAGGGATTTAAACTTTCTAACCCTTTTGGGAATGGCAGTGAACCGATTGTAATTAAGGTTCAGGGTGGTTGTCCTTTTAAACTTTCTGACTTTCTTCGGCAGGAAGGAGAGATTATTCCACAAGAGGTTTATGCTCTTGATCCCGTCAAGTTTTGCCGACTTAAAACCAGCCATATCCAGGCCATTTCCCGAAAGGTCTATTTGCTCTAAATGCCGTAACTTTTTTAACTGTCGGGGAAGCCTAGAAATCTTGTTAAATGATAAGTTCAGCTCCCTGAGGTTTTTGTATTTAAAAACAAACTCTGGTACAGTAGTCAGACCCATGAAACTCAGATCAAGTGAAGTCACCTGGGTATAGGAAGTGTCATTAGCATAATATGAATACCTCAACGCAGCATTCTTTTCTGCTTCACTGATGCGCTGATACTCCAGGTATTGCAGCGCTGAATCCATTCCATGGAAATTCCTGATCGTTTCCGCTTTCGTAATGATCCCATAGCGGTTCTTCACATCTTCTTCTGCGTATGCCCTATGAGCCTGTCCGGATAGGTTGACAGCAGATATACTGAGTACAAAAAGCACAATAATTACCTTCCAAGGCATTGGTAAATCATTCATATCTCAAAGATTTTACCGGATTGGTTTTGGCAGCCTGCAGCGAATGGTAGATAAGCGCCAGGCATGTAAAGGTTAAACATATTACAATGGACCAAATGAGTGGCCAAAGGGAGAGGTCGATACGTTGCTCATAGCTGAACAGCCACTGTCTGGTAAAGTAAAATGCAATAGGTGCGGCAATGCAATTGGCGATAATAATCAGCCACCCGAATTTCCTGGATAGCAGGACTAGTATGGCTTGAATAGATGCCCCATTAATTTTTCTGATGGCGATTTCCTTTTGCCGTGTTTCAATGGTAAACGATATTAAGCCAATGATTCCCAATGACGTAATAAAGATGATCAAAGCGCTCACCGATCTGAGCAGGCTCAAAAACTTTGCTTCACGCGCGTAAATGTTATTCAACTCCTGATCCAGGAAAGTAAAATCAAAGGCATAATTCGGAAACAGCTCGTTCCAGGAGGCTTCAATTTGAGCTATCCCATCAAATGTCTCCTGTCCGTTTAATCTGACATAGACATGATTAATACCCCACTCATTCAAATTGATCATAAGGGGAGCTACCTGTTGATAAGATGGACCAATGGAAAAGTCACTCACTACGCCTATTACCTGTTGATAATAGTAATCCCCGTGTTCATCTGGCTCTTTCGACCTCAACTTCAGGTTGGTTGCCATATTCTCCCATCCATATTGCTTTACAGCGGCCTCATTGATGAGTATGGAATGACGCTCACTTTCTCCGCGTGTTCGTTCAAAATCCCGACCCGTGATGAGCTTTCCCTTTATGGTCCTGATAAAATCAAAACCAACGTCAATGCGATTCATCGAAGTATAAACCGTATTGCCATCCGGGGTTTCAAAAATAGGATCGTTCGCATTGGCATCTACACTCAATGAGTTATAAGAACTCGTGACTCCAAGAACAGAAGATTTTGTGCCCACCTCATTTATGAAGACATCCAGCTTATCGCTCGTAGCCGGATCGTTGGGTACCTTAAGACTCACTACATTGGTTTTGTTATAACCAAGCTCTTTGTTCATAATGAACCGGGTTTGCTCACCCACGAACAACATGCCAATGACTAAGATGGAAGAAAGGCTATATTGAGAAATCACGAGTAGTGTTCTGAACCTGTCCGCACGCTTCCCTTTTACAAACCTACCTTTCAGGACATTTACAGGTACAAATGAGATGAGATAAAATGCGGGATAACAGCCGGATAGTAAGCCTATTACCAAAGAAAGCAATAGAATACTTATCACATTAACTGGTGTCATCATGGTACCGATGGACAAGTGTAATCCGGACAAATCATTGAATACGGGGAGCAAAGCTATACAAAGAAAAATGGCTATAACTCCGGAAAACAGGACCAGCAGTACCGATTCAGTCATAAACTGCCCGATGAGTAATCGTCTTGGTGAGCCCAGGGCTTTTCTGATGCCCACTTCCCTTGCCCTCTCCGCTGAGCGCGCAGTGGCCAGGTTCACATAATTAATGCCGGCTATGACTAGCAGGAACAACATCATGACAGCCATGATCAACACATTGGTTCGATTTCCATGTGGATAGAGCTCCCAAATATGTTCTTCATCCAGATAAATAGATGTTAAGGGCTGTAACAGGAGATCCGCGCTCCCTCCCTTCTCTTCGAAATAGTCGCTGATGTACTTTTCACAAAATGCAGGTATTTTCTCTTGTAACCCGGCAATATCATTGAGTTCGTTGAGCAGCAGATAGGTATAAACATGTCCGCCCAGCCATCGATGTTTATCGGTTCTGGTGGGAATGTTGGCGGATATCAAGGCCTCCACCGGAAGGTGTGTTCTAAAGGAATTTTTTATGATGGCGGTGACCTTCAGGGTTCTGGAAGCATCCTGCCCCATCTGTATGGTTTTTCCAATCACATCAGTGCCGGAAAACAGTTTTTCCGCCAGTGCTTGGGAAATCACAACTGAGTTAGGTTCCCTGAGTGCCTGATCGGCACTTCCGGCAATCAATTCGATTTTGAAAACTTTAAAGAATGCTTCCTCCGCATAGAATACTTTGGTTGATTGGATTTGTTTATCGCCAACCTGGAATGACGCAGAATGATTCGGTCCTTTTCCATAGAACCTGACTACCTCTTCTATTTCGGGGTATTCTTCTTTCAGAGTCGGCCCGACTGGCTGTGCAACGTTGCTATAGACAGATTGCTGACCGTCTAAATTCAGATCATAATTGACACGGTAGACCCTGTGTGCATCGTCAAGGTGGAGATCGTACGAAAGCTGGTCAGAGACATAGAGCCATAGCAGAAAGGATACAGCCATACTAATGGCTAAACCAGAAATGTTAATAACTACAGGGACCTTTCTTTTTGTCAGGTTTCTCCAGCCGATTTTAATGTTGGTGGGTAGCAGCGAAAAAATGGACTTGCTTTTCCATGGTGCAGTTTTAGTACCTTCCGTACGAGCAATAAAATATTCGTCTGCCACATCCTCCGGACTAATCATTAATTTTTCTGTTGCTAGCAGAAATGCCCGTTCTTCAGAATACCCTTCGCTGAGATAATCATCAATTCGGTCATAAAGATTTGATTTGATTTCCTCTATGAAACCAGGCTCCAGACCTTGCTGTTTCCAGAGTTCTTTTGCCCAGTTCTCTATCGCCTTTTCCAGGTTGAATGGTTCCATAGCACTATCCTAAATCTAATTTTAAATCAGACCTCCATAGCCGGTTCAATGCTATATTCACATTCATCCATTGACTCCGCACAGTCTCTCTCTCTTTTTTCCCCAATGGTGTCAGGGAATAATATTTCCTCTTCCTGCCATTTTCCAGAACTATCCATTCTGACTCGATCAACCCTTCATTCTCCATCCTGTGAAGGACAGGATACAGCATCGCATCTGTCCACTCCAATTCACCATTGGACAGCTGTTCAATGTTTCTGATGATTTGATAACCGTAGCTCTTTCCATGTGAGAGAATGGATAAGACAAGTGGTTTGGTGGACGCAGCTACCAGTGTTTTGTAAGCCATAGAACTCCTCTTTTATACATAACAACATTAGGTAAATATACATAATGTTATTAGGTAAACAAATCTGATGATCTCTGCACTAACAGACAGCCATGATTTGCACACTTTCCGACCTTTTCTGTTCCTGAATTAGGTGCTTAAAGAGAACCCCTGTCCGTTTCGACCAGCTCTTTGTTTGGTGTTATATCGAAGTGCCGATCGTTTACTGAGCTGAAGTGCTCGTATAAGGCTTTTCTTTTTGCTACATACTGTTTCTGATGTAATAGGCTTGTACCACAGTTTAGCTCCATTTTGCAGATGGCATCCATAACAAAGCTCTCAAGAAGGGTTTGTCTATGACATTTTGATGGAGCGATTCGTGGAAAAGCAGTTTGATTTCCGTGCATCATAAGCTCATTCATCGCACCATATATCCATCGCTCAGTTCAAGGACACGGTCGCTCTTGGCTGCAAAATCATCATCATGGGTTACGGCAATAATGGTTTGGCCTTCGTATTTGGCCAATTGTCTGAAGATATCGAAGACGATATCTGTGTTTTTAGAATCGAGATTGCCGGTAGGTTCATCTCCCATGATGATAGCCGGATCATTGATCAATGCCCTGGCAATGGCTACACGCTGCTGCTGGCCTCCGGAGAGTTTATTGGCAGGCTTATAGGCCTGATCTTTGATGTCCAGCAACTGCAGCTTGTCCAGAGCTTTCTGACGGATTTCCTCTTTTGACCTTTTGCCCAGCTTCATGGCCGGGAGCATCACATTGTCAAGAGCAGTGAATTCCGGAAGTAAATAATGAAATTGAAAAACGAAACCGATGTTCGCATTCCTAAAAGCCGCCAGATGATTTTGGCCTTTTCCTGTCAGCGATTGGTTATTGATTGTTAATGTTCCATCATAATCAGTATCCATGGTAGAAAGCACATAAAGCAGGGTAGACTTTCCAGAGCCAGACTTACCGACCAGTGATAAAAACTCTCCTTTTCTTGCTTTGAAGGATATATCCTTTAATACCTGAAATTCAGCTGGGTGATGAAAGAATTTATTGATGCCCTGAGCATCTAAAGCGTATGTACTTTCCATGATTATCCTCTTATGATTTCTACAGGGTCTACCAGGGATGCCTTTCTGGCCGGCAAATACCCCGCGATAAATGTGGTAAGGAGTCCAAAGCCAAAGGCCGAGAAGTAATCCGATTTTCTATAGGCCATGGGCAAAGTCTCCAGGCTGGCCATTTCAAAAGGAACACTGTTGATCATAACGGATACACCACCCCCAATCAAAATACCTACAATGCCCCCTATAACACCTATGATCACAGACTGGGTCAGGAAAATTTCCACGATATCCCTGCCTTCAAAACCCATGGCTTTGAGTATGGCTATCTCCCGGATCTTCTCATTGACAGTCATGTTCATGATGTTGTAAATACCAAAACCGGCCACTAATAGAATAGTGAGCGAAACAGCAACCGCCAGGTAGTTTCTCAGCTCATTTCCTGCTTCTAATTGACCATTGGCCTCATTCCACGCTTCTACTTTTAATGCCGTTTGCTGACGCATCTGAGCAGCAATGGCCTCTGCCTTTTCATAGTCTCTCAGGTTGATTTGAATGTCCGTGGCATAGCTCAGGTTTTTCGAAACGAGCTGCCTGGCTGAGTTGATTCGGATAAATGCTTTCCCATTATCGATACTGTTCAGAGAGGTTTCGAGTAGCCCTATGATTTTGAAATTACGGGTGATGCCATCTCCTGTTTTTAAAAAAACATTATCATCCATGCCTAAACTCAGTTTTTTAGCCAGCCCGACACCTAAAATGATACCGTCACTCCGGTGATCCAGATCCAGCCAATTCCCGCTTCTCATAGAGGCTGCAGTGCCAAAGAGCTTGTCTTCATTGGCCGCATTAACACCACTGAGTAAGCCACTTACCTTGGTCGAGCCATTTCTGAAGAACACATTCATACTTACCTGCGATGTCATTCCAATGATTTCATCATACTGATTGAGAATACTCATCTCCTTATCGGCATTGATGATGCCATCGCTGTACTGAATTACCTTGGGATGCCTCAGATTGACTCGCTTTGAAGGCAGTTGGTCATCAGAAATCAGATCAGTACGATCCTCCGGCAGATCATTGTATACACGAATGTGGGCCAGCGTGCTAAAGGCTAAATCAGCCTGAATGTCATTAACACCTGTCATAAACCCATTCAGGAAAATGTACATGGAGATACCGAAAGTCACGCTCAACACCGCCACGATCGTTTGCTTCACCCTGGAAGTCAAATGCGAAAGGGCAACTTTGGTATTAGTTGGCCGGGTCATAGTTCCTCAGGTTTTATCAACACAGAATTATCATCCAGACCTTCTAAAACCTCCACCCACTGTTGATTGCGAATACCTACTTTTACGGATTTCAGATCGCCATTCTCAAGCCTGACTTGATTGCCTTCCGCATCTAAATACTCTTGTGGAATGACCAATGCGTTCTCTTTCTCACCGATAATGATATTGGCCTGCAATTGGGTGTTGTGATAAAGTGTGGCAGGAAGTTCTTCGAATGAAGCCTCTACAATAAATGACTGCTCATTGGCATCGAAAGACGGGTATATTCTTTCAATTCGACCCGTGAAGTTCCTCTCCTTATTCGTGTTGAGGTTAATGATCGTCCTTTGATTCACCTGAACTAAGGAGATATCTTCTTCTGAGACATAGAGTCTGGCCAGCTTCTTACCACCTCCGATACTGGCGACTACTTCTCCTCTTTTCACCAATTCACCGGATTCTTTGAAAACGTTGAGTACTTCTCCCCCAATTTTAGAAGTGAGCAAATAATCCGTTTTCGTCTCTTTTTGGATGATCACCTGGCTTTCAGCATTCTTGGCACCTATCTCCAGGCCATTGACAAGGTCAGTTAAGATAGCCTTCTGAAGGTCCAGGTTACTCTTAGCGTTTTCGTATTGAAGTTCGGCCCGTTCAAAGTCTGCCTTTGAAACTGCACCTGATGCTTTTAACTTTTGATAGCGTTGAAAATTCTTTTGTTCCAGGTCAACCTGTGCCTGTGCCTGCGCAATCTGAAGTTCCTGTTTTGCACGGTCTGGCGATTGCATATCAAGCCGTTTGACAGCATCCTGATAATTCAATTGCGCATTAGATAATTGTTCTGCCTGTACTTCGTCAGAGAGTTGAAACAAAGGCATTCGGGCTTCCACATAATTTCCCTCTTCTACAGTGCTATTGATTAAATAGCCCTCAGCCCTGGCAGTAACCTGATATTCATTTTCATAAATCACATAACCGCTGGCAAAAACCGCATCGATGATATCGACTTTTTGTGGCTGAATGGTTTCTGTTTCTTTACAGGAAGAAACCAATGCGACCAGAAGGACCGCAAAAATGGTATATGTCTTTTTCATAATCTATGTTCGATTTGACTGTAATAGGAATAGAGAGAAGAGAGGCTATTCAAATAGGCGTTTTCGGCTTTGATATAGTCTGTAAATACCAAAAGGTGAGCGTCCAGACTAATCAGGCCTTCTTCATATCTCTGACTGGAGAGTGATAAACTCTTTTTGTACAGGTCAAATGTGTCTTTACTCAGGTTAGCATCTCTCAGGCTCAGATTGTAATTGGAGAGAAGCAGTTCATCGTTCAGCAGGCTTTCCTGCTGCATTTGTTTTTCGTCATTCTGCACTACCTCCAGGCTGATCTTGCTCTGCTTTATCTTCTGTTTGTTTCTGAATCCAGAAAAGATCGGTACGCTCACATTGAGAGTCACATAACTATATGGACTCCAGTCATCCGAGGACAGACCTAGCCCAAAATTGTTACGAAACTGCTGACTCCCATGGTAAGTATTCAAAGTGACTGTGGGTAGCAATGCCGCCTGACTCATATCCACTTGTAAATCGGCATGGTCCACGTCCATTTGTGAAGACTCCAGAGACTTATAGGACCGCAGTGTTTGGTTTAATATGGGCTTTGGCAACGCATAGCCTACTTTCTCATTCAAAGTCAGTATTTGCGTGCTTTCCAGTCCTATCAGTTTCTTGAGCTCAGTGGTACATTGCACCAAAAGCTGTTTGTTTGCATTCAGACCTTGCTTTACCTTGTTTTCGTTGATAGAAGTATTGATTCCCGCTGACGCATCCAAAAGGCCCTGCTCATTTTTCTCCTTTGTCAATGCTGTGATTTGAGAAGCACTTCGTAGGTCTGACTCTCCCAACTCAATGGCCTTGGTTGCAATCAGGGCCGTGTAATAGTAGAGGAAGATTTTTTCATAGAGCAACTCCTCATAAACAGCCTTGTCCAGCCTCGATCGCTCGGTATTCAGCTTAGCTATGCGACTGTTGAGCTTAGCCTTTCGGTCAAAAAGTTGTTTTGTAATCGTGATACCGGCATTGAAGTTATACTCCTGCCCAAACTGCGTGTCGATTGTAGTTCCCGGTGTGCCGCCAAATATCTCTGCAGGAAGTGGAGTAGTTGCCAGGTCCAGGTTCCTCTGGCCGCTAAACGTACCATTGATGGTTGGTTTCTTCAGGTTCTTATTTCGCTTATACTCGAGTTCGGCATGTTGCTCATTGAGCAATAAGTTTTTCAAATCAAGGTTTTGCTCTAATGCCAGATTGTATGCTTCCTGATGACTATTAATGGTCACTTCTTGTGCCTGCAAATCATTAATACCCGCCAGGACAAGCACGACCAAGACACTTCTTCGACAGAATCTTAACATGACTTTCTGGTTATTTAGGCAATTGAGTTCTGTACCAGACCTGGGTTCTTTTGAGCCCCCTGTAACTGACCTTCACTTTAAGCTTATCTTCTCCCTCTAAAGTGAAGGTGGCGTTGACAGTTTTTCCATTTTTCGGTGAGTAAAGCTTCCCGGTCCAGCTGCCATTTTCATAGTCAAGTCGCTCAACCATGGGAAGGCCTAGGATATGACGGCTCCTCAATGACTTGTCGGGATTTTTCCCGTCTTTGTGAGGCTCACCCTTTTTATCTGTTGGCTTTTCAAGCCAGGCGACCGTACCCTGATAGACTTCTTTCCCGATTTCGGCAAAGGCAACTATGGTCTTACTTTCACCCGCTCGCCAGTAGCCACTTATCTCACTTTGGCCATAAGACTGCACTGAAACCCCAGCAAGTAATAAGCTTATGATTAGAATCTGTTTCATCGTTTTTTCCTTTCTGATTTATTGTATGTGTAAAGGAACGATGCTGCCCTGGCCATAAGAATGACGAACTTGCTGAAACTGACAAAAGGCAGACTGAAGAGGAATATGTGAAGCCGAGTTATATCCAGGCTTAGCGACAATGCCCGCTTAGAATAGAGCGACTGTCTCAAAAGACTTTTTCGTCACCCTCGCTATAGCAGTGATTTCCATGTATTTGGCAGAAAGCAGGTTGGAATTCCCGGCCAGGATCGGGAACGATGTATTGATTCACTTCTGAAGCAGCCTCTCTGAATAAAAAAGAGTTAGCCAGCCGATAACTTAGTAATCAGCCCACCTTTTGAACTCAGCAGCTTTGCCTTTGCTGATAATGATTGGAGTAGTGCTTTCAGGAACCACAGTTAAAATAAGCCTGCCATTAAAGTAAGTCTCAATTTCTCTGATAGCGGCCCGGGCCACCAGGAACTGGCGATTGGCCCGATAGAACCTGGCGGGATCAAGTTGCTTTTCCAGGTCGTCCAGATAGAAGTCTACCATATACTCCAGCCCGTCTTTTTTCTTCATAAACACGCCTCTTTCCTTCACATATAAATAGGCCACTTCATTCACATCTATCATGATCATCTTATGTCTGTAAGAGACTAAGAAACTCGACCTATAGTTTGAGGGTTTATAAGATTCCACCAGGCTGGTTAGCTGTTGCATATAATTGTCAGCCGGGCCTTGTCGCAACTCTAAGTATCGTGTGACTGCTGCTTTCAGCTCAACCGTATTGACAGGCTTCAGGAGGTAGTCAATACTGTTTACTTTAAAGGCCTGTAGCGCATATTCATCATAGGCCGTAGTAAAGATCACCGGGCTTTTGACCTTCACTTGTCTGAATATTTCAAGGCTCAGACCATCCCTGATCTGTATGTCCATAAAGATCAATTCAACTTCATCGTGCTCTTGAATCCAACTGACAGCCTCCTTAACGCTATCGATGACTTCCAAAACCTCAAAAACCACCGATTCTACCTTATTCAACTCTTTGCTCAGGCGATTAACCGCTGCTGGCTCGTCTTCAATGATGAGTGTTCTGATATTAGTTGACATGAGAGGGGGATTTTAAAGGCAATTGCACTTTGAAACAGCCGTTAGCTTCTCCATAGCTAATGGGTTGATGTAGAATTGAAAACCTTTGTTGGAGGTTGATCAAGCCCACCTTTTCGCCAGGTGCAGAATACTCCTTGGGTATTATTTTGTTAGAAACCTCCAGTGAGTCATCCATCGATTTGATCGAAATACGCAACGGATGCTCAATGGACAGTTGATTATGTTTCACCGCATTTTCAACTAGAAACTGTAAGCTCAAGGGTGGAATGAGCAAGTCGTATTGTGCAGGATCGATTTCAATTTGTAAGTCAATGGCCTCTTTGAATCGCACCCTGAGTAAATCACTATACGCCTCAAGGAACTCTAATTCCTGGCTTAGGATAATAAAGTCGTATTGAGCGCTTTGGAGTACATTTCTGTAAAGCCCAGAGAAGTTTTGAATATAGTCAACAGCATCTTCGCTCTTACTCTCAACCAAATCCAGCAGTGTGTTCAGACTGTTAAAAAGAAAATGAGGGTTAATCTGCTGTTTAAGCATGTCTACCTGAAACTTCAGGTTTTCAGTCTTAAGTGAGAGGTTTTGGACCTGTAGTTCGGCATTCTTCTTTTGCTCATTGAACACTCTAAGCACAATATTGAAGATCAATACAATCAAAGACAGACGAACCAGTAAGAAAAAGGGGCTGGAGTCTATCGTTATGTCCTCCGTAATGCCGGAAGAAGCCAAAAGAGTGACTAAGACAATAATGATGGCATTGACACCGAAAATAGTCGCTGACTTGTTTTTGGAGTTTTCCGTTTTCAATAGCAACCATCTGTTCAAATACCAGAGGATCATTAGCACTAAGGTGCCTTGCAGGTATTTAACAATCAACAATGTGTAGTTGACCTCTTCTGCATTCAACGAGCTGTTTAAAAAACTAATAGCAGGGGCGAATAAGGCGATTGCTATGGGTAAGATCTTTTCTGATCTGGACATAAGTGCAAGCTGAGAATAATTGTAGGGAGTTGAAAGAATCTCTGGCTGGAACTGATAAATCTGGACCTGAAGCTGCCGAAAAGGATACTAAACATTCATGGAGGTCAGAATTAAATAACCTCCCCGCTTCCTGTATAATGCCACACGCATAAGTCGGCAATACTAACCCACATCAAATTTCAAAAACAACCTGCCTCACAAAGACATTGAGGAGGGACATAGTGAATAAAAAAACCATCCAAAAGTCTCCTCAACCCCAAACTGTCGCCAAAAAGACAACCATTCCTGCCACTTACATAAGTAAGCCTGAAAAATCAATTCACATGGCGTAATTGCCTCGGTTTAAGAAGCATTTTAAAAATCATCTATATAATGAAAAGGTTATTAACAGTTTTGGCACTACTAACGCTAACCATAGCGAGTGTTAATGCACAAAACAATTCTCCATTAGTCAATTTCCCCTCTTTGAGCCCTGATGGGCAATCCATCGCATTCAATTTTCAGGGCGATATCTGGGTATCAGATACAAATGGGCAAAACGCAAGGCGTGTTACCGTACATGAAGCCAATGATACCAGGCCTTTGTGGAGCAAAGACGGCAAAACCATTGCCTTTCAAAGTAATCGCTATGGCAATAATGATATTTATACCATCCCAGCTGCGGGCGGGCTGCCAAAACGTTTGACCTACCACTCATCTGGTGATAATATTTCTGAGTTTACGGCTGATGGAAATATACTGTTTATGTCCAGGCGAAGCTTTGCCCAGGTAGAACGTGAACAGGAGATTCAAATAGTAAATCAAAGCGGAGGCACGCCCTATCGCTTTATGAGCGCTTTGGGCTTTGACGCTACGCTGTCTCCCAATGGAAATCTTATCGCCTTCGTTAAAGGAAGCTGCCGAATTCAGAGAGAGGCTTATCGTGGACCTGCCAACAGAAACATCTGGCTCTACAACATTAAAAACGACACCTATACACAGCTAACCACCTTTGATGGAAATGATTTTTACCCACAATGGGGCGATGATGAGACGATTTATTTTCAGTCATCCAGAAGCGGAAAATACAATGTACACAAGCTGTCGATTGACGCTTCAGGAAATAAGAAGGGAGATATTAGTCAGGTAACCTCATTCAAAAAATTCGGTCTTTTTTCATTTCACTTAAGTAAGAACAAGCGTGATTTAATTACTTCCAGAGGTGATGAGGTCACTATTTTCAACACCGGCTCTAAGGCTTCCAAAAAAGTCAACATCAGCATTGCATCAGATTATAAGTTTGACCCTGTTGAACATCAGCGTTTTTCAAACAGAGCCGGAGAGTTTGCGATTTCACCTGATGGTAAACACACTGCCTTTGTTATCAGAGGAGAGATTTTTGTAAAAGAAAACAACCGCGAAAACCGAAGAGCAGTTAACGTATCCAGTTCGCCTTACAGAGACCGGAATGTAACCTGGATGAATGACAGCACGCTCCTGTTTGTCTCAGATCGTGACGGGCAAAATGACTTTTACACGGTGCAATCTGATGACCCTGCAGAAACCAATATTTTCAGAAGCTTAAAGCATAAAATTAACCGTCTGACCAAAACTGATGTATCGGAGTCTAACCCGGTAATATCTCCTGACGGTAAAAAAGTAGCCTTTTTAAGAGGACGTGGTAAGTTTATTGTGGCCTCAATTGAAGATGGCAAACTCTCAGATGAAACTGTACTGCTGGATGGCTGGAGTACCCCTTCGGGTTATACCTGGTCTCCTGATTCAGAGTGGCTCGCGTATAATCTAAGCGGATTAGATTTTAACGGAGAAATCTATATTCACAAGGCTGATAATTCTCAAAAACCCGTAAATGTATCCCTGCATCCTAAGCAGGACAATGGCCCCATCTGGAGTGCTGATGGCAAAAAACTGGTGTTTTCTTCAAATCGAAACAATAGTGATTATGATGTCTGGTTTATCTGGCTGAACAAAGCAGACTGGCAAAAAACAGCCCAGGACTGGGAAGAGGAAAAGCTTGCTGCCAAAGGAAAAAAGAAGAAGGGTGGAGATGCCGATGGTACGACCAAAATAAGAATTGATTTTGAAGACATCCATGAGCGACAGGCCCAGGTGACATCTTACACCGGTGGAGAATTTGCTCAGGCCATTTCTAAAGACGGAAAAACCATTTACTATACTACAGGCAATGGTTCCAGGGAGAATCCCGATGTACAAAACGACTTATTCAAAATAGACTGGAATGGCCGGAACAGAAAACCGATTACCACTAACAATTCTCGTCCATTCAACCTCCAGTTCAATAAAAAGCAGTCACACTTATACCTGACGCGTGGTTTCGGAAACCTGGCCAGAATCAATGTAGCCAGTGATAAGTCTGAAAATCTTCCTTTTACAGCACGAATGGATGTCGATTACAAAGCAGAATCGAACCAGATATTTGAAGAAGCCTGGAAAGCCATTAACGATGGTTTTTATGATCCTGACTTTCACGGGCAGAACTGGAATGCCCTTAAGAAAACCTACAAGCCTCTGGCCATGAAAGCTTCTACCAGGGGAGATTTTCAGAATATCTTCAATTGGATGCTGGGGCAAATCAACGCCAGCCATATGGGACTAAGAGGCGGAGCACCCAGGGAAGATCTACAGTTTGAGTCTACAGGGTTGCTAGGCCTGGAAATGAAACCCCAAAATAACGGGAGCTTATTGGTAGAAGGTGTAATCGCCAATATGCCCGCGGACAGAGAGGTGAGTAAGATTAACCCGGGTGACGTGATCACGGCCATAAACGGAACGCAACTTTCTAAAAACCTGAATGCCTACAGTTTATTAATGGGCACCTCCAACGAAAAAATCTATCTCGATGTAAGTACAGACAACAGTAAGCGTGAAGTGGTTATAAGGCCAAAAGCCAGCAATCGCATTGAAAACTATAATGCCTGGGTCAAAGAGAGACAGCGTCTGACGGAAAAGTACTCCAATGGCCGCCTGGGATACCTCCATATCCAGGGCATGAACTGGATAAGTTTTGAGCGTTTTGAAAGAGAATTAACGGCTTCCGGTTTAGGAAAAGAAGGCATTGTCATAGATGTAAGATACAATGGTGGCGGTTGGACCACCGACTATCTCATGGCCGTATTAAATGTGAAACAATACGCTTATACAGTACCCAGAGGTGCTGCCAAAAACCTGGAAAAGGAACATACCAAATTTGTGAACCATTACCCCTTTAGTGAGCGCTTGCCCCTGGCCTCCTGGGTAAAACCCTCGATCACACTGATAAATCATACAAGCTATTCCAATGCAGAAATCTTCTCGCATGCCTATAAATCTTTAGGCATAGGAAAGCTCGTGGGAGAGGCTACATTTGGTGCAGTAATATCTACTGGCGGTACCGGTCTGATAGATGGATCATTCGTAAGAATGCCCTTCAGAGGCTGGTATGTAAAAAACACCTTGTCTAATATGGAGCTGGGCCCGGCAACACCAGATATTGAAGTATACAATAATCCAGATGACAAAATTAAAAATCAGGACACTCAGCTTAAACGTGCTGTCCAGGAGCTTTTAAATCAGATAGGTAATTGACCTGAAAACCCCGAGGCAGTGCTTCGGGGTTTTTTATTTGAATAAGAGTTACCCACCTGAATACAGATTCATACGCTGAGATAAAGTTCCAATAGCCATCGGAACACTTACTCAACTATTCGCCCCTGCCAAACTCACTCTCAGCGTATTTGCCAAAAAAGCCTTCGTACCACTAATCGCTCACTTCATACCTCAAATTGCGAGGTTCGGGAGTGATTTTTTTTTAAGCAATACCCCACAGCTATCTTTTCCTGAGACAAAACTTTTTCACAACCAAAACACTATAATTATGTCAGATTTAGTCTACGATATTGACTGGAACAATGCGGCCGAAACGGTCATTCAAACAGGCCTGGGCGAAGTGCCCGTTGCCGGAGGTATATTAAGCGGTCTTGTTGGTATATTCTGGCCTTCTTCTGAAGAGGATGTGTGGGGTTCTATCAAAGACCGGGTCAGCACAATGATCGATACGAAAATGGCTTCATTTGCTTATACAGAAATTGACGCCAAATTAGCTGGTCTCAAAAACCTGATGGATAGTTACCAGTCCGCCATATCCAATGGATCGAGTGCCGCTGAAATTGGTGAACAGTGGACCAATGCGGAATCGGGTTTTGCCCAGGAATATCCCTCTTTCAAACTTTCGGGATATGAATATGGCCTGCTCCCACTCTTCTCCAAAATGGCCACGATGTATCTGATCTTGCTACGAGATGGTGTGCTGCATGGATCAGACTGGGGCTTTACCCAAGCCTTTATTAATGGTACTAATGGCGTCAATGACAAACTCACCAGCCGGATCACGGAGTTTACTGACTATACCCGAAGTACTTTGACCAGCACATTTCCTTCAGGGACTGGGCGCATTGAAAAGATCTCCAGCTGGGTAGCTAAGTACAATGCAGCCATGGCTGAGTCTGCGACCTACTATCACTATTGGCAATACTTAAAGAACCCTACTCCAAATGCTGTGCAAGATATGCTCTCCCCTCCTCAGGAATACTACCTGGCTGTATTGGGAGATGCGGCATCGGGTGATGATGCAAACTATTATTACGCGGACTGTTTCGAAAAATATGATTTCAACCAACGGGATGAAGCCGATAAAGTAAAAGGATTGATCAGCCAGCTTAAAGTTTGGGGAAGACACGACACAAACCTGGATGCCATTCAGGGGCTTCAGGTGTCATGGCCAGAGGAAACCGCCCCACGCATGGGCCCTGATATCTATAAAAACCACAGTTTCCCTTTCGATGATGAAATGGGTAAAGTGAGATTGACTGCTCCCTATGGCGGTGTGATTAAGCTGTCGGGAGACAACCCCATTGTTCAGGTACAGGCCCATGTCGGTAATGTGATTGACGGTATTTCTTTCAAATTGAAAGACGGAAGCATTCTCGGTCAATATGGGGGTGGCAGTGTTACGTCTCGTGTTCCCGCAGATAACGATATTGATTCCGAGAACCCTTTTGTGCTTTCAAGCATCATCATGAATCAGGGAAATGATTTTGTAGCAAATGGATATGGCTATGATTGTTCCGGTCTGATGCTGGGATTCAGAAGGTATAAAAGCTACACTGAAGAGGAGCGCGCTTACACCATTCCACCTGACACTTCCATCAGTGGTACATTCCTGGGTACCTCTTCTGACTTTGGGAATGTTTGTATGCAAATCTTCTTGAATGGAGACAGTACTACTGATTTCGATGCATGCTTTGTCACAACGGACAACAACAATGTGCAACATATGTACACAGGAAGTTACAACCCTTCATCTGACTTCGGGAGCTGTTCTTTTACAGAGGTTGACCCAAAAGATAACCCCTTGCAAATTGCTCAGGGAAGTTACCGCAATGGTTCGCTTTCGATCATGCTGACATCAGGCGCGGAAATTACCCTCCAAAAGCAGGATCAGAGACTCCCGATTGGCCGGTTTTACGGAAAATTCGGAAGCCGTACCATAGCGATGACATTAAAACTGCGTAATAATTCAGAAGTATGGGGCTACACATATAGTACCGGAAACACCGGAGCAATGGGCTCTTTTTCCGGTGGTGTTTTCGATCAGGTAAAGCAATCGTTTTCTTTTTATTGCGGCATTAACGGCTACCCCTGGGTTGGAACCATTAAAGAAAACCATATTGAAATCAGCATACTTAGTTTAGGGTGGGACTTCAATATTCCGGGGTGGTAGACTGGAAAAGTTAAACAACCAACACCAGCCTGCTCAAACAAAACGGAAAGCTTTGTAAACTTCCTCTTTGCGCTGTGTACTGATGGGGATCTCATTTCCGGCTACAATCAGAAAATTAGGTCCCAGATGATCTACACAGGCTTTGTTCACCATATAAGAGCGATGTACTTGTATAAAGTGATCGGAAGGTAAACAGCCGGCAAATTCGCTGAAAGTATGACGTGGCAGGTAGTCTTTGGATTTAGTTTTCAGCAGGACATTTTTCTTTTCGGCTTTCACAAAAAGGATTTCCGCAATGCGCACCTTTGAAAAAAGGTGCTGCTCTTTGATGAACACATAGTCTTCAATGAGTAAAGGCCCTTTTGAAGTGTCATCGGCTGAAGTGTCAACCTGCGGATGCTCATTTCCCTGCATCCGCAGAAAATTGCGAAGGGCGATTTCTATAGCTGTATAGATGTCCCGGGGGCTAAAGGGTTTGACAAGATAGCCGAAGGGCTGGGTTTCAATAGCTGTATCTACCGTAAGCCGGTCACTAAAGGCAGTCAGATAAATGAATGGAAGCCGATAATGTTGATTGATTTGATTCGCCAGCCAGATACCGTTGTCAGGGCCCTGAATGTTGATGTCTAACATCACCAGGTCTGTCTTGTCCTCCTTGAGTATGGAAAGGGCTTCACGCGCATTTTTGGCAATGCCGGAAATCGTGTAACCCGTGGACTGAAGGGCTTCACGTATGGCATTTGCGGTCAGGAATTCATCCTCGACTACCAATATACGAACAGGAGTAGGCATATTTTATGCGTTCGAAATTCGAAAAATTTGAAATGTGCTCAGCGCGAGTATGCATGAAAAGTAGTTGAAAAATTCATACGCAGCCACAACTCTGGCACTTAATTTATGCCTCAGGGGTAGTAGCCGTTGCGGGGACTTGCCGGCTGAACTCAACCCGCACAGTAGTGCCTTGCTTCCCGGGAGGAATAATCAGCTGGCCATTGAGCTGCCATGCCAGTCCCTGGACCATCGTCAGCCCCAGTGAACTGAGATTTTGCAGATCAAAGTTTACAGGCAAACCCCGCCCATTGTCTGAAACGGACAATTCCAGCCTGTCTCCTGCCTTTGGCAGAACCTCAACTTCGATTTTTCCGCTATCACCCGGGCCAAAGGCATATTTGTAGCAGTTGGTGAGCAACTCGTTAAAAATGAGCCCGACAGAAACTGCAATATCCATTTGAACTGAAATCTCAGGCACCTTCAATTGCAGGCCCGTATGCGACCTCGCTTCTGTATGGCTGGCTGTAATGTGCCTTGCCAGGTCCGGCAGGTATTCATGAAGCATTACATCGCCTATTTCCGGAGATTTGTAAAGCTTTTCATGGATCATAGCAATAGACCGAATGCGAAGTTGCCCCTCCTGCATCAGCTTCCGAAACTTCGAATCGTCAGAACGGGTTTCCTGACTTTGCAACAAACTGGTCACAATCTGCAAGTTATTCTTTACCCGGTGGTGCAGCTCTTTTAGCATCAACTCGCGTTGCGACAGCGCCTTAGAAGCGATGTCTCTCTGTTGTTTTACTTTCTTGAACACAAAGAAGATAAGGGTGAGCAGCACCAGCATAACTATACTGATGGCACCGTATATCACCTTGCGGGCCTCCTGCGCTGCCAGTTCGCTTTTCCCTTCTGCAATTTTCACCTGCTGCTGCTGTATTTCCATCTCCTTTTTATTGGTTTCATACAGCACCGTAGCAATTTCCAGCCGATCTCTGGCACGTGTCGTTTCCAGAGAATCTTCCAGATGTCTTTTCAAAGCAAAAGTCTTGTTGGCTTCCAGAGCATTCCCCTGTGCCAGCCATGTTTTAGCACGCCACTCCAGGTTAAACAACAAGAGTTCATGATTTCGGAGCTCATTGATTTCTACCAGCGATCTGTCAAGGTAGACCAGCGCGGAGTCATATTGTTTTTTATAGAAATGCAGTTTCCCCAATTTGTTCCAGGCATCGAGGTAAATGTGTTTTTCCCAGACTACTTTCCCGGATCGAACTTCTCTCTTCAAGGCCCTTTCCAGTACATCATAAGGACCGGTTTCAAACAATAATTCGGCTTTGTTGGCCAGAATCACATTTCTGAAATGATCATAATATACAGTATCACCTGCGTCCGGACTGCTGAGGGTCCTCTCTAACACGTCAAGTGCCTTCTGGAAATAGAAACGGGCACTGTCTTCCTGTTGTTCGCGAGTAAAAGAAAGCCCCATGTTGTTGTAAAAACTACTTACAAACAACCCGTTTTCCTTTTCATCCATTTGGGCAATTGCCGATCGGTATAATTCCCGGGCTTGGGCATACTGCTTCATCTTATAGTAAGCCGTGCCCAGATCTCCCAGCTCTTTGTATGGCGCCCCTTCCGGATCTTTTTGGGCCCGTAACAGGCTGTACTTGAATGGTATAAGCCGAATATACTCCGGATAATAGCCCAAAAATTTATAGATTTCGCTGAGCAGAACAACCAGATCTGCCTCCTGTTCAAAACGCGGGTCTTTGACTAATTCATGCCCCAGGCGTATGGCCTTGTGCACTTCGTTGGTGAGTACATAGTGCCTCACTTCTGCCGATTGAATTTGATATAGCTGTCGGGCAGTGCCTTCACTTTCAGCCCAGGTGGTTGCCTCATCAATCCACTCCTTCACCTCCTCCCCATGATTGTCTTTTAATGGGTATGTACCATCTACTACATTAGAAAATGCCTGCTGTAGCAGTTGTAATGTCGACTGGTAGTGTTCCTCGCCAGCTAACTTCTGATTTTCCAAAACCCGAGCCAGAGAATCGACTTTCTCAACCTGCCCGGTTGAAATCAGCGGGGAACATAGAACTACAAGAAATAACCACTTTCCCATCTTTCTCAAAGTAAGAAACGCTGGTGTATTCTCAAATCTATTGACATTGCCAGGATCGGTTCCTCTCCCCTCCGGCTCAGATGTTCAGCCAGATCAGAACCTCACTGAAAACAAGCCGCAAATACTCAACATAAGTGGTCGGATTCTCAAAACTGATACAAGCCAAAAAGATTTAGACTTTGGCATTAAATAATTGCTTCCGGAGCCTCGTTACTATCTCAACGATCAAGCTGGCACCTCACATTTTTTCATTAAACCCGTCAGCGAAAACCGAATATGAGACACATTATTTTTTTACTCCTGTGGACACCCTTTTTTGCCACAGCCCAGGAGCTCAGATTACATATCACCGACTCTGCCACACATGAAAACCTGCCTTTTGCCAACATTTACCTGAAAGCTGCAGGCATTGGCGCTACCAGCAATACAGAAGGCATTGCGCGGCTGTCTATCGCAAAACTGCAGCCCACAGATACGCTTATTGTCTCCTATATAGGCTATGAAACCAAACGTATCGCAATCATTAAAAAGGAGCTGAAATCAACTTTTCAAATTGCTTTAAGCGAAACAGCCAACGCACTTGGCTCCGTAATGGTGAGTGCTTCAAAGCCACCTAAGCCCCTGAAGATCATACGCAACGCTATCAAAAACACAAGCCGGAATTATCATACACAAAATGTCATCATCAACTCCTTTTATCGGGAAACCATTCAGGAAAATGAGCGGTACGTTCAGTTCAATGATGCGCTGGTTAAAACCTATTACTCTCAATACCCGCAGAAAAAACTCGACCGCAAAATCTGGCGATCCTGGGCTTATGACGAGTCGCAGGCCTTTGACCTGGAAGGCGACCGTTATGTCTATCCCCTGTTAAAGGATTTTAACACCACTGCAGATCAGCAGATGATTCTGGCTTCCCGTAAATCGGGCAATCATAGTATTCACGATATAGCAACCACCATCTTAGGAGATCCGCTGCTGCTCTTTGCCTTCGATAAGATCAAGTACCAGTACGATTTTTTAAATCCTCAGCTATTCAGAAAGTATCACTACCAGCTGGAAGACCCGGAAATAATCAACGGTGAATACTGTCATGTTATCTCTTTTTACCCCAAAGAACAGGGAAGGAAATTTACGATTGATCAGTCTCGCAAAAACAAGCATGCCATATACATAGGGCGCATGTACATCACCGAAGAAAGCTTTGCGCTCGTAAAGTTCCGCTATAAGCTGGCCGTGACGAGAGACTTTGGCTTTTTTGAAAGGGCCGTGCCGCTGGACTATGAAATAGAGATGAATTACACAAAGCGCGATGGCCGCTACGCTATTGATCACATCAGGCAAACGGAGCTAAGAAAGGTCAGAACGCATAAAAAGGGTGAATATCTGAATCAGACAAGTTCACGCGAGTTACAGGTACTATCTATTCAAAAAGACCAGGTAGCGCCTCTGCCCGATTCAGCCCTCTTTAAATCGACCCAGTTCAGCTCGCTAAGGCACCTGCCTCAAAAGTATGCCCCTGAGATCTGGCAGTCTGTAAAAGTACCGGAGCATATGGTGCTCAGTGCTGCTATTATAGCTGAGTTCACCGCTGAGCAATCGCTGGAAGAGCAATTTGCTTCTGCAGGTAAACCCCAGAAAAAGGCAATGCCTGCCCCTGTAGCAGACAAGACCTATTTTGCCTTTAACTACCACAATAAGCCTGTAGTGGACAGCTTACACTGGATGGCACAACCGACCTCAGACTATGCTTTCAAGAGTCATCTGCGGGCAGAAAATAAGTATGCGAAAAACTTCCTGGTTGAGGACAAGAAGTACCAGCGCAAGTTGTTTGAAGACCTGAGCACCTTCTATCCGGAAACCGTGGACAGCAGTCGGGTGATAAAACCCGGCAGCTACTTTGACAAGACCGACAGCCTGGACAATAACACCATTTACTATCAACTCGATGGGGCTAAAAGTATTAAGGCACTTGAGCTCACTCGATTCAAAGAAGCGAACCCGGGAGCTTTTATAAGGCAATTTCTGCCCAATAAAGACAGAAGCCTTATAGCGGTGAAGTACCAGCTACCAGGCATCATAGGAGATATTGTGAAAGTTTTGACATTTGGAGAAAATCAGGTGACCGACTCCATACCCGGAGTATATTCATTTCAGTGGCTCGATGAAACAAGCATTGTCTATTCAAAATCGGATAGTAAAGGCCGTGCCGGTGAGCTCTTTTTACACAATGCAAAGTCGCATAAAGAAAGACAGATTTACCGGGAAGAAGACCCCACTTTTGACATCGAGATCATCAAATCCAATGGTCATTTTCTTGTGACCGTACAGTCTAAGACAGAGAACGAAATCTATGAGCTCAAAACCATAAAGGAGCAGCCACGGCTGATTCCGATTCGCCTGCGAAAAACAGGAATTACGTACCAGGTCATAGCTCACGACAAGTTCTATATTTTAGTCAATGATGAGCAAAACGGCAGCCATGTGGAGTACTCAAGCCTGGAGGAGCCACAGGCAGTGTTACATCAGGTGCCGGCTGCCAAAGGAGACTATATCGAGGACATCGCCATACTACCAGACCGCATTGTAGCACTTACTTACAACAAGGCCTTTCCACGACTCAAATACCTGGATAAAGGTGAAAAGAAATGGAAAAGCATCAAGCTGAAACTCGGTCTGGGAGAATATCAACTTCCTGAAAATCAGAAGGAGGCCAATAGTGTGGATTTCGGTTTCAATTCTGCCCGGCTCGCCTTCTCCCTCTTCCGATATGACTTTGAAAAGCAAAAACTGCAAAACCTGGAAAGGACCCGATTGAAGACGGCCCGTTATACCAATTACAATGTAATCAGACAAGAGTGGGCCACAAGTAATGACGGGATAAAGGTGCCCATGACCATCATCCAGAGCAAAATTGGCAACCAAAACAACAAAGGTGTCATCCTGTTTGCCTATGGTGCTTACGGAGCCAATACTATCCCGGGCTTTAGTGCGGAAAATGCCCTGCTGCTTCAGCAGGGTTATACGCTGGTATATGCGCACGTAAGAGGCGAGTCTGTACTTGGTACCCATTGGTACCGGCAGGGGCGTACAATGAACAAAAAGAAATCCGTGGATGACTATCTGGCATGTGCTCAGCACCTGATCAAAAACGGAACGGCCAGACCGGAGCAGCTGGTGGGCTATGGCAATAGTGCCGGAGGTATAGTGGTGGCTTCTGCTGTTAACAGACAACCGGGTTTGTTCAGGACTATTGTGCTTGACCATGCCTATCTCGATGTGGTGAATACCATGATGGATGCCTCCCTGCCCCTTACGGTGGATGAGTATAAGGAATGGGGCAACCCACAGGACAAGGATGTATATGACTATATCAATAGCTATTCACCCTACCAAAACATCAAAAAACAGGCTTATCCCAATATACTGCTGATCGGCAGCTTTTTCGACTACCAGACCCCGATATGGCAGATAGCCAAATATCACAGTAAGCTGAGAGCATACAATCAGGGTGACTCGGAGATCATCTTGCTTACAGATATGAGCGGAGGACATATGGGCAATACCAATGGCACGGAATGGATAAAGCTCTTTGCAGAAACCTATTCGTTCGTTCATACAACGCTTGACATCAAATCTCAAAAGTCTGAAAACAAAACATCCCGATAGAACCTGCTCTACCGGGATGCCTTTGGTGCTGTTAGCTATTAATAACTAATCAGGTGCCTGAACGACTTAAATTCGCCCGTATCAGGGTTGTACATTCTTATGATAGCTACTCCTTTGGGCAGAGCGTTCAGTCTGACTACTGAATCAGATGACCTGGCTTTGGTGCTCAGTAGCTTTCTGCCATCTACGGAATAAATGTCCATCTGAACTGATTTAGCATCTGATACTTCCTGGAAGTAGCCCGTGAAGTCGACCTCGCCTCCTGTGGCTACCACACTCGGGAAGATACCGACTCCTCCGCCTCCACCGCAGGTTGAAGCAAGGTAGCCGGAAAGGGTTCTCCAGCTTGTGGTGTTGTTACACACATCATCGTTGGCTCTTACTTTATAGTTCTGGTAAGCTCCCGGAACACCAGAGACCTGAATATTAATTACAGGCGTTCCATGCCCGTTCAGTATGGTGGCTCCGGTGATCTGCCAGTCATAGTAAGTTTCCGGATATGGAGGATTACCACCTCCAACGGCCTCCAGTTGAATGACTGAGCCGGCACATACCTGGTTCAGGTTACTAATCGGTCCGTTTAACTGAATAGATGTAGGAGCCGACAGAAGTCTGCCAAGTGCAGTAACCGTCTTGGATTCAGGGCAAGCCGCAGTACCTTCATTATCATAGGTGACACTTATAGTACTTGAAAGACCTACGAAACCACAGTTAGTAGACTGTACAAAAATACAGGCAGTTCCCTGCCCCTCAACAATTTCCAGGTCTCCCGTGACGGTCCAGTTAATGTTAGTCGCTGCCTTGCTCCCGTTTTTCAGCTCATACCTGGTGATTCCTCCTACCTGACCCGGCCCATCTATAATGTAATCACAAGGGTTACTATCAATGGGGTCAGGAATAACTACGGGGGCCTGATTCTTTACGACACCAGGGATATAGAATATCTCCTTAAGCTCATGTAAGGGAAGAGGTTGACCTGCTGAATCGGGCCTTACAAATATTGGCTTATGAGTATCATAAGGATCAGGCCAGCTGTCTTTAAACCAGTATAAGTTCCCCACTTTTTTATAAATAAATATGGCGTGTTCTATTCCCTCAACACCATTATAATCCTCAAAGATGGCGATAACACCCACTTCTTCGTCTCGCAGAACGCGCTCTATCTGGTCATGCCTTTTGTACAGTTCGAAAGGGTTATTCATGACTGCAGCGGCTTCTCTATGATAAGGTTTAGGGTTGTTCCAGCCTGGCGGAAGCTCCAGCTTGTAATGTAAATCAGGAGCAGGCGGACCTCCGGGACTAATAAAAAAGTCCGAAGAGCTGGTACCGGGAGTACCGCTGTAATCCGTACAGGCTGATCCGGATTGCTTATTGTAATCACCAAAATTATCCCACCAGGAAGTATTACAATTTGAGAACAGAGCACTCGGATTTTGCTGGAAATACGCCATGCCGGTCAATTCGCCTCTCTCTTCTTCCGACCAATGCAGGTTGGGAAGCTCAGATTTTTCCGGATTATCATGCCCTATTCTGTTTTTAGCACCGCGATTGATCATATGTTCCAGGGTTTTGGTAATCATCACCTCACCGCCCCAGTTGTCTTTTCCTACCACACCATCGCTGTAGAACAGCCATTCGTAGAAATTGATCTGCCCTCCTCCCACAGCGTTAGGTGCATGCTGTATAGCCTTGGACTCCAAAGCGGCCAGTGTCGCAAAAATGTAACAGGGCCCTTGCACTAACTGATCCGTGTCATGCATAGACACGTCAACTGACTGCCAGGCCATAGACTTAACGGGCGCGAGCAGACAAAAAAACAGGATTACGTAAAAGTCTCTCTTCATAGTATAGTGGTTTAAGAAAACAATAGATTCAATCAAGCAGTAATGGCATAATTCGCTCATTACCATTTAATTATAGTCCTCTTTTTTACCTGAAGGTGAGCAATAGCTGTAAAATCCGGGCTAAAGAAAGGTTAGCTTCCTGATAATCTGCATGATTATTCCAGCACCATGTCCCAGTCTTTCCAGACAGGTTCATAGCCCTGATTGCGGAGCATTTCAGCTATAGTCCCGGGGCTCCGCTCATCTGAGATCTCAAATTGTTCGAGAGACCGGGGAGCTACGGCATAACCACCCGGGTTGGTTTTAGAACCCGCACTCATAGAGGTCACCCCGAGCTTGATAACATGGTTTCTGAATTTCTCCGTTTCCCGGGTAGAAAGAGACAGTTCAATTTCCTGGTTGAAAAGCCGGTAGGCACAAATAAGCTGGACCAGCTCCCGGTCAGACATCTCCATTTTGGGTTCCAGACCTCCGGAGTGCGGCCGCAGTCTTGGGAAGGCAATAGAATATCGGGTTTTCCAATAAGTGCGCTCCAAATAGTCTAAATGAAGGGCTGTAAAGAAACTGTCTACTCGCCAGTCTTCCAAGCCAATCAGTGCTCCCAGACCTATTTTACGGATACCGGCCTGCCCCAGACGGTCGGGTGTGTCGAGGCGATAATAGAAGTTAGACTTCTTACCCTTGGGGTGATGCTTCTTGTAATCCTCTTTATGATAAGTTTCCTGATACACCAATACACCATCGAGACCACAGGGAATTAATTCCTGATACTCTTCCAGGTTCAGCGGTTGCACCTCCATACTGAGGTTGGCAAAGTGGGGCCGGATGCGTTCAATGGCCCTTTTGAGGTAAGGTACACCCACGGTGGTATTGGCCTCACCCGTTACCAGCAGCACGTGTTCAAAGCCCAGAGCTTTTAATGCTGCCACCTCCTGATCTATTTCCTGATCAGTAAGTGTTTTGCGCCTGATCTTGTTGTCAAGACTGAAACCACAGTAGGTGCAAATATTCTGACATTCGTTAGACAAATAGAGCGGTGCAAACAACTGCATGTTATTGCCGAAGCGTTGCAGGGTAAGTCGCCTGCTCTCCTGCGCCAGGTTTTCCAGGTAGGCATCCGCTGCCGGTGAAATCAGGGCCTTAAAATCCTCCAGTGTTCTTACTTTCCGGGATAAGGCTGACTCGACATCTCTACTGGTTTTTGAGTAGATGTCTTTCTTTACCGTATTCCAGTCGTATTGGTCTACAACCCTGCGAAAGTCAGTCATTCAGAAAATCAGTTAAAGGGCTGCTTGCCATGGCTGTGGTAGAAGGAGTGGCTAATCGGGCCTGATGAGCAATTCGTCCGGATTCTACGGCCATTTTAAAGGCCCGGGCCATTTCCACCGGGTTTTGAGAAACAGCGATGGCGGTATTCACCAGTACTGCATCAGCCCCCAGCTCCATGGCCTTTGCGGCATCAGAGGGAGCTCCGATACCCGCATCTACTACCACGGGGACCTTACTTTGTTCAATGATAATCTCCAGGAAGTCTATCGTTTTCAGCCCCTTGTTAGATCCAATGGGCGACCCTAATGGCATAACGACCTGGGCTCCTGCCTCTTCCAGCCTCTTACACAAAACCGGATCGGCATGAATATAGGGCATCACCACAAAGCCCTGCTTCACCAGTTCTTCTGTTGCCTTCAGGGTTTCAATCGGGTCGGGCATGAGGTATTTCGGGTCAGGATGTATTTCCAGCTTCACCCAGTTAGTCTCTAAAGCTTCCCTGGCGAGTTGTGCGGCAAAAACCGCCTCCTTAGCGGTTCTGACACCTGAGGTATTTGGCAACAGGTTCATCCGATCAGTGTTCAGGTAGCCGATGATATGATCATCTTCACCCTTTAAGTCTACCCTTTTCAAGGCAACCGTGACCAGTTCAGATTCAGAAACCTCCAGGGCTTCTTTCATCGTTTGCATGCTGCTGAACTTACCGGTACCCGTAAATAATCTGGAATGAAAGGTCTTATCTGCGATTTTTAAACTATCCATAAGCTAATTCTTTTTTCAGAGCCTGTACGATACCTGATGGGTTTTCTGCAAAATTGATGAGGGAGGCAATGGCTACTCCAAATACACCGGTTGACCGGATGGCGCTGACATCCTCAACCTCAATACCCCCAATGGCAATCACCGGTGTTTCAATATGGTGCACCTTACACTGATCGAGTATCGACTGATACCCGGCCAGTCCCAAAACCGGGCTCAGTTTCTTCTTGGTTGCTGTATAGCGGAAAGGCCCCAACCCGATATAGTCTACACCGGCCTCTTGCAGCCTTTGAATGTCTTCAAAAGTATTGGCCGTACCTCCTATAATTTTATCACCGGAAAGCAGGGCACGTGCTTCAGCGGGTGACATATCCTCTTTTCCCAGGTGCACACCATCTGCACCTGTTTTCAGGGCCACTTCTACATGGTCATTGATGATCAGTCTGGCATCATTGCGTGCACAAATATCCTTGACACGCTGTGCTATGCCTTCTACCTCTTCAAGAGGTTTATCTTTCACCCGAAGCTGTACCCAGCTTACCCCCGCTGCACAGGCACGAGCGATGTTTTCCTCATGCGACAACCGGGATTCCTGTGAAATGTAATGTAGCTGTGAGATCATATTGACTCTACTCTTATTAAATGATGATTTCCCAATCGGCTTTCAGAACTCTGTAATAACTGAAAAACATATTCCTTAGCCATGGCAAAAGAAGCTTCCAGCGAATTGCCTTTTTGTAAACCGGCAGCCAGGGCCGAAGAAAAAGCGCAGCCCGTACCCCTTTTATCCACTGTATCAAGCCGTTTTGATTGCAATCTCACAGGCTGGCCAGTCTGCCGGTAAAGCACATCCTCAGAAGTACTGCCTGAGCCGTGACCTCCCTTTACAATCACATGGGTATGTGAAACCCAGTCTTCTATTTCAGACGAGCCCAGAACTTCGCAAAGCATCTCAAACTCCTGTAGGTTGGGGGTGATGACATGCACTTTTTGTAATACCCGCTTAAACAATGCTTTGTCCATTTCCGAATGAAACTGATAGCCTGACGTGGCACTGATGACGGGGTCCCATACCACAAGAATGTCACCTGTTTGCTCCCCTAAATAAGTCAGCAACTGATCGAGCAATTCCAGGCTCTCAATAATCCCGATTTTCACAACAGGTACTGTTGAGCTTTCGAAAAGCGGGTCCAGCTGTGCTTTAATCCGGCTCCAGTTCTGCCAGTCGACTCCGAAAATCTTCTCGGAATTTTGATACGTAATGGCCGTACACACCCCGAAGCCGGTCACTCCCAGCTGATGAAACACCTTAATATCAGCCAGAAGTCCGGCTCCTCCGCTCGGATCAATTCCCGCTATGCTAAGTACTGCTTCTGCTGACATTGTATTTTTAATTCTTCAAAAACTCTCAGGCGATCCTCCATTGATTGCTCTCGCCAAATAGCTCCGAGCACTGCGGCCCCGTCAAAACCCATGGGGCCGATACGGTTGATATTATGGACATCTATCCCCCCCAAGGCATATACTTTAAAAGGCTTCCGGATTAAGGGCAATTCCCACTTTTCTGATTTTCCCCGATAGCCCTTTTTTGACAGACTCGTGAATACCGGACTTAAAAAACCGTAGGCCATATCCCCATGTATCAGCTCTGCCGGCTCATGAAACGATTTGCTGAGTAGTCCTTTCCAATCCACAGGTATTTCCTGGTCACTTTTCAGATGTGTACCTCCCAAACCATAGGTCAAAGCGATGTCCAAATGCTCATGAACAGAAATCTGCGGATAGTATCGGGCCGGTATTTTCTCCACATAGGCCGCTAACCGACTCATTGACCAGTAGGGTTTCCGGATATGAAACCGGGTCAACCCCTGCTCAAATAAAGCCGACAATGTTTCCAGCTCATAAGGGCTGGTATCTTCCGGGGAAATGACAATCAGGTCCACAACTACCGCTCTACATAAATCTCTCCGCCCTGCTCGGCAAACTCCCTGGCTTTTTCTTCCATGCCTTCTTTCAAAGCCTGCTCTTCTGAAAGATTGTTGGATGCCGCAAATTCCCTCACATCCTGGGTAATTTTCATCGAACAGAAATTGGGTCCGCACATACTGCAAAAGTGTGCCACCTTGGCTCCTTCTGCCGGTAAGGTTTCATCGTGAAACTCTTTGGCGGTGTCAGGGTCTAAAGAGAGGTTGAACTGATCTTCCCAGCGGAAATCAAAACGGGCCTTGCTCAGGGCATTATCCCTGTACTGAGCGCCCGGGTGCCCCTTGGCCAGGTCAGCTGCATGTGCCGCTATTTTATAGGTGATTACCCCATCTTTCACATCCTTCTTATTGGGGAGCCCCAGGTGTTCTTTGGGGGTTACATAACACAGCATGGCACAGCCGTACCAACCTATCATAGCAGCGCCAATTCCCGAAGTAATATGATCATAACCGGGAGCAATGTCTGTTGTCAGAGGGCCCAGGGTGTAAAAGGGAGCTTCATGACATTCTTTGAGCTGCTTGTCCATGTTCTCCTTGATCATATGCATGGGCACGTGGCCGGGGCCTTCAATCATAACCTGAACATCGTGTTTCCAGGCAATTTTAGTAAGCTCTCCAAGTGTTTCCAGCTCGGCAAACTGTGCCTCATCATTGGCATCGGCCAAAGAGCCCGGTCGCAGACCATCGCCCAGAGAAAAAGACACATCATAGCGCTTCATGATTTCACAAATCTCTTCGAAGTGCGTATAGAGGAAACTTTCCTTGTGATGAGCCAGACACCACTTGGCCATAATAGACCCACCCCTGGATACAATACCCGTAACGCGCCTGGCGGTCAGGGGCACATAGGCCAGTCGCACACCTGCATGAATGGTAAAGTAGTCAACGCCTTGTTCGGCCTGTTCTATTAAGGTGTCCCTGAAGATTTCCCAGGTCAGGTCTTCTGCTTTGCCGTTTACCTTCTCCAGGGCCTGGTAGATCGGTACGGTTCCGATCGGTACCGGTGAATTGCGCAGAATCCACTCTCTGGTTTCATGAATGTTTTTACCGGTAGAAAGGTCCATAATGGTATCCGCCCCCCAGTGACAAGCCCAGACCGCTTTTTCCACCTCTTCCTCAATACTTGAGGTCACAGCAGAGTTACCGATGTTCGCGTTGATCTTCACCAGAAAGTTCCGCCCGATAATCATGGGCTCTGATTCCGGATGATTGATGTTTGCGGGAATAATCGCCCGCCCGGCAGCCACTTCATCGCGGACAAATTCCGGTGTGATTTTGCCCTGAGGCGTATTGGCTCCAAAGCTCTCCCCTGCATGCTGATGATTCAGGTGTCCCCATTCCTCAATCTTTTGATTTTCACGAATGGCGATGTACTCCATCTCAGGGGTAATGATGCCTTTTCGGGCATAGTGTAACTGACTTACATTCTCTCCCTCCCTGGCTCTCAGCGGGTTCTGTAAATGCTCAAATCGCAGCGCATCCAGGTCCGTATTCTGCAGACGCTCTTTTCCGTAATCAGAGGAGATTCCCGGTAGTTCTTCTACATCATTCCTGTCCCTGATCCATTGCTCACGCAGCTTTGGCAAACCTTTTCTTACATCAATATCGATATTCGGATCGGTGTAAGGCCCGCTGGAATCGTATACCGTGACAGGAGGATTGACCTCTGCCGGTGCCGATGGGTTGAACTTCAGCCTGGTATCATGCAGTTCTATCTCCCGCATGCCTACTTTAATATCATGTAATTTTCCGGGTACATAGACCTTTTTCGACATTGGAAATGGGTCTCTGGTAATTTTTTCCTGGGTAGGTATTTTTTCGTTACGAACCATAATTAGGTATTTTGATTTAACCGACTTAGCCTCCTTGTACTGCTGTAATGATGAGTATTTCCTGACCTTCTAAAATCAGGTGCTCACCCCATTCACTTTGTGGAATTACCTGCTGCCCCACGGCAATGGCAATGCCCGATGGAATGGTCTCCAATTCTTTCTGAAGCATATCAGAAATAGTAAGCTGATTCAGGTCTGTTTCTTTGATTGTTCCGTTCAATCGATATTGCATCATGTATAAGCGTCTCCCGGGTCGATGGTCAGAAAAATCAACCCGGTATTGAAAAATACTTTACATGAACTATAGGAGGATGCCTGTTGAAAGCATCTGCAAGAAGTCACTTTTCCCTTCGCCCGCATTATCGGGATCAGGTTCTAAGGGTAATGTCTCAGCTACGATCACTCGAAGCACCCCTAAAGTTCAAGACAAAGCTAATATTAAATCAACCAATTCCCACCCGGGAACCACTTCATTTAATTTCCATCCAAAACGACTAAGCCCTTGTCTGAAAGAGTTGCGTTCCTTTGCTTAAAATCAGATCAGTCCATTGCGATCTACCAGACTCAGCAGCTCTGATTTCAAATTTTTGCTGACGGGGATTTTATCTCCCGAAAACAGTACCAGCTGGTTGCCCTCTATACTTTCAATTTCATCGAGATGGACAATAAAGGACTTTTGACATCTGAAAAACTGCCGGGCAGGTAAGAGCTCCGCCAGGGTGCTGATGCTCATAAGCGAGACCACCGGTTTTTTACTCTTTAAATGAAACCTGACATACTTCTGCATGCTTTCTACATAAAGGATATCACGGTACAGAATCTTAACTGCTTTATAGTCAGACTTTACAAAGAGGTAGTCATTCCTGATTTCACTATCTGATGACTTCTCAACAGACGGCTCTTTTTCTTTTAACAAATCCAGGACTTTGGATACCGCTTTGAAGAAGCGATCAAATCTCACAGGTTTTAACAGGTAGTCTACCACATTGAGCTCGTAGCCTGCCATTGCATATTCAGAATAGGCCGTGGTAAAAATAGTATAGGGAGGTTTCTCCAGGGCCTTTAAAAAGTCAATACCCGTAAGGTCGGGCATTTCAATATCCAGAAACATGATATCTGCCTTCTGCTGATTCAGCACAGCCAGGGCCTCTGTAGCCGTATGACACCTGGCAATCACTTGAATATTGGGGATTTTCTTCAGGTGTGTCTCTATCAGGTCCTGAGCGAGAGTCTCATCATCAACAATTATGCAGGAGTAAGATTTCATGGGGTCAGGTCTATGTACAGATCAGTGGTAAATCTATCAGCTGTAGAATCCATGTCAAACTGGTGTTTATCAGGATAATAATGGCTGAGCTGCTGTCTCACATTTTTCAGCCCTATACCTTTCTTCTTGTGGGAAGGACTGTATGAGTTTACGGTTCGAAAGTGCAGTCGGTCTTTTTCAACCAATAGGTTCATACGGAGCATGCCCTGTTCATTGTATGCTATATCACCATGCTTAAAGCAATTCTCTACAATATTAATCAGCAGCAAAGGTGTGTGATCTGCTGTGTGCCCTCCACTCCCTTTATGGACAAGGCGATATGCTCATAACCTTTTGGTTTTTTGAGCAGCTGCAACTCCGTGTAGTTTTCCAGTAACTCTACTTCCCGCTCCAGGGGTACCAGCTCCTGCTCACCTTCATAAATGATATAACGCAAAAGATCGGAGAGCTTTTCGATCATCAGAGGAGCATTGTCATGCTTTGTGATGCTGAGCGAATAAATGTTGTTCAAAGTGTTGAACAGAAAGTGAGGGCTTACCTGGGATTTGAGAAGCTGCAACTCTGCCTCCAGCTTTTGATTGCTTAATTCCAGGTTTCTTTTTTTCTCCAATTCATATTGATTCACCTTCCAAAACAGAAAGGACACCAGGATAAAAATGGTATAGTTCAGGGCAAAGGAGATAACGATTCGGTAGGTTTCTTCACTCAGCAGATAGATACCTAAATCGGAAACGTAATAGGGAACAAAGAGGACTACAAAAAAGACGAGGACGCTGAAAATGTAAGAGACTCTCCCTTTCCTGCTCAGTACTTTGGGAATAAGTACCAGCAGGTTGACATAACTGATGATGGCATTAATGACACATTCCACCATGCTGAGCAACAAAGCCATCTCAAATTCATAATCGAATATCAGCGAGTCGAAGGTCAGTCCGAAAACGAAGACCCAAAGCAAAAAGTGAACGGTACGGTTCTTCTCCATAGAGTGTCAACTGACATCTAAAATACACGCATCTGAGGCGGTAATTAAATTTTATCCATGAAAGTGCCCATTTAAGGCACGAAATGCCATTTCCTTTCTAAATCCGGTTTTCAGACGTTTCATTACCGAAATTGGGGCTTAGGTGGAATATTTTTTAGTCGATGAACCGGTCACCTTACATTTCACTCATGATTTAAAAAAAGAGAATTATGAAACGTCAAGTGATTTCCACAAGCATCGCCTTAACTCTATTGATTACACTGATATCCGGCTGTAAGGAGGATATAGTACCCACTATTTCGCTCCCTGAAAACACAATCGCGTATACGATGCCTGGTGAAGAAGAAGCGCATGAAGGCACCTGGCTGCAATGGCCACACAGATACACTTTTGGTCAGCAACATCAGGACAGATACGACCCCATTTGGGTTGAAATGACAAAAGCCCTCCATACCGGAGAGATCGTGCATATTGTGGCTTATGACGAAACGGAGAAAAGCAGAATCACACAACTCCTGACCAATGCCGCTGTGGACATGAATCAGGTAGATTTCTTCATTCAAAAAACAAATGATGTTTGGGTAAGAGACAATGGCCCTGTTTTCGTTCGGGATCACAACGACAATCTGTTGATCACCAATTGGGAGTTTAACGGATGGGGAGGAAAAGAGGCTTACCAGTACGACAATCAGATTCCCACTCATATCAGCAATGCCATCGGGATATCCAAAGTAGATGTTGACATGGTGCTGGAAGGTGGTGCCATTGAAGTGGACGGTCACGGTACCCTGATGGCCACCAGAAGCTCCATTCTGAACAGGAACCGAAACCCCGGACTGACACAGGAACAAGCCGAAACCTTCTTCAGGCACTATCTGGGGGTTACCAACTTCATATGGTTAGATGGCATAGCGGGTCTGGACATTACCGACTATCACATTGATGGTTTTGCCAGATTTGTACAGGGGAACGTTCTGCTGACTCATGCCCGGGAATACATGCTGTCACCCGGTGAATATGAAGTCTTGTCTACCGCGACAAACGCCAGCGGAGAGCCTTACAGTCGGGTGGAATTGCCTGTGGCCATAGCGGTCGAAGGGAGTTATATGAATTACTATGTAGGCAATGAAGTGGTAGTAGTGCCCAACTACAATGAATCAACGGATGCTGAAGCAAATGCCATAATCCAGGGGCTGTATCCCAACCGAACGGTGGTAGGCGTAAACGTACTCGAATTATGGGAAGATGGTGGTGCCATACATTGTGTAACCCAGCAGCAACCCAGACAGTAAAAGTAAACTTTACCAGACCGGCCCCTGACTGAGATCAGGGGTCGTAAATTCCGGGAAGGGTGAAAGTCACCTTCTAAAACCTGTCCTGTTCATAGCATTCCTAAGAGCCTTTCTCTGTGTCATCATCAATAAGGCCTTTCAGTGAAATGAGGTAGACAGGAAAACCTGCGATGATGTTGTACAGCTTCTTGAGTAAATGATCTGCAATGGACAAAGTGACCAGCTGATCAATCGGGATGCCCAGCATGGTGCCCACCAGGAGAAAGCCTGCCTCATAGGTACCCAGCCCTCCGGGCAGCAATGGCAGTGCTTTGCACAGGTTGGCAAAAGCCATACAGAGTGCGAGCGATGCGAAAGAAATATCGAAACCCAGTTGGTAAATAAGCCAGTACCCTGCCAGGACCTCCAGCATCCAGATGCCCATTGACAGGAGAAAGGCCAGCAGGTAGGGAACAGTGAGTTTTTGCAGCCCCAATACCTGGTTATACGTGTTGACCAGAAAGCGAAAAAAGCGTCTTGCAGGCTGTATTTTAAGCTTCATCAAACCTGAAAACCTAGCCGCCAGGCTCATCAGAGCAAGTAGTGCCCCACTGACGATAAATAGGGTCAGCAGCCAACTGTCGATGAACTTCCACTGCACAAAAACCGAGGCCACCAGCCAT
>DIYF01000153.1:54879-69586 GCA_002427745.1 Roseivirga sp. UBA6061 | reverse complement strand
ATATCACTTCAAAAGACTACTTCAACGGGCTGAAAACATCCATTTTACTTACGATGCTGAGGTGAGCAAGGACTCTTCAGGTGAGCGGAGCCGTTTCATTTTGCAACAACTGCTTAAGTACGAACAGCAACCGAATATCTCCATTTCTGAGCAACAGTACACCGGTAAGCTGAGGCCCGTAGACCTGACGGAGCAGGTGATCACCATTCCAAAGTCGGCTACAGTGCTGGCCAATATGGAGCGTTACCTGGTGGGGGCTGAGCAGGCCAAGTTCTTATCACCGACTTCGCTCACTACCTACATCACTTGTCCGCTGCGTTTTTACTTTCAGTATGTATTGCGCATTCGGGAGACAGAGGATGTGGAAGAAGATATTGATGCCAGGAACTTTGGTATCGTAGTACACCGGGTGCTGGAGCTGTTGTACTTGCCCTGGTTGAAGCAGGAAATCACAGCAGGCGAAATAAAGAAGCTGGAGAAGCTTGTAGAGCGCAAAGTGCAGGAGGTACTGAAGGAAGAGAAGATCGTACAGGAAAATCAAAGTCTGGTGGGTAAGGATGTACTCACACAACGCATCATGCAGCGGCTGGTACTCAAGATTTTGCAATATGATCAGGAGCATGCTCCCTTGACCATAACCGGGCTTGAAAGAGAAGACCTTTCCTACCAGATATCTTTGCCGGAGGGAAAAGCCGTAAGACTCAGTGGGGTGGTAGACCGAATTGATGAGAAGGAGGGAACCATGCGCATCGTGGATTATAAAACAGGTATGGTCAAACTGGCCAATGCTTCTCAGCTCAGGAAACCGGTGGACGAGTACATCGAAGGCTACTTTCAGGACCCTGACCTGAAATCAGGCTTTCAGGGCTACTTTTACGGCTTACTCGCCAAACCCATTATTGCGGGCGAGTTCCAGGTGGGGATCCTCGGTATGCGTCAGCTCAATCAGGGAATCCAATGGCTGCAACAGGGCAGAACCATCCGGTCAGAACTGATGGAAGAGTTTGAAATAAGACTACAGTCGCTGGTCCGGGAAATCTTTGATCCCGGTATCTCTTTTACCCAAACGGAAGATGTGAAACGCTGTGGTTACTGCCCTTACAACAGAATCTGTAACAGGGGCTAGGTGGGCAATTACCCCGTCAGACCGCAGGTCAGACGGATACAGAGAAAACTAAGCCACCTCATCAAGCAGCTCCTGATAACGCTGCTTATCACCATATAAAATGGCACTCCAAATCTCCTTTTGCCATTCTGTTTCAAGGCCCTGCTCTTCAAGCTCTGTAATCAGCTCTTTAAGTTTCTTGATCTCGTGAATCTGCATCTCCCGCATTTGAGAAGCATATCCGGCCAGAGCAGCCCGGTCGCTTTCGGAGAATAGTACACTGGAATGGGTTTCATCACCTGTAACTTCAGCACTGGTCACTGAAGCCGTGATTGCCTCGTCTTTAATTGGTAAGGAAAAGGAGATAGTGGTACCCTCCCCAGGAGTAGAGATTGCTTTGATTTCTCCCCGGTGGGCATCTATGGCCAGTTTACAGAAAGTAAGCCCCAGTCCGGTAGATGAAGCTTTGCCTGAAGACCGGGCCTCTGCCTGGTGATACTTATCAAAGATGTAAGGCAGCATTTCCGGTGATATGCCTGCGCCATGATCTGTGACAGCCACCACAAGTTGTGAAGGTGAGGTGCTTGCGTCTACTTCAGCTTTTAATATCACCGCTTGCCCGTTATCAGAGAATTTGATGGCATTGGTCAGCAGGTTGATCAGTACGCGAATGATTACCTCGGGGTCAACTTCTATCAGCATCGCATCAGGTGCCTCCACCTTTAGCTTCATACTCCTTTCCTGTAAGAGAGGGGTTACCTGGCCTTTTGCATATTCAAACAAACCGGCTATGGACGTCCTTTCCGGGTTCAGCTGTACTTTGGCCTCCTCAAATTTCTGAACATCCAGCATATTGGTTACCAGGTTCAGAATGTTCGTACCGGCCAGCTTAATTCTGTTGGCCTGCTTTCTGTCAAGTTTTTCACCGCCATCGTTAATACCCAAAATCGTATTGAGCGAATTTTTCATATCATGGGCAATCATATTGGTGAGCCCTTCCTTAAAGCTTGAAAGCTGTTCCAGTTTTTGATTTTGGGCCCCTATGATCTGACTCGCCTTTTTATTTCTGCGCAGTGATATAAAGAAGTTAATCGCCAGGGCAAGCATAAGTAAAATCACCACCAATGAGGCCCATTGGATAAGCTTCTGACGGTTCAATTCATTTTCCAGGGCCACCTGCTCTTTCTCCTGTTCAGCGATGAGCGTGCGTCTCTGTCTGTCAAAATCGTATTCGATTTCAAGCCGTGACATATCCAGTGCTGTTTCGGTATTGTACAGACTATCCTTGGCAATCGTCCATTCCTCGTGGTATTTCAGGGCAGTAGTAATATCTCCTTCCTCTTTGTACATAGAGTAAAGCTTATAAGCCGCATTGATGTACTCATTGGTATACCCATCTCGTTTCTCAGCTCCTTCCAGGGCTTTTTGAAAAAACTGTCTGGCCCGCCTTTTCTGACCACGTTTATAATAGAGTTCTCCTAAATCATGACTGGCAAGTGATTGAACATAATAATCGGTGCAGGAATCAGCTATCTCCAAAGCCCTGCTGAGGTAGGTAAGGGCAGAGTCCAACCGGTCAGTGATAAGAAAAGCGTTACCCAGGTTGTAATTCGGGTATTGGACATTACAAGCGTGATTTGTGTCTTTTTTATGAAGTATCAGCGACTCTCGTAATACTTCAAATGCCTCATCATACCGTTTCAGCTTAATCAGCGACCGGCCAAGATTATTGGAAGACGTTGGAGCTATCTCATATGTCTCTCCTTTTCTCAAAGCTATTTCTTTCCCCATGGCGATGGCCTTCATTCTATACTCATAAGATTTGTCGTAGTCCTTCAGGTTGTCATAAGTGACACTGATGTTCTCTAAAGTTGTGATTAAACGTGTACTGTCACCGACTTTTTCATAACTACTCAGCGCCCTGATTTCATATTTGAGTGCTTTGGCATAATCTGAACGTGCGCGCGTAATGATGCCGATAAAGTGATAGGTGTCAGCCAGCATGCCTATGGCCTCCCTTTTTTCAGAAATATCAATCACAGTGTCGAGATAGGCCAGTGCCGAATCATAGCGATGAAAGCGCCTGAAGGTAATGGCCATATTATAATAGGCGACAGCCCGTAGGGCATCGTCTTCCGGTGGAATTACCTTAATACCCTGTTTGGTATAGTAGATAGTACTGTCGGGATAGTCGTTCACCATGGCTTCACCCTTCAGGCCAAGTCCGTGAAATTTACCCCAGTAATAATCAAGCCTCTCAGATTCTTCGGAAATGATACCTGCCAGAATATCCAGGGAGTCGAGGCTGCGCTCATGTACGTAATGGATATAGCAATTGATTACCAGGTCTTTGACCCAGGAAGTATCACGTTCTGTTTCTTCAAAAAGCTGCTTAATAGTTCTGTCCTGAGCGTTTGAACCAAACGTCAGTGCCAGCAGGAACAGGAGGGTGAGGCAGAGTCTTTGCGGCATTACTTTGTAACTAATGTCAACGATTTAAGTTAGACCCACGACAAGATATTTATTATCTGTCGATATACGCATAAACCTCAAAGGAATTTACCTGTAAAGAACAGACCCGTGTTTTTGATCTGACACTGGTCTGTTCCTGGGATGGTCATGCTTTTGCTGTTTGCAAAATATAGGTTTCCATTTCGTTGAGCCCCATGACCCACAAATTCCGGAAAGCACTGTCGGCCATTTCTGCATTTTCGGTTGTAGCGGCCTCAAAGGTGGCCGACCAGGTAATGAGGGCATGTCCTTCCTCATTTTTGTCCACTTTCATACTTTCCACAATATTCCCGACCGGTAGCATTTCCTGAGAGGGAATGGCAAACCTGAAAAGCCTGTTTTCCTGATCAACCTCGAGAATGTCCTCGTTGAGAATCATGCCATCCGCTGTTTCACAAATGCGCTTTTTGCCTTCTATGCGGCAGCTTTTGATCATAGAGCCAAACCATTTGTCTACGCCTCCTACAGACCCGATTACTTCCCAGGCTTGTTCAGGACTGACCTTAATACTGTGGGTGATTTTTACTTCCTGTGTCATGTTCTTTTGTTTAAAATTCGACTTAAACAAAAGTCGCAGACACCGGAAAAAGGCCTTTGTAGGCCCGGTTCAATGATTTGTCAGTTTGGCTCAGGCGGACTGTACTGAGAGGGAGGAACCCCGTACTTCTGCTTAAAAGCACGTGAAAAGTTTGCCATATCTGTAAAGCCACAGTCATAGGCAATATCACCAACCCGCATTTCCGGAATAGCCAGGAGGGCGGCTGCTTTTTCCAGTTTCTTGTTTTTCAGATAAGCTGCCGGAGCTGACTTGTAGATTTTCTTAAACTCCCGCTTAAAAGAAGAAAGACTCATATGAGTCAGACTGGCCAGTTCTTCTGTGCCAATAGAGGAATACAGATGAGCCTCAATGACCTGCCGGAAAGAGTAGGTGCCGGGGTTAAAGAGATTGGAGAGAATGGCCCGTATAGCCGGGGCGTTTGCTGTCTGGTTCAGCAACAGAATGATCTCCTTGAGCTTCAGAATGAGTATGTCATCGTTTACCAGCGACTGATTTTCAAAGTAAAACAGAATGCTGTCGATATACTTGTGAATGAGCATATCTGCCTGAATTTTACTCTGCGTCAGAGGAGGGGCATCTTTATACTCCATTTTTAAAAAGCCCGGCAGCTGATTTTCATAAACTCTTTTCAGAATGTCAGGAAAGAAGTGTACTGCCACAGCCTCATAGCGACCGCTTTGCCCGGCAGGATACATCTGAGAAAGGTAATTACCGCACTTCATCAGTACAGATTCCCTGGTGTTAATTTTCAGCACATCTCTTTGAGAAATCGAATGATATTGCCCCTCTATGATGTATAAAAAACAGGCTTCGTCAGGCATAGGGTGAGGCTTCTTGTAAGGTGGGGTGAGTATGATCTTTTCAAAAAGCAGCTGACCAAACAGGTCGATCGTTTTATACTCGTGAATCATGAGCCTTTTAGGTAAGAAAAAATGTGATGTTCGGTGAGTAAACTAGTTTCAAATACAAAATAGTGTATCTGAAACTAATTTATTGTTGATCGCAAGAATGCATAAATATCTTTGTTAATACCAATAAATCGGTAAGAATTTAGGCCAGTTTTTTGTCTGAACGGTTCTTTTTTGATCTGAAAATTGTGTCGGGAGACTGACGAAATGCTATTGAAGAATTTTTAGGGCTGATACATTCGCTCACTCATCGAAAGTCTTGGCAGAGTCGGCCACCAGGCGATTGATCTCTTTCAGTTCTTTCGGGCTCAGTTCGCGCCATTTACCCACCGGCAGATCAAGCGGGATATTCATGATGCGCACACGCTTCAGTTTGGTCACTCTGTAGCCCAGGTACTCGCACATTCTCCTGATCTGGCGGTTAAGCCCCTGAGTCAGAACAATGCGGAATTTGAATTTACTCAGTTGTTCTACTTCACATTTGCGTGTTACTGTATCCAGAATGGGGACACCTGAGCTCATTTTCCGGATAAAGTCAGCATTGATGGGTTTATTCACTGTTACCATGTATTCCTTCTCATGGTTGTTGCGTGCCCTCAGAATTTTGTTCACTATATCCCCGTCATTGGTGAGAAAGATCAGGCCTTCGCTGGGCTTATCGAGCCTACCGATCGGGAAAATCCGCTTCGGGTAATTGATATAATCAATGATATTGTTTTTCTCTACTCTTGTATCAGTTGTACAAACGATGCCCACAGGTTTGTTAAAGGCCAGATACACAAAATCCTGAGTAGGTTGGGAGGTAGGTTTACCATCTACACTTACCTCATCGCCTGGAAGTACCTTGGTACCCATTTCCGGTACTTTTCCATTAATGGTTACCCTGCCCTCATCTATCAGCTTATCGGCAGCTCTTCGCGAGCAATAGCCTATTTCACTCAGATACTTATTGATTCGGGTTCCTTCAGTAGATAACATAACGGCTCAATGGTCGGAGGTAAAATTAGGGTTTTTCTTCTCCCTCATACCGTTTTTTTAGTTTCCTGATCCAGAATGCTTAAAAGAGCCGGCATTCTGAAATCTCCGTACATTTCCTCAATCAACCTGCCTGCCTCATAAAGCTCAATCCCCATACTGCTGATGTACAGTGGTTTGGTACTTTTGCCTCTGAGTATGGATACCTTTCCGGCAGTGAGAGAAATGAAATCAGATTTAGCCACGCCAATAACCGGTATCTTCTGATTTAGCCGTTTATAGAGGTGTCCGCCAAGTCCCGGTTTGCCCTGGTTATCCACCACAACATAACCGTCTACAATGATTGTTTTCAGCTCACTCTGATCGATTTTGTTCAACAGACTCAAAATGCAGGGCAGTTCTCTTTTGTAAAAAGCTCCGGGCTCATAGGCTGCCGGTGTTTGGCTGATTTCAGTGTAAATACGTGACGGTACCTGGTCACTCCATTCATTGAAAGCAACAGCTACTGTCTTTGCCTTATCGTCAAAATAGTAAGTGTCAAAGGCCAGTATCATAGCGTCAACTCCTTTACCCTGATTATGTCTCCGACTTTCTGTCTGACCGTGCTTTCAAGGTGTTGTCTCAGGTTCTGAAGAATGGTCCGATACTTTAAAGGGGCTTTATTACTCAGATGCTCAATCCATAGCCAGATGATATGCATGCGATGCTTTTCTACTTCCATATAGTCAATATCATCTCTTAACTCCGGGTTGTCGAAACACAGCAGGTCCATATAATGGCCCGTTAACTCACCTTCTTCCCAAATGTATTCCGGGGCAGCGTGTTTTCCTGGTAAATGTGAATTTTGCCGGGTACAGATCAGCTTGCTGTTTCTATTATAGAATTTGAATGCCCGGTCTGTCTCCGTTTCTGAAGGAGCTTCCATTTTGAGCGCTCCGTTGGAGAAATATTCTTTCCTCAATCCGTCTTTACATTCAGAGACAAGGTTGCCCTGCCAGTTCCATCGCTGGTAGTTTTCAGACTCATATCTGTATTTCAATTTGCCGGAAGAGTAGAAGTGCTCACCTTTGATGCGTTGCCCCCGCAGAAAATGCTCTTTTCTGATAATGCGGCCCTGCCTGTCTTTCAGTTCGTACAGGCCTTCAGCAAAACCATCCCGATAAGAGATTGATTCTTCATCTGTAAGAATGCTTCCTGTAAAAGGGATACCCTTATAGCAGACATTCCCAAAGCGATTGTAGACATCTTTTTCTTCAATAGCCGGATCGTCAAATGTGGTGGTAATTACAGAAGCCATCTTATCTACTGAATTTATGGTTTTGCTGTAAGGCAAACTAGCCTGAAGAATAACTTTTTGATGGGTGCTCGTCAGTTATGCCCCTGATATTTGGTAGTAGCAAGATTCCCCAAAAACCGGTATTGCATCTGTATAACCATATCTCTAACTTGATCTAGCCTTTTAGGGTGATTTTTTTGTAGTATTCAATTCATTGAACTCAGAGTCTATGTCTTCCAGACCGCTTAATCTTCAGCAGGTTATTGATATTATCACCTATGTCAGTGAGCATAGTGAGCCTGTGTTACAGCAGCACCTTAATCCAAATGGCGATGAAAAAGACAGATCAAACCTGGAGTGGCATTTTGAAACACTGGGAGATCTCAATGTGGTTGAGCTGAGTTTAATGACTGAGGGAGATCGTGTTATTCCGGCTATTATATCCTTAAAGCCTTTAGGGCAGGATCTGGTCCGGCTGTTTACTCATAAAGAAGCTTTAAGTCAGATTAAAAGCCAGTTTGGTCAGGAGGTCAATGGTAGCCAGCTAAGTACGCTGGTCAGTGTTGGCTCCAAAATTCTTGGTGACCTGGTTAAACCAAAGGTAGAAAAGAAGGCTCCGAGGAAGAAGAAGTCTGAAAAAAGTCAAAAGGGCATAAAATTCGGTGTGGCCAGGGTAAGATTACTGAGATATGCCAGAAATCAGATTCCTGCTGATCTGAAAGATGTTGTCAGGATTCCTACCCGGCTTGGTCAAAAGTACCTGTACATCCAAAACACAGATCATGAGGTAGTAAAGCGGGTTGTTAAATGGCAATTCGATGGAGGAGTGTCTGTTCGTGTTGACTGGAATAATGATGTGCCAGGGATGTCACGGGTCTCATACTTTGACATTGCTGCTCCAAGTGATTCCTACATGGAAGACCTAATCGAGGAGGAAGATGTCGAAAAGTACCTGATTGATCAGGAATCAAAAATCAGCAATAACATCAACCTCATTCTCACAAACGAAAAATCAGAGGTCGCCAGATTAATCACAGCCTATAGAAGTGAAATTCAAAAAGGGAATTCAAGTAATGATGACTTACTCTCTGATCAGGGTAATTTTGGAGATGAATCATTGACCGACTCAGTCAATTCAGATGAGGGGTCAGGTGAGTCTGTTCCTACTGAGATTCCACCAGAACCAGCCTCAGGTCAAACTGATTCCCTAACAGCAGAGACTTCCTTTGATATAGGAGAATCTACTGAATCCACGGGAGGTGATGAAGGGTTAGCACCCCCAGAAAGTGAGCCACAACAAACACCTGATGCTCAACAGGAAGAAACAACAGAAGCAACCGAAACCAGCGAAGGCACAGAAGAAACCCTGGACGAATCTCTTCTAAAAGACCTGGAAGATGTACAAAAAGCGCAGGAGGGCTTTCTGAATGAACTTACGCAGCAAACCGCCCGCCAGGATTTTGCCAAACAGCTGGAGGAGGAAGCAAATGAAGAGCCTCCCGCACCTCCCCAAACCATTGAAAATCCGCTGCAGATTGCTGAACTAAACAGTGACAGCGCACATAAGGGAAAAGATCTGCTCGGCTTTGAGCAGGATGTAGAAGCTTTTGCTGCCATTATGGCCCTGGAGAAGCTCACTCCGCCACTCGCCATAGCGCTCTTCGGGCAATGGGGCACCGGTAAGAGTTTCTTTATGCAAAAGCTCTCAGAGAAAGTCGATGAGCTTGCCAAATATCAGGGGTTTTTAAAGGAAGAAGACGAGACAGGAAAAGAAGCCAAAAGCTCAAAGCAGGATGAGAAGCCTTTTTGTGAGGGGATTTGCCAGATTCACTTCAATGCCTGGAGCTATATGGATACCAATCTCTGGGCCAGCCTGGTCACCCGTATCTTCGAAAAACTGGACGATTATATCAATGACAACCGCTCTGAAGCCCAGAAAGAAGTAGATACGATTAAGAGTGGTATTGCACAACAACTCGATGTAGCCAAAGGGCAGATAGCTGAGCTCGAAGCAAGGAAAGCCCAGGTACAAAACGCCATTGATACATTAACCGACCAGGTTGAAACCGCTCAGGGCGAGCTGGAAGGCAAGATTGAAGAGATCAAAACCAGCAGCCGTCAGGAAGTTATCAAAGAAGCCATCAAAGCATCTAAGATTGAGGAAAGCCTGAAGGGTATGCTGGATAAGGCGGGTATCAGCCAGGAAAAACTGGATCAGGTAAATCCGGAGCTGATACTCAAAGAGCTTAAATCCGGTCAGACCTTCGTTCGCCAGTTTTTGAATTATTCCGGCTGGGACTGGGGTCTGGTCGGTGTGGGTGTTGCTTTGTTGCTCATTACCACATTGGTGCTTCCGGAAATTGCCAGTATAGAAACCGATTGGCTGAATGGTATTGGCTCAGCACTCGCTGTTCTGACCGGAGTTTTGTCAAAGATCAGGGGAACGGCAAGTAAGCTTTCTCCTTTGGTGAATGGGGTGCTGAAAATCAAGAATGATTATGACACGGCTGTAAGCGAAGCTATTTCAAAGCATGAGCAGGAAATTCTGGCCAAGCAGATTGAGGCAGATCAGAAGGAAGTGGAGTTGAACCAACTGAACCTTCAGCTTAAGGCCAAGGAAGCAGAGATTAAAGAGATTGAATACAAACCTGACTCTGTACTGGCTCAAAAAGCGATGTACAACTTTATTACCCGAAAAGCCGCTTCCAACGATTATTCAAGGCATTTGGGGATTATTTCCATGATCCGCAAGGATTTCCAGACACTTAGTGAGCTTTTCGTAGAAAGCACAAAGGCCACCAAAGTACCGGAGAAGAGTAAAGAGAAGTATCAGGAGTTTGAAAAGATCAGAGACGGCTTTGACAAGCCTCTTCAGCGTATCATTCTCTACATTGATGACCTCGACCGATGCCCGGAAGAAAGGGTAGTGGAGGTGCTGGAGGCCGTAAACCTTCTGATGGCTTTTCCACTGTTCGTAGTGGTGGTGGGGGTAGACCCGCGGTGGGTCAAAAATGCCCTGATCAAGAAGTATTATCTGCAGTTTACCGGCCATATCAAGGGGGCAGACAAAGCAGCGGACAGTGTGGGTATGGAGGTCATTAACCCTTCGGACTACCTGGAGAAGATTTTCCAGATACCCTTTCACCTCAAGGCTCCTGAAGATAAGAGCATCAAGAAGATGATTACCCACCTGTTGGGCGATGCTGTAGCAGAGAGGCCCCAAAAGGAGGGGGAGAAAGAGACTGTAGCTGAAAATCAGTTGCCAGATATGGACCTGGATGCCTTTTTTGAGGAGAAATCCAAAGAAGCCAGTGGCCTGACAGGGGAAGTTGCGGAGTCCCTGTCCGAAACAGAGGAAGAGACTGCAAAAGCTTCTGATCTGGAAGTATTTGATGTGGGAGTGCCTGCTATGGCGCCACCGGAGGAGACAGAAGAGGAAATGGAGGGAGCAGAAGAGGCCGGTGAAGAAGCTGAAGAGCCCGAAGAATCATCAGAGGAAACCGCTGAAGATGAGATACCGGAAGGGCTTAAAGTTGTGACACCGGACTCTCTGAGGCTACATTGGGAAGAAGGCGAGTATATGCGTAACCTCAGCTGGCTGATAGGTAATACCCCCAGAACCGTGAAGCGCTTTGTAAATATGTACCGCATTATCCGTGCGCATGAAGGGCTCTCTTATGAGGATGATGAGAGTAAGAAGGACCTTATGATTGTAATGTTCATCTTGGCTTTAAGAACAGGTAGGTATGGTGAAGTTTCTGATAAAGTTCTCGATATCATTAATATACCTCATGAAGGAATGAGCATTGATGATTGGGTGAATGTTGAAATAGAGCACCATCAATTGAAAATTGATAAGGATCTGGAAAAGCTCAAATTTGATAACGAGGAGGAGAAGAGATTAGAAATCACCAGGAAACAAGGTGAGTTTGATAGAACGGAGTATGGAAAGATTCTAAATGAGATAGCTTTTAATCAAACTTTAAATGAGCTGAGAACCATCCCTGCTAAAAAGCTCATGAAGTATGTCGGATTTGTGAAACGCTTCTCTTTCAAGATTCCCGAATAGCAGTTAAGTTTTGATTCTCTAACTTTGGAATCGATTAATGCTGAGGAGTGTAGTGTCTTAAACTCTTTAGTCTAAAGTCTAAAATCTAACATCTCAAGAAAGCGATGAACTTCTACCAAACCCTGCTGCTGGGGATACTTACGGCTTCCATTACCACCACCGTGGCCTATTTCAAAATCCGTATGGACTTTAACCTGTACAAGACGGAAGTCATGGCAGAAAAAGCAGCCAGGCGGTTGCTGAGACATAAAAGCTTTGTGGAACGTAGGTTTGAGGCCATCAAAAATGAACTCGGTGGCTGGGACAATGAAGAAGACGAGCTTCGTAAAATTCTTGTAAGGGCCGGAGCGGTTCGTACCTTCAGAAAAACCAATGAAGGCAAAGAAGAGTGGTGGTATCTGCTGTCCAGAGAAAAAGAGCGCATCGAAAGAAAACAGGCTAAGAAGACTAAATAGATTCCATTTCAGTAATTCCAGACTTATTTTCTCAGGTGCCTCTGCGAGAGACCTCCAGGCTCTAAATGCTCAGAGTCTCCTTCGGATGACTCTGAGCGGGATAGACTCTAAGACCCTCAGAGTCATTGCGTAGCAAGACGCTGAGGGATCTCGAGATCATACATCTCTGTAATCTGTTAGGAAATCAGGTTTGTCAGAATCTGATTCGTAGTAGGCTGCGCTGGAGTAAGGGTAAAGTGTAAAATCGTCTGACAGATTCCATTTCCCTTTGGTAGGATTGCAGTGAATGTAATTAAGCACTGTACCCATTTGGTCATAGTCGACCGCTTTAGCATCAAACGAAAGCCTGAAAACCTGATGTTGTTTCTGAGCTTTTCTTTCTCCGGGCCGAACACCGGATTTTAACAGGTTCAGGAGATCAACGCTTTTTTGCGCCTTTAACCGACTAATAATCTCATAGGCCAGAAACCTCTTTGCTTCACCAATTATATGGTTGAGTCCTTTACTTTCCTCTTTTGGGAAGCATATCATGTGGAGGTGATTGGGCATGATGACGTATCCGTTGATAAGACAGTTTCTTTTATGTATTCTACTGAACCATGTTTTGAAATAGTTATATGCATCCGTCTGTTCTATGAGTGGGAGCCACCGATAACAGGTAAAGGTGACAAAGTAGAATACACCCTTTTGCTCGTGAATCTTATGAGTGCTCATATTCCTGGTTTTTAAGTTCTACATGCTCAGAGTCTCCTTCGGATGACTCTGAGCGGGATAGACGTCTCCCTCAGAGTCATTGCGAAGCAAGACTCTGAAAGTCATGGAAGCCATTTCTCTACCTCTCTTAAATAAATTTACTAATTTTTTTAGTTAGATAATTTTTTTAGTAATTTTATTTCATAATCAAAACAGACCTGAAATGATAGCTTCCTTGAATACCTCCCCGATATGCGGTTACTCTGTATTAATCAATGCACCACAATGGCTGACCGACCAGGCGGAAAGTATTCGGTATGAGTTTTCAGGAGAAGGGGAGGCTGCACAGAAAAAGCCTGTTATAGCACAAATTCCTCTTGTGAATCTGGTGAGTGTCCAGGGAGATGCATCGGATGAAAAAGTGCTTCAATCGGTTGAAAGGATTGCTTCTATGATTCATTGCTTTCATGTGACATATACAGGATTCAGCTTTTTTGATGCAGCAGAGGCCTTCCGTATCAATGTCGAAGATCAGGATTCTTTGATTAGTCTCAGAGATCTGCTTCAGGGAGAGTTGCAGCCATATCAGCTGTTGGCCAACACACCAAAACCGACCTTTACCACGACTACATCCGGTGAGGATGCGCACAGTCCCGGAGCAACACATTATGAGTTTACAGATTGGTCTTCTACTAATGATTTTAGAGTAAGCTCTCTGTCAATACTAAAAAAAGTAGCAGGCGGTGATGCCTGGGAATTATTGAAAGAAGTACCCTTCGGCAGGGCTTAGGGAGAGGTATAACTGTGTGGGTGAGATGAGTGTCGAGAATACAATTATGCATATGGACCTGGATACATTTTTTGTATCTGTGGAACGGTTATACGATAGTAAGCTGAATGGAAAACCGGTATTGATAGGAGGGGTTACCGACCGGGGGGTAGTTGCGGCCTGTAGTTATGAAGCCAGGGAATATGGCATTCACTCCGCTATGCCTATGAAGCGTGCCAAAGAGCTTTGTCCGGAGGCTATCCAGATCAGGGGGAACTCAGGTACCTATTCCAAATACTCTGAGATGGTAACTGAGATCATCAAAGAGACGGTACCTGTTTATGAGAAGACCTCGATCGATGAGTTCTATGCAGATCTGTCCGGGCTGGAGCGTTTTCATAACAGCTATCAGATGGCCTGTGAACTCAGGGAGCGGATTAAAAGAGAAACAGGCTTACCGATTTCTTTTGGGCTCTCTAAGAATAAAACTGTATCAAAAGTAGCTACGGGAGTAGCTAAGCCGGATAACCAGATGAGGGTGGACTATGGAACTGAAAAACCCTTTCTGGCCCCGCTTTCGGTAAGTAAAATTCCTATGGTGGGGGAGAAAACCCAGCAGACGCTTTTCAGTCTGGGGGTTAAGAAGATCCGTACCATCCAGGAAATGCCGGTTGAGCTGATGGAAAAGGTATTGGGTAAAAATGGCATCAGCATCTGGAAGAAGGCCAATGGGATCGATAACTCACCTGTAGTGCCTTATAATGAGCGCAAGTCCATTTCTACAGAGCGTACTTTTGACCGGGATACCATTGATGTAGGAAAACTGAAGGGGATTTTACTTGCTATGGCTGAAAACCTGGCTTTTCAGCTACGCAGAGGGCTTAAGCTGAGCGCCTGTGTTACGGTGAAGGTGCGTTATTCCGATTTTAATACTTATACCCTACAGTCGCGTATTCCTTATACCTCAGCTGATCATATCCTGATCCCCCGGGTAATGGAACTCTTCAATAAGCTGTATAACAAGCGGCTTTTGGTGCGATTGATAGGAGTAAGGTTCAGCCATCTGGTAGAAGGAGGATATCAGATCAATCTGTTTGAAGATGCAGAGGAGGTAATCAACCTCTATCATGCTATGGATAAGATCAGAGACAAATATGGTGACCGGAAAGTGATGCGTGCTTTTGGTATCGAGGCGAAGACGATCAGCCGGTTTAATCCGTTTACCGGAGAGCCACCACCGTTACTGGCCAATAGGAGACAATAGCGTTCAGGAGTTTAATGTGTCGGGACGCTTTACAAGTTGCATGTTTAACGGTTTGAAGCGTGACCTAAGTCAGAAATATCAAACCTGTAGGCTGAGTTGCCGTTTCGCTCTAACCAATAACCA
>DIYF01000153.1:0-54750 GCA_002427745.1 Roseivirga sp. UBA6061 | reverse complement strand
TAACCAATAACCAATAACCAATTCAGATGAGAAACTTTAAAAAGCTACCTGCCTGGCAGAAAGGGATGGACATAGTGGCTATGGTTTATCAGCTCGGTGATTCATCTGCAGAACTTATGAAATACAGACTGGCTGATCAGTTACAGCAGGCGGCTGTAGCCATACCCTCTAATATTGCTATTGGCAGCAGTCATGAAAACGATAATGATTACAGAGCCTTTCTGAGAATCTCTCTGGGAGCCTGTTTTCAGCTGGAGACTTTGCTGTTGGTAATAGAAAAGTTACCCTTTAATACTGAAGGTGAGTTTAAAGATCTGTTCGGAGCAGTAGAGGAGGAGAAAAAATTACTCATGGCTCTTATGCGTCAGTTGATTTTAAGAGGGGCGTAAGCTGTGCTGTCTGTTTAATAGTGTATATCAGGCGCTAATATATTTGCTATAAATTTTAGTTTACTAAAATAATTAGTATATTTAATCACTGATAAACGAGAAGGCTATGAAAAGTAAGTTTCAATATGATCTGAGTGAGTATTTGTTGGTAGTGAATCCATCTAACAGGGTGAATTGGGAAGTAGAAGACATAAAGCTTGAATTAGCTGGTAATTATGGCCCTTACAGAGGAGTTAAATCCAAACCTCATATCTCGTTGCTCAACCTTGTATTACACAAAACACAGGAGCAGGAAATTGTTAACAGATTGAAACAAAAAATAGCTTCACTCGATAGTTTCGATGTTGTGTTTGATGGATTTGACTTCTTTGATGAGAGTAATACACTCTATGTAAATATCGCTTCCGGGGCAAATGCATTGGTCAGTCTGCATAACTACCTTACTGCCGATATCCATATCAAAGAGCTGATGGTAGGGCAGGTAAACAGAAATTTCAGTCCTCACCTGACCATTGGCAGAAGGCTTACTGATGCACAGTTCAGAAATGCATATCACGAGTTTAAGAATAAGCCTTATACTAATTATTTTAGGGTAAATTCTATCTCGTTGCTTAAACGTAAAGGTCCTGCTGCAGACTGGACTTACCTGATGGAGATTCCTCTGAAAGTAGCTGAAGGCTGTGTGGTCTGACGCTATGAAGTGAGATGCTAATGACTGAGCTTCTCAATGTATCTCAATACGCATACCTACTATAGTTTTAAGTATGGTACCATCAGTACAAAGGACTTGCTTCTGGAGATGCAGAAAGCAGGAGCTTCCCGTTTTGCCTTAACCGATATCAATAGCACAGCGGCCTCTCTTAACTTTGTTCGCTTGGCTGCTAAATATGATATCCAGCCAATCTTGGGGGTCGACTTTCGCAATGGAGCCGATCAGCTTTTTGTAGGAATCGCCCGCAATAATGAAGGCTTTAAGGAGCTTAATGATTTCCTTTCTGTTTATCTCCATTCGGGAGAAGCGCTACCCGACAGACCTCCTGATTTTCAGCATTGCTATGTTATATATCCTTTTAAGAAGTATACAGGTTTTGAACTAGAGGCCCATGAGTTCATTGGTGTAAAACCGACCGACCTGCCCCGGCTTATTTATCCACCTCATAAGATGGACAGAGAGAAGCTGGTGATTTTACAGACCGCTACTTTTCGGAGTAGGGTTGATAAGAAAACCGGGGATAGGGTATTGCTAAAGCGTGATTTTAACGCACATCGTCTGTTGCGTGCAGTCAGTAATAATACCCTGCTCAGTATGTTGCCCAAATCAGAAGAGGGAGACCGGGGAGATTTTATATACCCGGTAGATGAGTTGAAGCAACTCTATAAGCTCTATCCCTATATGGCAGATAATACGCTTCGTTTATTGGAGAATTGCTCTATTCGGTTTGATTTTGAAGGAGAGCACCTGAACAAGAACCTGCTGGCTTATACAGAGTCTGCTGAAGAGGACTATGTTATGCTGGAGCGCCTTTGTAAAGAAGGTCTTCCGTACCGCTATAAAAACCCGGATAAGGCAATAATAAACCGGATTAAAACAGAACTGGATGTAATCAAACAGCAAGGGTTTATGTCTTATTTCCTGATCAACTGGAGACTTTGCCAGTATGCACGGGAAAAGGGCTATTTCTATGTGGGGCGCGGTAGTGGGGCTAATTCAGTAGTCGCTTACCTTTTACGTATCACAGATGTTGACCCGATAGAGCTGGACTTATATTTTGAGCGTTTTATCAACCTGTACCGGCAGAATCCGCCTGATTTTGATATTGACTTTTCCTGGAAAGACCGGGAAGATATCACAGAGTTTATCTTCAGAGAATTCAGAAAGCCGGGAGACAATAATGTAGCATTACTGGCGACCTACAGCACTTTTCAGTTCAGAGCGGTGGTAAGAGAGTTGGGTAAGGTTCTGGGGATTCCGCCTCACGAGATAGACCATATTCAAAAAGCCCGGTATGATGAGCTGGATGAGGTACATCGCCTGGTTTTGCGCTATGGAAAATACATTGAAGGTTTTCCCAGTCACCTGAGTATACATGCAGGTGGAATCCTGATCTCAGAAAAACCAATTCACTACTACACCGCTACAGATCTGCCTCCTAAGGGATTTCCGACCACACATTTTGATATGATCATTGCGGAGGATATAGGCTTGTATAAGTTCGACATCCTGAGTCAGCGGGGGCTGGGTAAGATCAAAGACAGCCTGGAGATTATCGGGAAAAATTATGTGAAGGATCAGGGAATTGATATCCATGATATTCCGCGCTTTAAAGAAGACAGGAAGGTAAAAGACATGCTGCGGGAGGGAAGAGCTATCGGCTGTTTTTATGTGGAATCTCCGGCCATGCGTATGCTGTTAAAAAAGCTAAGGGTAGAAGAGTATCTGGGGCTTGTGGCTGCCAGCTCAGTGATCAGGCCCGGAGTAGCCAAATCGGGTATGATGCGGCAGTACATTCTGCGTTTTCGGGAGCCTGAGCGAAGAAAAGACGCGCATTATATTCTCAGAGATATCATGCCTGAAACCTATGGAGTAATGGTGTATCAGGAGGACGTGATCAAAGTAGCCCACTATTTTGCCGGACTCACGCTGGGGGAGGCCGATGTATTGCGCAGGGGGATGTCGGGTAAATACCGGTCACGGGAGGAGTTTCAGAAGGTACGGGCAAAGTACTTTGAAAACTGCCAGGAGAAGGGGCATTCGTATACGCTTGCGGCAGATGTATGGCGACAGATTGAGAGCTTTGCCGGTTATGCATTTGCCAAGGGGCATTCAGCCTCTTATGCGGTAGAAAGCTACCAGAGTCTTTTCTTGAAAGCACATTACCCATTAGAATACATGGTAGCTACCATGAATAACGGGGGCGGGTTTTACCGGGTAGAACTCTATGCCCACGAGGCCTACATGCATGGAGGCGATATTCAGGCGCCTTGTGTAAATCAAAGCGAGTACCTCTGTACCATTTATGGGAAAACCATCTTTATGGGGCTGGCATTTATCAGTGACCTGGAAAAGAATACCGCAGAAGCCCTGTTGATTGAGCGCCTGGAGAACGGGGTATTTATGAGCTTTGACAATTTTCTGAAGCGCGTAGCCATTTCCCTGGAGCAGTTGAGCCTGCTGATCCGGATCGGAGCTTTTCGCTTCACAGGGCAGACGAAAAAGGAACTGCTTTGGGAAGCACATTTCCAGCTGGGAAATCATAAAAAGACCAATCCGGTAAGAATGCTTTTTGATCCGGAAGTAAAGCGTTTCAAACTGCCTGAACTGAGCTATGATATCCTGGAAGATGCTTTTGATCAGCTGGACCTGCTGGGGTTTCCGCTTTGCAATCCCTTTGATTTGCTCAAAGAAGTACCGGAAGGTAGCATTATGGTACGTGAAATGGAGCAGTATAAGAATAAAACGGTATGTATGGTCGGCTACCTTGTTCATATAAAAAACACGACCACCTCCGGAGGAAAAAGGATGCAGTTTGGTACCTGGCTGGACTACGAAGGGTACTTTATTGATACCACCCATTTTCCTCCTGTAGCTGCTCAGTACCCTTTCAGGGGTAGGGGAATTTATGAGTTGACCGGCAAGGTGGTGGAGGAGTTTGATTTTCTGAGTATGGAGTTGATCTCCATGCGCAAACTGCCTTATGTACATGATCCGCGCTATGCAGAAGAGCCCCGTCACGCCACCATGGGTATTGCCAATCTTTTGACAGGTAAGATCTAATCCGGAAGCATAGAGGCTTCAAAAAAATCAACTCTTTTGAAACAAAACTACTAAGCTTGTAGTATATCTACTAAGTTGTTAGTAATTCTATTAAGGTATTAGTAGTTTTGTCATATGAACCTTACACTGACTAAAGCAGAAGAGAAAGTGATGAACATCCTCTGGTCTATTGAAAAGGGGATAATCAGAGAGGTTGTTGCTCATTATGAGGAGCCCAGGCCTGCCTATACCACCGTGGCGACTATCGTTAAGATACTGGAGAAAAAGGGTGTTGTGGGCAGAATTCCTATCGCCAATACCTATCAGTATTATCCCCTTATAGCGAAAGAAGACTATACCAATGGCTTTATCAGGTCTTTTGTGAAAACCTATTTCGCAAACTCTTTTAATACAATGGTATCGCAGTTTTCCAATCAGGATAACCTGTCTGTGGAAGAAATGGAGGAGCTCATTACATCATTACAAAAGCAGGTCAATAAGAAAAGAAAGAACTGATGGAAGTCTACCTGATTAAATCCGGAATTTCTCTGGCTGTCCTTTATCTGGCCTATCGTTTTTTACTCAGGCAACCTCTGAGCCACCAGGCTAACCGTTTGCTGGGGCTCTTTTGTATTGTTTTTTCAGTGGTTCTGCCTTTTGTAGGTTTTGAGAGCATTCCGGTAGTTCAGGAAACACTGGAAGGTAGTCTGGTAGAGACCATCTCATTGAGCCTGTCTGTAATTCCGGAACAGTCAGAGTCCCAAAGTAATATCAATATCTGGCTGTGGCTGTATCTGGCAGGAGCAGGAGTCTTTTCAGTTCGTTTCCTGAACAGCATGATCCATCTCGCCCGCCTGTATGCGGGAGCCACCAAAAACCATGAGCGTGGCTTTCTCGTGGCCAGAGTAGATAAGCCACTTTCGCCTTTTACCTTCTTCAATATCTTATTTATCGGCAATGATCAGCTCGACAAAGAACAACTTGAAGCGGTAATGGTCCATGAAAAATATCACCGCGACCAATGGCATTCAGCAGACTCACTGCTATTGGAGTTTGCTACTATACTTTTTTGGTTTCACCCGGCTATATGGCTGTTTCAAAAGGCCATTCGTTCAGAGCACGAGTTTATAGCCGACAAACAGGTGTTAAACCTTGGCTTTGATCTGACTGATTACCAGCAGTTACTTTTTCAATCTACTACAGGCGTAGCAGTGAGTTTGGGAAATAATCTAATCAATAAAGTAAGTCTAATTAAAAGGTTTGAAATGATGACACAAGTAGAAAGAAAGAGTAAAAGAGTGTATTACCGAATTGGATGGCATGCATGTATTATGGCAGTACTGGTATTGTCGACAGCATTCACCAACCCCGGTGAGCTGCTGACTTCCGTTGACTCACAGGCAGTTTACAAGGAAGGACAAGCTGAAATGTATCGCCTGATCAGGAGTCAGGTTAAGTATCCGGCTACAGCGCGTAAGCAGGGGAACACCGGGAGTGTGGTGGTCAGTTTTCGTGTCAATACCGATGGTTCTGTTGATCAGGTAAAGGCTAAGCAAAGGAGAGGAGAGCTCTTGCAGCAAGTGGTTGTGGTCGGCTATGCCGATCAGTCAACTGATGCAGATACATCTGGCATGAGTAAAGAATTGAAAGCCGAAGTGATCAGAGTAATCAATAAGCTCGGAGAATTTACTCCTGCTCAAAAGGACGGGAAATCTGTGAGTACAGTATTGAACATACCGTTTGAGTTTAAGCTCAAGTAAGAATTAATGACATGGAAGAGCTCGAATCAAAGATTCGGGCTTTTTTGTAGATTGTCGACAGTAGATCAGAAAAAGCTGCCTATGGTCAGGAATGAAGAAGTAGCCAGTAGCAGCACACTCATCACAGTCAGGTATTTCAGTCTGGATTCCTTTTTTCTTACCAGTATTATGATTCCGATCACAAGAAACATAAGCTGACCTAACAGCATGGGGACGGTTAGTATCTCTCTGAAGACACCAATGAGGGTAAAATCAACCTGAAAAAAGTTAAGGAGGAAAATGGTAAGAAAGTAAGTCGCAATAATAAGACTTATAGCCAAAAGTTGCTTTTCGCTAACGAACTCCGATTTAACAGACTTCTTAACAGAAACTTCGTTTTGCATGCTCAGGGTTGAAACAAAATTGTAAAGTAATATAGTCATTTTAGATCAAAAGCAAATCAGAATTAACTCCAACTCATTTCAATATTTACCCGGCCTGTTTCATAGTCAACGGCCACTGTTCCCCCGATTGATTTTTTATAGCCGACACTCCTGTATATAGTATAGCCGTTATCATTGACTGGTATCACATCCCGGATACCATAACTCTCTTCAACCCACTCCCTGATTCTATCCGGATTACTTCTGAAACTTATCTTAAAAGTGCGGGTAAACATGCTTCCTTCCGTTTCAATGGTCATAAACCAGTGGCTCCCGGGTAATTCCGCCAGTCCTCCCCATTCTGTCGTGGCTGCAATAGCAGAAGCCCTGTTCCATGGCATCATGATATTTGAAAAGTACGGGTAGACTTCAAAACCAAATAGTAGAGTTATGATTACCATGAGCATGGCGAACCCTTTTGACAGATTTACTACGAGTTGTCCTGCTGCTGTGTATTTGAAGCCAACCGGAGCGCTGACTTTTTCCAGTACAAGTTCCGGATACCGTTGAATCAGTTCTGAAGCACTTTTTCTCGTTATTTCTGTCACAGAAACACCGGGTTCTGTGATGAGAATGTAGTTACCGACCCGTTCAAGGTCTTTATGAGAGAGAACATCAGTGTTTTCAGTCTTAGGGTTTACCCTGAGTTTAAATTGGGCTGACTCTTCTACGGGTAATTTTGGTCTGTTCAGCAATCTTTTTAGAGCGGATACAACCAGAATACTCAGAGGAGCAATACTCAGGGATATAAGCACAGCATAAAGGCTGACGGGAAGAGCCAGGAATTCAAGTATGGCTGCAAGCCCCCAGGCAAAACCGAATGTCCATAGACATCTGCGGTCGAGTTTCGATAGTCTGTTTTTCCTTAATTTCAAATAGACGTTCATTGACTATTCTGATTGGGGATATAAAAGGCCTTCTTTAAATAGCAGTCAATGGCATAGGCGCTGGCATCGAAATGCGGTTGGGGTATTGCTTGAGGGGCCACCCACTGCCAGCTTTCACATTTGTCTGGTTCCAATACTACAGGAATCCCTTCATACTGGTCAGTCATCAGCGTAACAGAGATGTAATGTTTACCCTCATTTTGGTAGGTCTCCAGATTGTTGGTGACGCAAATCACCTTGGGTGAGAATATATTGATTCCGGTTTCTTCGAGCACTTCTTTCACGGCAGCCTGTTCAAAAGTTTCTCCCATTTCCAGGTGTCCACCGGGGATGGAGTAAAAAGGAGAGTGGCTGCCTTTGCGCTTACCAATAAGTATTTGTCCTTTGCTGTTTTTAATGATTACACCAATTCCGACTTTGGGTCTTTCCATACGATTAAAGATAAGATTCTCTACTATAAAACGGCCTGACACTTGTGTGATGAATTATTGATGAGGCCTGATACAGGATATTTTTCTTACGATTAACCCTACAAGAATTTCTCAAAGGACACTTCAGTCTTTGTCAATTGAAAAATCACTTTCATATCATATTTTTATAAGCATAATTGCAGCCTATGAATCAGTTTCCACAAGACTTTATCTGGGGTTCGGCTACCTCGGCTTATCAAATAGAAGGAGCGCACGATAAAGATGGCAAGGGGCCATCTATCTGGGATGCGTTCTGCACGATTCCCAACCGTATCAAGAATGGTGACAATGGTAATATAGCCATCGATCATTATCACAAATACAAAGAGGATGTCGCTTTGATGAAGTCTCAGGGATTTAAAGCTTATCGCTTCTCGATAGCCTGGCCCCGGGTGATGCCTGATGGCAAAGGAGAAGTGAATGAGGAGGGTATTAAGTTTTACTCTGACCTGATTGATGAACTGCTTGACAATGGCATTACCCCCTGGGTAACGCTGTATCACTGGGATCTGCCACTAGCTCTGCAAACAGAAGAGGACGGCTGGCTGAACGATAGTATAGCCGACAGGTTCGAGGTGTATGCCGATCTTTGTTTCAGCCGGTTCGGTGACCGGGTGAAAAACTGGATTACATTAAATGAGCCCTGGGTAGTTTCTATTCTGGGTTATGGTCAGGGAGCTTTTGCTCCGGGCCGCAAGTCCAATTCAGAGCCTTACCTGGCTGCTCACAATCTGTTGAGGTCCCATGCCAGGGCTGTTAAAGTATATAGGGAGAAATACGCCCACCAGAATGGTTCTATCGGTATTACCAACAACTGTGACTGGAGGGAACCTTTGACTGATAAACCAGAAGATGTAGAGGCGGCAGAAAGAGCCATGCTCTTCTTCCTTGGCTGGTTTGCTGATCCTGTGTATAAGGGAGATTACCCCGCTGTGATGCGTGAAAGGCTGGGAGAGAGGTTGCCACAGTTTACAGAGGAAGACAGAGCAATGATACTGGGTTCATCTGACTTTTTCGGTTTGAATCACTATACCACGATGTTTGCCGCTAATACAGATGCTGCCAATGCTCAGGATAACATAGCCGGTAATGGTGGTATCTCTGAAGATCAGGATGTACTGCTGTCTCAGGACAAATCCTGGGAGCTTACGGCCATGGATTGGGCGGTGGTGCCCTGGGGTTGTAGAAAGCTCCTGGAGTGGATCAGCGCACGTTATGATCAACCTTCTATATACATTACCGAGAATGGCTTTGCCTGTGACGACAAAGAGATCAACGGTGAGGTAGACGATACAAACACACGCCTGAGCTACTATAAAGGCTACCTGACTGCCTGTAAAGAGGCAATTGATAAGGGTGTTGACCTCAAAGGCTATTTTGCCTGGAGTATGTTCGATAACTTCGAATGGGCACTCGGCTACAGTTCCAGATTTGGTCTCAATTGGGTAGACTACGATACGCTGGAAAGAATACCTAAGTCTTCTGCCAAATGGTTCAGTCAGGTGATTGCCAAAAACTCCTTAGAGGTTTAAGCGAAGCGCCATACTGAACAGAAAAATGCTGACTTTCTGGCTCTGAATTGAAATGCGGTCATTGGCATTTTGTGTTCTGATTCCCTCAAAGGAGTCAGTGCTTCCGCCTATCAAATAACGCATGGATACATTGAGACGCTTTCTGATGTCGATACCTATTTCAGGAGCAACCGCCAGGTTGATTTTACTGACGGTTTTGCTTTCTACTGTATGGACGTAATTCCAGTAAGAGTTGATGCCCAAACCTGCTCCGGCATATAGGGGGGAAGGGCCGGTGGTGAAGTAGTAGCGACCTTTGACCATGGCGCTGCTCCAGTTGGTATCATCAGGGTTCAGTATTTCTGTATTGCCTTCAAAGGTGCTGTTATCACCCGGTATGAAGTCACCCCCGGTAGATAATTCGAGGCCCAGGGCGAAATGATCGGAAAAGGTCCTGTACCCGGCTACATAGAGCATGGCTTTGCCCCGGCTGTTATCATCGGCATTGGGAACGCTGCCTAAGGCTACACCGCCTTCCAGATAAACATTTTGAGCATTAACAGAGCAGAGGGAAATAATGAGAAGGCAGACCAGAAGAAGATGTTTCATAACAATACATTGAGTTTCAAACAGGTTTAAACACCGGTTTACTTCTTTGACCCAATGCAATTTAAGAGAGTTGCAATAGCGTTGCAAATTATTTCCGCTTCTCTTATGCCTGCTTCTGAGAGAGCAACAGAGATTTCCAGGCAAAAACCACGGGGGAAGGTTCCTGTAGAATTGATAAGACAGTTATGTCACAGTCTCATTGATTAGAGCGAGATGTGCTCTGCTTCCTTCTTAAAAGGTAGGTGGCGATTAGTACAAACAACATGGAGGTGAAATGAAAGGTTGAAGCACCTGTTCTACTCAATACCTATAGTTTCTCCACGCTTTGACATGGACAAGGCGTTGATCTTGGCAATGACCTCTGCTCTGTAGTTATAAAACCTTTTTCGGAGTGATGATAAGAAAGGAGTCTTTCTGAGGAGTTTTCGTGCCAGCTCCAATTGCAACGGCAGGTCCGTCATAAAAGAACTGCTCATGAGGTTATGATGTGGGTCCATGCGGTGTTTAGGTTTTAGTGAAACGAGGCCGGTGAAAGCATTCAATAACAGTGAGTTACCTCACGCTATCTGAATAGAAGTTAAACAAATGATTTGATATATTTTAACAGTGAATGTACAAAGCGTCAGACAGGGTTTGAGCACCGGTTTATTGTATTTATGTGAACTCTGTGTGTCCTCGCAGAAAGAAGCGGGCATAAAAAAAGCGACCCCTTCAGGTCGCCTTTCATATGTTGATTGATAATGCTTTTACTTTTTCTTGATAGAGACAGCCGGCTTGGTTTTATCCGTACTGGGGTTTCTGTTCAGGAACTCATCATACAGTCTGATCTGACGACTGGTCATAGGTACTTTATAACCGTCAATGAACAGATCTGTGATCTTAGTGGATGTTTCAAAAGGATCACCGGTAGCTACAAAGAAGTTGGCTTTCTTACCTACTTCGATAGAACCCAGCTGATCACCGACACCCAGAATTTCAGCTGCATTGATGGTGATGGCCTTAAGTGCCTCTTCTCTGCCCATGCCATAAGCAGCAGCAAATCCTGCATGATAGGGGAGGTTTCTTACATTTTCAGCCTCCATGGTACGAATGGCTACTTTTATGCCCGCTTCCGCCATGACACCAGGGTTAGCATAGGCCGCATCATAAGCATCAGACTGACGGGTAGGTACGGCTTGTACCGGACCTGTGATTACAGAAAGGCCTGATTTGGCAATTTCATCAGCCACTCTCCAGCCTTCTGATACACCTGTCAGTACCACTTTTTTGTAACCTCTCTTTTCCACCCACTCGATGGCACTAAGAATATCCTTAGCTGCATTGGCCTCAATAAACAGTGTCAATTCACCTTTCACTACCGGCACTAAAGCCTCAATCTCAGGGTAAGAGCGCACATCGTCAGAATTCTCAATGCTGGCGTATAGCTCAGCCTTATCCCAGGCATCGTTTACCGTCTTAAGTGCCTTTTCCTGTCTTTTCTTTCTTTCCTCTGCAGATAGTCTTCTAAACCTACGGCCTCCGGCTGTAGAAGGAAAGTTCATCACAATTCCTTTAGAGCCGGCATCCATCTGATCAGGTGTATATCCGAAAAGGTTTATACTGGCGGCAGTTCCTGGAAGTATTCCGCCTCTCGGCATGGTCCACACTGTAGTAACACCACTTACCCTGGTAACGGGAATGGCTACAGAATTGGGATTAACAGCTGTCAATGCCTGCATTTGAGGCGTTAAAGCTCCAAACTCCCTGAAGTCGTTGGCTTCAGCGATAGAACTGATTTCTGCCAGGCCAAGCGTTGTGCCGCTGTCAATCATACCCGGATAAATCTCTTTCCCATTAACGTCAATTACCTCGGCATCGGCAGGGATTCTGACGTTAGTACCCACTGCTTCGATCACGCCATTGTTGATAAGCAATGTGCCATTTTCAATAACCCCGTTGGTAACGGTATAGATTTTCGCATTGGTCAGTGCGAATTTACCTCCTCTTGCTTTTAGCACCTGATCATCCTCCTGGGCCATGATGAACATGGGCACCAGTGCGAGCAGACAAGCAATAATGTTTATTCTTAATGTCTTCATAGTTTCTTAATGCTTGTGTCTGAATAAGTTTGCACCATAATGTCTGGCCACGCCATCCATGCATCTGTGGCTGAAATCCATCTTTTCAAACAACTGAACTTCCTCAATAGAGGATTCAGGGTTAATATAGATGCGCTGATCCGGCTTATCATCATTGATATCGAAGTACTTAACACCATCAATATAGGTGTATTGAGGGATAGCATATACAGACAATGGGTGATTGTCGAATATGGCGATATCACCATCCTTACCCACTTCTATAGAGCCCACTCTTTTGTCGATACCCAGCTGCTTGGCAGGGTTCAGGGTGATCATAGCCAAAGCCTCATCATCTGAGAGGTTGCCATACTTCTGCGTTTTGGCAGCTTCATGGAAAAGGTGTCTGATAAGCTCTCCTGAATCGGAGTTGATGGAGGTCATCACGCCATTTTCCTGAAGAATGGTAGCGTTGTAGGCAGTAGAGTAGTATACCTCCAGTTTATAAGCCCACCAGTCTGCAAAAACAGATGCGCTCGCTCCAAAGGCTGCTAATTCGGGAGCTACTTTGTAGGCTTCATTGGCGTGCTGAAAAACTATGTTCGGAATATTAAAGTCGTTGAACACTTTCATCAACATGTAGATTTCATCGGCACGATAGGAGTGACAGTGTACAATGATATCTCCGTTCAGAATGTCAACCAGGGTCTGCATCCTCAAATCATACTCCGGAGCAACTTTTCTGGCAGACTTATCAGCATTATAGGCCTTCCATTTCTTCTCATAGGCGAGTGCCTCAGTAAATGAGCTGCGGATCATATTCTCCACACCCATACGGCTTTGTGGCTGAATACCTCTGGCGCGACCACCTCTTGTAGGGTTTTCACCAAGCGCGAACTTGATAGTTCTGGGGGCTCCCTCAAATCTGAGATCGTCCGGGTTGGTAGAACCGTAGCGAAGTTTCATGGTCTCATTCTGTCCGCCAATCACATTGGCCGAGCCGTGCATCAGGTGAATGGAAGTAACACCACCCGCCAGGGCTCTGTAGATAGAGACATCCAGTGGGTTCACTACATCTTCCATGCTTACTTCAGAAGTTACCTGGCTGGTACCTTCGTTAATCGCACTGCCTGCAATATGAGAGTGCGCATCGATAATACCCGGCATCACGAATTTACCCGTGGCATCTACCTCGGTCACACCTCTTGGAGTACGTAGGTTTTTACCTATTCTCTGGATTTTGCCATCCCTTATCAGTATATCGGTATTCTCTTTGGTACCATCTGTAATGGTAATGACTGTGCCGTTTTTAATCAGCACATCACCCTTCTTCACCTGTCCGTAGCTGACGGCACAAAAGGCGAATAACAGGGTCATTAAGATATATCTGGTTTTCATATCAGTTTTTTAAAAGTCTTATTTGTCGTCCTTGGTAGCAGTTAATTCGAAGGTGACATTGAAAGCTGCTACAGAGGCCTCTGCGCTGTAGTTCTTGCCTTCCACAGTTCCTTCTACCACGATATCTACAGATTGTCCGCCTGCATCGATAGAAAAGCTGAAATTGAGCTCTCCGTCACGATAGCTGATATCATTCATGTCATTATCAGGAGAACCATCATCACTGGTGAGAACACCTGTGTAATTGCCTTCTTCTTTTTTGATGATCATTTTGCCGGTTTGCTCACCACCGGGAGTAGTAAAGCTGAAAGACCATGTTCCCACAATCGGGTCGCTACCGGAAGAGGCCGCAGGAGCAGCTGCCGGCTCAGCATCAGCATCTTTCTTTTTCTTGGCTTTCTTTTCCTTCACTTCATACTCATACTTATCACCATCTACAAACATCATTTTGATCTGTGAGTCTTTGGTGAAGTAAGGGGCAGTAGAAATCATCAGGTTGGCCATTTTACCGGCTTCCACCGTGCCGGCTACTTTATCAATGCCCAGCATAGAAGCGGGGTTGGTGGTCAGAGCAGCGAGTGCGGTATTCTCACTCAGCCCATTTTCTATCAGGGTCATAACATGGCCCTTCACTTTGTTACCACGTGTTCCTTTGGTAGAGAAGCCGAAGGTAATGCCCGCTTTTTCAAGTTCGGCTGCCTGAGAAACGTGTTGCTTGTAGAATTCCATTCTTCTGGCTTCCAGCGCTGTCACTTCTTCTGACTTGTCTTTGTCTTTACTGTCTTTTGGTTCATCCGGCAAATCAAGACCAATGAAGACAGGAGTTCCCGTGGCCTTCAATTCGTCAATCACCATCCATGACTGCTCTACACCGGCCAGCACCAGGTCAAAGCCCAGGTCGCCTTGTAGTCTCATGGCGCGTCTTACATCAAGCATGCTGCTCACGTCAAACATCACTGGTTTTTCCTTAGTGATCACCGGAAAGAATGCCTGACTTACCCTGTCAGCACTGGGGCGGGGTAGTCCCTCCGGGTTGCTGGCGTACATATCACTGTGCGATTTTTCGTTGACAGCATTTCTGTACAGGTTTCTCCACTTGGCCATAATCCCCAGAATGTTGTTGGGGTAGGCTCCGGGTGCTCCGGTAAACTGAGAGTAAAGGGCAACATCTTTTGCCAGGATCATTTCGTCCATATGATCCACATCTGCCAGCAGAATCAGAGAACCTGAACCTGGCAGCATCCTTCCATAGGGAACGGTGTGTGAAATCGCAAAACCAGATTTTCTCATGCTACCAATACCGGCACTGCTGATGTCCAGCTGAGAGGTAACACTGTTTTCTGGTGTAATACCTGCAAAGTCGTTGGGTGGATCCGGAGTGAAAAGGTTACTCGGACGCGGCATTGACTTGGGTCTTTTGGCTCCGGTGTTGGCCAGGCCGTCTATAAAGCCGGCATACACATACAGGCCCTTGGCGTCTATTACCTGGGCATCAGCCGGGATATTGACATTGGTGCCTACGGCTTGTATCAGACCGTCTTTGATCACTACGGTGCCTTCCTTTATTTCCTGACCAGGAGCCTGTACCACGGTAGCATTGGTAATGGCGTAGGTGCGGGTAACTGCTGACTCACCCGTAGGGTCGCTTTGAGCCTGAAGGCCCAGCGTGGTTACGGATAGCAGTAGAAGGAAAACAGAGCGAAATGTTTTCTTAAGGTTTAGTTTCATTCTAATTGCTTTGGTTTGCGACTATTTAATATGGTAATATAGTGCAAAGCGTCCCCCTTTTCAAAGTGAAATATAGGAGTGGTAGTAATCGTTTTCGGGCTGAAAATTCTGTGACTTACTGTTAGAAAATCTACAGATATAAATCAAAAGCCTACACTTATAAAACGCGCAGAAGACCAGGAAGAATTTGAGTACATTACTCAGAGAGGATGTATTAAATTTTGATACTCATGACAGCCACTACGCTATTTTTTCCGGGAGCCTGTTCTCACAGCAGGCATATCAAACATGTTTCAGTCTTTTTGAATTTCCATACTTTGCGATCGCATGAATGCCGTCATTGTTGATAACGAACCTCATATGGTGAGCTCTCTCAAGACCTTGCTGACCCATTACTGCCCGGAAGTGGAAGTTATCGGTTCGGCAGAAGATTGCCGGAGTGCGGAGAAGCTTATACTTGAGCTCAACCCGGAAGTAGTGTTTCTGGATGTGGAAATGGATGACGGTACGGGGATTGAACTGGTAAAAAAACTCAGTTACAAGCAACTTCATGTAATTTTCATTACTGCGCATGATAAATACGCGATTGATGCTTTTAAATGCAGTGCTATAGATTTTTTGCTTAAACCGGTAGACCCTGATGACCTGATAGCGGCTCTGAAAAAGCACAACCGGGCAAAAAGGGTCAATGATCTTGAAAAACAGGTGGCTGTACTCACCGAACACTTAAGCGGAGGCCATTCCAGAAAGAAAAAGATTGTACTCAGTGACTACGAGAGTATGCACCTTGTGAAAATCGAAGAGATTGTATGGTGTGTGGCTGAAGGAAGCTATACTCGCTTTAAGTTAATAGAGGGTACGGAAATCATGGTGTCGAGAAATCTGAAGTCTTATGAAGAGGTGCTGTCCGGCCACGACTTCGTTCGAATACATAATTCTTATCTGGTTAATATAAACCATATCAAACGCTTTGAAAGGGCAGATGGGGGCGTGGTGATCATGGAGAATGGGGGTGTACTGCCCGTTTCAGTCAGGAAAAAAGACAGTCTTATGAACATCCTGAAAAACTGGAACCGATAACGACCGTCAAATCAAAACCTACACTTATAGCGCAGGCAAAGTCGCTCATTAAAAGTCCTGACCCATTTATCATTATCTGTTACATATTGATGGAGTTAATCGATAGGACTGTTTGCTTGTGCCCGGAAGTAGCCGGGGTTTTCGTACAAAAGCATTTATCCTCACACACAACGGATTTACCTGCAGGTTTTCCATTTAATGCTGTTAGCTGAGAGTTAGGAGCGGTAGTAGATTGATTTTACCAAAACAATATAGATGGTGAGTCTATGTATTTAGTAGTGGAAGGAGGGCTCGTACGGAGCCTTCCTGCTAATTACCGGCAAGACAGTCAGGCGCACCATGCCAACCCATGACATTAAAAATAACCCGGCCGGCAGCCTGAATGCAGGAAAGCCGGCCACAGGTTGAGTTGAGGTACAGAAGTAAGAGCAGATTGGTTGTCTTCTATAAAAGCTTCTGTAGACAGATAAAGGGCCCGTACGGGGCCCTTTTCCGTTTCTGACTGTTTCGTCAATATTATGTATGGCAGCTGTGCTACTTAGGATCAAGAATACTGTCAATTCTTTCCAATAAGTCTTCCAGATGCACCTTGCTGGCTCTGTCGCTGTATTTACCTTTGGCTGACGTAACCTGACTTTTCAGGGCTCTCAGTTCAGCACGGACGGCCGGCCTGATATCAGACTGACTGATGCTTACCTGCCTGGCCTGGAAAGGGTTGGCTTCGTTATTCATCATATATTCCATACGAGTCACGAAGGCACGCTGCAGATTTCTGCGATAGGTATCAATATTTTTGGTTGATGCCAGTTCGGAGAAGAGCCCCTTTCTCACATCGCCAAAGAGCTGATAAACCGTGTAGGTGTTGCGCCCTTTAAATGCTTCTGCTTCGATAAGTCGCTGGGCCCGCGTAGGGTCCAACAGGCTATTGAGGAAAGAAGTCTGGACATTTCTGATGCGCTCAACGGCACCGTAGTTTTCCATTCTTCTCAACAATTCCTCATCAAGTAGCCATTGTGGTGAATTGAAAGCATGCTGATGCATCCATTTCATGGCCTCTACCTGTTGCTTTTCAGGTACTACGGTAAACACGGCACCTTCCTGGTCGCTGGACTTCTTATTTTCTATGATGCCGCCCACATTGGTGGCTACATGACCCACAAAGCGTCTCCACTGCCCCAGTATCTCTCCGTAAATCTCACGGGTATCGCTGTAGTCCTCACCATCAGTGGTAGTCCACTCAAGCAGGTTGGGCACTACCTTCATGAGGTTTTGCATACCATAGGTACTGGCTTTCACTGAGTTGTCACCTAAGTCCTCCGTCTGCGATTCCGGATCAGTACCCCGACTACCGCCAAAACGGAATCGGGGATCATCAGCTTTGTCCAGAATCCACTGATCAAGTGTCTTGAGTTCTTCTTCCGGGCTATTGGCTCCCGGAACAACGCGGTATCCCCAGTTGATGGAATACTTGTCATAGGGTCCCAGTTTCCTGATAAATCTGGTTACACCATCTCCGGGCTGCGCGATATAGTTGAGTCGGGCATAATCCATGATAGTAGGAGCAACGCCAAATTCAGCAGCAAACTCAGGATCTCTGTAAGACTCTACAGGGTAAGAAGAACTGGATTTCATATTGTGAGGTAGCCCCAGGGCATGGCCAATCTCATGGGCGATTACCTGACGCATCATTTCCCCGATATCTTCCTCACGCATGTTCAGTGAACGGGCGTTGGGGTTGGCTGCACCGGTCTGTATCATAAACCAGTTGCGGTAAGACCTCAGGTGATTATGAAACCACATTATATCACTTTCTATGATTTCGCCCGTACGGGGATCAGAAGTACTGGGGCCTACAGCATTTCGCGTATAGTTGGCTACATAACGAACAGTAGAGTAGCGGGCATCTTCAGGACTCCAGTCAGGATCTTCTTCTTTGGTAGGAGGGTCTTTGGCCAGAATGGCATTTTTAAAACCTGCTTCTTCAAAAGCGGCCTGCCAGTCTTCAATACCCAGCTTAAACCATTTCTTGAATTTCTCGGGCGTTCCCGGATCAAGGTAGTAGACAATAGGTTTTACAGGTTCTACCAACTCACCCCGTGCGTAGGCAGCAGGATCTTTGGGCTCCAGTCTCCAGCGTCTCAAATAGGTTTTGGTAGCGGCTTTTTGTTCATCCAGACTGAAGTCAGTCTGTGTCAGTGTGAACCAGCCCACACGTTCATCGGCCAGTCTTGGCTGCATCATATCTTCAGGCAATTTGAGCATGGACTGACCCACCATCAGGGTGATAGAGCCGGTATTGGCCTCTGACGGTGGCCTGCCGGCATCGAAGGTCATGACCTGACGTACCTCTACATTAATAGGGAAACTCTTCACAGATTTGATATAGCTGCGATTGCCGTCCAGCCTTCTTACCTGAAAACGACTTCTGGAAAATCCCGGAATCCCGCTGATAGCTTTTACATCCTGCTTAAAGAGATTCGTTACATTGATCACATAAGCCGAAGAATCTTCGGGCTGTGCTTCTATTTTGAAAGCGGCTATAATGGGAGCGAGGTTATTAGCTGCCACAGAATTGAAAATGGCAGAGTTGCTGTCCGCCACGTTGCGGTACTGAATCTTACGGAGCATGATTTTGCCCTGCTCTTTTTCCCAACGTACCACCTGTTCGCCTACTTTACTACCACTGGCCGTAAAGCCGCTGTAGTCGGGAGGCGTCTGTACCAGGCGTGTCACCCATAGCATATCTTTGCCAAGCTCTGATTTGGGGATTTCATAAAGCACTTTCTCATCTGACTTGTGAACTTTAAACAGCCCTTCGTCTGTTTCCAGCCCTTTGATTACAGATTGATAAGTTTTGCCGGGCTTCTTTTTAGGAGCGGGTTTGGGGGCAGTGGTTTGAGTGGTTTCATCCTTTCCTTTCTTCTTCTTTTTACGTTGAGCATTGAGCTCATGTGAAAAAGGTGCACTGCCAACAAGCATGGCAGATAACAGGAATATCACTAAGCGATTTTTCTTCATACTGGGACATTTTGTTTTTGGCTTGACCAGTAAACAACAAGAAAAGAAGCTGAACAGAAATCTTTATTCTTATAAAGGGGTTTTAGTTATGTTAGTGGTATAGTGGCAATTGCTATTTGAATGGAACATTATTGGGACTTAATCAGAGAAGCCTATCAGGGTTATGCCAGATATTTATGGCAGGAAATCACCTTTCAGTACGATTATAAGCCTGTCTGGCAAAATTACTTCTGGGCACTTGTTCTGGTTTCTGTGCTCTTTATGCTGTGGGAGTGGCTCAAACCATGGCGTGAAGACCAGCCTAAGTTCAGAAAAGACTTCTGGCTGGATGCTTTTTACATGTTTTTCAACTTTTTTCTGTTTTCTCTTATTCTGTTCAATGCCTTGTCGATGGTAGTTGTGGATGCCTTCAACGACCTCCTGGGGATCATGGGAATCTCCAATACGGTGGCTTTTCATATTGAGACCTGGCCCAAGTTGGCTCAGCTGTTATTGCTCTTTGTCGTACGCGATTTTGTGCAGTGGTGGGTGCACAGACTACTCCATGCGGTACCGGCTCTCTGGAGGTTTCATCAGGTGCATCACTCTGTAGAACAGATGGGCTTTGCAGCTCACCTGAGATACCACTGGATGGAAACCTTTGTTTACAGAAGCATAGAGTACCTGCCTTTGGCTATGATTGGCTTTGGAATTGAGGATTTCTTTTTTGTCCACATGTTCACCCTGGCGGTAGGGCATTGGAATCATGCGAATATCAAGGTAAACCTGGGACCGTTAAAATATATCTTCAACAACCCGAATATGCATATGTGGCACCATGCGCATGATTTGCCGGAAGACAGACAGAGAGGGGTGAATTTTGGTTTGACGCTCAGTGTTTGGGATTATCTCTTTGGTACAGCTTACATTCCGTTTAGCGGCAAATCTATCAGGCTTGGTTTTCCCGGGGTATCTCAGTTTCCAAAGACTTTCTGGAAGCAGATTACCTATGGTTTTCGTAAAAAGTAATACGGAAGTAAAGGCAGCCTGACCTGATCTCAGGTTTTCTTCGTAAAACTGGTTGGCTCGCACGTTTTTTGCTTGATATCGAAACAGTTGAATATTAATTCCTGTTTTATCAATACTCACATCAAACTCAACAACAGCCATCATGAAAGTCATTTTTACCTCACTAGCCCTTCTTTGTTGCACACTCTTATCCGCACAGAAAAAGTTAATCTTTGAAAAGATGGCCATTATGCCAAATGAGGCTTACGCCTTTGGCTATACACAATCTGCCGATGAGATTTACGCTTTTGGCGGGGGAGAAGACTTCAAGCGATTCAGTTCATATCTCCACATTTATGATACCCGCAGCGAGATATGGATTACCAATGAGATTAAGGAAATACCCCTTACCAAATATGCTTCTTCTGTTTACCTGGAGGCCTATAAAGGCATATTGGTACTTGGAGGCACCAGGCCCTACGGTACTTCGGTGGGGCTGGTAGACGAGATAAGAATGATCAACCCTGATGACTTTAAAGTAACCACCCTCGGTACGCTGCCCGAACCTGCCAAAGATATGGGGATTGCCAATGATGGAAAGAAGGTATACTTTTTTGGTGGTTCTACCCGGATGGAACGCAACATGTTCGGTACCGCTAATTTCCAGTTCAGTAAGAAATTCTTTGTCTATGATCTGGAAGTAGGGCATATGGAGATGCTGCCAGACCTGCCCAAGGCCATGGAGACCAATGGCGGCATTGTGGATGGTAACCTGTATGTGTTCGGAGGATTCAACAGAAATCCGCTGACCAGCATCTGGCAGTATAACCTTAAGGAAAAAACGTGGACGGAGCTGGAACCCTTCGACCGGCCTGTTTCCTCTTACGCCCTGGCACAGTATGGTCGCTACTTCATCCTCGCAGGCGACTTTTACGATGGTAATCAGCTGATTGTTTATGATACCAAGGCCAAAAAAGCGGAGTATTTCAAAACCAATTTTGCAGGGCGCCATATGGGAGCATCTATCATGGGAGAGTACCTGCACGTCTATGGAGGTTTTAGCAACAATAAGGATAACTTCATCAAACACGATCACTACAGAATCTCGATCAAAAACCTGATCGAGTCCCTGGATCAGTAGGTTTTGCGCCTTACAGCGGGCAGAGAGGCCCTTATCAATGTTTCAGCAAGAACCACCAGTATTCTCTTTATATTGGTTGGTATCTTTTTGAAAACTATTGACTTATGAGACGCCTTACTCTATTACTGCTTACCTGTTTTGCCTTTAACTCACTCTCCGCTCAGAAAGCAAAGCCTGAGGATGTTGCCTCTGTAGATGCGATTATTGCTGCACTGTATGATGTGATTTCCGGACCTGCAGGAGAGAAGCGCGACTGGGACAGAATGAAGTCCTTGTTTATACCGGAGGGGAGGCTCATCCCCAGTTATAAACAGCCCGATGGCAAAGTTGGCTATCGCTGGTGGTCCATTCAGGACTATATTGATCAGGCAGGTGCCAACCTTGAAAAAAACGGCTTTTTTGAAGTAGAGATATCCCGTAAGCAGGAGAACTATGGCACGGTGGTGCATTTGTTCAGTACTTACGAGTCACGCAGAAAGGCAGACGATGAAAAACCCTTTGCCCGGGGTATCAACAGCATTCAACTGATGTTTGATTCTGAGCGATGGTGGATTGTAAGCGTCTACTGGAGGGGAGAAAGCCCTGATCATAAAATACCGGAGAAATACCTGGTTAAGAACTGAGTATTGCCCCGGTAACCCTAATCAATAGGGAAGCAAATCTTTGTTAACCATTTGTTGGCATCAGGCTCCAGTCCCGGGTCCGTTTCATAGATTTCCAGCCTCGCTGCCTGATAGCTGATTCCCATTTGGTCCAGTGTCTGCTGAGCGGCTGAATTGGCCTCAGCCAAAAGGTGATAGGGGCCATAGTGGTAGAAAACAGCCATTTTCTGTGCAGCATACTGTTTTACCTGAACTATATCAGAAGCTTCAATGCTCTTATTAATCGCGATGGACGGTTCAAAGTCGACAGCCTCGTCTGAATATTCCAGGTAAAGCGCCATAGGCATCATGGTCATTTCAGCACCCTGGGTGGCAATGTGCGTGGCAATGGCACCATAGCTTTCCGCCAGTTTTGGCGTAATCTGATCAGCTGTGGTTTTGACAGGCACATAGGCCACTGTCATTTCAGGCATGATGTCTACCTCCATGGCCATTTGTTGTGATTCCGACATATTTTTTAAGTTGGTGAGTCCCTCCATAAGGTCACGGTTGAGCATCCCTTTTGTAAAGGCATTGAAATAACGTGCTATAATATTGGTTCCGGCCTGATCTGATACAAGAGACCATCTGATCTCCAGTGAATCACCTACTTCTTCAAATAGCATTTCAGCGCTGGCATCGTCCCAGTCCCGAAAATCCATCCTGGTTTTAATCACTTTATTGGGGATACTCTCGGTGATGGTCATGGTGCCTGCCCCCACCATGGGATCCTCACTTTCCCAGGCATATGAGGCATCCTTACCTTTTGTCTTATCAGAAAAGGTCATTTTCATATCCGGATCTATCTGGTTCCATTTAGCCCAATGGTTCCAGTTTCTCAGACTGTTTACATGAGCAAATACGATGTCGGGCTTGGCTTTGATTCTGATCATTTGCTCAGTTTCTATATTTCCGGGCATCAGAAAGCCTACAACAACAAAAAGTAGAATAAGGGTCAGCAGGCCGAGGAGTATTTTCTTCAGGACTTTCATAAAAAAATCGGTTGTTAGCAGACTACTAAAATACGCTTTTTCAAAAAAAAGTACACGATAGCGCTCTTTCTGCCAAATACCTTCTCTTAACCGGTAGCGAGGTCACCGGGATGACAGGTCTGTCGGAACCCTTTAAGTTCATCAGCTTCCTTTTAACACAGGGGCACCCGGGAAATCTCCAATTTTTCTATCTTGAAAAGGAATCAAAAACGATTAAATGAGATCACACGAAATAGATTATGAACTGCATGGTGATGACATGCAGATGGTAGAAGTGGAATTAGACCCACAGGAAACAGTAATTGCTGAGGCCGGGGCCATGAACTGGATGGAAGAAAACATCAGTTTTGAAGCCAAAACAGGGGACGGATCAAGTCCTACCAAAGGTTTTTTCGGTAAAGTACTGGATGTGGGCAAAAGAGTATTGACAGGTGAGTCGATATTTATGACACACTTCACCAACCAGGGGCATGGTAAGCGCAGAGTTACTTTTGCAGCGCCTTATCCTGGTAAAATCATTCCGGTAGACCTCAATGAAATCGGTCATCAAATCATTTGCCAGAAGGACGCTTTCCTTTGTGCTGCTTTGGGTACCAAGGTGTCCATTGCTTTTAATAAGAGATTAGGAGCCGGTTTCTTTGGTGGAGAGGGGTTTATTCTTCAAAAACTGGAAGGTGATGGTATGGCCTTTTTGCATGCCGGTGGCACCGTGGTAAAGAAAGAACTCAATGGTGAAACGCTGCGGGTAGATACAGGCTGTATTGTGGGTTTTTCTCCCGGCATCAGTTATGATATCCAAAGAGCCGGAAATCTCAAATCAATGTTTTTTGGAGGAGAGGGCCTGTTTCTGGCTACATTACAAGGTACAGGAACGGTCTATTTGCAAAGCTTGCCATTCTCCAGATTGGCCGATAGAATTATTCAGCATGCTCCCAGTGCAGGAGGTTCTTCACAGGGAGAAGGTTCTATCCTGGGCGGTATCGGCCGCCTGATTGATGGAGACTGATCCTGAGCGAAACTCAGATGGTTATTGGGTGAATAGTTGTTAGTATGGAAATCTCCTGATCACTAATTACTATTCACCAATCACCAGATCTATTTATAGATTTCGTTAATGACACCTGCCAGCCTTACACCTGCCTGCAGTAATCTGTACTCCACTATTTCGAAATTGTCATAGCTATAGCGGTAGCTGATGCGTCCGTTTTCAGGGATATCATAAACCCTTTCTCTGTAAGTCATAGACTCCCTGGCCCAGTCTCTAACCGTAGCAGCCTGCCAGTCTTTTACATCAGCTTTGGTAGGGTGGTTGATTTTTGCTGCAAGCTCTGTGTAGCTGAATTGCTTGCCGTCAATCATGCGGCTGTCCCATACACTGTGGATATTGGTGTTCGAACCAAACCATTGCACTTTTACATCATTGCCTCCACGGTCTTCTCCATTGCCTACATGCAGTGGCTGATGGATATCACCCACCAGGTGTACCAGAAACTTGAGGTTAGTGGCTTCGTCCTCCTCAGAGAGGTTACCGGCTTTCAGTTCTTTGATAATTTTCTCGATGGCCCAGATTACATCACCATTTTCCTGCTTTTCGGCCGTTTCGTAAGTCTCTCCATCAGGTATGGTGGTATAGTGCCAGGTCTGAGCGTAGTCATAAGCCCGATCGGAACGTACCTCGTCCATCCAGGTACTGACCTCGGCCAGTGTCTGGTAGCCCAAAACTCGTTTTATCTGCTTTTTGGCCTTTTTTGAGAGCATACCATCTGCTATATGTCCTACCGTACGATGCCCCGTCTGACCCCAGCGATAGTCCTTTTTAGTCACATTGAATGACATAAGCGATAAACAGGCGAGTACTACAAAAAACTTCTTCATGGCATTAATCGACAATTGATGTGCAAGCTTATAAAAAATCCCGAAAAGCCGATAGCTATAAAATGAAGTCTTTCTCAATTCTAAACATAAAAAGTACCCATTCACGGAAATGCATTCATAAAACCGGTTTTCGATGATTAAGTTGGGATTAATCAACTAGAGAGCCATGAAAAAGATCATTCCAATCCTCACAATTCTGTATTGTTTCGCACTGACTGTTCCACTCAATGCACAGAAGACTTCGTTCACCATTGCTGATGCTATCGATGTAAAATCCTTTGGTAGCCAGACACTCTCGCCAGATGGCAATTTCCTGGCAGGAATCATTTCGGACGGACGTGCCCGCTTTGGTACTGACCATTTCAGGTTCCGGGACCCGGGCTATCTGAATATCAGAGCTGGGGAGTTGGTGATTATGGATACCAGAGCAGGAAAAGAAATCAGACCTTTTGATGCTCCCGTGAGAATAGCCGGTCTCACCTGGAATGCAGAATCGAGCATATTGGCCTTTTTTCAGCAGAAAGGAGAGAAGCTGGTGTTGTCTTATTATGATACAGGCAGCCAGAAAGTAAAAGACGTAAAACTCAAAGATGATCGCTCCTTTGCCACAAACAGCGACATTAATTTTAAAGCCGGAAAGGCGGAGGTTATTGTGAGAATGCGTGAGAAGGGCTGGATGGAAAAGGCCATGGCTGAATATGTAGAAGCAACTACCGGTCCTGTTGTAGTATATGACGGTTCAAAAGACTTCCTCAAATGGGATAAGATTGGGGTTACCTCTGGCTTGACAGAGCTGGTTGAAGTGAAACTCTCTTCCGGAAAGACAAGAGACATCCTTCCTGAATCCAGCTATGGTAATGTGAATGTTTCAGAAGATGGTCAATACCTGGTATACGATGAGGTTTTCAGACTGAAAACAACCTATAATCGTAACTCTGGCACAGAGTATCAGACTTCCTTCAGGAAGGTCGATTCAAATGATTCATCTACAGTGATTTATGGGAGAAATAAAAGAAGGAGACGTTTTAGCTGGGATCCGTCAGGAAAGCATTTTGCCTATGTTGATTCCGGTAATGTCTACATCGGGAATATTGAAACAATAGCTGGCACCCCGGCAGTGAATATCACCAAAGGCAAGGCTTTTGAAGACGAAGAGAAAAAGAAGGCGGTGAAGTTCTCTGTTCAGAGCTGGGACAGCAAGTCTGAAAGACTTTTGCTCAGCTCCAAAGGCGGTTGGTGGATTACTGACAAGTCAGGTGATAAGCTTGAACAGGTGTACGAACTGCCAGAAGAGGATGAAGAAAAGAAAAAACTACCTAATCGTAACGTGGCCAAGTGGGGAGATGACGGCAATTACATCTACGTTTCTTATTCAGAAAAGGACCAGTGGAAGCGCGGCATTCAGCGCTTTAATATTCGCAGTGGAGAGTTTGAAGATCTGATGACGGATAGCCACCTCTACGGGTCCTGGCGATTTTCCGAGTCAGGAGAGGTGATTACCTATAATAAGTCTGATGGAGACAAGCCCAACAATGTATTCCTGAACAGCAGGAGCTTTGATGCCGAGAAACAGCTGACTGACCTTAATCCCTGGGTGAAGGATAAGAAATGGACGAAGTCTGAATTGATTACTTACCGCAATGTGGATGGGAACGAAATGAAGGGTGTGCTTTACTATCCGGTAGATTACGATCCCGGTAAAAAATACCCACTGGTTCTTGAGGTGTATGAAACCTTCTTCAACAATGGCTATCGCTCTTCTATGAACCTGATTGCCAATCAGGGGTATTTTGGTCTGCGACCTTCTGTAGAGCTGGAGCAGGGCTATCCCGGAGAGGCCTGGATGAAAGGAGTGACCTCGGCTATAAACAAACTGGTAGAGGAAGGGAAGGTAGACAATGACAAAGTAGGGGTGCATGGTACCAGCTACGGTGGTTACGCCACTTCATTGTTAATCACCCAGACTGATCGTTTTGCAGCAGCTATCAATATTTCGGGTAAAGTGAATATCATCAGCTTTCTGGGAGACTCCCCCAAAATAGGCACCAGAAATTACGCTGCAGCTGAGGTAGGGCAGGATCGTATAGGAGGCAGCTTTTGGGATGAGCCGTTGAAATATTTCCAGACCTCGGCTGTTTTCTTTGCCGACCGTATTAAAACACCCCATTTACTGCTCAGTGGAGAGGGCGACTGGAACGTGCCGGGCACGAACACACGGGAACTTTACTATGCCATGAGAAGACTGGGCAAAGATGTGACCTGGGTAAACTATATGCGGGGTGGTCATGGTGCCGGCTGGGCCAGTGTCGAGTCAGACTATCATGATCAATGGAACCGTATGTTTGAGTTTTATGACAAGTATTTCTACCCTGAGAAAGCTAAGAAGGGAGAGGACAAGGCCACAGAAGCTGATCAGAAAAACCAGTAGCTTCGGAGAGTTTAGGGTTTGGATGTTTGAAGTTTCACTGCCAGCCTCAAACATTCAAACCTTAAACTGAAGAATACTATTCCAGTCCGTAAACAGCCAGTTTATAAATCATTTCCATTTGATGATCCCGGATGGGTACACTCCAGGCCCAGGTGCGACATGATACAAAGCCTGTAGCCATGCGCGGATGAAAAGACTTGTACCAGACGCTGATATTGCCAAATTCGTCATAGGCCAGAGGAATAATATCATCCGAAGCCGCAACAGTCGCGGCTGTTGACTTAAACCAGGAGGGCAGGCCCCAGTTGCGACCTTCCTGCGTGGCTTTACTTACATAGTTGCCACCCTCAGTGGGCGCTGTAAAATCAACCCCCAGTAGTTCTGTCCCCGTAGCCGGATCACGCTTAAAGTTATCTTGCGCATCAGGTTCATAAAAGTTGGGCACATCGCCCGGCCAAACCACTTTGCCTCCGGCTTCCAGATATTTTCTTAACAGACCTTCAGCCGGTTTGGGTGTCAATAGTTCCCGGGGAATAAGCGGATGAGCAAACACGATGACACCGGGCTCTCTGTCTTCAATACGATCTTTTACAAACTGTACCAGCTCTGTCTGATTCAGCTTACTGAAGCCTCTGGCGACCAGGTAAGGCGCAAGTCGGCCATCTTCGAATACGAGGTATTGTGCATTGCCGGTGACGGAGTCCGGTTGATAAACCACCTGATGCGCCTTCGCGGCCTCTTCCAGCGCATAGAGGTTACCGTCATCACTGCCAAAATAGAAGCTGTTGCCATCTGTAACAGGCGATGAATACACCTCAGCACCAATTTCATAGCGCCAGATCATTTTCCCTGTTTCTTTATCCAGCTTATAGACATATCCGTCCGCAGAGCCTATGACGACAGCACCACGGTAAAGTAGAGGCGATGTATAAACATGAGCACCACTTTTGAACTCCCATTTCTTCTCACCCGATGCGAGATTTATCGCACAGCTCAGGTTATTCGTTGACCAGCCCACATAGGCAGTGGATTCATCCAGGGTGCTTGACATAGCCCAGGTGGGCCCGTAAGAAAAGGTCCACTCAGCCTCATGAGTTTTCAGGTTTACTCCATAGACATGTCCATCGCGTGAGCCAAAGACCAGCAACCCGTTCCGAATGTCTGGCTGGTCATAGACAGACCTCCTGTCAAAGGGAAATTGTGATGGATCAATGGAGGCTCCTTCAGTAGTGAATTTCCACTTTGATTCACCGGTAAGCGCATTCAGTGCATAGACATGACCATCGTTGCTTGGCTGATAGATTGTATTATTATGAATCAGTGGGGTAGCGCGTATGCGGCCCTCAGTCTTGAATTTCCAGGCTGGCTTGCCGTTTTTCAGCTTTAGCGCATAGAGGTAAGAATCACCTGAGCCTATATAGACATAATCTCCTCTGATAACCGGAGCAGCCATGAAGTACTTCCAGCCTGTGTTGACAGCCGCTACCATTTGCCCCGTTTTGAACTTCCAGCGGAGCTTCCCGGAATTTCGATCAAGTGCGTAGACATAATCATCCCGGCTGACGACTACAACCATTGATTCAGAGACAGCGGGAGAGGCCGTTATTGCCCCGCTAGTCTTAAACTGCCAGTTCAATCTGCCATGATCCTTGTCTATACTGTACACTGTGCCTGCGCTGTTTCCAAAGATCAATTCATTTCCGTCTAATGCCGCCCCGGCCCGGATGGCACCATCTGTATGGAACCGCCATTTCACACGGGGTACTTGTTCCCGGGCATGTGCCTGAGCGGTAATCTGCAGAAGAAGGAGAAGGTAAAAGATAATTTTTTTCATGGCCTATCACTTGGATTAGTGTCCTTAAAAGTTGAAAATTCAGATGGAAAAGGCGTTTGTAAGCCATTTCATCTCCGCTCAAACCTGATCAAGCGTGATCACAAAGCCTATGAACTCAGAAAGAGACAAAGAACTGCTGGATAAGTGCCTGAAACTTGTCACCTCAAAGCAAAACTGGGGAGACCCAGCCACCTGGTCTACCAAAGATTTTGAACGGTTGAGCGAGGAAATTCTTCAGTCTACAGGAGCCCATCTAAGTATGGCCACCTTAAAGAGACTTTGGGGGCGCATCAAGTATGACAGTACGCCCACAGTTACTACACTTGATGTGCTGGCCCGCTACCTGGACTTTGAAGATTGGCGAAGCTTTGTCAGGTATGGAGATAAAAAGAGAAAGCGAAAGAAGGTACGGAGCCTGCGACAGATTACAGCAGCACCGGGGAAAAGAGCTTTGCTCTGGTCCATGCCGGTGCTGGTGATAGCAGGGCTCTTCACTGTCAACCTACTTTCGAGCCGTTCTAATATTGATCCGTCACGCTTTGTGTTTGAGAAACAGAAAATGGAACCTGTCGGTGTGCCCAATTCCGTAATCTTTGCCTATGATGCCTCGGCTGCTCCTGAAAATGCAGTCATTGCTATTCACCAGTCCTGGGATAAAAGAAGGAGAAAGGAGGTACAGCAGGAAGAGCATATTCACACCTCTATGTATTATTATCCGGGATACTTCAGGGCCAAACTGGTAGTGGCCGATCAGATAGTGAAAGAGCAGGAAGTATTTATTGAAACAGCGGGTTGGGTAAGCGCGGTGGAACAGTTGCCCGTGCCCGTTTATGTAGACAGTAACGTGGCGTATTCACATGAGGGAATGGGGCTCACTGTCCTGCAGCTGGAAGAGCTGAACATACCATTACAACCTGAAGCTCCCTGGACTACCCATGTAAGTGTAAGGGAGTACGAAGGACTTATGAGCGACAATTTTACCTTTAAGACGCGCCTTAAGAATAAGCACAGGGCAGGGGCCAGTGTATGCCAGTTTTCTGAAATACACCTGCTCTTCAAGGGAGGGGCTATGATGATTCCACTGTCTGTAAGAGGCTGCGTGTCTGAGCTTGACTTCAGAGATTCTGCCGGACCGAAAGACCCTACCGGCCTGGGGGTAGACTTCAATGACTGGGTGGATGTGAGCCTCTCATTTGAAGACAGAGAGGGCAAACTCTTTGTAAATGGCGACTTTGTGTCGGACCTGGCTTATGACTACGAGCCCAAACAGTTGATCGGGATTCGCTATCGTTTTCAGGGTGTGGGTAGTGTAGCTTCGGTAAGCTTTGCTGATAAGGAGGGGAATGTGGTTTACGAAGAGGACTTCCTGAGGTAGTTTCAGTAATCCTGAGAGAAGAAGAACTGAGCCGCCATTACCTTGGTGACTATTTGAAAAATGCCCAGTACGATAATGCCGGCCAGGGTGATCTTTCTCTTCAGGGAAGGAGCTTCGTTTCGGGTATGGCTCAGTATCAGCATAAACAGGGCTGCCACCAGTGTGATCATGGCAATTAGTCCCAATATTGCCAGCCTTCGTTGATAGGCCCAGGGGTCGTACAAGCCGGGTGGACGGACTGCGATAAACACATAAGTCGCCAGATGGGTTATGAGGCTATAAAGGAAAAACCGAAAGGCCCATCCCCGATAGCGGGGTTCAGGGCTTTGTACTTTCTCGTCCTCATTCAAAGCAGACCAGTCTATCTCTTCATTCATTACTACGGCTTTTTGCTTCTATTGAAATTTGACTGTTACCGGAACTGCCTGATAATTATCACAACACAGAGTAAAACAATAATGCCATACATCCAATAGGCAGGGAGCTTTAATGTGACCCTGGCCCCTGTATAAGCCCCGATCAGCGTGGCAGATAGCATAATGAGGCTTAGCTTAAAGTCAAAGACACCATAGAAGACAGCCCAGATGAAGACCGTGGTGCTATGTCCCAGACTTACAAACTTCTCCAGGTAGGCAATGCCATAAGGTGTTTTTTTCAGAACCAGCAGGGCAAGTATGGCAATAAGGGGGCCTCCTCCCGCACCAACCAATCCGCCAATGATGGCAGGAGAAAAACCGAGCAAGAAATAAACAAGAAGATTGTCTGATTTACCTGAAGCCTTCTTTTCAGGCAGCCTTGTTTTAGCCAAAACGATTTTGAACCCAGCGACAATCACCAGGATTAAAATCAGAGAGGCCATCAGCAAGATGGCCTGTTCTCTGCCAAGACTCGCCAGCATGGTAATGCCTGTGAACCCACCCAGGGCCGCACTTATGAGTAAGGCAATTTCCTGCCGGGCATTAAGGTCGCGATGGCTCCGAAACATGCGGATACCCAGTAAGCTCTGTGCGATTACCGCAGGTCTGGTGGAAGAAAGTACCAATAGAGGAGAATGACCGAAGGTAAGAAGCAGAGGAACGATGAGTAGCATGGTACCACCAAAATTGATCCCTGCAAAGGCGCTGATCAGCGTCAACAGAAAGAGGAAGAGATCATGGCTGTCCATTCAGGCAAAATACGGATTGAACCTGCTTCTGGTCCGGGCTGACCATGTTTAAATTGAATGCAGCCCCGGTTTTATTGACAAAAAATTGAGGCTCAAACACTCAGAGGACCCTTTACAGGTCCTCTGAGTGTTATTTTAAGTTAGCAGCAACCGCCACCATCATAGAAGTAGGTGCTGTCTGTTACCAGCATATCAGCTCGTCCCAGGTTTGCCAGGTTATTGGCCGTTTTATCACAGACAGACAAGGGTTGATTGTGCATCAATACATGTCCTGCGTGATCGTCAAAGTACTCCTCATTACCATAGTAAATGGCTGTTTTTCCTGTGAATACACAAGGACCATCAGCCGGCATCGGGTCTTTGATGGCACAGACTTCCACACTTTCTATAAAGATGCTCTCATCCGTATCGTACTGACTCTTATCAAGGATTCTGTACGGACGTTTGGCTCTGATTTCCACCGTGCCAAAGCCTACATCAGTAATCATCTTGATGTAATCTTTTAAGGGAAGTGATCCGCTCAGACAGAGTGCTCTGAGCCTTTCATCAAACTTCAGGGAGTCGGGCATTTCCTGATCAGCCACGGGATCGGAAAGTACCAGTCTGCCGTGGGGTTTCAACACCCTGTACATCTCTTGCAGGGCCTTTTTGAGATCTTCTTCATGGAAGATGTTGAAGAGGCAGTTCTGAGCCGCCACATCGATACTTTCGTCTTCAATAGGCAGGTTGAGGGCATCTCCTTTGCGTACATCTACAAAAGAAGGGTCGAACCAGCTGTTGAGCCTGGCTGCTTCCTGAAAATTTTCCTTACAGGCATCAATCATTTCATCTACCACATCCACGCCAATCACGCCCTGAGGTTGTCGGCTGAAATAGGAGAACTGCAGCAGTTCCATGCCACCGCCAACTCCCACGTAGAGAATTTTTGGTGAATTGATAAGGTCTCTTGGGTGTACTGTGCTTCCGCAGCCATAGTTCATCTCAAGCATGATCTTGGGAATATCCAGCTCAGGGAAGGCCCAAACGGGTGTTGTCGTGCAGCAAAGACCCACATCCGGGGTGAGTGCCGCTTCTCTATATACGTCTTTTGTTGTTTCTAAATAGGTTTCCATCGGGTGTATCAGGTTGTTGTACCACCACAGCTTGAGCCCGCACCAGCGGTACAGCCAAAGCAGTGTTGGTTTACAATAATTTCTCTGTTGATAATTTTCTGGTAGTCAAAGTCTTTGACATGATCGGGGGTGCCGTCTTTGAAAGTAAGCTCCAGCATCTGGTTGAAGTCACAGTCGTACATATAACCGTCCCAGCCTATAGAAACGGTATTACGGCACATAACACCAGCCGCAGCCATTGGGTTGAAGGCGTTGGCCAGTTCGTTCATATACTCCTCGTAGTTGCCCGAATTGAGCAGATAATCGAGGAACCGGCTTACGGGAAGATTTGTAATAGCAAACAGGTCATTGAACACGATATCATATCCTGTTTTCAGCCTTCTGGTGAACTCAGCTTTGAGCACTTCCTGGTCGTCTGGTAAAAAGGCACCTGAAGGGTTATAGACCAGGTCTAGTTTCAGGCCTGTACCTTCCTGTCCGTACCCCACAGCATTGAGCATCTTAAGGGCTCTGATAGATTTCTCAAACACACCTTCTCCTCGTTGCGCATCCGTTCTGCGGGCGGTAAAAGAGGGGAGAGATGATACTACATTGATCTTGTGCTTTTTGAAAAACTCGGGCAGGTCGTGGTATTTCGGGTTTGCCACGATAATGGTCAGGTTACAGCGCACAATTATCTGCTTGCCCAGTTTGGAGAGCTCTTCCACAAACCACCGGAAATCGGGGTTCATTTCAGGTGCACCACCCGTCAGGTCTACTGTAGAAATATCTGTGCCTTTCAGGGCGTCCAGGCATTGCTGCATGGTTTCCCGGGTCATGATCTCTTTCCGGTCCGGACCGGCATCTACATGGCAGTGCTTGCAAACCTGGTTGCACATCTTACCCACATTGATCTGGAAAATGTCTATTCCGGTCGGTTTCAGAGGCCCCAGACCAATCTCCCTGAGTTTCTGGTCGAAGGAGTCAATGCCCGGCTTCTCATGATCTGCCAGTATATTCACTTGCTCCTGCGGAGAGGAGAGCCAGTGTTTTTCTCTTAAGAGTGTTTTCAGCGTAGCCATGACTACATCAGTTTTTCTTTCACCTTGTTCATCATCTGCACGCCATGCACCAGGGCGGCTCCGCCTTTGATAGCTGCGGCCACATGTACTGCTTCCATCATTTGCTCTTCGTCAGCTCCTTTTTTCAGGCAGCTGTCGGTATAAGCATCTATGCAGTAGGGGCACTGCACCGCATGGGAAACGGCCAGGGCTATCAGTGATTTTTCTCTTTGGGTAAGGGCGCCATCCTGAAATACGGCCCCGTAGTAGTCGAAGAACTTATCGCCAAGCTCTTCCTGGAATTCCTTAATCTCACCGAATTTCTTTAAATCTTCGGCATTATAATATGTCTTTGACATGGTCAATTTATATCTGAAGTGATGTGAATGCAGACCGGTAGAGGGTCCGTTGAATTAGTATACAATGGAGACCGGTGAGGGTGGAGGCCCCCTGTGCTGCGTGACTTTCAGTGTGGTTTCCTGTACGGGTTGTACATGGGGCTGCAGACCGATAAAGTCCTGAAACACCAGCTGCAGCAGGTTTATGATATACCACCTGGGGCTTGTTTTGAAAAGCAGGGCTTTCTTAAAATCTTCCTGGTCATTCAGATCTGCCAGTTGAGGCAGTGAAGTATCGGCCTGAAGCAAACGGCTGACCTGTTCAAACACCAGGCTGCTGTGCCATTGCACCTGTAGCAGAGCACTGAGGTCAGTCTGATCAGCATCAAAGCCCATCAGGTAGCAGCCACCCCGGGCATCGCGTCCCAGAACATTCTCTCCCTGCCTGACCTTTCTGATAGCCGCTTTCAGAATCTCCGGATTCAACCCGGGAGCATCATTACCGATGACGATGATCCTGTCATAGCCTTTTTGCCTGACGGTCTGCAGTGCATTAACAAGACGCTCTCCAAAAGCATTTCCCACCTGCTGGCCTGAGCCGAATTCGAAGACAGGGGCATCAATACCCTCAAGGGTTTTGCGGGTTCTCTTGGTCAGCGCATTGTACAGCAGCCGGAATCTTTCCCCGGTCAGACCAAAAGACTTGGCCCTGAATTCTGCTTCAAGGTTCCGTGAAAAGAGCAATATGGCTGTTTGAGCTTCGTGCACTGGCTGCTTATCTCTGTAAACCAAACCCAATATGGTTATAAAAGATTTCCTATTGTCGCAAAGCTTTGACAAATGAGTCGTGCGCACTACAATTCAAAAGCTCAACTGATATATAGTCAGCTACTTAAGTGAAGTAGATAATGATAGCCCCCAGTCCCGTCATGATCAGGATAAACCTTCTGAAAAGAGCGTCATTGACCTTTTTCAGGATTTTGATACCCGTATAGAGTCCCAGCAGAATCGGGAGTACGAGCACTGCATCTACCTTGAGTGTTTCCCAGGTAATGGTACCCCAGCTGAATACATGGAAAGGCACCTTGAAGAGGTTGATGATCAGAAAGAGCCAGGCAGTAGTGCCGATAAAGGCGTTTTTAGGGAGGCGCATCGCCAGAAAGAAAATGTTGGCAAAGGAACCGGCCAGGTTGCCTACCATGGTGGTAAAACCCGCGGTCAGTCCCATGACTCCGGCAAAGGCTATATACTGAGGTACATGCTTTGATTTCCGCTGATCCCACCAGAACATAACAGCCACAGAGATGAAAATCACGATGGCCATACTTCTCCTGAAAACTTCCTCTGACAGACTTTCACCCACCCAGGTGCCCAGAACCACACCGAGCATCATAAAGGGCAGCAGGCGTATCAGGTACTTCCATTGGGCATGGCGGTTATAGTAGATGACAGCGAAAACATCGCCTACCAGCAGCATGGGAAGCAAAATACCGGTAGAAGCCCTGGCACCAAAGACCAGCACCATCAGCGCTACAATGATGATGCTGATTCCCTTGATACCTGATTTGGACAGCCCCAGCACAAAGGCAGAACCGATAATACAAATCCAGTCAATGGGGGAGAGTAGGGAAAGCATCGGGGCGAATATAGAATATTCGCCCCATATGCTGCCATCATAGCTTCGCGGATTGGTTGGAAAAGAGGAGTGCCAATGAGGCTACTTTACTCAAAGAGTAGGTCATGCTTTTTAAATAGTGCATGTAGTTTTTCCTCATCTTCCAGTATCGTCTTGAATACCCAGGTGTAGTGTTGGGTCGTCATAAACTCTATGTGTTTTCGGGCCTCCTCTTTACCGATTACCCTACTGAGCACATGATACTCGAGGTAACAGACCAGGATATGCAGGTATGTGCTTTGTGTTGAGCCTCCTCCTTCAGGAAGAGCGGCCGGTACTTTAGGGTACATTTCAAAAATGGTATTGCCTAAAGACTCCACATCATACTCCTTTGAAAGGCTGTACCAGTGCATTTGCTCATGAAGAAAGGTAGAGAGCAGGTAAACATCGTTCTCAAAATCTGTACTGAGTGTAAGTACCGGATGACTGTGAGGGATCATGCCCGTATGAATCATGATCTCTTTGGTGTAGAGATAGGGCTCCAGGTCATATTGGGCCAGTAATGCTTCCAGCCTGGTCTTTATGTCCTTTTCCGCCTCAGTGCCTTCATAGGTTTTGATGGTTACCGGCATATCGGCCGGTGGCTTGGGCTGACCAGATAAGCTTTGAGCCGCACCGGTTTTCGCCAGCCAGAAGGGCATATCATCGGCTCTCGAACTGGTCATTACTCCCCGTATAGTATCGTTTTTCATAATGGCTTTACAGGGAGCCGGACCCGACCGAAAGCCGATAGTAAAGAAAACAGAATCGGCTTTTTTACTGATGTCTGAAAGCTCCAGCGGAACAGGGATGAGGTCCGGTAACAGCAGCATACCTTCCAGGCGGTTGAAGTCAATCTGTGCCTGGGCCTTCTGAGCACCTTTGGGCAGGTTGAAACCTCCTTCCCATTTTTCTCCTCCTTCTATTTCTACCTGGCGACAACTCAGCGTAAGTACGGCTATGGTGATGATAAAAAGTCTTAATTGAGTGTGATACATAGTTTGTTATTCAATGAGTTCAAAAATGTTGTTTGTGATTTCTTTGAGTGTAATGTGTCTTCGGGCTTTGATTCCTTTGAGCGCTTCCTGCCAGGGTGCACTCTCCTGAAACTGTCGCTGGCTTTTCTGATCGAGCCAACTCTCTATGATGATAAAGCTGTGCCGGAGCCGGTCTTCCAGAATTTTACAATCGAGAATCCCCCGACTGCTCCAATACACCGGCAATAAGTCGAACAGGTGTTCTCTCAGACTCCGGGCGTTTACTTCTGTTGTGGCTACCGACCAGATCCGTACTACCGGCCTGGCACTTGTTCTGGGAATAGCCAGGTGTTTAGGTGAAGTTTTGGTTTCATTAAAAGCCTTGTCGAATGTCAGTTCCATGTGCTTCAATTAATTGATGGAACAAACCTAGAGGCAGGGGATGTGATTACCTCAAATCAGGCACAATCAGAGGTTCGACTTTTCAATAGTCGTACTTAATCGCTGTTTTTCAAGTATTGAGAGGGGGTAACACCCATTTGTTTTTTGAAAGCGGTGTTGAATGAAGACTTGCTTTTATAGCCTACTTCCTGGGCAATACCAAAGATGGAAAGATGGCTATACTCCGGTTGTCGGGCTCTTTCTGCGAACTCTTTGATGCGGTATTGATTGAGTAATTCGAAGAAGGACTTTTCAAGCTCCGTGTTAATCAGGGAGGTGAGTATATGGGGCTGAACTTTGAGCTGACCGGCCACATCAGAAAGCTTCAGCTCCGGATTTAAAAAGACTTTATCTGTGTCCATCAGTTTTAGCAGAGCCGGAAGAAGCGAAGACTTTTGTTCGGCTCTGATATTGACACTGCTGTATCTTTTGTCGAAACCGGGTAGCAGACTGCTGTTCTGCGCTACGGCCTGATAAGCTACCAGGTACACAAAGGCGGAAAAAGCAAGTGTGAGCACAAAATTACCATGGTAGCTGTATATGCCCGAAATGAAAATATCTACCAGGGCAATGACAAATATCAGGGCAATAGCACTCAGAATGAGGTTGAGTTGTTTGATCCATCCGGATCGTTTCTCAAGTGAGGTCAGGTAAAGTGATTTATCCGAAGCCATATTACTGACGAGCTTCCGAGACAAATAAATGTAAGTCAATAAATGCACTACATAAAGGGCAAATCGGCTGATGGTAAGGGGAGAGGCTTTAATACCTGTGGTCATAAAGGCATCCACGATCAGCACCCCCTCATTAATGTCATCAGGTGATTCCTGAGACATAACCATGATCAGCCCAATGAGATAAGGAATGGCATGCAGCCATTGTTGCCATCGCAACCTGAAGCTTCCGTCTGTAATGGCCCGGGTGTACAAGTAGAAAAGTGGCCCCAGGGTAAGTGTCAGGCCTCTTCCAAAGCCGGAAATCTCCGGATAGGTATAGTAGATACGTCCCGCATACCAAAGGTTATGAATATTGGTAAGCAGCATAATAAAAAGAAGTGCCAGCAGTAGTTTGAGGGCATTTCGATTGCCGGATGGTCTGAAGATCAGCAGAAAAATCAGGAAGACTGACTGCCCGGCAGAGGCAATAAGGATGATGGACCAGAAATTCAGAACCATGGCTCAAAGTTAAGAGAGCCATTGGTTTTACAGTCAGAATTTCGGTGGATAAATGCGCAGTGTTTACACCTTTTTAGACTTACTCTTTTTTTACCTGCCAGCCATCATATAAGTCATCAGCAGCTCCGTCCTGGTCCCAGTCCAGGTAACTGACAAAGCGGGCCTCATTCCCTTTAAACGTAACTTTGTATACATTGTCATATCCGCCTGATTTGAGCACTAATGAGTCATTTCTGATTTTCCAGGTGCCTTCTTCCGTGCCCATAGGCTTTCCATCCAGGCCAAAATACTCTGATTTAAAAGAACCATCTTTCAGGTAAGTGGTGACAATGGGTTTGATCTTCAGAGCTTCTTCCCACTCACCTTGCTTAATGGAGAGGTAAATGGTGGTGTCTTTCCCCTGTGCTGTATTGGTCTGTACATCAAGGGTAGTATTCTCCCAGGTACCAATGAGTTTTTCAGCTAAATCGGACTGGTACGTACAGCTGGAGGCTATCAGAAAGCAGATAATCAGTAGTTGTTTCATGGTATTAATCTCAAAAAATCATACCTGCACCTAACCGGAGTACAGGTGCAGGCGATTGGGTTTCAATTTAACTATTTTGGATAATTAGCTTCCTGCATTACCTCCTGCATCTGGGCAAAGTGCCGCTCTGCATGAGCAGCCGCTACCAGTAACCACTGATAGGCTGAGATTTTACCGGCAGGGCTGTCATAGAAAAAGTCTTTCATATGGGCAGTACTGGTTTTGGCGAAGTCAATATGTTGGCTTCTTGCAGCTTTGAATTGCTTAATAAAGTCAGCAGGCGATTTCAAACTGCCCCTGGGCTCAAAAGGTGGCGCAGTTTTTACACGTCTGTCAGGACTCCTGTCTCTTATAAACTCAATCACCTGCTCATCGGTAATCGGGTTGTCAGGAGCCTCTTTCAATGCAGTATTGGTCAGGATTTTCTTTGTGATCAGCATATGGGTACTCTGTTCGGCAATAAGCAAGTGCTCACAGGCTCCGGCAATGGACCAGCCTCCGTCTGTAGGCATGTAGTTCCACTGTTCTGAAGTCAGGTCTTCTATGCCCTTAAAGAGCTGCTTCATAGAAGACTCAAGGTATTTGGCTGCGAACTTCCTCTCTTTCTTGTTCAGTGTGCCTTCTCCGGGACTATGATGAAAGGTGAGAAGTGCACTCATAAGTAAAATCAGTTTTTTCATGGCTTCGTACGGTTTGGTATCAATGAATCTGTTTGAGGCAATCAACGCACTGAATCGCACAGGGAGGGGGAAATATCCATGATTACCAATGAATGGTAGTTAAAAAAAGAATGAGTGGTCTGTTATATTATGAGGACTGAGCCCACTTTTTAAACTCCGGACTGTTATACCGGCTGACAATTGCCTCTACAGGCATTGAAGGTATCGCTGGCTGCAAAGAAACCTTCAGTTTTTGATTTACCTCTTTTTCTATGGCACTGACGGCCCCTGAGCTCACCAGGAATTGTCTGTTTAGTCTGAAAAAGTCAGAAGTATCATTTGCGTCACTCAATTCATTGATGGAGTTGAACTGAGTCAGCTGTTTTTCTCCTTCAGTGGTGACTATATACACCAGTCCGTTTTGGGAATAGACATAGGCGATGGCCCCTTTGGGCACCTTCAGGGTTTTATTGCCCGATTTGTACACCCAGTCTTTCGTCATAATTGATGGTTCCTCTGTATGATCGTTGGCTCTCTTTAAATCACGCACAATGAACACCAGGGTTTCCACCAGGATTATCAGTAAGGCTACGAACAGAGAAGAAACAAAACGACTAAAAGGAGTGACCTGCCCGAAGAAAAGATAGTTGAGGCTGTAGACCATCACGGCAAAAACGAAGGTTGTCAGGATGAGCGATGTGGCCAGCTGCTTGAGCATAGTAGCCACCGGTGCCAGTTTGATTGACCATCTTTCCTTCAGTCTGTTGTAGCTGAAACTGTTAATCTCACAGCAGGCAATACAAATAAGCAAAACTGACCCGAAGGTAGCGAGAGGAAACTCGTAACCCTCTTCAAAGGGCAGCTTCCTGTAGGCGACAAAATGAACCAGAGCCAGGGCCAGTACAGGCAACAGGCTGTAACGAACCTGGTTGTGAGTGAGCTTTCGGATGGATACCATAAGAGAGTAAATCAACTTACGAAAGGGGAGTGTTTTTCGTTATGTGGATGGTCTAAAGGAGGTCCCTCAGACTGTTTGTTATCCGTGAATGGATAGCCAAGCGACTGTTTGTTTAGTGCATTATTAATTTTTAATAATTTAAATGATTATGTGTAGCTAGCTTAATTTGTGTGATTTCTTTAAAAAAGAAGGAATTGTTATGTTGTTTATGATAAAGATCAAATTAATATTTAACCTCTAAATTTTTTATCATGAAACGTAACACAACGAATTCCAGAACCCTTAACCTTGGAAAAGAGCTAACCAAGAACTCCCAGAAGAAGATTCTTGGTGGTGCCTGGATCCATTGTACTGATGGCTCTTACTATACCAGCGCCTGTGTACCTGCCCAAATGGCCTATTGCCAGGCAGCTCACCACGGACAGTATCTCGGTTGTACACCTTGATATGCATGTGAGATGGTATCAGGGCTGGCTCTGATATATGTTCAATAAGAGGCATTGGTCTTGAGTAAATCAGACCGATGTCTCAACTTTATTCATTAACCAACTAAATAGAAATCGCTATGCCTCATAATCAACAGGACAATAAAAAGTTAAATCTGGGTAAAGAATTATCGAAAAATGCCCAGAAACAAATACTAGGCGGTATTACGATCGTATGTTCAGGTGGAACCTTTAATACCCAGTGGGGGACGGATTGCACCGGGCAGGAAGCTTATTGTGGAGCAGCCGGCCATGGTGTGTTCATTGCCTGCTACCCCTGGTAAATTCACTAAGCTGTCTGAAGGGTAACCGGGAATTCCGAGCAGTAAAAATATGATCCGCTATATCCATTTGCCGATAAGGTCTGGGTTGTGAAAGGGTGTGTCATACTATCTGATTGATAGCCATCTGGTTTACTTTTCGGGCAGCTTGTTTTAAAAATTACCTGTTATTCCCCAATGTCTTTGAAAGGCTTTCTGTCATAAAAGGCTTTCTCCGGGCTTCTATTCAGAGCACTCTTCTCTGAAAGTCTTTGTTATTTTTTTATAATTAAAGTAATGGATTAAATCTGTTAGTTTAAATTATTGATTGATATCTAAAGACGAAAAATCGATGAAGTTTGTGCAAACTTTTTGGACCGGTGCGGCCAGCGAGAAAGTAAAGACAAGCCCGCTTATGCTGAAGGCAGGCTGGCATACCAGCGAGTATCACTGGATGAGCTGGGCACTGAGCTGTCTTCAACTCCTTAAACTCTACGGGCAGGTAGAGCTGGTCACAGATAAACTAGGCAAGGAAATACTGATCGACTCGCTTGGCTTGCCTTATACCAGTGTATCTCTGGCTCAGGAAGAACAGATGGCGGGTATGCGGCCCGAACTCTTTTCCCTTGCCAAGCTTAAAACATACAGCCTCCAAAAAGAGCCTTTCATTCATGTGGATGGGGATTTGTTTCTTTTCCGGCCATTGCCCGATAGCGTTCTGAAAGCCGGACTGGTATCATCTAACCCTGAGGCTGACCTGTTCTTCAATGCCGAAGTAATTAAGAAAGTACATGAAAAAGGGTTTTACTTACCTGCCCACCTCCAGGAATTGCATGCAGCATCACATCTGTTTTCCAGCAATGCCGGTATTATTGGCGGGCATGATTTGTCTTTTATCGAAAACTATACGCGGTATGCCTTCGATTTTGTATCAGCCAACAGAGACCTCCTCAATGAGTCGACACCTGATGGTATCAATTTCCTGATAGAGCAGATATCTTTCTTTTACCTGGCCAGGCAAAAGCAAAAGCAAATTGCCTATGTTTCTCCTGAGCCGGTGACCGACCCCTTATACCATGATTTTATCAGAGTAGCGGATATACCTGACGTACCTATGGTACATGCAGTGGGCGGCTGTAAGCGATTTCCTTTTATGCTGGATCATCTGGCCAAAAGACTGCGATTACACTACCCTGAGTATTACTATCGCATTCTCGCACTTTGCCGGGAACAAAAGGTTGAGTTGTCCAATTCTTTCTATTCATATCACGACTGGCATATTGATACATCATCAGGCGGTCTGGTTCTCAACGAGCAGGAGAGCGGTCAAAGGGAGAGCAACAGACCATCATTTCCTCTATGGCAAAACAACTTTGAGCGTACCATAAAGACCTTAAGGCACATATTGCCAGAGATGAACCTTCCGGATTCCCAAAAGGCCTTTGAGGAATTGCTGTCAAACCAGGAGATACCGGCCCAGGTGAAGGATATTTTTCAACTCGAACTTCTGATTGAAGAAGCCAAAAACCTTTTGACTATGGCAGGAGGGGGAGAAGAGCTGCATCGGAAAGATGAATATCACTATAAAAGAACCAGCGATCTCTTTAACCGGGGATTGGATGTGGACACGGATCAAAGGATCAGTATCTCAGAGGATGCCCGCTTTTACACGGCAGGCTGGAACTGGTGGAAAGATGATGACAATGACATGCAGCATGTGTTCGCAGAGAATTTCTCAACAGAGGCTCAGGACTTACCTGTGGCCATAACTCCTGAAGTGCTCACCATGGATGCCTATGTATACTATCTCGATGCCCTTGACGCCTATGTTGTTGAGATTCTAATGAAAGGTTTCATCACTATCCATGACCTCCTCAGAGAGGTGAGTGATGCCTTTGAAGAGGACATAAATCCTGACTCTAATATCGAGTATAGGTACCTGATTTTTGACACAGTCAAACGCCTGGCATTCAATCGTCTGATCAGCTTCGGTTGAATTGATGGCATGATCAGAAAAATGGCTTTCTATGGCTTTTTAAGCAGGTTATTTGTCAAGTCAATCTAGTTTATTGATGTGTGAATTATATTTATATTAGCGAATAATATATAACTAAAATTATTATAAAATTCACAGGAAATGATTTTTATTACTGAGTTGATTTTTTATTTTCAGTTATCGTTAAACATTTAAATCAATAAGAGAATGAAAAAGTTAAATCTCGGAAAAGAGTTGTCGAAAAATGCTCAGAAAAAAGTCGTTGGTGGCGCCACTATTGTATGTATTGGTAATTACTACCCTCACTACATCATGACTTTTACATCCAGCCATTTGTTTTGCCCAATGGCAGCAGCTTATTGCCAGGGCCAGCAAGGTTCACTGGTATCCTGTACTCCCTGATAGGAGTATTACTTGACAAACTGAGCCACCTTAAAATCAGGGTGGCTTTTTTGATTTATGCCCGTACCGAAATTTTATCTGAACAAAGGGGACTAACCACTTGGTCTCAGTTTAAATCAGGTGTTTGTATTATTTTGTTTTTGATAGGGAGTAATAGTTAGAATTTATTGAGTAATTGATAAAATTAGGGTAGTTTGTCTAATGTGTCTGATATATTAACGTTGTTCAATTGGTAAGCTTTCATTAAGCAGACTGCAAGGGTTCTAAAAACATAGAGATAGTTCATGACTGCAAAAGTTCGGATCGGTTTTCTGGTTCTTTTAAGCTTAAGTCTTTCTTTTTTGATTTCAACTTGTTCTGAAGTAGTTGACCTGAAAACAGGGCAGGGAGACAGGCTTTTGGTAATGTACGGTAAAGTGACGGATGGCCTGGCCGGAAACGAGTTGTTCATAGGCCTCACTTCTGATATTGGAGCAGAACAGGAGCCAATCAGTGGCGCTGAGGCCATTCTGTTGGAAGATGGCGTACCTATAGCCACCTACAGAGAAAGAACCCCAGGTAATTACAGGCTCGATCTCGAAAACGATTCAGCCAGGGTTGGAAGAATGTATGAATTACAGGTGAGACTTCCTGACGGAAGAGAATACAGGTCCATACCAGCTGAAATGCCCGGTTTAGCAGCTATTGACAAAGTTCGGTTTGATGCCTCAGTGGTAGAAGTGGAAGTTAATCAGGCAGGCCTTGAAGTAAGCCGAAACCTTATACAGCTCCTGGTTGACACCGAGATAGTTGACCAGGAAAAAGACTTTTACCTCAAGTGGGATATTGTTGAAACATATTCGTTTCAGGAAAGGATTCGCAATACACCTATTCCGCCACCTCCCTGTTTTGTGACAAATAACACTACAGGTCAGAATGTTTTTCTATTTAACGGAGAAGAAATTAAGGTACCTGTGATCAAAGACCAGTTGTTTTCCACCAGTGAGATAGATTCAAGGTTCGCTTTTGATTATTACTTCTCGGTAATTCAGACCACTATGAACCGGGATGCTTATGAATACTGGAAGCTGATCGGTCAGATATCAAATTCCCAGGGGTCTATTTTTGATCAGCCGGCAGCACCGGTTCCGGGAAACTTTCGAAACCCGAACGCTCCTGAAGAGGAAGTACTGGGGTATTTTGAGGTGGTAAGGTCTGATACCAGCAGGGTCAGGGTCAGGGGAGATCAATTGGATTTCTTCGTTTCAATACCTTGTCCAACGCTACCACCGGAAACCAATGAACCTCCGGAATGCCTGGCCTGTCTGCTGATTAAAAACAGCACTGATGTTCAACCTTATTTTTGGTTTGAATAGATAGTGGCTTAAGCCTCTTCTTTGACCTTTTGACAGGGATTAGCTTCCCATTATGCTCCATCGGAAACAGGTGGTTTCTTCACCTTCAGGTTTTTGGCAAGCTCATCCAATAGCTTAAACAGAAAACGATCTTCATTGGCAAAAACCACCAGTGTAGCCTCAATTCTACTGTTTGGTAACGGGGTGTCCGGTTGTTCTGAGAGTATAACCTGCCCCCTGTCTGTAAGGCCACAATCCAGCTCTGCCACACGGCCATCATCCTTAGGGTAAAGAAGCCGGACTGATTTGATCTCCTTGCTTTTTGATTGCAGGTACAGTGCGATTTCCTCTGGTATGATAATTCCTTCCTTATCTAATGTTACGGTATATTCCGCTCTTGCCGGTACCAATACCATCCAGCTGATAGCCAGTGCCAGGCTTAGGAAAAGCAGAAACAGGGGCAGGGCAAAGTAGGTCAGGAATCTGTGCCTGAAGTTCACCACATACTCGTGTGCCCTGCCAGACAAGAGTTTCATGTCGGCTACATCTGCTATCTGATTGTCTTGTGTGTTTTCCATAGCCTTAGTTTCCAAGTTCAAGTTGATCCTTCACCAGGTGATAGTAGCGTCCTTTCCGGTCAGTCAGTTCTTCGTGTGTGCCTTCTTCAATAATATAGCCGTGCTCCAGTACCACGATTTTATCCGCATTTTTTACCGTGCTCAGCCGATGCGCCACTACAATTACCGTTCGTCCGTGAAAGAACTTATTAAGGTTAGAGACGATTGATTTCTCATTGTTTGCATCCAGTGCGTTGGTAGCTTCATCAAAGAAGAGATAGTCAGGGTTTTTGTAAACGGCCCTGGCTATGAGGATGCGCTGCTTCTGGCCCTGACTAATGCCTTGTCCGTCTGAACCAAGCTTGGTATTAAAGCCATTCGGTAAATCTTCAATGAACTCCAGAATATTGGCAATGATACAGGCCTGCCTGAGTCTTTCCTGGTCGGGTTCCTGTTCTGTCACAGCTATATTGCGGGCCAGGGTATCGTTAAATACAAAGCCATCCTGCATAACGGTACCCACAAGCTTTCTCCATTGAGCAGAACTGAGCTCCGAAATATCTTCTCCGCCTACCGTGATTTGTCCCGAGTAGTTATCATAAAACTTGAGTAAAAGCTTTAACAGTGTCGTTTTTCCGCTACCGCTGGACCCTACAATCGCGGTGGTTTTACCGGCAGGTATGGTCAGGTTCAGATCTGTAAATACAGGATCGTGACTTCCCGGATAGGTAAAGGAAAGGTCGTGAACCCCGAGCTCAGCCCTCACAGGCAATCCGCTCATTTTTAGTCCTGCTTTACTTTCTTCATCGGGCAGTTGATGCACTTCATTGAGCCTTTCAAGACTTATTTTGGCTTCCTGGCCCTGCTTGACGAAGCCAATCAGTTGTTCTACAGGGCCCGATAGCTGGCCAATAATGTATTGAATGGCAAACATGGCCCCCAGTGTGAGCTCTCCCTTAATTACCAGATTAGCCACAATGAAGGTAATGACCACATCCTTGCCCTGGTTAATCATGGTAGCGCCAACTTGCTGAATCTGGCTGTAGGAATGCTGCTTAAAACTGAGCTTGAAAATCCGCGCCTGGATGTTTTCCCATTCCCAGCGCTTTAGTTGCTCGGCATTGTTGAGCCTGATTTCCTGCATGCCCTCCACCAATTGCATGGTGGCGTTATTCTCTTTCGACCCCAGGAAGAAATTCTGGTAGTTGATTTTTCGCATGATGCGCAGAAAAAGCTGTACCCAGAGCAGATAAAGAATGCTGCCGACTCCGAAAACCAGAAACAAACTGGGATTGTAGAGAGCCAGTACTATAGCATATACAATGAAGTTAAAGGTGGAAAAGAAAGTGTTCAGAGCCGAGCCTGTAAGAAAGGACTCAATCTTTTTGTGGTCGTCTATGCGCTGTAGTGTGTCACCGAGCTGGTTGCGTGTAAAATAGCTCAGCGGAAGCCGTGTCAGCTTAATCCAGAAATCTGACAGAATAGACAGGTTGAGAATAGCCGATACCTGCAGTAGCATCCGGCTGCGGATGAATTCTCCCATATTGGTGCTGAAAACCAATACCAGTTGCGCAATTAACAAAATGGTGATGAAGGACAGATTTTTATTGGCAATACCTGTATCGATCACACTTTGGGTGATGAAGGGAAATATCAGCTGCAATACTGAAACGATCAGCAGCAATGACAGAACCTGCAGAAGCTCGAGCTTGCCCTTTTTCAGATAGGTGAGGAGCCAACGCCAGTTCATTCCGGTCTGTTTATCACTTTCCTTCTGATAGAAGGCAGCGCTCGGTTCCAGAAGCAAGACAGTGCCTACAGGCTCTGAATCTGCGTATTCCGAACTGATCCAGTGCTCCAGAAATTCCTTTTTGGTAAGTGTAAGTATTCCTTTGGCAGGGTCCGCGATTTTAATCTTACTCTGGTTTTTCGGAAAATCAATCGCCACAGCATAGTGGTCATGGTCCCAGTGAAGAATACAGGGCAGAACGGCCTCCTCAGCCAGCTCCTTATAAGTGAGATGGGCGCCACGTGTTCTGAAACCCAGAGATTCTCCGGCTTCACTCAGTGACAGCAGAGAAGTACCTGTCTTAGACTGACCTGCCAGCTCACGCAGTGTTTCAATACTGAAGTGTTTGCCATAATAACTGGCAATCATGCTCAGGCAGGTAGGACCGCAGTCCATAGCACTGTTTTGCTTCTGAAAAGGGAATTTTTTGAAGAACGACATTCAGGATAATGACTGATTTGGCTGATCCGGCATTTCGAAAAACCGGGGAGATGGTTTGAGCTGCTCGATGTAGCTGTCAAGAAAGATATTGAGGTCCACCAGGGTATGCGGGTTGGGCATTTCATGACCGTTCACGAAGAATCCAGGTGTCTGGTCAATCTGAAACTGCTTTCCCCAATGTATGTGTTGCCTGAGTAGGCTTTCCATATCCGGACTGACTTGACGGGAAGAAGGGTACCGTTCACTGAAGCGCTTCAGGTCCTGATGTTCAAACCAGTATTTAATGATTTGCTCTGCCAGCGGGTGACCGGCACTCGGGGTGCCGTTTTGCCATACAAGTCGCTCATAGGCATCAAGAATGGCCATAGTGGCCTCTTTATCCCTGGCTTTTGATTCTTTAATCACAAAGCGAATTTTCACCCCGATATCCTCCGGGTACCTTGAGAAAATATGCTCTAGCCTGGCATGCGCGATAGAGCAGGGATGGCAGTAGGGGCCGGTGGCCAGGGTAATCTGTAAAACCCCATCGGGGTTTCCGTAGAAAATCTCTTTGCTCCAGATACTTCGGTCTATGGCCTTGTGCACAGGCAAAAGTGCATGAAACCATGACGGATTCTGCCTCCATTTTCGAATGGTCACATTCTGTCCATCTACCTTCTGACTTTTAACGACATAGGGCTTTATCACGATCCATACCGCCCCGAGTACAAAAGCTACTATAGCTTTGGGTAGAAATGCCAGGTCAATGGCCGGAGCACCTGTTACAGAAACTGTTGAAAACAAGAGTAGGGCCTGCCCCCAGATTACCGCTGTTAAAAGCAGACACAGCTTGCACCAGTCGCCCTTGATCAGCTGATACCCCAGTGTGATAAGCGTAGCCAATACAGCCAGTGCTGAAGGAATGATGAAAAAAGGAGCTGGTCCTTGTGAAGTGCTTCCTGCAGTGAAGGTTTGTACCAGCAAGAGACCGATAAAGTATATCAGAGCCAGGTCTGAAAGGTGTACCTGGGGTAGTATTTTGCTAAAACGGGAATTAATGATTTTCTGACAGCCGGAGACACCCACCTTGCAAAAGGATCTTGAAATGCTGTTCTCATTCCCCATGGCATAGCCCACAATAGCTGCCGAAACCAGAATACCTGCCAGACTAAACAGGGCGTATCCTGCACTGAGGAGGTCGAAAGGCCAGGTATATGTAAAAAAGAAGGCGATCAGTGAGACAGCACTGACAGTCCATACAGCATTGCGGTTGTTCAGCTCATCCAGCCGGGCACTTTTATGATCCTCGCTGATAATAGACTGCCCACTCGCCATCCACACGACAATCCCCGTCCAGGCATGCAAAAAGCGATCTTTGTCCTTGTTCAGCTGTTCTGCGTTTTTCACAATCTCAAAGTCTTCCATGCCCTGGCTGGTGACTACATGTGCCAGAAAGGGATATTCCATTTGGGCGAGATCAGCGGGTTCCAGTTGCAGGGCTGAATAGTCCAGTTCCCACTCATCCAGAAGGTCAGTAAGACTTGCCAGCGAAGGGTAATCAGGATGGGCTTTAATGCGTTCAGTCAGATAAGGTTTACTTACCGCGATGTTACAAGCTCTAAATAACTGATAGACAATGACTTCAAAACTCATGTTAATGTTTAATGATATGACGCTCTATCTGAAAATATTATATTGTGATATTCAGTAGTTTAATTGACTTTAAGTAGTTATTAATCTATTCAATATTCTATGAAAATAAAATGATAAGACGGATTATGGATTAAAATAATCTGACACACCAAAGGCTGTTGAAAGCTGAGTTTTCAATACAAAAGAGGCTGTTTGGCCCTTTCTTGAATTTTAAGATTAAATATTTTTGATAAAATGATTTGATCGTCATTTTCTATCGGGTCAAATCAACGTTTTTGTAGAATGTGGAGATTAAATTTTTTGCTATTATCAAGCCATAATATCTATTTGAACGGCTTCGTGAAATCATTCTTCACAGAACTGAACTCAGTTGTTCAGAATGTTCGATTTTAACCCTTGATTATTATGTAGTCCTGGCGTAGTGGTGCATCGGGCTAAGTATCAAGGGCTCATAAGGGGCCCTTTTTTTCTTACTGCTTTTTGTCAATAAATCCAGGCCTTCACAGCAACAAATGTCCATTGATGTAAATTGAAACATCTCATCACTTGGAAGTGTTAATTTGGCGACATGCCGAAAATACTCCTTACTCTGATGGCCCTTTGTCTGGCTGTAACTTTTGCGAATAGCCAGGACATCACCATCAAAAGAGCTACCGGAGTGATTAAAATTGACGGCATCATGGACGATGAGGCATGGCTGTCGGCCGATTCCGCTTACGACTTTCAACAATTCTTTCCGTTTGATACATCTCTGGCTGTTTCTCAAACAGTGGCCAGGATTCTCTATGACGATCAGTATATCTATGTACTGGGCGTAATGCAAAACCGGGAACCTGACCGAAAATATGTAACTCCCTCTTTGCGAAGAGATTTCCGAGGTGAAGCGAATGACAGTTTCTCCATTCTGATCGATGCTTTTCAGGACAATACCAATGCTGCTCTTTTCGGGATCAATCCCTATGGCGTAAGAAGGGAAGGGCTTATTTCAAACGGGGGGAGTGGAGAGGGTTCCTTTTCGCTGGACTGGGACAATAAATGGTATGGAGAAGCCAAACAATATGATGGCTATTGGGTGGCAGAAATGGCCATTCCATTTAAGACACTGAGGTTTAGTGAAAACCAGCTTCAATGGAACGTGAACTTCTACCGCATAGACAGTGAATTTGCTGAACGCTCCACCTGGTCGCCTATTTCCCGAAATTTCCCCATCATTAACCTGGCCACCATGCGGAAGATGAACTGGGATGAACCTACCCAGAAGCCAGGGCAGAATATATCTCTCATTCCCTATATAGCGGCCGGGCAAAGTAAGGATTTTGAGGAAGCGGGGCCTTCATCAGGGGATTTTGATATGGGGCTCGACCTGAAGTATGCCGTGACGCCCGGGTTAAACCTTGACCTCACGGTGAACCCTGACTTCTCGCAGGTTGAGGTGGACCAGCAGGTTACCAATCTTGACAGGTTCGAGATATTCTTTCCTGAACGCAGGCAGTTTTTTCTTGAAAATGCCGACCTCTTTTCCAATTATGGCAACCGCGGCACACGACCGTTTTTCTCCAGAAGAATAGGGGTAGCCCGGGATGAAAGTACGGGTCAGAACGTTCAGAACCCGATTCCTGCCGGGGTAAGGCTGAGCGGAAAGATCAATAATAACCTGAGACTGGGGCTGCTTTCTATGCAGGCTGGTGATGATGAGACGATCGGACTGCCTTCTTACAACTACTCGGTGCTGACAGTACAGCAGAAAGTGTTTGCCCGTTCGAACATCAATTTTCTCTTTGTGAACAAGCAGACCTTCGAGGATGAAGGTAGCTATGATGCCATAAATTTCAGCGAAAAGAACCGAACGCTCGGGGTGGATTATAACCTCGCATCGGCAGACAATTTCTGGAATGGAAAGGTCTTTTTTCATCATTCTTTCGATGAAATACAGGGAGAAAATCCCTTTGCTACAGGTTTTCAGCTGACCTATGGTGTGCCTAAAATCAACGTCCGCCTGTTTTCACAGGTGGTTGGCGATGGTTACAATCCGGAAGTGGGTTTTGTAAGAAGAAATGACATCCGGCAGGTAAACAGTACTACCCGTTACTCATTCTTCCCTGAAAACAGCACAATTCAGCGCCACGGGCCCGGATTTGATTTCGATGTTGTGGGCAATGATGAATTTGGCCTGCTCGACTGGGACGTGAACCTGCTCTACGATATTAACTGGAAGAATTCTTCCCGACTCAGTGTCAGGTTGCGCAGGCAGTACACTTTTCTCTTCAGTGGCTTTGACCCCAGCGGGAGCGGGGGGCTGGCACTCCCCAGCGATACAGAGTACACCAATAACCTGATCATAGCACGCTATAACTCTGATCAGCGCAAAAAGCTTTTCTTTGACCTGAGTACCAGGTCAGGTGGCTATTTCAACGGTACGCGCATCAACCTGGAAGGCTCGGTGACATTCCGCTATCAGCCACTGGGTTTTACCAGTATCGACTTTGCCTATAACCGTATCAGATTACCCGATCCTTACAACGATGCCAACCTTTTCCTCATAGGGCCCCGCTTTGACTTTACTTTTACGAAGAAGCTCTTTTGGACAACCTTTGTACAGTATAACAGCCAAATTGAGAACCTGAACATCAACTCCAGATTACAGTGGCGATTCAGCCCGGTGTCTGATTTCTTCCTGGTATATACAGATAATTACCTGGCTACTGATGAGGGAGGATTTATTGATATTGGCCAGTCCAAATCCCGTTCCCTGGTATTCAAGCTCACCTATTGGCTCAACCTCTGATTGGTTAATCAAAGCAGAAACTTCATATTTATCAGATTATTCCAGCCATGTATTAAACAATCCCTATAAGGACGTGGTTTCTTTACAAAATAGCGTCTGTGAAGAAACTCATTGCACTCTCTTCGCTTCTTATTTTGTCGGCTACGCTCTATATCAATTTTTTGGGGGGCACTGGTGCGATCAATGACATTTCTACCGGGGAAGTGTCAGCACATTACCCTGCGCTCTTTACTCCCGCAGGTTCTACTTTCGCCATATGGAGTGTAATCTACCTGCTCAATATAAGTTTCATTGTCGTGCAACTGGTAGAATCTTTCAAGTCAGAAGGCAAGGGAGATATGAGGCTCACCAAGGTTTTTGCCGGCATTTGTCTGCTGAATGTGGGTTGGATTTTTGCATGGCATCATGAGGCACTTGAAATTTCTGTAATACTCATGCTCGGGCTGCTGATATCTCTGATCTATGCTTTTCTGCTGTCTCAGAAGACAGAGCTGCTAAGAGCAGGAGGAGCCATCACCAAAGCCAATTTCAGTGTTTACCTCGCATGGATCTGTGTGGCAACCATAGCCAATCTCTCCGCACTCCTGATTTCCTGGGGAATTCCTTATCAGGACATTACCGCGGTAGTATTGACGCTTGTTGTGATCTCGGTAGCAACTTTTCTAGCCACCTGGCAGCTGTTTCGGTTCAAAAACGGCTGGTATGCCGCTGTAACGGTCTGGGCACTTTATGGAATTTACAAGGCGCGCATTGCTCAATTCTCCACATTAACGGAGTATGTGGCCTGGGCTGCCCTGGTAGCCATACTCGTAGTTTTGGTGACAGGCGGTTATGTCTTTACAAGGAAAATCGTCAGATTAAGGTCCTAAACTTTTCAGACCCATCCCTGCATGAACAACCGATTCCCTTTGCTGGCTTTGGCTATTTTGTCTATGGTCGGCTTGTCCTCCTGCAAATCTCAATACACTTTTACCAAGAAAGACATAAAGCACGGTCAGAAGCTGATAGGGCTCGACTTTGATAAACAGGCCGTTGATACCATGTATCGCTACCTCGGCAGAAACAAAGCAGGGTATGACTCCCTCAGAAAGTATCAGGTGAGTAATGAAACTTTTCCGGCCATGGTATTTGATCCGCATCCGGCAGGGTTTGAAATACCGGAACAGGGAACTCCTTATCAGGCCAAAATCCCCTCAGATGTTGACATGCCTTCCTCTGAAGAAGAGCTGGCCTATTACAGCATTCCTCAGCTGGCCTCTCTGATCAGACAAAGAAAGTTAACAGCTGTGGCCCTCACTCAGCTTTACATTAACCGGATCAGGCGCTATGATGATCAGCTGCTGAGTGTTATTACCATTACGGAAGATCTGGCCATGGAACAGGCCCGGAAAGCCGATCGGGAGATAGCCGCAGGAAACTACAAAGGCATTCTTCACGGCATACCTTATGGGGTGAAAGACCTGATGGCGGTAGCAGGTTACCCAACTACCTGGGGAGCCGCACCTTATAAAAATCAGGTGATTGACTACACGGCTACTGTGGTGAAAAGGCTTGAGGAGCAGGGTGCCATCTTAATTGCCAAACTGGTCTCCGGGGCACTGGCGAGAGGAGACGTCTGGTTTGGTGGTAAAACCAAAAACCCCTGGGATCTGACACAGGGAGCAAGTGGCTCCTCGGCAGGTCCGGGATCCGCTACAGCAGCCGGGCTGGTTGCCTTTTCTATTGGTACAGAAACACTGGGCTCTATCACTTCACCCAGCACGAGAAACGGCATTACCGGCCTGAGACCCACCTATGGCAGAGTCAGTCGGCACGGTACCATGAGCCTGAGCTGGTCCATGGATAAAATCGGCCCCATGGCGCGGTCAGCAGAAGACTGTGCGATCGTGTTCCAGGCCATCTATGGTCGGGACCCGAAAGACCCGACTACCAATAGTGCCCCTTTCAATGCGCAGACGAAAGCAATGGATCAGCTGAGAGTGGCCTATATCAAAGATGACATTGATGCAGATAAATCTGATACAGGAGACAATCTCAGGGATGCTCTGAAAACTTTTGAGGCTCTGGGCGTCAAACCAACGGCTATATCTCTTCCAAAAGACTATCCTTATGCTGTTTTCGATATCATTCTGAGAGCAGAAGCAGGGGCCTTTTTTGATGAGCTGGTAATCAGCGGGGCCACTGATAATATGGTGGAGCAGACGCAGGGATCACGGGCTAATTCCCTCAGGCAGTCTCGCTTTATTCCTGCAGTGGAGTATCTGCAGGCCAATCGACAAAGGCGCAGACTGATTGAGGAAATCAATGCACTCTTTAAAGACTATGATGTTATTATTTCGCCCACCTTCCGCGGCAGGCAACTGTTCATAACCAACCTCACCGGCCATCCGGTAATCAGTGTACCCACAGGTTTTGATAAGAAGGGCAGGCCTACCAGTCTCACCCTTATTGCCAACTTGTATGACGAAGGCAGTATCCTGGCCATGGCACAGGCCTTTCAGGAACAAACAGACTTTGACGAACAACATCCGCCATTGTTTTCAGACAATGCTAAAATTGAATCCAAATGAGAAAGATATACCCCTTAGCTTTTTTAAGCATAGTCCTGATCCTGACGGGATGCAAGCCGGTAGATAAGTTTGCCCGTCAGCGGGGAACTGTATCCGCT